>JAJFKG010000025.1 GCA_021773335.1 Gammaproteobacteria bacterium
CCTTATCCTCATCACTCGCATAGGGGTTTGTGATGAAACTGCGTGCGGTTAACTCCGGGCGATTCAAATAACCCCGTGCCAAACCCGCACCACCAATGTATAACTCACCAATCACTCCTATCGGTACTACCTGTAGGGACTCATCTAAGACGTACAATTTGGTATTACTAATAGGCTTGCCTATATATATTCTTTCAATTCCAACGTCACACTTAAAGAAGCTAACATGAATAGTGGCTTCCGTGGGCCCATAAAGATTATGAAGCAAAACGTTTTGGTAGTGTTGCTTAAACTTATTATAAACAGGCATTGTCAGTGCTTCGCCACTACAAAAAACGGAAATCAATCCAAAATCTCTCTCCCGACTCTCAACTTCTGAGGAAACATACTCTAGATATTCATCTAGCATCGATGGGACAAAATGCACCCTTGTAATGTCTTCATTTTTAATAACACTAAATATTTTATCTGGGAACAGGTGCTCACCAGGCACCATAAACACTAATCTCGCACCGCATATTAGTGGCAATAGCAACTCCCAAACTGACACATCAAACACATAGGGAGTTTTTTGCAGCACATTATCATTCTTATTAAAATCATATTCATTTCTCATCCACTCCAAACCATTCACCAACGCCCCATGAGCTATCATCACGCCTTTTGGATTACCTGTTGTTCCTGAGGTATAAATCACATAGGCTAAATCTTCAAGGTTACTTTGTGGTAGCAAATTAACTGCATTCTCATGTTGATACTCAGCGAGCTCTAGTACAACTTTCTTAACTTTAGTAGAAATGGCTTGCAATCTTTCTTGGTATGGCTTTTGTGTAAGAACAAGCTTACTTTGCGTGTCTTCTAATATGAAAGTAATTCTATCTTTAGGGAAGTTAGGATCAATGGGCACATATGCGCATCCTGCTTTTAAAACCCCAAGTATAGCTAAAAGCATGTCATCACTTCTTTGCATTAGCAATACTACTAAAAAGCTTTTATTGAGCAGATCGTGTTCGGATTCACGATATGTTTTCTGGATGTATCTCGCTAATTGATTAGCTCTTTCATTAAGAGCAAGATATGTTAATTGTTTACCTTCATACGTTACTGCTATTGCTTGTGGATATTTCTCTACTTGGCTCTCGAATAATTGTACAATCGTCTTTGCTTGCAGAGGGTAGTTAGTCAAATTATTCCCATCATACGTAATCTTCCTGTATTCATCTGCTTTTAACAATTTTATCGATTGAATACTCTGAGCTTGTTCTTCGACAATCTGCTCCAAAATGTAGCAATAATGATTTTTTAATTGTTTTATTGTGTTCTCTTCAAATAAGTGAGTTGCATAATTAATATTTCCAGATAAGCTTTCATTTCCAGTTTCAACAAACAAGCTTAAATCAAATTTTGCAACTTTATAGTATTCTAATATGTCTATTGGTTTAAATAATGTTTGGCTATTAGATAAAGTGAACTCCTGCACCCCAAACATTATTTGAAATATAGGGTGACGGCTTCTGTCTTGTTCTACACTCAGAACTTCTAATAACTTTTCAAAAGGTAAATCTTGATAGCTTTGTACCTCCATCATGAGGTTATGGATCTGATCAAAAAAACTATTAATATCTTGATTGGAATCAATGCTAGCTCTTAAAACAACACTATTAGTAAAAAAACCGATCAGATTTTCAATTTGTCTGTAATGGCGATTTGCTATTGGTGTTCCTATTATCAAATCATTCTGGCTTGTATACTTATTAAGCAGAACATAAAATGCAGCAAGTAATATCGTATATAATGTTGTATTTTTCGTTTCTGCTAATCGCCTTAATTTATTTGAAAAATTGACATCCAATTCAAATTTAATATTACATCCATTATAATCCACCTCACTAGGCCGTGGCTTATCCAAAGGAAAGTTTAATAGCTCGTAACCAGACATGGCCTTTTGCCAATAGGCAACTTGTTTTTCCAGCTCTCGGCCTTGTAAATATTCCCTTTGCCATCTCGCAAAATCCTTATAGGTAACAGCTAACTCTGGCAACTCCAATTTTTTATTTTGCGTAAAAAAATAGTAATAAGCTTCTAGCTCTCGATTAAGGATGCTAACAGACCATCCATCGAACGCAATATGGTGGACATTAATTAACACATATATTTTTTTGTTAACATAATAAAACTTAACAAGGATTGGAGGTGCTTTTTCAAGGTCAAACACATAATTAACATCCTTTGCTAAATGCTTGTTAAATTCGTCATCATTTAAATAAGCTTCTATTATGTCAGGTTTTTTTTCTAGAACTTCTTGATATGAAATACCATCACCATTTGTTTTAAACACAGTTTTTAAGACTTCATGGCGCTCTATAATACTGTGGATACATCGTTTAAATATTTCCACATTTATATCGGGGTTTAACTCCATAGCCAGGGGAATATTATAGGCATTTGTACCTTCCTCATAGCGCTCAATAAACCATAACCGCTCTTGTGCAAAAGATAGAACAGGCATGGCATCAGACTTTTTAGTGATAAGCTCAGGTGTTTTTTCGCTCAAAATGGTCGCTTTTAGCTTTTCAATAGTTCTCGACTTTAGAAGGTCAGTTAATGTTATTACATGATTTATTTGGTGACTAATTTCGTGCACAAGAAGAATTGCAGTAATGGAGTGACCACCTATGCGGAAAAAATCATCCTGCACGCCAACTCGCGGTAATCCCAGTACCGACTGCCATAGTCCACACAACTGCCCTTCCAACTCATCATGCGGGGCCACATAACCACGTCGCAGACTGAGCTCCGGGGCCGGTAACGCACGGCGATCTAACTTGCCATTGGAGGTCAGGGGTAACTGTGCTAACTTGAGCAGGTAACTCGGGACCATGTAATCCGGCAGACAACCTTGCAGGTGGCCCCGTAGGGCATCTTCTTCTATGCTTTCACTAGCCACATAGTAGCCGACTAAATGCTTGTGCTCTTCGCGCTTATGCAACACAACCACGCTGTGCTCAACTCCCGGGTACTCCCTCAGGGCACTCTCTATTTCACCCAGCTCAATCCGATAACCCCGCAACTTCACTTGAAAGTCATTACGTCCAATGTATTCTAAGTTCCCATCATTGCGCCAACGC
>JAJFKG010000026.1 GCA_021773335.1 Gammaproteobacteria bacterium
TATCTTGCTTGCCAGCTCGTCAGGCGACATCAATACTTTCACTATAAGAAACTCAAAAGCGCTTTAATAAAACTACAGCTGTTTGCTCAGGAGTGCCAGATATGTTCATAAATTCGCGCCGATCTCTCAGATCCGGGCTACATCTGAGCTTGACGCAGAGACAGCGTCATCCGGGGCGGGTGTTTGTCATTGCTGTTCCCGGATGACGTTGCTGCGCCACTTATCCGGGCTACATCTGGGCTTGACCAGAAGACAGTAAGCCGTAGCCCGGATAAGCGCGGGACGCGCGTCATCCGGGGCGGGTGTTTGCGATTGCTGTTCCCGGATGACGTTGCTGCGCCACTTATCCGGGCTACATCTGAGCTTGACGCAGAGACAGCGTCATCCGGGGCGGGTGTTTGCGATTGCTGTTCCCGGATGACGTGCTGCGCAACTTATCCGGGCTACATCTGAGCTTGACGCAGAGACAGTAGTCTACGAATGGAGTTTGTCGCCTATAAGCATTTGCTCGTGTACGGAAAATAAGCGATAATTATCCAACTTTATGACGAGAGATGATGATGCACACCATTGAAGAAACACAATTAATTCAATTAGATAGACTAGCTGATGCAGAGCCTGTGCGCGAGCCCTTCGAATATGTGGTGGTAAAAGACTTTCTGCAACCCCAGCAGATAGACAAGATTATCGCTGATTTTCCCGATATTCGTGATGCGGGCAGCTTACCAACCAGCCAAATTGAATGCCGTGGCCAATTTGCAAAATTATTGGCAGAAATGCAAGGCCCCGGGCTGCGTCAGTTAATTGAGGATAAATTTACTATCGACTTAACGGATAAGCCGTCCATGGTGACAGTACGTGGGCGTGTGCGTAAGACCGATGGGAAAATCCATCATGATACTAAAACTAAATTGATTACCGCGTTGTTGTATTTGAATGAAGAATGGGAGTCGAGTGGTGGGCGCTTACGTTTGTTACGTGACGGCCAAGATATCAATAGCACCATTGAAGAAATACCACCAATAGCGGGTACCTTATTACTTTTCAAAGTATCTAATAATTCATGGCATGGCCATTTGCCGGCAGAAGGTGTGCGGCGTTCTATCCAATTAAATTATGTTGTCGGCCAAGACGTTGTCGAAAAAGAGTTAGCGCGTCATCGCGTGTCTTCCCGTGTTAAACGTATTAAACGCATGGTGCGACTATAGCTTATGCGCGTTTTAATCGTTAAATTATCATCGATGGGTGATATTGTGCATGGCTTGCCGGCTGTCACCGATGCCGCTAGGGCAATTCCCGGTATCGAATTCGATTGGGTTGCTGATGAAGCTTTTGCAAATGTCCCGGGTTGGCATCCCAATGTAAAGCATGTTTATGCTTCTGCGCATCGACGTTGGAAGAAAAATCTTTGGCAAACGTTACGTAATGGTGAATTGCGCCAGTTTTATCGCGATATTCGTCAGCATAAGTATGACTTAGTGATCGACGCTCAATCAAATTGTAAAAGTGCAATTGTCACGCGTTTAACGCGAGGTATGCGCTGTGGTATGGATGGTGATTCTGCTCGTGAACGCATTGCACATTACGCCTATCAACAAAAATATTCTGTTAAAGTCTATCAACATGCGGTGGATCGTTTGCGTCAGTTGTTCGCACAAGCACTAGAGTATCCGATGCCGCAAGGTCCTGCTGATTATGGTGTTGGTACGGATCAATTTTGTGTTCCAACAAACATTGAATTACCCGATAAATTTATTATGGCTATTCATGGTACGAGTTGGGACAGTAAGTGTTGGCCAGAAGACAATTGGCGTCAAGTATTAACGCTAGCGGCACAAGCGGGTCTATCAGTTGTTATTCCCTGGGGGAGCGAAAAGGAACAGCAACGTTCTTTGCGTTTAGCACAAGGTCATGCGCATGTTTATGTGTTGCCACGTTTGTCGCTGACCGAAATGGCTGGCGTGATTGCGTGCTCGAGTGCGAATATTTGTATGGATACTGGTTTGGCGCATATGTCCGCGATGTTAAATATCCCAGCGGTTGCTTTATATGGCCCTACCGATAACCAGTTGATTGGTACATTTGGGAAGCAACAACATCACTTAGTAGCGAAGTTTGCTTGCGCACCATGCTATAAAACTCAGTGCACTTATCAGGGTGACATTAGTGAACGCCCAGCTTGCTTTAGTCAATTGCCAGCAGGTTATGTATGGAACTATTTTATTAAGCAGGTGTTTCCCAGGAATACTACAGCAACGCAAACCATCTCTCCTATAGTGCAAACTGCGGCTGCTGAGTAAGGAATCTTAATTTGTTTATTTGGGGGAAAATCATTTGTGCCTTATTTGGTTTCTTATTGATGGGACCAATTGGGGCCGTTGTGGGCATCTTTGTCGGACATTTATTTGATAAAGGTCTCAAACGTAATTGGATGCATATCCCGTTTGCACAGGATCCGCAGCAACGTGCGCAAGCACAGAAAGCTTTTTTTGTCGCCACTTTTTCGGTAATGGGCCATTTAGCAAAATGTGATGGTCGTGTTACCAAAAAAGAAATTCACGCTGCAGAAATGATTATGACGCGCATGTCCTTGAATGCGGAGCAGCGTCGTGCGGCAATCAACTTATTCAATCAAGGTAAACAAGCAAGCTTTGATATTGATGCAACTTTGCAAAACTTACGTACTGCCTGTCATGGTGATAAGTGGTTATTACAAATGTTTGTTAACCTTCAACTACAAGCCGCGCATGCAGATGGCGCTCTAACTGCGAATGAACGTGAGTTATTACAATATATTGCGCAAAAACTTGGTTTCGCTGCCTTTGATTATGGACGTTTTGAAGATTATTATCGTGCTGAAGGGGCATACCGCCAACAGCAAGGCCGAGGTGCGCCACGTCGTGACCCACGTGCACAATTAAAAGCGGCTTATGTTATTCTGGGAATAAGCGAAACTGCGAGTGATGCTGAAGTTAAGCGTGCTTATCGACGTTTGATGAATAAACACCATCCCGACAAATTAGTTGCGAAGGGTTTACCTGATGAAATGATTAAACTTGCCAATGAAAAAACGCAAGAAATTCGAGAAGCTTATGAGCAAATTAAGCAGGCGCGCGGTATTAGTTAGCAATGGTGGTTTTTTTACTTTACTAACTTATGAAAGAGGAGATATAGCACTTATATGAATGTTCCCCAAAATAATACGCAACGCGGCGCGACAAAAATTGAATTTATATTCTTGAGCCTAGTATTTATTGGCGTTTTTGCATTTGCCACGGATTATTACATTGGTTTAATGCATCGCGCTAAAGTGGCTGTGATGCTACAACTGGGAACGGCATTAAAAAGCGCTGTTAGGCTGACAATCCTAGATTATAAGCTGGGCGCGGGTCGTGTCTCAAACTATGTCAAGATGGATGGTCAGCGTGTGCAAGTTGAGCCAGGTACAGGTATACCGACAGCAACAGCGGCGGGTATTGGCAAAGCGTATACGGTGAATAAAAATTTTTACATTAAATACTTAAATAATCCGCCACGTGCCATATTCTACTATGCTTCTGACTTACCGGATTGCCGAGTGGAATATCGTAGTGGTGGCAAAGTGAAAATAATTACCTCAGGCTGCTAGCTGCAGGCGCTTCTCCATTAGGATAATTTTGTGGGGTGAGGGAATAACACTTAAATGGCAATATCCCATCTTCTATTATGGCTACAACCATGGATGTGCAATACCAAGCGTGATTGTTTTTATCGGTGTAAGAAGCCATCCCAGAAATATTTTGTCCATCATATTCACCATCTGGCGTAGAGAATTGCCCTTTTTTGTTGGCGTCGAGATGTATGTTTTTAACGTTAGAGTAGTTGTGATAGGTGATTGAAAGGTCAATGCCGGCATTGGGCATGATGGTACTTTCGGTTACCAGTTTTTTCATATTTTGAGCGCGTTGATTGAATGCATTATTAGGAATATGCACTGCGGTCATGGTGACAGCCAAGAGATTACCTGTGTACAATAAAAACGCGCTGAAAATGAGAGGCTTAGCGTTTAGTAAGTTTGAAAAGCTCATTTTTGTGCCTAATGTCTTGATTACATAGTAGCAATTATAGCGTTTTTACCAAAATTTGCCCAAAACGTTTCAGGTTAAGCGCTTGTTTATGAAGCGATATTAGAAGGATATATTACTGTTATCGCCGTAATTATTTTGTGGTTAGCATATCAGACGACTCGGGTGAGTGTTACAATCTTGCCGCGAAGACCATAGCATAAGGAGTGATTTATGTCGCTGCAACAAATGAGTGATATCGATCTAAAAGGTAAACGTGTTTTAATCCGTGAAGATCTCAACGTGCCACTACAAGATGGCAAAATTACGAGTGATATTCGTATTCGCGCAGCATTGCCAACGATTCAACAAGCACTTAGCGCGGGTGCTGCAGTTATTTTAATGTCTCATCTTGGGCGCCCTAAAGAAGGCGTACGTGAGCCTGCTTTGTCATTAGCGCCAGTCGCTGAGCGTTTAGCTGAGTTACTACAGCAGCCTGTACGTTTACATACAGCTGAGCTTAGTCATACCGTAGCCTTAGAATCAGGTGATGTTGTGTTATTGGAAAATGTGCGTTTTAGTAAAGGCGAAAAAGCAGATGATCCAGAGTTAGCCGCGCAATTAGCAGAATTATGTGATGTTTTTGTGATGGATGCCTTTGCCACGGCACACCGTGCACAAGCATCCACTCACGGTGTTGCCAAGTATGCGCCTATTGCGTGTGCTGGTCCTTTACTGATACAAGAGTTAGCCGCGTTAAAAAGAGGTTTAGCGAATCCGCAACGGCCATTGCTAGCGATTGTTGCTGGCGCAAAAGTTTCAACAAAATTAACTGTATTAGAAAGCCTCTCGCAAAAAGTCGATCAATTAATCGTTGGTGGTGGTATCGCCAACACATTTTTAGCTGCGAAGCAATTACCGGTTGGTAAGTCACTTTATGAGCCTGATCTTGTGGATAGTGCGCAGCGCCTCTTGGAATTAGCCAAACAGGGTGGAGCTAGCATTCCCTTACCGAGTGATGTCGTCGTCGCCAACGAATTTTCGGCAAGCGCACATGCCAGTGTTAAAGCGGTGAGTGACGTTGGTGCGGACGATATGATTTTAGATATAGGCCCAAATACCGCGAAAAGCTATGCCCAACTTATTGCCAATGCAGGCACGATATTATGGAATGGTCCAGTGGGTGTTTTTGAATTTGATCAGTTTGGCGCTGGCACACAAGCAATCGCTGAAGCGGTCGCGCAGAGTAGTGGATTTTCTATCGCTGGTGGTGGGGATACACTTGCAGCCATCGAAAAGTATAAAATTGCAGATAAGCTAGCATACATCTCTACCGGGGGCGGCGCCTTTTTAGAGTATTTAGAGGGTAAGACACTGCCCGCCATTGCGATATTAGAAGAAAGAGGGATGTAAAAGCATGACGAAGTTGCGTAGAACTAAAATTGTTGCAACCTTGGGGCCGGCGACAGATGATAAAGAAAGTCTAGAAAAATTACTGCGTGCCGGTGTCGATGTAGTACGCTTGAATTTCTCACATGGTACACAAGACGACCAAGCTAAGCGTGTTAAAGCGGTGCGAGAATGTTCTGCACATATAGGGCGTGAAGTGGCTATTTTAGCTGACTTGCAGGGGCCAAAAATTCGTATTGCGAAATTTAAACGTGGTAGCGTGGAATTAAAGGTTGGTAATGAATTTATATTGGATGCCGATTTAGCCAGTGATGCAGGCGATGAAAACCAAGTAGGTATTGACTATAAGACACTGCCGCGAGATGTGAGTGCTGATGATAGATTGTTATTAGATGATGGACGTATTGTTTTTGTCATTAAGCAGGTTAAAGGCAATAAGATCATCTGCAGGGTAGAAGTCGGCGGTACCTTATCTAACAATAAGGGCATTAACCGTGAAGGTGGCGGGTTAACGGCGCCGGCTTTAACAGATAAAGACAAAGCGGATCTTATTTTTGCTGCTAAGTTAGAAGTAGATTATTTTGCAATTTCATTTCCACGCCATGCGCAAGATATTCATGAAGCACGTGAATTACTCCAAGCCGCAGGCAGCAATGCGGGAATTATTGCAAAGATAGAGCGTACTGAAGCTGTCGATAATATTGATGAAATTATTCTGGCGTCGGATGCTGTTATGGTGGCACGAGGTGATCTCGGTGTCGAAATCGGGTATGCAGAATTACCCGCCGTACAAAAAAATATTATTCATAAAGCACGTGGTTTTGACCGTATAGTCATTACCGCGACACAAATGTTAGAGTCAATGATACATAATGTCTTACCTACGCGTGCTGAAGTATCCGACGTGGCGAACGCAGTTCTAGATGGTACCGATGCGGTGATGTTATCAGCTGAATCTGCGACAGGTGCACATCCTGATAAAGTAGTTGCAACTGCGGCAGAGATTTGTTTGGGTGCAGAGAAGCAACGTATTGCACAAACCTCAAGGCACCGGGTTGAATGTCAATTTGAACGTGTCGATGAAGCGGTTGCGATGGCGGCCATGTATACTGCTAATCATATTGATGTCTCAGCAATTATTGCATTGACAGAGTCGGGTTCTACACCATTGTGGATGTCACGTATTCGTTCTGGTATTCCTATTTTTGGGTTAAGTCGCCACGCTGCGACACGTCGTAAAATGACATTGTATCGCGGTGTTTATCCTCTTGGATTTGATGCGACAGCTTTAGAGCGAGGAGCGATTAACCGCAGTGCGGTGGAAGTTGTCCACACCAGTGGTTTTGTTAATGAAGGTGATTTAGTGATTTTAACGAAAGGTGATGCGGTGGGTGTGCACGGGCGGACGAATGCGATGAAGATTCTTAAAGTCGGTGGCGTAGTTTAGTTCCAGAGGCTCGCAGGCTTGAGCGTCTGCGAGCCTCTGTTGTATTAGTCTGAGCGCAAGGTCTCAATGGGATCAAGTTGTGAAGCCTGATACGCAGGATAAAAGCCAAAAAAGATCCCAATAGCAACTGATACACCAAAGCCGATGGTGGGTGGTAAGGTAAAAATGGTAAAGCCCCAATTAGAGAAGAGTGCAACGAAATACGACGTTAGTATGCCGAAAATAACACCTAAACCACCACCAAATAGAGAGAGAGCGATAGATTCAATTAAAAATAATGATTGAATGTCGCGCCGTCTGGCACCGATTGCCATACGAATACCAATTTCTTTGCGCCTTTCTACTACCGATACCAACATAATATTCATCACCCCGATACCGCCAACGATCAAGGAAATACTACCGATCAATGCCAATAATAAGGTGAGGATCTTGCGTTGATTTTTCATGCTAGCGATGAGTTCTTGGGCACTGCGGATGAATGTACGTTTACCACTAACTTGATCATTAATATATTTATTAATGCCATCTTTAATATTTGGAATATCAGCACCAGTGTTTAGTTTTAAAACCAGATTATTAATGTCGGCATACTTATTAATGATAGTGGCGGTACTGAGTGGGATGATAATGGAATTATTGACATCTTGATTAAAGAAGGAGTTTTCGGCCCATGGGCCAGCAACGCCAATAATAGTGAAAAAATTCTTGCCAATATGAAGTTGTTTACCAACAGGATTGAGTAAACCATCCTTTTTTAAGTTTTCAGCAAGCTTATTACCAATCACACAATAATAGGCATATTTATCCAAGAAAGAAATAAAGCGGCCCTGTGTAATGTCAATTTTAATGACGTCTTGTAAGGTTTGCGTGGCACCGATAATGCCACCTATATTGAGTTTTTTTCCTGCATAGCTAGTGTCGTTGAAAAGTGTTGCGTAAGGAGCAACTTCGAGTATGCCAGGCACTGCTGTCGTCATATCCATGGCTTGTTTTACGGTAAGTTTTTGTTGCGCTTGGCCACCATTCGATTGCTCCTGCCCTTGATTATCACTATAGATTGATACTGAAAGGAGGTCGGTGCCTAACTTTTTAAACTGTGCTAACGCTTGGCGCGTAGCTAATTGTCCACACGAGACCATAGCGACAACAGATGCAGTACCAATCATGATCCCCAATACGGCTAGGAATGAGCGTAACTTTGACGACAATAAATTATTGAAACCTTCTTTGATCTGGGGGATGAGATCGACGCCGGCTTTGTGTAAAAAATGATTTTCCATGATTTAACTTACATCCACAACATGACCATCAGCAACCCGCACGACTTTTTTGCATTCATCTGCTATTGCCGGATCATGCGTAATAATAACGATGGTAGTACGGTCCTCTGCATTTAGTTGAATAAATAAATCCATCACTTCGCGCCCCGTTTTTGAATCCAATGCTCCGGTAGGTTCATCGGCTAGGATCAAGCTGGGTGTGCCCACTAAAGCGCGTGCAATTGCGACCCGCTGTTGTTGGCCGCCTGATAATTGATTAGGTCGGTTTTTATGAAGATGATCCATGCTGACTTTTTGCAGCATTTCCATTGCTTTATCACGGGATTCTTGTGCTGGTGTATTACGGTATAAGTGAGGTAAGCAAACATTCTGTAGTGTGGTCAAACGCGGTAAAAGGAAAAAAGACTGGAATACAAAACCGATCGTGCGGTTACGTGTTAAAGCACGTTGGTCATCTGTCAAGGTCGAGACTTCTTGGCTGTTTAGGTAATACTCGCCTGATGTGGGTGAATCGAGCAAGCCAATGATATTCATCAAGGTTGATTTTCCGGAACCTGATGCTCCGACAATAGATAACAGGTCACCTTCCTCGACATTGAAGTTGATACCTTTCAAGACAGGTTCCTCTTTATCGCCGATCCAATATGATTTGTGAATATCTTTGAGTTCAATTAGGGACGACAACGTTGTCTCCTGATTTTATGCCACTGAGTATTTCAACCGCGTCCAACGAAGTCTGACCAGTTTGTACCGCAACCGGGGTTGGTTGGCCTGTTTTCGGATCGATAATCTTCACCATATCCTTGCCATTATCTTGGTAAACTGCTGTGATTGGGATAGATAATTTAGAGCCATGCTGAATGTCTAATTTTATTTTTGCACTCATACCAACCCGTATCTTTTGTATTTCTTTTGCGGTTAGATTAGGGACGGTCACCTTGATTGGAAAGGTTGGTAAGCCGCCACCAGAACTTTTTGCCTGATTGCCTACGGAGGTAACGGTACCATGCAGTGATATTTGTGGGAATGCTGGGCCAGTGACCGTGATTTTTTGGCCAGGCTTTATTTCGTCGATATTTACTTCATTAACGGAAACTACTAAGGTTAATCCACCTAAATCACCGATTCCTACGATCATTTGTCCCTCCTTGAGTTGGGTTCCAATCTGTAGGGCGGTGCCTGAACCGCTATCACCACTACCTTCTTTGCTGGGTAATAAGGCAACTCCAGCTGTTGGTGAATCGATGGTAAGTTTGTCGTAACTGTTTGATAAGAGTTGGTTGATAGTCGTAGTATCAGACAGTGATAGGGTTTTGACATTTAACTTGATTTTTAACTGGCGCATTTGTTTCTCGAGAGCATCTCGTTTCTGCACTAAAGTAATTTGTGCATTTTCATAATCACTCTTGGCACTGTCATAATCTTTTTTGGCGATGAAACCAAGATTCCATAATTGACGTTGGCCATTGTAGTTGGTTTTTTTTGTATCCAAATCATCTTTAGCTTTTAAAAAGTCGGTTAAGGCGGTACGAAAGTTTTTTTGTAGATCACTTGATTGCACTTGAGCTAATTTATCGCCGACCACGATTTTTTGTCCATAATTAAAATACATTTTTTCGACGGTGCCTTTTATTGGACTTACCACGGGGGTGATTCGTAACGGGCTGATAGTACCGCTAAAATACAAAGTTGATGTACTTGGCTTCATTTGTGCGGTAATAATCTGTGGTTGAACTGCTTGCTTAGTGTTTTTAGCTTTATCATTGTCACAAGCACTTAAACTTGCCGCTAAGCTAATGATAAGTAATAAGGTTAAAAGTCGCTGCATAGTTTATCCTTGCTGTTTTCTTTAATATGTAATCAATACGTGTTCTTGTTCAAGTAAATTACCTAAATCAACATGATAAGTGGCTAGATCATTAATATAACTAATTTTGTCTGTAATCAGTGTTTGGCGTGCGCTTGTCACATCGTCTTGATCGTTTTGTAATTGAAAGTTGTCGACCATCCCAAAGGTAAATTGCTTGGCATCGATGTCATAAGTTTCTTGCTTTAGTTTTAACTGAGTTGCTGACAAAGATAATTGTTTGACATCAGAATCTAGGGTTTGTCGATCAGTGATGAGCTTAGTTATTAAGGCACGTTTAGCGACATCGAGCGTATTTTTTGCTTGCTCTAAGCCGACCTTGGCTTGTACTAGTGTCGATTGCGCAGTGATATCCCGAATAGGAATGTCTAAGTCTAAACTTACATTGTTTTGTACCGCACCTTTGACAAAATTACCAATCCCAGTATTTGTTTCACCATCGGCGCGAGCATTACCCAGCGAAGTTGTGGCTTTTAAATCAAGTTTCCAACGTAGGGCATCTTCAGCACTTAATACTGAACGATAACTAGAACGCAAGCCAATGACGGAAGTCTGATAACCAGTATTGTATTTTAAAGCGGTTTGTACTGCTTCATCGAGTGGCTCTAGTGCTACAGGTTTGATGTTAACGTCTTTAGGTACAGTAAATGCGGTGTCAGTTGGCAGCCATAGGGTTACTAACAAGTTCTGTTTGTCATTTTGATACTGAATAACTGCTTGTTGTAGATTGTTCTTGTCAGAGGCTATATTGGCTTCTGCGCGTACGCGATCGGTTGGCGCGGTTTGTCCAGTTTTAATTTTAGCGATGGTTTGTGCCAAAGTGGCTTCATCGGTTTTTAGTGAGCGCAGATTAGTTTCGATGTTATAGCGATCACTGACTAAGCCATAGTAACTGCTTATAGCGTTTTGTACTTCTTGAATAATAGTCGATTTTAAAGTGAGTTTAGCTTGTTCTTCGGTATCTTTAGCATTTTCGAGTGGAATCTGTGTGACTTCAGGGCCAAAACCGCGTAGCAAAGGTTGGTCCATTTCGAGTGATGCCGTTGGCGTCCAAATGCCGTATTGATCGACTGAATTACTAGAGGTTGCAGTGAGGCTAGTACTGTAAGGTGTTGCCAGCGAGACAGATGGGTTTAGGGCATAAGTGCTTGTTGATGGGTCACCCTCTAATTTTGAATAACTAGCGACAGTACCGCCGAATGAAATTTGCGGTTGAAAGCCATAATAAGCTGCCTTCAAAGAAAACTTATCGATGACACGTTGTATTTCAGCATTTTTAATATTGGGGTCATTACGTAGGGCTAGGGTGATGACATCATTGAGCGTCATTTCTCTGGCTTTGCTGTCAGAGATTACTTGTGCTGCTTCACCGGGATCCAAGTAAGTATACTTGGAATCAAAGTCTGGTTTAGGCGGTGTTGCCGGTGGTGGCGTGTAATCGTCATAATACTGCTTGTCATAATATCCGGGTTGTTGTGCTTCTTTGGGTTTGAATGCTAACGCTAAGGGTTTACGCTTTTTCTTGTAGTGCGTACCTCCGCTAACTGAGTCTGGGCCATGCTGAATGCCTGATTTGTTTATTGATCGATGCACGGTATTTGTCTTGAATGATTCACCGTTGGACGAGCTAATGGTTTGGGCGTCTGCTGTGCTCTGAGAGGGCGCCTGTGCCGCTTGCATCATTGTTGACGGTGTATTCGCTGATCGTACGGAAGATGACATCAGTGTTGGTGGTGGCGTACTCAATGGGCTTGGCAATGTTACGCGTGGTTTTGACTGTGCTTTGCGCGGGTTTGAGGATGTTGTGGGTGTTGGCGCTGGTGAGCTAAATGGTGGCGCCAGTGCAACATTGTTTACGAGTTGTACGCTAACCTCTGGGTGAACGTTTGAATTTTGTGGTTGGCTTTGCCCCGGGTTTGTTGACGAATTGGCAGCATACAGCACATTCCCTCCACACGTGCACAATAACACGCCAAGGAGAAGGCAAAATGTTTTATTATTCGCCAAATCCATGTCTAATTTTAGGCCCTTAATGTGTAAGTTCAGTCCGCAATTGCAACCACGATGCAGTTTTTTGTGCGGTTAAGTGTGCCAGCAACGATGTATAAATTAAAGAGAAAAACACCGTGAATTTACACTGGTCTTAATGGATGTTTGTTGAACGAATCAGCTTGTTGCGTAATAAAAATTGCTCAGCCACAGCATGAGGCGTGCGTTTTTTTACATCGACTTGATAATTAAGTGCGCGCATCGTCTGGGCATTGATGTGGCCAAGTAATGGCCGTAGCGCCGATGCGATTTCTGGGTGAGCTTGCAGGACTGATTGGCGGATCAATGGGGCGGCGTCATAAGCTGGGAACAAATGTTTATCATCACTTAAAATTTGTAACTTGTAGGCCAAGATGCGGCTATCGGTTGAAAAAGCGGCAATAACGTTGACGGCATTGTTGGCGATGGCTTTATACATCAAACCGGGGTCTATGCTGCGTACTTGGGCGAACTTGAGATGATAAACTCTTTTTAATCCTAACATGGCGTCGGGACGACTGATAAATTCTGCGGGAGCACCGATGACTAGGGTATTTTCAATGGGAATTAGATCACTGATATCGTGTAGACGATGTTGCTTCGCAAAATCTTTTCGGACCGCGATTGCCTGTGTGTTATTAAAACCAAAGGTTTTCAACCAAACAATATGATAACGCTGTAGATACTCACGTTTGACTAAATCGTAGAGTGCTTGCGGATTGAGGTTGCCATTATATTGATTTTTTAATACGACCAAATAAGCTGTGCCGGTGTACTCAGGATAAATGTCAACATCGCCTTTTTGCATCGCTTCGTGTACGACACTAGTTGTACCTAAATTAAATTTGCGGATGACCTTCAAATCCGTGTGTGCTGCAATCACCTGTGCCATTAATTCACCAAGAATTAATTGTTCAGTAAAGTTTTTGGTGGCTATACGGATTTTGTCACGGTGTTGTAGAGACCAACTTGAATCACGTGAGTTAAGGCTTAGGACAGTGCCAATTATAATGACAACAACAGTGGCTATTATGGTGATTCTGCGGCGCCGTGAACGCATGGAATGTTGTTTGCGTTTAGCTAAGCTTATTTCAATTTGGGCGATAATAAAATCCAACAACAACGCTAACAATGCGGCTGGAATAGCGCCGAGTAAAATCAAACGCGTACTGTTGGTGGCTAAGCCTTGATTGATAAAGTCACCTAAGCCGCCAGCCCCAACAAACGCTGCTAGGGTTGCAATCCCCACCGTCATTGCCGTTGCGCTGCGAATACCTGCCACGATAATAGGTAACGCCAGTGGTAATTCAACTATCCATAGACGTTGCAAGTTTGCAAAGCCTAAGCCATAGGCCGCTTCGAGGAGTTCGGCAGGTAAGCCGGCAATACCGGTTACTGTGTTGCGGATAATTGGTAATACAGCATAGATCGATAATGCGATAATTGCTGGTTCAGCACCAATGCCAAAAAATGGAATTAAAAACGCCAATAATGCTAAGCTGGGAATGGTCTGACAAATATTGGCGATACTCATCACGACGTTTCGTGTGCGTGGCATACGGTGTATTAAAATACCTAAAGGTATACCAATTAAGATCGCAACAAAGATCGATATGCCAACTAAATACAATTGCTCAATTAATTTAGCACCAAGGGTTGGTAGTTGGGCGACGACAAACTGGGTAAGGCTATTGTCCATTTTCGCCATCCAAGAGTGCAAATTGTTGTGCGGCTGTGGTAAACATATCTTTTACTAGTTGATTTGCGGGGTTATTTAATAAATCGTCTTTATTACCAAGTTGTTGTAGCACGCCATGATGTAATATAGCTATGCGGTCACCTAGACGTAAGGCCTCAAAGATGTCATGAGTGACGAAAATAAGCGTTTTTTTCAGGTTTTTCATTAATGCTAGCATTTCTGCTTGTAGCTCATCGCGGGTAATTGGGTCGAGGGCGCCAAAAGGTTCATCCATGAGTAAATAAGCCGGGTCATTAGCTAATGCACGTGCGACACCAACGCGTTGTTGTTGGCCGCCGGACAATTCATCAGGATAGCGCTGGGCAAATGTGTTTGGTTCGAGGTTAACAAAACTTAAAAGTTCGTGTGCACGCGTGCGCTGGTACTCACGTGATTTTTTTTCAAGGCGTAAGACGATAGCGATATTTTCTTCGATCGTCATATGGGGAAATAGGCCAACACCCTGAAACACATAGCCAATTGAACGACGTAATTTGATTTTATCAACGTCAAGAATATTACGTCCATCGACTTCGATTATGCCGCTGCTGGGTTGAATTAAGCGATTAATCATTTTTAACAGGGTTGTTTTACCGCTGCCGGACGAACCTAATAGTATGAGAAATTCGCCTTCAGAAATCGTCATCGACACGTCATTGACGACATAGCTGCGACCGTGAGTATAGGATTTGTAGACGCGTTCTAGTTTGATCATTATGCGTGGGAATGATTTTACAAATAAGTGGCTGATTAAATAAGTGGCTGATTATACAGGAAATGCTGATCGATGCCAGGATGGCTATTCTTGCTGGTGAAAATTGTGCCGAAAGGGGGTATAATGCCGCGCTTTTCTTTCGTCACAGTGTACGAACTCAATGACAATTCCAATGAAGAGGACAGTGCTTTGGAAAAATTGAAATTACATGGCTTTAATAATTTGACGAAGACACTCAGTTTTAATATCTATGATGTCTGTTATGCAAAAACACCACGCCATCGTCAAGAATATATTGAATACATCGATGAAATGTATAATGCAGAACGCCTAACGAATATTTTAACGGATGTATCCCGTATTATTGGTGCAACTATTTTGAATGTGGCTTGTCAGGATTATGATCCGCAAGGCGCTAGTGTGACGATGCTGATTTCAGAAGAACATACGAATATTGCACAGCTTGCTAATACCCAAACACCAGGGCCACTGCCTGATGCAGTAGTTGCTCATTTAGATAAAAGCCATTTAACCGTGCACACATATCCTGAAAGCCATCCTGATAATGGTATTAGCACGTTTCGCGCAGATATAGATGTTTCGACGTGCGGGGTGATTTCACCGCTAAAAGCATTGAATTATTTAATTCACAGTTTTGATTCGGACATCGTAACAGTTGATTATCGCGTGCGTGGTTTTACTCGTGATATCGATGGTCAGAAACATTTTATTGATCATGGTATTACTTCTATTCAGAGCTTCTTATCGGAAGATACTCGGAATCGCTACCAAACAATAGATGTAAATGTTTACCAAGAAAATATTTTCCATACCAAGATGATTTTGAAAGAATTTGCTTTGGATGATTATTTATTTGGTAGTGGTGAAGATGAATTTAGTAAGCCGCAAATTGAAAAAATCAAAGGCCAGTTGCGTCATGAAATGCTGGAAATTTTTTATGGGCGTAATATGCCAAGTATGATTGATCAGGAATTACATGGAATGGTTGAGTTGGTGCCGGCGCTTGCCGCTGCAGATGAATGATCTGAGAGTTTAAGCAAAATTTTCTGGCTCAAAATGGAAGCCTTTTTCGCGACGCTTAGATCCAGTAAGTTGTTTTAGTCATCAACTTAGCAGTTGCTTGCATTAGCTTTTTGAAGCCCCAGGGTAACTCCGCAGCACCATTATTGATAGCCAATGTGGCATGCTGATTTTCATCATCGCGCATTTGTTCGAGGATAGCGCGACTCTTATCGTCATTTTTTGGAATACGTCGTAAGTGACTTTCTAAGTGTCTGACAACTTGGTGTTCCGTTTCAGCCAAAAATCCGAGGCTCCATTTATCACCTGCGATCCCGGCTAGGGCACCAATAGATAATGAACCGATGTACCACAGCGGATTGAGATAACTTGTGCGACTGTCGAGTTCATCCAAGCGTGCTTGGCACCAATCCAAATGGTCATTTTCTTCATCGGCGGCTTGGTGTAATTTTTCTTGCAGTTGTTTATCTCGTGCAGTAAGCGCTTGGCCCTGATAGAGTGCTTGCGCACAGACTTCGCCGGTGTGGTTAATTCGCATCATGCCAGCCACATCACGTTGTTGAGTTTGGTTGAGCTGACTGTCAGCGTGTGTCTTAGCTGGATTGTCGCGTTGCCCTTTGCGCTGTGGGCTGAAGAGTGTACGCATGCCTTGCTCAGCTTGGATCAATACATTATCTAAACGGGAATAGTGACGTGATTGATTCATAATTATACTGTTTCTAGATTAAGGATAAGGGTATTGTAAGATAAGCTTGGCAAAACTTGAATAGGGTTTATGCAAAATACAGTATTCTTTGTGACTCCTATTGCAGTTTATTAGCACTCTTGTCTATGATGTCGCAGGTTTTCGTTGTCCATATATAGAGAGTAATCAATGTTACTACGGTTTAGAGAAGATATTCGTTGTGCCTTTGAGCGTGATCCCGCTGCGCGTTCTACATTTGAAATCATTACTACCTACCCGGGTTTGCATGCTGTGTGGTTGTACCGCCTTAGTCATCGCCTGTGGCGCATACGTTGGAAATGGCTAGCACGTTTTGTGTCGGCGTTTGCACGTTGGTTCACTGGTATTGAAATCCATCCAGGTGCGCGCATTGGTCGGCGTTTTTTCATTGATCATGGTATGGGAACTGTTATCGGTGAGACAGCCGAAATTGGTGATGATTGCACATTATACCACGGTGTGACCTTAGGGGGGACTAATCCCTATGAGGGTAAAGACAAAGGCAAGCGGCATCCCACGTTAGAAAATGATGTGGTTATCGGATCGGGCGCGCAGGTTTTAGGCCCGATTGTTGTGCACAGTGGTGCGCGTGTTGGTGCTAACAGTGTCGTCTTTAAAGATGTTCCTAAAGGGGTGACCGTGGTTGGTGTGCCGGCACGCCAAATTGGTAATGATGGTTACAAGCACGAGTCTGATGCAGCAGAGCGTAAAGAGGGATTTGATGCATATGGTGGAATAAATGCTGAAATGCAAGATCCGATAGCCAAAAGCGTTAAGATGGCATTGTCGCAAATCCATACCCTAGAAGCTGAAGTCAAACAATTGCGCAAGATTATTTCCGCACGTTCTGAGAACCAATAGACTCATGTTTATTGTTATTACGGTTCTGGCACTTTTTCTGTAAGTTTTCTATTGTCTGAGATGCAGTGCGCATGAATAAAAATGGAAAAATGCCATGGATAATGCAAGCTAAGCCTGCACCTATTAAATGTGCACCATATTTTGCGGCGAAACACATATGTTGCCAATAAGTTTCATTGATATCTGTTGGGTGTTTGGTAAAAAGGTTAGACATTTACTGATGACTCTCATTTACGATAGTGGCCTACTATAGCATAAATCATTTCTTTGGTATGGGGGACGATGACGCGTTTTTAAGAACGGCAAACCAGGATAGGCGAGTAGTTACCGTGAGTTTTGAGTGTGCTATGATTAGCGCGCTTAAAAATAAGCTCAATCGATGAGGATCGCGGATGAACAATACGGTTTGCTCAATTTTTGAACCTGACAGTCACCCATTTTGGGATTTTTCCCTCGCTTTATACGCCAATAAAGAAGTTGAGATAATATGCCTAGCCTTACAAGATGACTACAGTGCTAATGTGAATATATTGCTATTTTGCTGTTGGTTTGCTGAGTCGGGCCGGGGCTTACTCAATAAAAATGATATGCACATGATCCAGTGTTCTATCAATGCTTGGCATCTTGGCATTACCGTTGAATTACGCCGCATGCGCCGTCGTTTGTCGAAGAAGAATTTACCGAGTTGGGCACGAGAGCTACGTCGTCATGTATTAGATGATGAGCTAGCCGCGGAGAAAGCCGAACAGTTTATGCTTGCGACAAGCATAGAAAAATCGCACCCTGCTGAAACAAAGACTTATGATCAATTAACCTATGCCAGTCAAAACTTACGAACGTACTTTACTGTGTTGGGCGTCACGTTGGATAAACGCGGTGAAGGTTTGCTGCAACGTTTGTTATTTGCCGCTTTTAGCATGGAAGATGATGGCGGTATGTCAGAGCAATTGTCACTTTTTTCTAACACGCAAGCACATTAATTATGTTACGAACACATAGTATAATGGCATGCCTTATTAGCTTTTTTACAAAACTTAGGCACTTTTTTCGTCGTGTTTTACTGAGGTCAGTCGGGATCGCCGCACTATTGTGTGTTCTTGCAATAATCATTTTTACTAGTTTAGTGTTTTTCAAACCCCACTCAACGCCATTAAAAGTAAAGGAACAAGTATGGCGAGTTGCTGCTATACGCGCACAAAAAGGGAGTTACCAACCAACCGTAGTTTTGTATGGTAAGGTTGAGTCGCCACGAGAAACACGTTTAGAATCTGCGGTAAGTGCGACAGTTGACAAAGTATCTGTGCGCGATGGCCAAATGGTTAAGCGTGGGCAATTGCTCTTAGCCTTAGATCCACGTGAGGCGCAATGGGCCCTTACGCAACGTGAGGCCGAAGTAAAAGATTTGACGGCGCAGTTAAAATTAGAAAAAAATCGTTTTGAATCAGATAAAAAATCACTTGAGCACGAAAAAGAATTAGTAAAACTAGCAGAGATACAAGTTGGGCGCCACCAGCAGTTAGTTAATAAAAAGGTAGGATCACAAGCTGATCTAGACAACTCTCGTCGTGATTTGCAACAACAACAGTTAGCTTTTGTCACACGTCAAAAGGCTGTCTCCGATCATGAGGCGCGATTAATACAGCTGGAAGCACAACTGGCGCGTGCTTTAGCAATGCGTGATAGGGCACAGCTGGATCTTGACCGTACGCAAGTTAAAGCACCCTACGATGGACGCATTACCAAGCTTAATGTGGCGACGGGAAATCGTGTGCAACAAGGTGAAGTGCTTATCGAATTATATGATATTAATGATATTGAGCTACGTGTGCCCGTGCCGATACGCTATGTTAATAGTGTGCGCCAGTCATTGCGTGACAGTCAATTAATGCAAGCACAGGCGTTGATTGATCAGCAGCCTGTCACATTACGCCTTGAACGTTTAGCAGGGAAAGTCAGTCAAGGTCGTAGTGGGGTCGACGCCTTGATGCGTGTTGTCCAGGGTGGCAAAGACCTTGAGCTTGGACGTACCGTAGAAATCATACTGAAACTGAGTAGCTTGAAGGATGTGTATGCAGTGCCTGCAAGCGCGGTATACCGAACCGACACGGTCTATATTGTGGATGGGCAACAACGTTTGCATAACATCAAAATAGAAAAGGTAGGTTCAATCACATCAGCTAATGGTCAACATCAAGAGATTATCCGTAGTAAAGCGATTAAGCCGGGCGATCTAATCGTCACAACCTATTTAGCAAATGCACGCAATGGAATGAAAGTGGAAGTGAATGACTATAAATCGACATCTGGGTTAAAGGCTAAGCCAGATGTTACACAGTGATAAAGATAACAAACCCTGGGATTTAATACGTCTGTTTCTGCGGCACCGAGTTGCTGCAAATTTATTAATGTCAGTCATGATCTTGAGTGGCGTTTGGGCCTTGTTGCAATTAAATACGCAATTCCTACCGAATTTTAAACTTCATGTTATTACTGTTCGTGTGGTTTGGCCTGGTGCTAATGCTGAGGATGTTGAGCATTCTGTGACAACGCCGCTTGAACAAGAGCTACAAAATTTAGATCATTTGAAAAAGATGACATCTGTTTCGCGTTTGGGAAATTCACTGGTTACTTTAGAATTCAAGCAAGGTACAGATATGGCCTATGCGCTTGAGCAAGTACGTGATCGCGTCAGCCAAGTGCGCGATTTGCCGACCGATGCTGAGCAGCCGATTGTGCAACGTCAAATACGTTATGAAAATGTTGCTAAACTCTTTGTCACCATTAAAGGCGGTGGTTTGCAAGAGTTACGCCCTTTAATCTACCGCATGGAACGTGAATTACTCGATAGAGGGATTGCTAAAGTCAAAATTACCGGCTTACCGGAGCAAGAGATCGCTATTCAAGTCCCAGCTGCTAAGTTGGCAGAGTTGCACTTATCATTAGCGCAAATTGCACGGCGCGTGGCCCAACTAAGCGACGATATTCCTGCAGGCGAAGTCGGCAGAGGAGACGTCAAGCGCCAATTGCGCAGCCTTGATCAGCGACGTACGGTGAGTGGCTTTGAGCGTTTGCCATTGTTTACCGATAGTGAGGGGCAAGTATTACGCTTAGGTGATATTGCAACAATCACACGCCGTCCACAAGAACGCCAAGTCAGCATTTATTACCAAGGCCAGCCGGCTGTTGAACTTAGTTTGTTGCGTACAGAAACAGCCAGTACCTTAAAGTCAGCACGTATCCTGCAAGAATGGCTAAATGAAATTCGTCCGCAGTTGGGGCCGCATGTCAGGATCCATATATTCGATGAAAGTTGGCAATACATCAAGCAACGCATCAATTTGCTGTTAAAAAATGGTGCTGGTGGTTTCATTTTAATTTTGATCATTTTGTTTTTATTTTTGAATGGACGAGTTGCTTTTTGGGTTGCGGTTGGGATTCCAGTGTCGTTCATGGCTGCGCTTGCAGCGTTATACTTGTTTGATGGCAGCATTAATATGGTTAGCTTATTTGCGCTGATTATGACGCTAGGTATTATTGTTGATGATACGATCGTTGTCGGTGAAGAATCGTTAACTCAATTGACGCATGGTCATGACCCCTTGTATGCCTGTGAAGTGGGGGCGAAAAAGATGATGATGCCAGTATTGGCGTCATCACTCACAACAGTGTGTGCGTTTCTACCACTGTTTTTAATTACGGGTATTATGGGAACGATCCTCTCGGCAATTCCATTGATGGCGATATGTGTGATTATTGCTTCGTTGTTCGAGGCATTTTTGGTGTTACCTTCACACCTTTATCATGGGTTTAAGCAACATAAGCAAATAGTCCCACATAAATTACGCGCCTATTTAGACGAGCGTTTTGTCCATTTTCGCGAGCATCAATTTCGACCATTCGCTACGCAGGCGATTAAGCATCACTGGTTGACCTTGAGTATCGCTGCAGCAATAAGTTTCATGACTTTTGGTTTAGTGCTTGGTGGACATTTAAATTTTACTTTTTTCCCATCGCCAGAAGCGGCGACATTACACGCAAATGTTACTTTTAACGCAAGCACACCACCAGCAAAGTCGCACGTATTCATGATGCAACTTGAAAAGGCTTTAGAAAAAACGGATAAACAATTAAGTGAAAAAGCCAAGCCGATTGTGCAGACTGCTGCTATCTATACCAATATGACGCATACGGATGATCATAAAGGCGAAGCCTATAGTTCTATGTTAGTGGAATTATCACAGCCTGATATGCGCAAAGTGACAAACCGAGAATTTATTGAAAACTGGCGTAAGAATATTGCGCTGAGTCCTGATGTTGCTAATTTTTCAATTATTGCTACGCGTGCTGGGCCGCCGGGACGGGATCTTGCCGTTAGATTAAGTGGAGACAACATCGTGCGCTTAAAGCAAGCATCTGAAGCATTACAATTGGTATTACGTAAATATCAGGGCGTAAGTGATATAGAAGATGATTTGCCGTACGGGGAAGAACAACTGATCTATCAACTTAGCCCTGAAGGTAAAACTTTAGGTTTAAGCGTAGAGCAAGTGGGGCGTCAATTGCATGCTGCATTCAATGGAGAAATAGCGCAAGTTTTTCATGAGTCACACGAAGAGATAGAAGTACGTGTCACTTTGCCTGACGCAGAGCGCTATAGTTTGAATACCTTAGAGCAACTACCAATTGTCTTACCCAGTGGTAATACGATACCGCTTGATACGGTCGTTGAACTGCGTGCGCGTCAAGGATTTGATGCACCACGGCATACCAATACTAAACTCACTGCGCTAGTCACAGCAGAAGTCGACAATAAGGTAACCAATGCGAATAAGATCATTGCTAATTTAAGTGAAAAAGCACTGCCTGAACTGATACGTAAATACAACGTTAAAGTAAATTTTGAGGGGCGCGCCGAAGAACAGGAAGAGACACTACGCGATATGCGTTATGGTATTTTTATCGCGTTTGCGCTCATTTATATTATTCTTGCCTGGGTATTTGCTTCTTATGGTTGGCCCTTGCTTGTAATGGTGGCTGTGCCATTAGGATTGACGGGCGCTATTCTGGGACATTGGGTGCTTGGCTTAGATTTAACTGTTTTATCCTTGTTTGGATTTTTTGGCTTATCCGGGATTGTTATCAACGATTCAATTATTTTACTTAGCCGCTATAAGTTGCTGCGGGAAATGACAAGTTTATCTGTGGATGAGGCAATTATTGAGGCCGCTTGTCAACGTTTGCGCGCCGTGTTACTGACATCGATAACCACCATTGCTGGTTTATTGCCTTTATTATTTGAAACTTCACGCCAAGCGCAATTCCTAATTCCTATGGCAGTGTCAATAACGTTTGGTTTAGCTTTCGCAACATTCTTGATACTATTAGTGATACCTGCACTGCTCGCAATCTACGAAAGACGAGTAGACGCTCGTAAACAAAGTCGCTCTCCACCACCCGTTGATGGGTAACTAGGAAACATTATTAATGTTAAAGCAAAAAATAAATGCCACGCAACGATGGGTTTTAAAGCTTAGCTTATGTCTATTGCTTGGTATGAGTGCTGTGGCATGTACACAATTAGAGCATATAGATAGACAGCAAGATGAGATGTTAGCCGGGACGACTGCAGGGGCAGCATCAGGGGCGGCGGTTGGTGGCTTAACGGGCTTGTCCGGTTTGGCCGTGCCGCTTGGTATTGGTGTTGGTGCGGCAGCGGGTGCAAGCTATGTCACGTATGAATCTGATCAATATTACACAAGTCTGCCTTGTGCGTGGGACGATTGTTCTAAGGTTGGTATGTTACATACTGGGGATAAAATAGCTCGTTTACTGGGTACGATTGGTGTGCAAGTGGTTAATGTTGGTGACGAGCGGCGTATTATTTTACCGACGACAATGTTTTTTATTCCTGATAGTGCGGACTTACGCCATGATGCCTTACCTGTGTTGAACCTTGTTGCACAATTAATCGAGCGTTATGGTGATGTTAAAATGATTATTTTTGGTAACACCAACAATATCCCGAATAAAAAAGATCAGAAAAATATCTCGACAGCGCAAGCGCAAACTATTGCTGATTATCTCGTTAAACAAGGGGTTCCCGAAGCAAATATCCGTGTGGTTGGTGTGGGTAGTCAAGCGCCTGTCGCAACCAATTTGTCTTCATCCGGACGCGGCATGAATAGTCGAGTTGTTATTGCGACAAACTTAGTGACGGATGCACGCGGTGGCTGGGATGAAGATGAGGGCTTGTTCCAACCGGGCACTTTAAAATTTAATTGGGATTTGCTACGGCAGTGGGGCGTTGGCTAGGCAAAGGTTTGCTATGATCGAGTGGCGATGGTATCAATTTTCTGAACTGACAGTACAGGCGCTCTATGCAATTCTAGCGTTGCGTGAAGATGTGTTTGTCATTGAGCAGCACTGTCTATATCGTGATTTAGATGGTAAAGACCAACATGCTGAACACTTGTGTGGGTGGCAAGCGGGTGAATTAATCGCTTATTGCCGTGTTTTACCAGAAGATATTTCTTATCCTGACATGCTGAGTATTGGCCGGATCGTCACTGCGCAATTTACACGTGGAAAAGGTGTGGGACGTGAATTGATTACGCAGGCTTTAGCGCACACCGAAAAAACAAAGCCTACTGTCGCTATTAAAATTTCTGCACAATACTATCTTGAGCGCTTCTACCACAGCTTTGGTTTTATAACGCAAGGTGAACCGTACGATGAAGATGGGATTTTGCATATTGCAATGGTGTTAACACGCTAGTTTACTGGTGAGTTAATCCTAACCGGTTCAAATATATTAAAAAACGTCCCACCCCAGAGGGGTGGGACGAGGCTAGGAACGATATGCCCTGTGGGGTGGGACGAGGCTACGGGACAGACTGGTCCCGACCCTCTAGGGTTGGGACCTTACACTTACGGACGCTCCAGCGTCCGTTCCTTTATACAGACTGGTCCCGACCCTCTAGGGTTGGGACCTTACACTCACGGATGCTCCAGCGTCCGTTCCTTTATTTGTCGGGCGCACAGCACCCGCTGCTTTACCGTCCCACCCCACAGGGGTGGGACGAGGCTATGTTCCCGGGGTGGGACGAGGCGAGCTCGTGTATATACCGAGGAGTGTGATAGTAGAGCTTGGCTAGTGTAGCGCGATATATCAAACGTTAATATACAAATCGAAGCGATAACTCGCAGTTTTAATGCTGGTTGTTGGCTTTGCCTTTGCTAAATAGTCTGCGCTTTTGGGACGTTTTACGACGACACGTTTTTGTGCCAACTGTCGGCTTAGTGTCAGCAATTCAG
>JAJFKG010000027.1 GCA_021773335.1 Gammaproteobacteria bacterium
GGCGATACAAGCCGCCTCAAAAAAATGGACTATGTCGATTCAAAACTGGAAACCGGCGATGAATCACTTTATGATTGAATTCGAGGAGCAATTAGCCCCTTAGGTTTAACCGAGCACTTACACAGAATTATTTACAGGGTCTTTCATTAATGATATCAAGCTTTATCTCATTTCTACTGAACTTGATCTCACAGGCATATAAGGTTGCTGTTTTGGTTTGGACAAGATAATCAATTTGGCATCCTTT
Organism: Gammaproteobacteria bacterium; assembly: GCA_021773335.1. Lineage (GTDB taxonomy): Bacteria > Pseudomonadota > Gammaproteobacteria > JAJFKG01 > JAJFKG01 > JAJFKG01. The sequence continues at coordinate 248 of JAJFKG010000027.1, forward strand.
TGTCTTGGTTGTGGACCTTTGAAAAAAAGGACCATCTATTTCAACATCGTCATAATCGACATTTAAAATGTTATGAATAATTTCTCTGTTAGATAGAACTAAGTTTTCAAATTGCAAGCCTATAATACTAGACCAACCTACGAGATTAGAAAGAGAGGATACCTTATACTTTCTGGTTTTTATTGTAGTTATATGCGTTTTAATATATTTAAGATAAAATCTTATATAATTATCAGACAATCTATAATGACTTAACTTAGATGTTTTTTTATTTTTAATATGCCATGTATAATCTCGAGTAATAAAACCTGCTGAAACTAAGTTATCAAGATACTCACTCAAATCCCCGCCAGGTACCCTCTTTAGCTTTTCGGCGATTTCTTGCCTTTCCATTGGCGAATGAATCAACGCTACTACAATTTTCTTATAAATGTCTGCTTCAGATGAGATTGAGTCATAAAATATTTGATCAAACTCATTAAACAATATACCACTTTCATGAAAACACATTTTATTGATATTATTATCGATGCTAATATTTTCTTGCCATTCCTCTAAATATCTTGGTATACCGCCACATATAGCTAAGAATTTAAATTTATTATATGAAGACAATTGAGATGATCTTTCATTAAAGAATTGGTCACAAATATTTAATGGAAGCTCGTTTAAGGTAATCTGTAAAGAAATTCGTCCGACAAACCCAGTATTGGATAATATATTTTTCTGTATCCAGATGGATACGGAACCACATAGTATCAGGATCAATTCTTTATTTTTTTTAAAACAAGTATCCCATACCGTTTTTAGTTTTCCTAGAAAATCTGGGTCTTTAGATCCCATCCATGATATTTCATCAAATAATATAATTGCCCTTTCTTTTTTTGTTTTTTCCGCAAGAAACCATAGCATATCCCACCAATCATTACTTTCAATATTAGTTTTTTTGAAATATTTAGTTAGCTGTTTCAGGAAGGCATTCCTTTCTGACATATCTGAGGTTTTTCCATGGGGTGGAATCCCAGAAAAACTATAGAAGGGATATTTTTTAGCAAATTCTTCCGCTAAACGACTTTTCCCTATTCGACGCCGTCCCTTTATAACAACCAAGCTCGCAGATTTTTTGGCAAGCAAACTATTCAACAATTTTAACTCATATTCACGGCCTATAAAATCTGGCATCATATAATCCTCACAAGTCCCCGATAATGGAGCTATATCTATTTGCGGGGACTTGTGTCAAGTGTAGCGTCTTTGCTGTAGAAGCAGTGTGATGTAAAAGCCAATAAGCGTAAAGCTCTGCTTTTTCATTATGCATTTTTTCTGTTTAGCAATGATTACAAAACATGAATACTCATTTAAAGTGTTCGATAAGGAAACTCACCCGAGAATTCTTAGGTTGGATATTGGGCATATGAACCTATATTATGATTTTTTTTATTTAAGTCTCTGATTATGGCGCTATAGCTGTTTGTGGGGACTATTTTAAGTTGGCCGCCCAAAAGTGAAATGTTGAATTAAAACAATCAATTATGATTTTATGACATTATTTTGATTTTTTATTGAGCGGGTTTTTAAGAATAGTTTATTATTATACTTTTTAGCCAAACTAGAATTCACCCGTTAATCCATCATCCTGACTAAACGTGGAATTAACGTTGCGACAATGATTGCGACGGCGAAGGTAAACAGAGCGATAAAAGCAAACACACCAAAATAAATATTATGACCAAGCGGAAATTTTACTGCCGCTGCATGGGCCGCATTTGCTAATATACTGCTAAAATACCCCCCCATCGCAATGAATAATAACCAACAGCCCATCATCGTGCTTTTCATTCCGTCGGGAGATAGGTTGCTGATGGTGGTGTATGCTGTTGGTGTGATGACAAGTTCTCCAGCACTTAACAATAAATATCCAATCACCACGCTAAGTAGAACCCATTTTGTTGTTGCCGCGAAGGCAAATGTGGCAATGCCCAAAGTAGCAAGTGTGATGCCTACAACGAGTTTAACGGGCGCACTGGGTAAGATGTTCTTCCTCTTCAGCTTGGCCCACAAGAAGGTCACACAAGGCGCCAACAAAACTACAAACAAGCAATACAGCATGTTAAATGTACTGCCAGGCAATTGCATTTTTACGATTCCCTGCTGTATTTCATGTTGAATAAATAACGTGATTGTAGAGCCTGTTTGTAAACCTGCAGCAAAATAAAACATACCGATAAAACATAATATGAAGGCAGCAATTAAGCTTTTTCTTTGCGTGCCTTGATGTTTTTTTATAGCCATCACTAAATATAAAAGGCTCATAAAGAAAATAAAACCTATCACGTAGTTGATTGTGTGAGGGAAATAAAATATCAAGCTAATTAAGACGCAGGCGACGAGCAACACTGCATAAATAGAGATATTATAATGACGAAATTTCTGCGTGGGTTGGGTTATGTTATCGAATAGATGCCAGTTTTTTACAAACCATAATCCACCTATTGCTATGCCAATTGCACTACCCAGGAATACATAGTTCCAACCAAGCGTGTACGCAATAAATCCATAGGCCAGCGGCGCCATTGTGCCGCCAACGTTCATTGCCAAATAAAACCAGGTAAATCCAGACTCTTTGCGGAAATCACCTTTAGGGTATAATAAACCAACTAAATTGGTAGCATTACTTTTGTAAAGACCAGTGCCAGTTAATACAATTGCTAACCCTACGCAAAATAAATATTGATGTTGTAACAACATCATTAAATTTCCCACAATAGTAAATAGACAACCTGCAATAAGTGCATGTTTACTACCGATCCATCTGTCAGCAACAATGCCTCCTAAAATTGGCATAGTAAAAGCTAGTGCCGTATAAGCACCATATATCGAATAGCTTGTAGTTCTGTCTACGTGAAATGTGTGTATTAGGTAAAGGACAAGAAATGTTTGCGTACCAAAGTAGCTGAATGTGTCCCAAGCTTGACCAAAGGATAAAATCCATAAGGTTTTGGGATGGTAGGTTCTCATGTTGTTGCCTTCCTTGGTTCCTAAGTTGGCTTAGAATAGGCTAAGTATATGATATTAGTGAGAATAAAAAAAAGCGCAATATTTTCGCCAGCAATTATAGCAGCATAACTCGTATGTTATAATTAAATACAGCATGGAGGGGGTATGGCTCATTACGACAAAGGCAGACTAGAGATAGTCACGTGGCAACAAATCAGGAATGATGTATCTAAAATCAAACCTGATTTAGCACAGGCGATTGACGAACTTAATCCTAGCTCAGATTATTTTTTTATTAAGTGCGCATATCCATTTGGAAGCCAAGTACTAAAAAATGCGACGTTGATGCTTCCATCTAAGAAAGACTCTAGGCTCGTGCCGTTAACAGACGCTTCCGTTGATCCCAAAGTTAAGCAGGCAATTAGCTATAATTTAAATTCTAATCCAGTTAGTTTAGTACTCAAGAATTCCTTTGAAATTTATTTGCCGCTAGTCGATCGAACAATCCCCTTAAATGGACTAATGTTACCAGGCACACTTTTTGGAACCTTTAGGGTGTTACATCCAGCGGGGTCCTATCAGCCAAAATTTTTATGGAATATGACAGCTGGAGCTCGTTCTATATTTATGCTGCCTAAAATAACAGAGGCTAAAAAGCACATGAAAATTAAGCGGCAGTTTGATTTGAGCGTAGAAAAGCCCGCATCCCTGATGTCACATTGGCAGGTTTTTAAAGAATTATCGCAGCATCCTTCTTTCCCACAACCGTGGGAGGCTGAAATCTTATTTTTTTCCAACAAATGGTTCGAGCATTTAGATGATAAAGCGTGGGCTAATTTCTACTATCATTTCTATCGCAGTATCTGGGGAGGAACAGAGTTTTTACGAAACCAACCTATATGGAATTTGATCTCTTCTCTAATCCTACAAGATTATGAAGCAAAGCCTAGTGCTTATGTTTGTGATACGACAAAATACTTAATGCATGTTGGAATTGGCGCGCAACCTGGTTTTTCACCTGCTGTTGACAACCTTTCAGGGCCAGTTGAAGGGTTACAAAAAATATATAGAGAAGAGTACGAAATTAGACATTATCCACCTGTTATTATGGCGCCTGCGCGATTTAAAATAAAAGAGAAAAAACCTTCCCCTGTTTATTATTCTCTGCAATTCCCGACAGCAATCGAATTCGGAAAAGGCTCTAGAACGCGAACAAGCTTAATCAGTGATTTACACGATATTCGCTCATTAATAATGCGTTATCGTACAGATATATTATCTGATAAGTACCGTACGCTTGGTACTCCGATACATGAGTTATTTAACTTAGTAGATTTTGATTTTTTCCATAATAATGTTGAACTGCATTCTGGAATGAAGAGCAGTAAAGAAATGGCAGCAGGTGATTCACGCCTTGTTAGCACAATTGATGGGGAAAAACATGAGGTTTTTCCAGATATGTGCTCTTTTGTGAAAGGCTGTATACGCTTATCATATAAAAAAAATAGTTAAGATAAAACATGTAACATTCTTTGTTTATTTGTGTCGGTATAATATGACAGATGCTCTACGGAATGGAAGCGGGCATGTTTAGCTATTAAGTCGATTTCGTTGATTGTCATACTATATGTATAGACAGTACTATTATTAAAAATTTGCTTAAATACCCGTTCTGTTTCACTTGCTTGCATGTTTGTAGGAGTTACGTCTTCTGGCAGTGTATCTAAAATCAGTTTTCCACCAACATTAAGTTTTTTTCTTAAATTGCAAATTAATTCCCTTTGCTCTATAGGGGGGAAGTCAGCTATCCCAGACCACAACATAAAAATAACATCATACTTCTCTGTAATTTCACGGCTGTTATGAATATCTCCATGCTGTAAAGTAATACTATCGTCAAAATTATCAAACTTTTTTTGTAGTGATCGAAAAAGGGCTTTGCTGCGTTCAATAGCCGTGATCTTTTTACCAAAGCGATTCGCACGTAAATAACTTATTACACGTCCATAACCAGCACCTATCTCAAGAATTGTATTGGCACTTTGCCAGAAAGGGACAATATTTTTTAAATCGCAGCCCGATGCGAGACCAACAGTCTCGGCAAAATACCTCATGCCAGCTACCGTGATCTTTTCATAGAAATCACAATTATCATAATTTGTCCAACCGCTGCCTTCTGCCTGTGAAGACGCACTTTCTTCGTATGAATCATAGAGTTCTGTAGCTTGCTTGCTAATGGCTTGACTACCCAAAACAAAAGCCCTCTCATTTATGGTGCAGGATTAGTGCACTTCAATAATGTATGTTAAATCTGCTCTTTTCATCGCTCTCACCATTGTTAGGAGTCTGTGTTTAAATTGCGCATCGACACACTGATGTGAAGGAGTTTTTATACATGGATATCATGGAAGCAATAAAGCAAATTGGCACTTCTTGTATTTTGCCCTTTTTGGGATTCTTATTTACTTATCGTATTTTTTTAATCAGTTACGCCTGGAAGCATTTTCGCATTCGAGGTGTTCTCCTACGTCTACTCGTACTAGAGTCTTCGGGCAGATAGGAGAATACCATGCGGAACAGAATTTCCCCCTACCAACTGGTAGGTAAACCCAAAACTACCGCAGAAACGATCGTGACGCAAGCGAATTTGTTATTCAGCCAATGCAGTTATGATGGCGTTTCACTGCAAGCAATCGCAACTGCTTGTCGCATCAAGAAAAGTAGTTTGTTTTATTACATTAAGAATAAAGCACAGCTTGCCGAGCAAGTGCTACGACGCGTGCGTTATGACTGTCAGCATAATTTATTTCAAGAGGTCGCAACCACAAATGCGTTTAATGTAACGCATTGGTTTCAACAGCTTGCGCAATTTTTTACAACACAGCCCAGCAGTAAACTCGTGATTACGCTAGCCTCAAGTATTCATGTCACGGAAATCCGCGGACAACTACAAGCCTATGTTAGGCAATGGGAAACTGAAGTGGCGGCTCTGCTACAGCCCAGTTTAGAACAAACCGTCGCTGAACAGTTTTCACAAGAGAGCATTGAACGTCTACATGGCGCACTCCTCATGAGCCATATTCATGCCGATGATCGCCACATAAAGCACTGTTGTGAAGCGCTACAAGCACGTTATCAAACGTTATTAACTACACGATTAAATTAATGCAAGGAGAACCGACAATGGAACCATTAACACACGCTTACCCCCTTGATCCCGAGGCACTGGGCTATGTAGAGATAGGCATCGCCCTGAATAATCTCGCCAGGCTCAAGGAATTATTAGAACAAACCCCACTTGATGCCCAGCAAGCTGGTTGTGTGGACTTGTTGCGCGTGCCCC
>JAJFKG010000028.1 GCA_021773335.1 Gammaproteobacteria bacterium
GTACCGGAGCCGGCATCGAAAGAGCCGGTGATGCCGTTTTGGTTGGTGAAGTTAAGAACGTCTTCGCCATTGACGTAGTTGTTACTGATAACGACGGTGGCACTGTCAAGGTTAGTGTCATCGGGATCGGTAATGCCTTGGGTGGCGTCGAGGGTTAAGACGCCATCGCCTTCGGTGAAAGTGACGGTGCCGCCGGTGCCGGTGAGTGTAGGGGCATCGTTCTCAGGAGTGACATTAATGGTGGTGGTTTGCTGCGTGCTGGTACCCCCGTCGCCATCGGTGACAGTGATACCAATTGTTCTTGATGCTGTAGGTGCGTCAGACGTGTTTTGATAGGTGATGTTTTCAATGATCTCTTCGATGATTGCGGCGGTGGCATCGGCATCAAAGGTGACGACGAGGTTAGCGCCGCTAGCACCATTAGTGGTAATAGTCCCGACTTCGATGCCGCCGCTGCGAATAGAGGTGCCGACGACAGTAATATTACCGCCGTCTTGGATGGTGAGTTGGTCTTGTGTGCTGCCACCTGAGGTGTAAGTGACGGTGAGGGTGCCGGTATCAAAGTCAGCGCTGTCAGAGTCGGTAAAACTGACGTCACTATCAATGACTTGTGCAGCGGCATTGACGGTGTTTTCGTTGAGATTTAAAGTGCCTATTAAATTGTTTAATACAGGGATTTCAGTTTCTGCGGTGACATTGATGACAATGGTATCAGCTTCGCTTGTATTGCCATCACCATCATTGATTGTTATTGATACGGTTCGTGCTGCCGTTGGGGTATTTGAGGTATTTTGATAAGTGATATTTTCAATTAATTCTTCAACGCGACTAGGAGTAGAGTTCGTGTTAAAAGCAATAATAAGGTTGGCGCCATTGCTGCCGTTGGAAGTGATAGTGCCGAATTCGATGCCACCAAATCTAACTGAATTGCCTACGACTGTGATATTACCGCCGTTTTGGATGGCTAATTGATCTTGTGCGCTGCCACCACTGGAATATGTCAGCGTTAGATTACCGCCATTAAAATCACTAGCATCATCCCCTATAACGGTAACAGCACTATCAAGTACTTGTGGGGTCGCGTTAACGGTATTTTCAGCGAGAGTGACGGAGCTAGTGACGCCTGTGAGAGCGAGCGTGGATACAGGTTGTGGGGTAGGTGTTGGGGCTGGAGTGGGCTCGGGTGTTGGTTCGGGTTCAGGTTCACCACCAGATTCGGGTTCGGGCTCAGGCTCGGGTTCAGGTTCGGGTTCAGGCTCGGGTTCAAGTTCAGGTTCAGATTCTAAGGAAGAATCTGGATCAGGTTGTCCGGGATCATCAAGATCTTCACTAAACCCATCACCTGTACCCAATCCGCCACTTTCACCGCCTTCTGTTGGTGAAGTGTCAGTGAAAATAATAGAGACATTTTGTAAATCAGTAAATGCAAATAAATCTTCATCACGATCAAAGAAGAGACTGTTTGCAAGTAGCGCCGATAAATTTGGATCGAGAATAAAGACATTGATAATGTCAGTGGCAACAGTGGCGAGGTTGGCTTTGTAAAAATTTGTATTGAGATCGAGCGAGTAGCGAATTTGAGTTTGGCGAACGTCTTCTTCTTGGCGAAGAACTATGGTTGTCGCGTAACCGATGGAGACACCGGCGATGACAGCTTCGCCAACCACTTCAAGTGTGCTATCGGCAAGTTTGACAACAGGAGAGCTTACCCAATTTGATCGCAATTGAGTCAGCAAGTCAAAACTTGAGTTAGCCCATTTGCTAAATAGACCAGTTATCGCCAGAAGACGTCTGCGGCGATATGAATATTTACTCATTACGCACTACCCATCACGTTGTGATTGGGTGTGCACTCTTAAGTAAATAAGCTTGTCTAATAAGCGGCGTGATATAGTAACTAATTTTGAACTCGCAAGTACGCTTAGTTACATTCAACCGATTAGGCATTATGCACCTCAACACCAGTTTTACTGTTTACTGGTCTTATCCTTAGCTGCATCCTTGCGTTCAAGCATCTAAAATAGACTTCAGAAAAAAATCATGTCTCGCAAACATGAATGACTTCGATCATTTTATTGTTTGAAAGTAAATGTCCGTAACGACACTACCTTGTTAACCAGCACCTTCACCTTAAATTACTCTACCTGATGTCCAATCCATTGAACGTCTGATACCAAAGACTTTGCTTATTCCGTGCCAAAACAGGTATTAACCATCTGTTATATAAAAGTTTAGTAGACAAAGTGAGCATCTGCCATTGGTCAGTGGTTTCTAACTACTTGATTACAAAGAGTGTAGGGAATTAATTTACTGGATTGTATGTGTTTTAGAGTGTTTTGGGGTGATTTGAGGGGATATGGGGCATGGTTAATTTGCTGCTTATGTGGGGATTACTATGGTTTATTGTTGTGTCGAACATGTGGTTTTTTTGGCTTTTGGGGTGTTGCAATTAGGTTTTATTCTGTGGCGTTGCTGAGTTGAGGTTTTGTTTAATGCGTGTTGTTAGGTTGGTGTGTAATTGTATTTCTTCTCCGTGTGCGAGCCGGTATAACGCCACAAAAAAATTTAGATAAGAAGTAATTAGCCATGGTTGCTTGGCATAGCTATTCTAAGCATTCTCTAATCACGGTTTTTTGTACGATAGGGATCCTCCGCATGCTTGTCTTTGTGGGGTGTGGAGGATTATTGCAATAGATATTTCATGAGCGGCAAACATTATCATTGAGCAAACAGTTCATACGAATTTTTGTGGCGCTACATTAGTTTGTGAACTCACTGACTGACGAAAAAAAATTAGTACGTTACCAATGCATCATGTGTTGTTAAGTAGAAGATATTATCCCTTCATGTTGTAAAAATGTTTTTGTCGCATTTGCAAGTTGGTCAATCGTTGGAAAAATTTATGCCTTGCCAATAAATTTTGTTCGACGGTTGTTGTTGAGCTGGCGCTGCAACTGCGATTGTATTTTTTTTTCTGCGCGCGGGTTAGCTGACTGTTGAAAAAAACAAATCATGTTGTCGATGTGCACCGGATGTTAAGTTATGTATTTTTTTTCTGCACGCGGGTTAGCTGACTGTTGAAAAAACAAATTGTGTTGTCGATGTGCACCGGGTGTTAAGTTATGTATTTTTTTTCTGCATGCGGGTTAGCTAACTGTTGAAAAAAATAAATGACGTTGTTAATGCACACTGCGGTGCTATGTCCTGGTGGTGGTGTCATATCGTTCTCGATAGGTGTGTTCACACGTTGTTGGGGTCTAGAGACCGATGAAGGCGATGTACCATCGTCCTCACCGGTGTGCCACTTGCGGTGTCGATTTATACGCTTCTGGATTCCGCATTTAATGCGAAATGCTACGTCGTGCTGGAATTCTCACGCCGATTCCTCAGAGCCTTGATAAGTCGCGGAACGGCGCATCAAGGCTACGGGATTGTATACAACCAATTCATAGGAGATATCTGCCTTATTTTTTATGGGGAACGATATGGCTGGCGTGGGGGTCGTGGAGGGTGAGCATAATATTGCCCTATATATAAGGAGTGCCCTCAAATTGGTGAGTATAACACCTTGATTTTTGGTTGAGTGGTCGAGGTGATTTTGGAGTTGAAACCGGTAAAAGACAGAAGGTTGCTGTGCCCTGTGGCTACGCTCGCTGACAAATCGGCGCGGATTTTAAGAATATCCACAGGTCATATTCTTGGTACCTTTGGTACCTTCTGTTTCCGAGTGCGCCACCTGTGGTGGCGATTAAATTTAAGCGTGGATCCTCCGCCTGCGCGGAGGATGACGTAGGCGAGGTTGCGGAGGATGACGTTTTGTTCTGGAATCCCTATTGTAAAACAATACTTAGCTGCTTGTTTTATTAAATGTTTTTTACAAAATTTCGCGCCGATTTGTCAGCACCTTTCTAAGCTATTGATCTTTTCTGTATCGCATACTTTCAATTTATTAAATAGTCATACTAACAAGTGATTAGAGGTTGTTTACAATTTGCTGTATGCGGCTGTAATTGTGATGTTGTGCGGTGGATGCCTGTTTAGGATGTTTAGTTTTTACTGATGTTTAGTGAGTCTGATATATCGAGTTTATTTGATACGGCGCTAAGTGATTGATGCTCAGTTAGCGGCGTACTAATTCGCCACTACTGGCATCACGAATTTCGGTGGGTTTATTCAGCGTGCCGAGTTTGCCAACAATAATGCCATCGCGTTGTGGCTCCAAAAGAGAGCTATTGAATAGCGATGCCATTTGCTCGATAGTTTGTGCGGCTGGCTGTCCACCGAGGTTGGCACTGGTAGAAACTAGGGCACCGCCGAAAAGTTGACACAATTCATTAAGAGTAGGGTGGGCAGTGACGCGCACAGCGATTGTGTGGTGTTCTCCGCGTAACCACCTTGGGGTTGATGCTTTACAGGGAACTAGCCAAGTGGTGGGGCCAGGCCAGCTGGTGGTGAGGTGTTGATAGACGTTGGCGTCATTGATTTTCAAGTAAGGTTCAATTTGCTCGATGGTGGCGGCAGCTAAAATCAGTCCCTTAGCGGGGGAGCGTTGTTTTAATTGCAATAAGCGTTGAACAGCAAGTTCGTTTTGTGGATCGCAGCTAAGGCCATAGACGCCCTCAGTAGGGCAAGCAATAATGCCACCGCGCTTGAGGCGTTCAGCTGCTGGTTCAATATCAACAGTGAATTCCTCAAGTACGCTGACAGGTTTATTCATTCTCTGAGGCGAGTTGCTGTTGCAAGCTAAGATCTTTTTCAAGGATAGTTTTACGACTGAGTTCACGTGCATCGAGCAAACGCTTGGCTAAGTCATTATCAGAGACGGCGAGAATTTGGCATGCAAGAAAACCCGCATTCCTTGCACCAGCTGAACCAATCGCTACGCAAGCAACTGGAATACCACCAGGCATTTGTACTGTCGATAGCAATGCATCCATGCCTTGTAACGGGCCGGCATCCATCGGCACACCGATGACAGGCTTGATGGTGTTCGCAGCGACTGCACCGGCTAAATGGGCGGCTAAGCCTGCCGCACAAATGAAAGCGCTACAACCCCGCTGCTCGGCATCCTTGACATATTCCATGGTTTGTTGCGGGGTGCGATGTGCCGATAAAATTTTTACTTCGTGATAAACTTCGAAAGTAGTTAGTACGTCAATACATTTTTTCATGGTAGGGAGATCGCTGTCAGATCCCATTAGGATTGCGATAAAATTTTTATTGGCCATGTGTTTTACTCCTCGTCTTCGACGGCTTCGATAAACTTACAATCGGGTTGTGGACAGACTTTTTCGGTACCACGTTTTTTAGTCGTTTTAACGCTTAGTATTGGCCATCCGCATTTTGGACAGGGGCCAGGTACAGGTTCATTCCAGATTGCGTAAGTGCAATCGGGGTATAATGCACAAGAATAAAAGATTTTCCCGCGACGTGATTTACGCTGCAAGATAGTGCCTTTATTACATTTGGGGCAGGTTATACCGGTGTCTTTTGGTTTTTCCAAAGGTTCCATGTGCTTGCAATTGGGATAATTGCTACAACCGATGAATTTGCCATAGCGCCCATGTTTAATATGTAAGTCGGAATCACACTCGGGGCATTTACGGTCGTCAATGACTTCAGGTTCAGTGCTGGCATCTTTATCGTCGCCGACATTGCGCGTGTAATCACAATCAGGATAAGCAGTACAGCCGATAAAACGTCCACGACGGCCGAGGCGTATTGCTAACTGTTTACCGCATTTGGGACATTCTTCATCCATTTTTTCTTGCGTGACATCACTGCGTTTAACGGTTTCAGCAATTTCATCGACTCTGTCTTTGAACGTTTTCCAAAAATCATCCATCAATGGGATCCACTCTTTTTCGCCGCGCGAAATGGCATCCAGATAATCTTCTAATTCTGCAGTAAAGCTATATTCTACATAACGGTGAAAATAGGTCGTTAAGAATTTACTTACCACACGCCCAACATCGGTTGGTTTAAAGCGCTTATTGTCGAGAACGACGTACTCGCGTGCTTGTAGCGTTGAGATGATCGAAGCATAAGTCGATGGGCGACCGATGCCGTGCTCTTCCAAACTTTTAACTAAGGTTGCTTCTGAATAACGTGGTGGTGGTTCAGTGAAGTGTTGGTTGGGTTTAACCGCCAACAGATCAACAACATCGCCAACTGCCAGCGGTGGTAAGAGTTTTTCGCCGCCGTCATCTTGTTTGCTATCATCATTACCTTCTTGGTAGACGGCAATAAAACCAGGGTTAGCAATAGTTGAACCAGTTGAGCGGAAGCGATTACCTTCCCCACAACTAAAATCTATAGCTACTGTATGGATGGTAGCATGGATCATTTGACAAGCAACCGTGCGCTTCCAGATTAAGTTATAGAGTTTGTACTGATCAGCAGATAAAAATTGTTTAATACTGTCTGGTGTACGCATGACCGAGGTCGGGCGGATGGCTTCATGCGCCTCTTGTGCGTTCTTAGCCTTGGTCTTAAAGACGCGCGGTGAGTCTGGTAAGTTTTCTTCACCATAACGTTCAACAATAAATTCACGAATTTCATTAATCGCATCTTGCGCCAGACTAACTGAATCGGTACGCATATAGGTAATTAAACCCGTGCCGCCAGCACCGACATCGATACCTTCATATAATTGCTGCGCAACGCGCATGGCACGTGAAGCAGAAAAGCCGAGTTTACGCACAGCTTCTTGTTGTAATGTCGAGGTAATGAAAGGTGCCGCAGGATTACGTTTGCGTTGTTTCTTTTCAACATTGCTAACAGTGAGTTTGCCATTGGCGTGTTTTTCTAATGTTTTTTGTGTCTTATGGGCTTGTTCTTCATTGGTGATGCTGAATTGTTCAAGCTTCTCACCTTCATATTCGACAAGCTTGGCACTAAACGTTTGCTTATCAAATTGGTTGTCTGCTTCAATGGTCCAATATTCACGCGCGACGAATTTTTCAATTTCTTCTTCGCGCTCGACGATCATGCGTAAGGCAGGACTTTGGACTCGGCCAGCCGATAGGCCACGACGAATCTTACGCCATAATAAGGGTGAAAGATTAAAGCCAACCAAATAGTCTAAGGCACGGCGCGCACGTTGTGCATTGACCAAATCCATATCGAGTTCGCGTGGGTTGGCGACAGCACCTTTGATGGCAGTTTTGGTAATCTCGTTGAATACGATACGGTGTACTTTGGTATCTTTAAGGGCCTTTTTTTGTTTTAACACTTCAAAGACATCGTAGGAAATTGCTTCTCCTTCGCGGTCAGGGTCAGTGGCGAGATAGACGGTATTGGCTTGTTTCGCTGCTTTCGTTAGCGCATCCAAATGTTTGGCGTTTTTTTCGATGATTTGTAATTTCATCGCGAAGTCATTATCAGGGTCAACCGCACCTTCCTTGGGGATAAGATCGCGCACATGACCGAATGATGCTAAGACTTCGAAGCCTTTACCGAGGTATTTTTTGATTGTTTTGGCTTTGGCCGGAGATTCTACGACCACAAGATTACTACTCATAATACTAGTGTATTGCCCCTTGAGTTTCGTTTAATAAGAGTTTTTCGAGAACGCTGAGGTGTTCGCCACTATTGTGTTGGCCACACAAAGTGACTAAGACGACCCATTTTAACTGGGCTAAAGAAATTTGTTCGACATCTTGGCGTAGACAATGATCAATCACTTGTTCACGTGTGCTGGCATCGAGGATGTCGATAGTTTCGAGAAAACACAATAGGCCGCGACATTCACTGTCGAGGACGGCTGTTTCTTCCGGCGTGTAAACACGCATGGTCGCATTTTGTAAGCTGGCAGCGGATGTTTGTTGCTGGCGTGGTTGGATTAAATTTTCGAACCACCCCAAGGCTTGGAAAATGTCGTGTTCTTCAAAGCCGGCCTCTTCTAACTCATCGAGTATGTGTTCTTGGGCGGAGAGCAAATCGGTTTTGCCGGCTAGATAAGTTTCAAATAAGTACAACAAAATTGTTAGCATGATAACCTGTCTTTAATTAAGGACTAACGCCCAATAAATCACCCTGTCTATGGTAGCCGCCGGGCCCGAGCTGAACAAGTCCACGTAACTCTAGCGCCAATAGCATTGATGCGACTGCGTCTGCGGGTAATCCACTGCGTTGTATGATTACGTCAGTTGATGTTGCCTCAAAGCCGATACTATTAATAAGGGTGGCGTAATCATCCTCGAGTTGTGGTGGATTTTCAACTATTTCTTGTCGTGTGCTGGCGCACTGGCCGATAAACTTGAGCATGGCGGTCAATTCTTCGCAAATATCTGTCGTGGTTTCAACAAGTTTGGCACCTTCGCGGATCAGTTTGTGACAGCCGCGCGCGAGTGGATTATGTATCGAACCTGGCAATGCAAAAACCTCGCGACCTTGTTCAGTGGCATAGCGGGCGGTGATCAGTGAACCACTGCGCAGCGCGGCCTCGACTACGAGAACCCCCAAACTGAGGCCACTGATAATGCGATTGCGGAGTGGGAAATTGTGAGCATAAGGCTTTGTTTGTGATGGAAACTCACTGATTATGGCGCCATTTTGTACGATATCTTCGGCTAATTGGCGATGGCGTGCTGGATAAATATGTGCCAAGCCACAACCGAGCACCGCAATGGTGTTGGCTTGTGCGGCGAGAGCGCCTTGGTGACTACTCGCATCAATACCAAGTGCTAAACCGCTGGTAATTGTTAAGCCAAGTGAAGCCAATTCTTTGGCAAAATCATGTGCAGATTGGCGACCGATATGAGAGGGATTGCGGCTGCCAACGATGGCAAATTGGGGGCTGGCGAGTAAATTTGGGTTGCCTTGTATAAATAATGCACAGGGCGCATCGGGGATCTCTTTTAATAGATCAGGGTAGCGGGGGTCGTCGTAGGTAATGAGATGGTGATTAGGCTGTTGCAACCAGGCAAGGTCGTCATCGATGGCAGCCCAATTGGGTTGCGAGAGTTTTGTGAATGAGTGAGGTGTGATGGGAAAGGCGTCAGCCGCTTGGCGCAAGCTTTGATATAAATTTTGTTTGGCTTGTGGGCTAAAGGTGAGTGATAGATCGGGGTCATACTGACGCAGTGCCTTAAGTTGTTGCGCGTGAAAACCAGTGGTTTGCAGTAGTGCGAGCCAGTGACGCTCGCTGATCTTGGATGTGGGGCCGCTTTGCTTGAGTGTTTGCATGTTTTCTTCTTTTTGTTATTGATGCCGGGGGCTCAGTTTATGTCGGAGTAGGTGAGGGCATTATGTTAATTTTCAAGTGTGGGATGGCTATGGCATTCTCATTAATTCCGAGTTAAACTTGTACAACTAGCTGTGTTATAGGAAGTGAAAATGGCATTACTGAATATTTTGCGTTATCCCGATCCGCGTTTGCGTGCTAAGGCTGAAATAGTTGAGACTGTGGATGTTGGCATCCAAAAGATTGTCGATGATATGTTTGAAACTATGTACGAAGCGCATGGCGTGGGCTTGGCGGCAATTCAAGTGAATGTGCAAAAGTGTATTATGGTAATGGACGTGTCGGATACGCGTGAACAACCACTGTGTTTTATCAACCCTGAGATTATTCACGAAGAAGGCCACGTTGCTTTAGATGAAGGTTGTTTATCGTTTCCGGGAGTGTATGCTACGGTTACGCGACCCGAAAAATTGACGGTCAAGGCGTTGGATCGTGAAGGTAAGCCATTTGAATTAGATGCAGAAGGGTTACTCGCAAAATGTATTCACCACGAAAATGATCATTTAGAAGGTAAGTTGTTCGTTGATTATCTCTCGCCACTTAAACGCCAACGTATCAAGAAAAAATTGCAAAAGATGGCGCGTCAAACCCTATGAGAATTGTTTTTGCAGGGACGCCGGCGTTTGCATGTCCTATCTTGCAAGCCTTAATCGAATCTGAGCATGAAGTCTGTTGTGTGTATACGCAACCGGATCGCCCCGCGGGGCGTGGACGTTATTTACAAGCGAGTCCTGTTAAACAACTTGCACAAACCCATAATATTACGGTGGCACAACCTCAATCTTTAAAGGGCGAAGAACAAGCACAAGTTTTACAGGCACTAGCACCTGATGTGATGGTGGTAGTTGCCTACGGTCTGTTATTACCCGCGAGTATTTTATCGATTCCGCGTTTAGGTTGTATCAATGTGCACGGTTCTTTATTGCCGCGCTGGCGCGGCGCGGCGCCGATTCAGCGCGCGATTTTAGCGGGTGACAGTGAGACAGGCATCACTATTATGCAAATGGAACGGGGTTTAGATACTGGCGCAATGTGGTTAAAGCAAAGCTGTGCGATTGCAGAAACAGATACTGGTGAAACTATTCATGAGCGTTTAGCACAAATGGGTGGTGACATGATTGTGCCAGCGTTAGTGGGTATTGAGTCTGGTAAGTTACATGCCGAAGCACAAGATGATAGTTTAGCGACGTATGCGCATAAACTTGTAAAATCGGAAGCACAGATCGATTGGAAAAAGTCGGCCATCGAGATTGAGCGTATGGTACGTGCGTTTAATCCATGGCCAGTCGCATATTTTAATTTGCAAGGACAAAACGTGCGAGCGTGGGATGCGCGGGTTATGGCACAAGCGACAGAGCAAACTGCGGGTGTTGTTATAAATGCCAATGCAGAGGGTATTGATATTGCCACGGGCGAGGGTGTTTTGCGTTTGTTAGAATTACAATTCCCGGGTAGCAAGCGGTTACCGGTGAGCGCTATTTTAAATGCCAAAGCTGAGCAGTTTGTTCCTGGAAATTCCTTGTGAAACGGTCGTCTAATCCCCGTGTCGTTGCGAGTCAAGTATTACATAAAATTACCAGCGCAGGTGTTTCTTTAGCGAAGTTGTTACCGAGTTTGTGGCAAGACAATGCGTTTGAACCCGCGCAGCGTGCCTTAGTCCAAGAGTTATGTTATGGCACTTGTCGTTGGTATTTTCAATTAGAGTATTTGGCGACGCAACTGTTGAGTAAACCCTTGCGCAGCAAAGATCATGATGTTTATTGCCTGATATTGATTGGGTTGTATCAATTGCAGCATATGCAAATAAAGCCTTATGCCGTAGTTAATGAAACTGCGAAAGCAGCAAAGTTGCTTGGTAAGTCATGGGCGGTGAGTTTGGTGAACGCAGTGCTGCGGAATTACCAACGCCAACAGGACGCATTGTCCCAAAGTTTAAAAAACAATAATAGCGCGAAAATGGCGCACCCACAATGGCTGTGTGAGCTAATACAAAAAGCATGGCCACAACACGTAGATGCTATTATGCAGGCGAACAATCAACGTCCGCCGCTAGTGTTGCGGGTGAATCGGCGTGTTTGCAGTCGCGAAGATTATCTGCAACGTTTACACGAAAGTGAGATTGAAGCTGTTGCTATAGAGCAGGCGCAAGATGCGATCTTGCTCAAGAAAGCATGCTCAGTAAGTGAGATACCTGGTTTTTATGAGGGTGTTTGCTCAGTGCAAGATGCGGCAGCGCAGTTGGCGGCAGATTTGTTGGACTTGCAGGTGGGACAACGAGTGCTGGATGCCTGTGCGGCACCTGGTGGCAAGACCACGCATATATTAGAGCGTCAGTCTAATTTGGCTTGTTTGCATGCTTTAGATAATGATGCGCAACGTTTAGAAAAAATTCATGAAAACTTGCAGCGCTTGGCGTTGCATGATGATGCTAAGGTAAAATGCCTTGCCGCAGATGCTGCGGATATTACCGCATGGTGGGATGGTGAGTTATACGATCGTATTTTATTAGATGCACCTTGTTCGGCTACAGGTGTGATTCGGCGCCATCCTGATATTAAATTATTACGTCAAGCTGACGATATTGCTGGTTTGGCTATGCAGCAACAACGTTTACTGAGCGCATTATGGCGAGTATTAAAGCCGGGTGGTAAGTTAGTGTATGCGACTTGTTCAGTGCTACCGGCGGAGAATGTTGATATTGTTAGTGTTTTTTTGGATACTCAAAAAGATGCGCGTGAGATGACTATTGATGCTGACTGGGGGCATGTGCAAAAGGTTGGGCGACAAGTTTTGCCGGGGGATGAAGTCGCGTTTGATGGTTTTTATTACGCGGTGTTGGGTAAAAATAAAAAAGAATCTAAAT
Source organism: Gammaproteobacteria bacterium (assembly GCA_021773335.1). Classification (GTDB taxonomy): domain Bacteria; phylum Pseudomonadota; class Gammaproteobacteria; order JAJFKG01; family JAJFKG01; genus JAJFKG01. The sequence continues at coordinate 12,111 of JAJFKG010000028.1, forward strand.
CGTAGCCCGGATAAGCGCGGGACGCGCGTCATCCGGGGAGGTTGTTAGCGCTTGCTGTTCCCGGATGACGTTGCTGCGCAACTTATCCGGGCTACCTCTGGGCTTGAGGCAGAGACAGTGGGCTACACAAGATACAGACCGAGGGAGCAAACATGAAAGTACTAGCTATCATCTTAATCGTATTAATGGCCTTCTTCTTAGGCTTGCATCTAGCTTTTCCAGCCGCAGTGCTTGGCATTAGCATCACTGCAGGTCTGTGGTATGCGATCGTTGGTTCGATCTTTTTATTCTGTGCCTTGATCTTATTATTGTTTGTGGTGACCGGCTTAGGGTTGTTATTCCTAACGCTATTTGCGATCGGGTGGTTTGTTATCGCTTTAATCTTGTTCCCATTCTTGTTGCCAATCTTGCTGCCGCTATTGTTACTGATTTTTTTCATTTCCTTATTTCGTCGCCAACAAGCGCGTAAGAATAAACTGCAATTAACGGATGAGAGTGAATCCAGCTCTTAATTTAGGGTGTGACCATTATGGCATCTATTTGGGTTTTCCCCACTGGTCATGAGGTTATAGATGCAACAGGTAAAACACTTGCTGTTACTCTGTCAGAATAATGAAATGGGGCACTGCTTAGTGCAGCTTTTTAGCCGCGAGTGACTTCGCGCAGGCACTCACTTAACAATAAACACCACGGGTTTAACCGAGGTGTTTATTTCTACGTATTATAAATTCTTTGCAGCCACTGACTGATATCATGCACTTCTTCAGCGCAAACACTGTGTGGCATGGGGTAACTATGCCACTCAATCTTATAATTTAACGTTTCTAAGTATTGTTTACTGTCTTCGGCCATGGCGATCGGTAATAGCGGATCTTGCGAACCATGGGCGTAGAAAATCGAAATATCGCGGTTGGCATGACTTACTTCGGCTTCTAAGGTTGTCGCCAGTGGTAAATAGGTTGATAAAGCCATAATTCCCGCAAGTTTATCTTTGTAGCGCAAACCGGATTGTAAGGCGATGGCTCCACCTTGTGAAAAGCCTGCGAGGACGATCTTATCGGCACGAATACCACTTGCTAGTTCTTTCTCAATTAAATCTTCGACAATTTTCTGTGAAGCATGAATGGCAGGTTGGTCTTCTTTGGCTGTTCGGTCCAAACCTAAGATATCGTACCAAGCACGCATGTGTATACCGCCGTTGATGGTGATGGGGCGGATCGGTGCGTGTGGGAAAATAAAACGTAAAGGCAGGCTGTTAGGTAGATTGAGTTCGGGCACGATGGGCACGAAATCATTGCCGTCGGCACCTAAACCATGTAGCCAGATGACACTGCCAATAGGATCCTGTTGTGGGGGTAATTCAATTACTTCGATTTCATTAGTCATTTTCATGCCTTTAAATTTAAGTGAATGTGGTTGTTTTACAGCAACCATTTGATTAAATGGTTTATTTTACTAGTTCTTGATTTTTTTGTCAAGTTATAACTATACATTTATTATCTAATGTATAGTTATAACTTGACAAATTATGGCTTTATGTATATATATAACTATACAACATTTGAGGGTAACTCTATGGGCATTAAGTCAGTTGTAGCTAGCCAATATCGTGAGATCGTAAATCAGGCTGCTAAAAATGTAAAAAACATACCTTTTCCTCCTGAAGGGTGGTTACGCACGACTCGAAATGCGCTCGGTATGTCGGCCACACAACTTGCGCGACGTTTGGGTAAAACGCGTGGTCTCGTTTCTTATGCCGAAAAAGCGGAGCTAGAGGGTAGTGTGACGCTCAAGACGATGCGCGCAATGGCCGAAATGATGGATTGTCATTTTGTTTATGCTATTGTACCGGAGCATAGCGCCGAAAAGATATTAGTCAATCGCGCAAAAGATAAAGCAGAAAAATTAGTTGCAGAGAGTAGTAAACATATGGCGCTAGAGCAGCAAGCCCTTTCAAAACAACAGATAGCGTTTGAAATAAAACGATTACAACAACAAATGCTAGAATCTATGCCGACAGATTTCTGGAATGATGATTGAGAGGATATCTGATGGAATTTCCTGATGGTGCTACCCCGCTTGATCCAGATGAGATGGAAGGACTACGATTTAAGCATATAACAACACGTGCTGAGTTGGATCATTTAGAGCAGGCAAATGTGCAAAGTGGTATCGAGTGGATGCGCAGGAGTAATCGTACAGATTTGCTTACTGAAAAATATGTGTGTGATCTACACAAGCAATTATTTGGCGAAGTATGGCAATGGGCAGGAAAGTTTCGTAAGACAGAAAAAAATATTGGCATTGATCCATTACATATAGCCGTTGAGTTACACAAATTGCTGCATGATATGCAGTATTGGCACAAGCAAAATAGTTATTCTGCTTATGAGGCGTGCATACGATTTCATCATCGTTTAGTTTCGATACATCCATTTGCGAATGGCAATGGGCGTCATGCGAGGATCATGACAGATGCAATACTATTGAAAATTTACCAGCTTCCTCTCTTAGATTGGGCGGGTGGCCATAATCTACAATCGATGAATGTAAGGCGTGTCGAATACATTAATGCATTGAGGGCAGCGGACAAAGGTAGTTACCAGTTGTTATTTAATTTTGCCGGCATTAATTAAAGACTTTCGGTATGAGTGCATTGATTTTAGTGGAAGTGCCTGTAATACTTCGCTTTTATTTAACCAGACGGTATTAGAATAAAATGAAACTTTCAGTTTGGCAAAAAATCATCATCAGCAGTGTATTAATAACCTATATTGCACTAGTGAGTGGCTGTGGGATGACGGGGCCCTTGTATCCACCGAGTGATAAGCGTGCGCAACCCCAAAAATCCACTAAAGATAGCTGGTTTTAAAGAATAAGGAATTCGATATGGATCACTTTGAGTATCGTGACGGTGAATTATACGCTGAAGAAGTCAAGGTCAGCGATATTGCGCAACGCTTTGGAACACCGTGTTATGTGTATTCACGCGCGACGTTAGAACGTCATTGGCATGTTATCGATGGTGTTTGTAAAGATTGGCCGCATCGCATTTGTTATGCGGTGAAAGCCAATTCTAATCTCGCTATTTTGAATTTATTTGTGCGCTTAGGTTCAGGTTTTGATATTGTGTCGCAGGGTGAGTTAGAACGCGTGATCGCTGCTGGGGGTGATCCGAGCAAGGTCGTGTTTTCTGGCGTCGCTAAACTTGAAAGTGAAATGCGCCGCGCTTTGGAAGTCGGCATTAATTGTTTTAATGTCGAGTCTGGGGCTGAATTAGAGTGCTTAAATGCGGTGGCAGCGCAGATGGGTAAGCAAGCACCGGTTTCGATTCGCATTAACCCCGACGTAGATGCAATGACGCATCCTTATATTTCAACCGGTCTTAAAGAAAATAAGTTTGGCGTTGATATCGATGAAGCAAAAGGCTTGTATCGCCAAGCGCTAAGCATGTCACATGTGCGTATTGTCGGGGTTGATTATCATATTGGTTCGCAATTAACAGAATTAAAACCGTTTCAAGATGCGTTAGAACGCGTGCTAAAATTTATTGATGAATTACAAGCAGAGCTTGATATTCAATTTGAGCATTTAGATTTAGGTGGTGGCTTGGGTGTGCGCTATCGTGATGAACAACCACCGGAGCCAGCAGCCTATACGGCAGCGCTATTAGAACAAATGGCAGGTCGGCAACTAGAATTGGTTTTTGAACCAGGGCGTGTGATTGCCGCGAACGCCGGGATTTTGGTTACGACGGTTGAATTTTTAAAACCAACGGCACACAAACATTTTGCGATCGTGGATGCCGGTATGAATGATTTAATTCGCCCAGCCTTATATGATGCTTGGCAAGCAATAGTTCCAGTAGTACAGCATGCTGATGTACCCGCACAAGACTATGATGTTGTTGGCCCGATATGTGAAACGGGCGATTTTCTTGGTAAACAACGCGAATTAGCTATCAAGCAAGGTGATTATTTGGCGGTGCGCTCGGCGGGGGCCTATGGTTTTACCATGAGTTCGAATTACAATTCGCGACCGCGCGCGGCAGAAGTCTTAGTCGATGGTAAGCAAGCGCATTTAATCCGTGAACGTGAAACGATTAGTGAGTTGTATGCGGGAGAGAAAATCTTACCGTGAGCTTGAGCAATTTACCCTGTGCGGAATTGCAGGGTGTAGGTAAAAAGATCAATGAATTGCTTAAAAAGCGTGGTATTCATACGGTTTATGATTTGTTATTTCATTTTCCCTCGCGTTATCAAGACCGCACCCGCATTCTACCTATCGCCGATCTTTTACCAGATATCTCTGCCTTAATCGAAGGCGAAGTCATTAAAACGTCAGTGACGTTTGGGCGTAAGCGTGGCATGTTATGCCGTATTGCCGATGCCAGCGGCGAAATCAATCTGCGTTTTTTTCATTTTAATATGGCACAGCAAAAACAATTAGCGGCGGGTACGCGTGTGCGCTGTTTCGGTGATGTCAAACAAGCGCCACGTGGGCGTCAGCTTATGATGATTCATCCCGAGTATCAAATCCTGGCGGATGATCAGATCGTGCTTGTTGACGCAACATTAACGCCGATATATCCAACGACTGAAGGTTTGACCCAAAACCGTTTGCGAAAAATGATCCAGCAGGTGCTGTCTTTGTTGGCAAAAGAAACGAGTTTAAACGAATTGTTGCCAGTCGCTGTTTTGCAACAGTATGAGTTGATGCCTCTGCGTGATGCTTTAGTGTGCTTGCATGCGCCGCCGCCAGAAGCTAATACAGAACTCTTGCTAGCAGGCAAACATCCGGCCCAGCAACGCCTCGTTTTCGAAGAATTATTAGCCCACCATGCGGCATTGCGGCGCATGCGTGAATATATGCAAAGCCAACAAGCATTGCGTTTGGTAGGTGATAATAATAGCGCTTTGTTAGGCGAATTTATCGCCGCATTACCGTTTTCTTTAACAAGTGCACAGCAGCGTGTGCTGGATGAGATGTTAACGGATATCGCACAAACGCGTCCGATGTTACGATTGGTGCAAGGTGATGTTGGCTCAGGTAAAACAGTGATTGCAGCCTTGGGGGTATTACAGGCTGTTGCTAGTGGGCATCAAGCGGCATTAATGGCACCTACGGAATTATTAGCAGAGCAACATTACCGCCAATTTAAACAATGGCTTGCGCCTTTAGGTGTGGAGGTGGCATGGCTCAGTGGTAGTGTGGGAGCGGCACAACGCCGTGAGACCTTGGCGATAATCAGTAGTGGTCAAGCGCAAGTAGTGATAGGGACACATGCTTTATTTCAAGAGTCGGTGAAATTCAATCAATTAGCATTTGTCGTTATTGATGAGCAACACCGTTTTGGTGTTGAACAACGCTTAGCATTATGGGAAAAAGGCCACCAGGCAGGTTGCGTGGCGCATCAATTGGTAATGACAGCAACACCGATACCACGGACGTTGGCGATTACGGCTTTTGCCGATTTAGATTATTCAGTCATTGATGAGTTGCCGCCAGGGCGCAAGCCAGTTACAACAGTGGCTTTAAGTAATCAACGTCGCGATGAGGTATTGCAGCGGGTCAAAGAGGTGGTGGTGCAAGGGCGCCAAGTCTATTGGGTGTGTACTTTGGTGGAAGAGTCGGACGTGTTGCAATGCCAAGCGGCGGAGGTGGCGGCAGAGCAATTACAGCAAGAGTTGCAAGGTTTGCGGGTTGGGCTTGTGCATGGACGCATGTCGAGTGCGGATAAAGATCTTGTCATGTCCGCTTTTGTGCGTGGCGATATAGATTTATTAGTGGCGACCACGGTGATTGAAGTCGGTGTCAATGTGCCTAATGCGAGTTTGATGATTATCGAAAATCCTGAACGTCTAGGCTTGGCGCAATTACATCAACTACGTGGTCGTGTCGGGCGGGGTGTAGCGCAAAGTTATTGTGTATTGTTATATCAATCGCCATTGACGCAGACAGCCAAAGAGCGTATTGCCTTAATGCGTGAGACCAATGATGGTTTTAAAATTGCTGAAGCCGATTTGCATCAACGTGGTCCAGGTGAAGTTTTGGGTGCGCGACAGACGGGTCTGGTTGATTTGCGTGTGGCTGATTTAGTGCGGGATCAGTATTTAATTCCCAAGGTGCAAGAGGCGGCGCAGTTATTATTGGCAGATTATGACGAGTGTGTTGAACCTTTAATAGCGCATTGGTTGGGCGATAAAGCGGTTTATATTGATGCGAATACGATGTGAGTTTCAGGGGCTCGCCTTATCTTCCGGTTTTAACCAATATAATAATACGGGTTCGGCAATTTAATGCCTTTGTCTGCATAACCGCCGAGTAAATCGCTTTGTTGATCGCCAACCGTTAAGACAATGTCGTAGCCCTTCTCTGTAATCTTTTTACGAACTGCGGTTTTATAAGGGATTGCTGATTTTTGTTTGTAATTGCCAGGTTTAAGGTATAAACCATCCCAGTCGTTGTAACCGGCTTTATGTAAATTTTCGACTGTGGCAGCATGTAAAAACTCGGGCCGACCGGTAATAAAGAAAGTTGCAACGCCATGTGCTCTGGCGTAATTATACAGCGTCAGGGTTGGTGCAATCACCGGGTCTTGGCCTTTGGCTTCGGCTTCTTCAAGTTGACGTACGGTGCCACCGAAGTCTAATGCCTTCATATCTTGATAATTAGAAAGTGATGTTTCATCGATGTCGAAGACAATCGCGAGTTTTTGTTTGTTTTTACGTTTTGCATTTTCAGCTATACGCTCATTAAGATAAATTTGAGCTTTCTCATCTTGTCTAGTAATAGCGAGCGTATAATTGCCAGAGTCGTAATATTGAATTAAAACTTGTTTGAGAGAATGTAAATTAGTGGGTTCGGCATTACCGGTGCTGGCGAAACTTAGAGAAAGCATCAGGATGCAAAAAAGGCAATAGCGACGGATTTGCATAACAGGCTCCTTGCCAAAAAAGAGTGTGCAGAGATTATACGGGCTTGGGTCAGTTGCGGCAAGCTAGCTACAGGCCATGCCCTACCCACGGGGTATAATTTTGTAGTCTTGCTAAGCGCCAGCTGTTATACAGTTGGCGCGCATCAAGGTTTTATATAGTTTTTAGTCCAACCGGTGGCGCTGGCGATGGCAATCTTTGTTTTCATGGAAGCCTCTTTTTGGCCATTGAGTTAGCATTTGTTAACCATATTCAATCTAAATATCATTATATCTAGAATATCCGATAAAAGAGGCTATTTTTTTAAATTCATTATTAATCAATAGATTACATCCGTATCGGCATAGAGGGTGTTTTGCAAAAAATACTACTGTCGCTATTCCAGTTCATATTTGAGGTCTATGTAACAGGTGTGATACAGTGGTGCGCGATTTTGACTCGTGGTGGTGGTGAGCTAAAGCCAACACATGTAGATAGAGATGTCATAGCAAGTTTCTAACTTGTTAATTTATAAAACTAAAAATTGGTGCCTACACAGGCAATTGTCAGATTACTAAGCGTAGAAATGAGTTGCGATCGACGTAATGTTGCAAAGGTGTAATATTTGGACAGTACGTTAATGCTTTGGGTGCGATGAGAAATAGAGAAAAAACGTGTCGCACTATCGTTAGCAGCATTATTCATTCGCTTTTCGTGTTAAGTATAGGGTTTTATCGATGAATTACTCAGTGACTTATACAACTAGGAGTGAAAGAAACCGCCTAGTTAGGATTCTGTTATCGCCTTGGACAATGTGTTTAGTGGGGGCGATGTTTTATACCTACGAGTATTTTTTGCGTATTGCGCCAAGTGTAATGACGTCAGGCTTGACCCACTCATTTGCGATTGATGCAACGCAACTCGGTAATTTGGCTGCATTTTATTATTATGCCTATTCGCCGATGCAAATCCCGGTGGGGGTATTACTTGATCGCTATGGGCCACGACGCTTGCTCACGTTAGCGTGTTTAGCGTGTGTGCTGGGTACGTTTTTATTTGCAAGCTCTAACTATCTTGGCTTTGCGCAATTAGGGCGTTTCTTAATGGGCTTTGGCTCTGCGTTTGCGTATGTTGGTGTGCTTAAGCTCGCAACTCTATGGTTGCCACCGGAACGTTTTGCCATGATTTCTGGTTTAACCGCTGCGCTGGGTACGGTTGGTGCGATGGTTGGTGACATGACGATGACGGCCTTAGTGGACCGTTTGGGGTGGCGTAACACCTTATTTATTTCTGTTGTGCTTGGTGTGATTTTGACGATAGTCTTGTGGCGAGTGATTCGTGATAAGCCTTCAGGTAAAGTGAAGCCCGCGGCAGGCCAAGCCGTTGATACTGAGGATGGTGAGCCAGCGGTTGATTGCGAACACCGTATTAGTTTTAATTATGTATTATCCGGTTTGTGGAATATTATTAAAAAACCGCAAATGTGGGTGATTGGCTTTATTGGTTGTTTGTTATATTTACCAAGTTCTGCATTTGCGGAATTATGGGGGATCCCTTATTTAGAAAGTGCACATGGCTATGGCACTGTGGCAGCGAGTATCGCGGTTTCAATGCTGTTTTTCGGTTTTACCTTGGGTGGTCCTCTCATGGGATATCTTTCCGATAAATTTTCTAGTCGCCGTTTACCCATGACCTTTGGGGCAATATTCGCCGCAGTGTTTGTCAGTATTATTGTTTATATGCCACACTTGTCACACCTCAGCATTAACATTCTATTGTTCTTGTTTGGTGTCTCTTATGGCGCGCAGGTAATCGTATTTGCGGTTGGGCGTGAATCCAGCCCAGAACGTTTATCAGGTACGGCAATTGCATTGACGAATATGTTTGTCATGTTAGGTGGTATGTTGTTCCAACCTATGATTGGTTATTTATTAGATTTTCACTGGCAAGGACATTTGGTGCATGGCTTGCGTGTTTATAGCGTTGCCGACTATCAGTTTGCATTAGCCTCTTTGCCAATCAGTTTGCTTGTCGCTGCGGTGTTGACCTTCTTCATCCGTGAGACAGGTTGTAAAGTTAAACTAGTTTAAAATGTCAGTGGGGCGCGAGATGCGGATCCCTTTTCATAAAATGCAAGGTTTGGGCAATGATTTTGTGGTCATTGACCAAACTCGGCATCAAATCGAACTTTCTCCTGTACAAATCAAAGCGCTTGCCGATCGCCACTTTGGGATCGGTTTTGATCAACTGTTGTTAATTATGCCGGCAACCCAAGCTGAAGCGGATTATGCGTACCGGATCTTTAATGCTGATGGTGGTGAAGTTGAACAGTGTGGGAATGGGGCACGTTGTATTGCAAAGTTTGCTTACGAGCAAGGTATTTGTGATAGATTGCAACAAGTCGCAGAATCGCCCGCTGGGCTTGTCTATCCGCAAGTTAATAGTGACGGTTCGGTGACGGTTGATATGGGTAAACCGATTTGGCAGCCGCAAAAAATTCCCTTTAATGCGCCGCAAGAGCAAACCACCTACGCAGTCAAACTTGGTGAAGCTAGGCAAGAGTTGGGGGCGGTTTCAATGGGAAATCCACACGCGGTGGTTACCTTAGCTGATATCGATGCTAAGCAAATTGGGGTTTTGGCCCATGCTATCGCAGCGCATACTAGTTTCCCGCAGGGCGTGAATGTTGGTTTCATGCAAGTGCTTAACACTGGCCATATAAAATTGCGTGTATTTGAACGTGGGGCTGGTGAAACTTTGGCTTGTGGTAGTGGTGCTTGTGCAGCTGTAGCGGTGGGTAAACGCCAAGGTTTACTCGCTGGCGAGGTTGAGGTAGATTTGCCGGGCGGGCGCTTGCAAGTTGCTTGGCTGGATGATGATAGTTCTATTTTATTGACGGGCCCCGCCGAAACCGTCTTTAGTGGTGAAGTTGATATTTAAATGATGGCCCCTGTTTATCAATGCGAGAGGATAATCACGAATGCACATCCAAGTGCCTAAATTTTCTGATGTCAATGTATTAGTTGCTGGCGATGTCATGCTCGATCGCTATTGGGGTGGCCACACCTCACGTATTTCCCCAGAAGCGCCAGTGCCTGTTGTGCGTATTGCTGATGTCGAAGAGCGCCCAGGTGGCGCTGGTAATGTCGCATTAAACTTAGCTGCTTTGGGTTGCCATGTGCATATCTTAGGCTTGATCGGTAATGATGAAGCGGGCGAGAAATTACGTGAGAAATTACAAGCTGCTAAGGTCAATTGCCACTTACGTCAATTGAGTGGCGCACCGACTATCACTAAGTTGCGCGTCCTCAGTCAGCATCAACAATTACTCCGTCTGGATTTTGAAGAACAAGCACAAGCTTATGAGTTTGGTGGTATGCACAAAGAATTTGTAGCTTGTTTAGAAGGGATTGATGTTGTGATTCTATCGGATTACGGCAAAGGGACTTTACACTGCTGCAGCGATTTGATTACCGAAGCACGTGCGCGCAAAATTCCGGTTTTAGTTGATCCGAAAGGACACCAGTTTTCTGTGTATCAAGGTGCGACGCTTTTAACTCCTAACTATAAAGAATTTGAAATGGTTGTTGGCCCATGCGCGGATGAAGCAGAAATCATTGGCAAAGGTCGCCAAGCGCTGGCTGATAATGATATCGATGCGCTGTTAATTACGCGCGGTGACAAAGGTATGACGCTGATCCAACAAGGGCAAGAAGAGATTACGATTCCTACACAAGCGCGTGAAGTATTTGATGTAACTGGTGCAGGAGATACGGTGATTGCAGTTTTAGCGGCGGCATTGGCGACAGGCCAAACACCGGCAGAGGCGGCGGCCTTAGCGAATTTAGCAGCCGGTATTGTTGTTGGTAAATTGGGCGCGGCAACGACTAATGTAGTGGAGTTACATCGAACTTTACATGCGAATAATGGTATTGCACGTGGTATTGTATCTGAAGAAGAGCTGCAGCTTATCATGCGTGATGCGCGCGCGCGTGGTGAGAAAATCGTTTTTACAAATGGCTGCTTCGACATTTTACATATGGGGCATATTACCTACCTTGAACAAGCAAAGTCACTGGGTGATCGTTTAGTGGTTGCAGTAAATGATGATGATTCAGTGCGCCGCCTGAAAGGAGATGAGCGACCACTTAATGCGTTGGAACCTCGTATGGGATTGCTGTCAGCATTGAAAACGGTTGATTGGGTTGTTTCTTTTAGTGAAGATACGCCTGAGCGTATAATCTGTAATTTATTGCCCGACATATTGGCGAAAGGTGGTGATTACAAACCGGAAGAATTAGCGGGTGGCGATTGTGTGGTTAAGAATGGTGGTGAGATAAAGATCTTACCGTTTGTGGCAGGGCATTCGACCACATCGTTGGTTGAAAAAATTAAAAACAAGCAAGAGGTATCCGAATGATTATCGTAACAGGCGGTGCGGGGTTTATCGGTAGTAATATCGTCAAAACATTAAATCAACGGGGCCATGACGATATATTAGTGGTTGATAACCTTACTAATGGCGTGAAGTTTAAAAATATTGCAGATTGTCGCATCGCTGATTATATGGATAAGCAGGTCTTTATCGAGCGAATAAAGGCAAAAGATGATTTCTCAGATAGTATCGAAGCTATTTTTCACCAAGGAGCTTGTTCAACCACGACTGAGTGGGACGGGCGTTACATGTTGGAGAATAATTATGAATATTCAAAAACATTACTGCATTATGCCTTGGAACGCTTTATTCCTTTCATCTATGCGTCTAGTGCGGCTATTTATGGGGCTGAAACGACTTTCGTAGAAGATCCACAATATGAAAAACCACTCAATGTGTACGGTTATTCAAAGTTATTGTTCGATCAATATGTGCGACGTATATTACCAAATGCACGTAGCCAAATTGCCGGCTTTCGCTATTTTAATGTTTACGGACCACGTGAGTCACACAAAGGCTCAATGTCGAGTGTGGCATTTCATTTTAATAATCAGCTACAAGAAAATGGACAGTTAAAATTATTTGCAGGTTGTGGTGGTTATGGGGACGGTGAACAACGGCGCGATTTTGTCTATATTGATGACGTCGTGGCGATTAATCTCTGGTTCATGGAGAACCAAGAACAATCGGGTATTTTCAACGTGGGTACTGGCCGTAGCCAAACCTTTAATGATGTGGCGAATGCAGTGATTGCTTACCATAGTAACGGTGAAATTAAATATATTCCTTTTCCTGAGCACTTGCGTGGTCGTTACCAAAGCTTTACTCAGGCCGATATTAGTGCCTTGCGTGCGATAGGTTATGACAAAGCGTTCATGACGGTTGAGCAAGGTGTGCAACATTATCTTGAAATTTTAAACGCTTCTTGAGCAATTTTAGCGTAATGCAAAAAAGTATTTTTTTGCAACTCTTTTATATCACCTCTATATCAAGTGCTTATTCACATCATGTGAGAAAGCGCTTTTTGCGTCTTGACGAATCCTCCGACGTTATCTAGACCTTAAGGTAAGTGCGACAAACAGCACGACGACGAATTGGAATACGCCTTAATAACATTGAAGTTGAAAAAACAATAAGGAGGTCGATATGGTGACTGTAAAAAAGCTGCCTGATGCAGAGCCTAAACCACTTGCACAATTGCACACTAAACGTCTGCATAAAGAACGCTGTCGTATCAATGACATTATGCAAAGCATTCTTGATGGCTACCGTCCACCGCTATGCGTCTATGAGCAAGTGGCCTATGATTTTCTTGAAGTGCAACGTCAATTCTTAATTGATGATATAAATCAATTGCGATTGCATTTGAAAACGCGTATCAAGGCGGTCCTTGATGAGACGGGGACTTATGATTCAAGTATGGGGTGTGTTGTGGAACAACACAAACTAATTGCCATATTGCAGGACCATTATATGGCTTGCGAGGAACAAACCAAGCGTCACCGTTGGATTATTAAGCATTTAAAACGTCAACGTGTTTCACAAAACTGGCTAGCAGTGCAAGAACAATTACTCGCGCAACTGCGCAGCGATCACGATTGGGCTGAGATGAATGTGCAAGGCTTGAAGTATGCACAGTTACAAATCGTTAATCTGTATCATTTGGTTTCTTGTTATTGGCTGGCGTTAAAGAAAAGTTGGTATGATATGGTGCTAGCACGTAACTATCGACGTATGGGTAGTAAAGCGATTAAATTAGCTAATGTGCCGATTTCGCGTTTTCGCTTCGCGCATACGGCATTGGGACGTCAATATTCACAACTTAGTCATTTTGTTTTACAAGAATCGCGCATTCTCGCCACAGAGATCAGCGATGATATGTCTTTATTATGCCGCTTTGGTCAAGGGCTTGATGATCTGGAATGGACTACCAATTTAGAGAATCTTATCAATGACTTTTCGCAGCAGCGTGCTGGTTTGTTAGAGTTGCGCACCATTATTCGTCACTGTTGTCGTTTGTCAGTTAAGATTAATACGAAATTGCGTGCACAAAGCGATTTGCTTACGACGTATTTCCAAGACAAGGATTTGAATTCACAAACAGTCTACCAATATATTGGTAAAGTCTATAGTAATGCGAAAACCAAAGATCCGACAGTGGTTGTGCGTTTGGTACAAGATAAGTTGATGTTATTATCTGGAGCATTACAGCGAACCTTAGCTGCTTCTCAGCAAAGCGATAACCTTATCGGTGTTGAGCCATTAAAGCAGCGATTGTCGTTCTTTAAATTGCAGGGGGCGTCGCTTGCGAGCAATTGATATATTCATTGGATGGACGCACTTAAAGGGTATAGGCAAAGCGTCTATAAATTTAAGGTCGTATGTTCCCACCCCAGAGGGGTGGGAACAATTTGTTGCCTAGGTCGGTTCTCTTGGGTTTGGTAAGTCCGTGCTTAGATTCGTGAGCATACATCAGCTGAGGATGACGGGAATAGTGGGGCAGTGCGCCCCACTATTTGATCTACTGATTGCCACTATTTTGGTTAGTATTATTCCCACTTTGGTCTAACGCTTCTTCCTGCGATCTGGCTGTTGCGCCTTGAATAATCGCACTTTGTAGGCGAGATAAACCAGGGCGTGCTGTGGCTTCATTAGTCTGCGTTTCCATTGCAGAGGTCGTAGCTAATTGACGCTCATTATCCATATGTAATTGATAGAGCTCTTTTTGGATCCCTGCTAAGACATATAAGGTTTCGCGCTGCACGGTTTCAGGAGATGCTTTTTCCATTGCAGCATACCACTGCGGATTGTCTGCACGGCGTTCGGCTGCGAATTTTTCAACTTGTAAAGGACTGGCGTTATCTTCAATTTTTGCACCTTGGCTGAAGCTGATGTTGTTTTTATCATTGACAGTAACTTGAGCGAGTCGGCCTAAGTTAGAGACTGGTTGGCGTTCCGCATACAAATGATAAAAGTTACTTAAGCCAATTGATTGGCGAGCACCATAAATGCCTAGCTCAGCCAGATATTGTGGCACATTTGGATTAGTGAGTTTGAGCTCGCTTGATGATAAGGTTTGGAATGGATCAGCTGAACCAGTTGCAAATTTCACATAGTTTTGGGCTTGATTATCTAGCGTAGAATTATTTAAATTGGTTGTACCTAATAAAGAGTTAAAATCAAAATTTCCTGCATTAACTTGAACATCGCTAGCAACGAGCGGTATAAAACGAGAGTATTTTTCCAGAATAGTTGCGGGGTTAGTCGTTGTAAACGTGCGTTTAAGACTATCTTGCGTATTATCTGTCGTACTTTCAGCGATAGCTGGGTTAGTAATAGTTTGACTCAGATTGCTACCCATGGTTTGTTGAATACCCGCCGTAGGTTGATACATTAAGTTTTTGCTGGTTTGTACTGATGCCCCGACGGCCTCATTGATATACTGCGCTAATCCTATTAAGTGTTTATCAATACTTTGAAGGAGCTGCGTAATGCTATTACTCGCCCATGAGCCTTCAGTAGCGGTTTGCGCACTAGTAACTTGGTAGCCGACAAATGTCAAAGCAGCAACAAGGCAAGTGATTTTAGTTTTGCGAAAAGATTTTTTTGTCGTCTTCATGATAATCGTACCTATACTAAACAGTAAATGTTAAAAACGTAACTTTGGGGCATTGTTATTATTATTATCACCATTTGAGGGTAAGCCCGTAATGCCTTCGGATGTTGAAGGAGGGGTAGCTGTCGATGTTGTTGTCTCAGGGGCAGCAGGTTCTACCACTGGTGTTGTTTGTGGTGCACTCGCACCGATGGCGCCAGGGGTGGAGCTAAAGCTACTGCTTGGTACAGTACTTGGTGGTGTTCCCGCTGTGCCACCACTGGGTGTCGAAGGTGTATTCCAACTTTGCATATTGTTACCGTCGATGAGCTGATTGAGAGGGTAAAAACCCTGATATTGGGATTTACCCAGATTGCTGGGGGTTGTTCCCAGTGCTTGTGCGCTATTTTGTTGAATAGTGCCATATTCAGTTTGTACATTGCTGGCAGCATTATTAATTTGTCCGCCGAGGTCAGCCATCGGGTTGCTATTATCATCAGCTAGCATGGTGGTGCTGAATGACAGTGTTGGCACGATAACAACAATACTTAAAACAGTGCGAAGTGTTTTATTCATCTTCTCCCTCCAGGGCTTTTAAAACAATATCAAAACGTTCGCTTGAAAAAACACGCGAGAGCAAACGTAAACGTTCAAACACAATATTACGTCGTAGGAATAAGCCAGCCAAATCGTCTGGCGTTTGGCTAGTTTCTTCGGCATGGATGAGTAACTTGGATGCGGCACCAGGATGGGCGGTGTCTATACATTGTAATAGGCGTAAGGTGCGAGAGGATTTGATGCTGGCAACGAGTTGAATAAATTTTTCTTGTTCGCCTAGTTCATAGTCGCCGACATTATCGAGCTGCTGGCCCAGCGCATCAATGGCCGCTTCGAGATTGGCTTCACCATCGAGAGTCCAGTTTTCTACACCTTCCATAAAGGTGACGACGCGATAAATCATCGGGTCGCTAAAATCGTTCCAAAAACGATGTGAGCCCTCAAGGCTTAAATCTGGCATTGCTTGTATCTGTCAGTGTTATTGTAACTATATAATAGTGTCGTAAGCAGTCTTAATATATTGAAGTTTACGCTGCAACACTATTCCCCGCCCGTCCAAGAAATGCATAGTGTAATCACTTCGTATTGATTGTTCAAGTTATTTCCGCATGCTTTTGAGTAAGGAAAACTTTCTGTTAATTGTTCCATTCATACACTGGTCAAAAAATCTCCTTGAAAATCAAAGTATTATTAATGGACAGAGACAGTCTTATCGCTACGTTGTATTGGTGAACTCACGCTAAATTTGCCAGAAATGCATATTTTACAACGGCAGTTTAATGCAAATCTTAATATTTTCTTAAGCTTATTCGCCTAAAATGCTCTGCAAGTGTGGGATAGGACCTTATCCCAATGAACTTATTCAGCAGCATAAGCTTATAAGGGTAAATAAAATATGAAGTTTTTTAGCAGCCTTACGAAGGCGTTTCTCCCAGCCGGCTCTATTCGCCAAATGGTTGGTGTACGCGAAATATCAAATGCGGCGACCGCAATTAACGATGTTGCATTGCGCCTAGTGGGCGGCAAAGAGCCTAAGAATCCAACGACGTTTGCAGACGCTGTAGCACGCCTGCAATTAACTGAAGCAGAGATCGATGAAAAGGCCCAGAGCTTATTTCGTATGGCCATGTTCTTTTTAGCGTTTGCTGTTGGGATGTTTGCCTATGCCATGTATTTATTTTGGCAGAGTTCCCCGCATGGTGCTTTTGCTGCTACGGGTATTTCTTTAGTTATTTTTGCGATGGCATTTCGCTACCATTTTTGGTTTTTTCAAGTTAAGCATCGTAAATTAGGTTGTACTTTTAAAGAGTGGTGGAACTCAAGTGTCGATGGTTCTAAACAGCAAATCGTAACAACGAAAAACACCGATTAATATTCGGTGTTTTGTCTAATCAGGACTAAATCATGAAAAGACTCTACGTCAAATTAATATTACTCATTACCGCATTGATGGCATCGCCGTTAGTGTTTGCAGATGGCAACGGTCCAATTGATTTGACGCCGCCACGCACCGACCAGTCGCAGAGTTTATTGAGCTCAGTTTTTGGTTCAGTCAATAATGTATTGCCGAGTGATGGTGGTTCTAATTCGGCTCAGTTGCTAGGAGCCATGTTTGGTACCTTTAATGCAGCTGTTATCTTTTTAGGTGCAGTGGTTGTCTTTTATATGTTGATGGCTTCTACTTTGAATACCGCACAAGATGGTGAAATCTTGGGGCGGCGTTGGTCATCAATTTGGATTCCTGTACGTTCTGCTTCGGGTATTGCTTTATTAATTCCTAAAGCGTCGGGTTATAACTTAATTCAGATTGCTGTGATGTGGATTGTTGTGCAAGGTATCGGCGCGGCAGATTCAGTTTGGAATACAGCTTTAGACAATATCCAACAAGATGGTGGTATGGTTGCGCCACCGATGATGAATTCAATTCAATTATTAAATCCTGCGCAGAATATGTTTGAAATGCAAGTCTGCCGTTTTGCCTATGATCAGAGTTATGAAGATAGCGGGCAAAATAAAACAATTCAAATGCAATTTATCCAAGGTAAACAACATGGCGGCAAGCATTATAATGGTTACCAATTTACAGATGGACATAATGATTACTGTGGTACGGTCACGTGGACGTTAACCGGTGATCCGATGGTTGACACGCAGACTCAAGAGGGTATTTTAACGGCGTTGAATCAAATGGCGGGGCCAGCTCAGCGCATTGTATATAGTAATTCTCCAGAAGCTAGAAATGCCATGGCAATTAACCAAGGTATGCAAGATATGCGTACTGGTATTAATAATGTTTTGCGTGAAGAATCACAGACTGCTCAGGGTAAGAAAGCGACTGCCTTTGTCGATCAAGCGAAGAAAAATGGTTGGTTGATGGCAGGGCGATATTATTATGATATCGCTAAAGAAAATAATGAGTTAGTGAAGAATTTGCCGACTATTTCCGCTCAAGCTGTGAGTCAAGATGATCTTTCTAAATCACAGAAGGAAATACTTGCTCCGGCGTGGAATAATGCACAAGTCTATATTAACAATAACCTAGATAATACCACTGAAACAGCGGGTCCAGGACAAAACGGTAAAGTAACGTTTAACTATGGCCAAGGCCAATTAAGTGGCAAATCGAAGATTATTGCCAATATCTTTACCTTAGGTTTAATTAACCTAATGACAACTTGGATTAATAATGTCACGGGTAAAGCAGTTAACGATGCCAAGCAACAATATAATCACAATCTTAATCCTGTTATTGCCGTACAAAATTTAGGGCAAAATATTGAGATGATCATGCAAAATACCTGGTTGACAGGTATGGTCACGATTGAAAGTATTGTTGCGACTAAAGCCATAGTAGGTGGTGTTCTTTCTTTCTTTGACCCAGGTGCGGGTAAGGCGGCTAGTTATGCAATCGGCATTGTAGCCAATATTTTGCAATGGTTTAAGACCATGGTCACACCTTTTATGACGATATTATTTATTGCTGGTGCTGGGCTTGCGGATTATTTTCCATTAATACCTTATGTGTTGTTTACGCTAGCGTCACTAGGTTGGTTTTTTGGCGTGGTGGAAGCCATGGTCGCTGCACCAATCGTGGCGCTTGGTATCATGGCACCAGAAGGCCATGAAGCTGTTGGGCGGGCAGGCCCAGGTCTCATGCTCTTAGTTGCCATTTTCTTACGCCCGACCTTGATGGTGATGGGCTTGATTGCAGGTATGATGTTATCGTATATCGCCGTAGATATCGTGAATTACGGTTTCTCTGGCTTGCTCGATAGCGTTTTTGGAAACAGTTTTAATATCATTGAATCAGTTGCTTTAGTCGCTATTTATGTCATGTTAATCGTCACTATGTTGTCGAAGACATTTTCACTTATTCATATGTTGCCAGAAAAAGTCTTACGTTGGATTGGCGCCCAAGCGAACTTCGGTATCGGCGAAGAACAAGCCGAAGCCAAGGTCGGTGGTGTTGTCAAGCAAGGCAACGAGAAAATGGCTGGTGCTGCTGGTGGTGCTTATGCCGGTGGCGAAGCCATGGCTGGTGCGGCTTCCTCGGCTATCGATGGTGCTATTGGTGCTAACGCAAGTGCTGGTGGCGGTGCTGGTGGCGGCAGCACCGACCTCGAGGTTGGTCAAAGCGGCGGTGGCAATGACGTCGAGTTCGCTTAAAGGTGAGCGAACTTCTAGGATTAAAAAGCCCCGCAATGCGGGGCTTTTTTTTAAGCTAAGCCAGCGTCACGGTCAGCATTACGCGCGCCAGCAGCTAAGAGTTTGTATTCGCGTTCAGCAATAATGCCCTCAGCAAATTTTTTCTTGGCATCGGTTAACATAGTTTGACCTTTTTCTTTGACTAAACGGCGGGTTGCGGCAGTCACCATTTCTGGGTCAGTATTTAACAGTTCATCTCGTACTTCTTCGTCAAAAATTAAATACTCACGTAAAGCTACGCGTTTACCATCGACAGTTGGCACGAGGTTTTGCCAAATCACCAAACGAATGGTTTCCAGAATATCGATAGTGCGACCATTACGTTCTTCCGCGGGGAAAGAGGTGACTAGACGGCGGATGGTTTCTGAAACACCATTACTGTGCAAGGTGGTGTAGACCGGATGTCCGGTAAGTGCTGCTTCGATGGATGCTGCGATAGTTTCTTTGTCACGTGATTCCCCCACCATGATCAAGCGTGGTTTACGGCGCAAGGCGTTGCGTACGCCAGCGGCGAAACTCGGTAAATGGCGCGGTATTTCTGCTTGGCTAACGACAGAGGATGGCATTTGCAACATATCAAAGACAAATTCAATCGGTGCTTCGTAAGTGAGGATCTTGCGATTGCTATCCGCGTCTTCTGCCAACTCACGGATAATGGACGCTAACAACGTACTTTTACCGGAGCCTGTAGCACCGGTGACATAGATAATACCCTGTGGTGGCGCCAGGCTGCCAAGTAATTCTGGTGCTAAATCCAGAGTCGCGAGTTGTGGTGGCTCATAAGGGATGGTTCGGAATGTCATTTGAATACCATCATAGCCTTCAATTTGGCAGGCAGTTGCATTGACACGATAACGGAAGCGTACTCCACGCTGCGGGCGGTATTCATAGTGGGTATCGACATCATGTCCACTGAGTAATTGTGCAGTACCGTTGGGCCCGTAAATATCATTAAGCATATCGCCAACTTCAGTATTGGATAATTTACGTTTGGTGACTTTGAGTAAGCGGCCATAGACTTCAGCAATCACGGGTTCATTCGTTTGAATAGTGATATCGGAAGCATTTAGCGCGGTGCAGTGACCAAGTACGGTATCCATGTGTTTGGGACCAAAACGTACGGGTTCGTTTGGCATTAAATAATCTTGTTCGTTCATTTTGTTAAAGTACCCTGTTGTTGCTCAGTGTCGCCGAGTTTTGTGTCGTCGTTAAATACGGGTGTCATGACTGCGCCATCTTGTGCTTTAAAGGCCCCGACTATTGCAGGTTTCCACTTGTTAGTATTAGTCTGCAACTGTGGTAAAGAAGCGATACGCAATATCTGATCGTTGATACTCATGTCGGTGCCATTGCCGGTGACGCCAAGGTGACTGGTCGAGACAAATGGATAGCTCACCATGTTTTGTGCGAGTAACTGACGGTATATCACCATACCATGGTAATCGCGTTTAAGGTGGGCAAGCCCCGCGTTAAAGATATTATTGGCTTGGCGAATACCTTGTTGCCAGCCAACGGCTACGTCTTTTTTCCAAATTTCACGCTCTTCGTCATTTTTTGGTAATAACGACGGATCGGGCGGTGGTGGTTCTTTATAATCGAGCCAGAGATATTCGCGCCAGGTTGGCGGTGTTGTAATAAAGTGAGCTTGTTCGACAATTTTATACGTCTTATCTGAAACGCGGATGACATCTGGTGAGGGTTGATTGAGGGTGTTTCTACCTTCTTCGAGTACGGGGGGTAATACATTATGGTGCAAAATCATCGGATTAAAATTGAAGGCTTGGTCTAACCAGCGCTGATCCTTTTTAAGCATACCATCAATTTGTTTAGAACGCATTGCTAAGCCGCCTTGGGCGCCAATAGACATGGCTGATTGTTTGAGTGCTTCTAAACGAATTTGATTGATGTTTGGGGTTTTTACAACCTGTGATGACGTTAGATTCTGTAAACCCTCAAGCGACTCGGTATTGACAGTGGGAGTTTGCCACAGGCAAGCCGATAACAAGAAAGAGCTACTTGTTAGTAAGCCGACGCGGATGAGAGTTTTTAAGCTAAATCCAGCAATCATAGACATACCTTAGGACGAAGGATAGCGCACTTCAATGTAATGTGAATCAGGCAAGATCACCACATTAGCGCGTTGGTCGGTTTGATAACCGGCATTACGTAAGATGTCACCGATAGGTTGATTGCGTGCATAAATATCGACGAGCACGGGCACGGCAGGTTCGGCACCAACAACACGCATCTTGTAACCACTGACCGCAGCAATTTCACGTACGAGGCCTTCAACGGGGCCGGACCAATCAACTGAAACTTTTTGTCCTAAGCCGTAGTTTGCAAAATTTGGTGGGGGTGAGTCAAAACCTGGCGCAAAAGCCGCTTGTTCTACTTCTGCCATATGTTGTAAGGCTTTACTTGTAGCAACGGCGGCTTGCGAAACTTGGTCAGCGCCGTTATTTGCAGTGATAGCCGGTTGCACACGTGCGCAGCTTGTGACGAGTAGGGGTAAGACGATAATGAGTATTAAAGGGCATAAACGTATTTTTTTGTAGTGCGTCATTGCTCATTCTTTCTTTATTGATCTAATAGCCGCGAAAGTCTGATTATGCCTTGCATTAGAGCAAGAAGCCAGAAAATCCCAGTTGCTAGTGTTATCCTGGAGCCAGACTAAAGTGGCTTAGAAACAATCACTTATAAAGCAAAAAAGTTGCCAATTTTTCCTCATAGGTGCCCCATTTGCGAGTATTTCATGGTAAAATGTGCAGCTTAATTTTTATACTATTCATGTCGTAATGGCTAATTGAACCGAGAGAGACGCGGAAACTATGGCACGTCATACACCACAAGCCCATTGGCGCGACTCAGCGCGCAGCGCGCGATTTTGGGTATTCGACTGCCGCGCAGCATTACCTTTCTTATTGTTTTTATTACATATTCGCCTGTGGAGCTTTATCCTAGCGGTGACGGCGACCCTATTTTTCGGAGCGCTTGAGCGCTATGGTTTTCGCGTGGATGTGTTCATGCGTTGGCTGCGCTCGACGTTAGCTGGGCGGCGGAAAATGGCTCGACCTTGGTGGAGGCAATAGTGGCAAAAACGATGTCGGATAAATTAGCCGGTTTGGTCAAGCCGCTTGGGGCAACATTTACGCTTAATGGCAACCCAATTTCGGCACAAGAAGTCTTTTCAGAGACGGGTTTATTGCCGGCAATAGCGCGTCGTGCCGACCAATTATGTTCATTGTGTTTGGGCTATGGCCTAGGTATTAGCTTTGATGAAGCCGAAAAATCTATGCTCGGGGTGAAAGTGACTTTCGATGATATTACGCCAGATGTGATTCGCTATCTGTGTGTAACGGATGTTTTGTTGGAATTGATGCAGCGCTCACCGGACCCAAATGCCACCGCGCTCGATGAATTGATGTATGACTGACAATCGCTCGCCCCAAATTCAACTCAGCGTCGAAGAGGCTTGGCAGGCCGTTGGCAAACTTGCCAATGAGTTGCGCCAGACCTTGCAGCGCATGTCTGTGTTTAAACAAAACCAATTACAGCGTTTCCAAAAGAGTGGTAGCCCGGCGGCTCAACAGCGCATCATGGGCTTGCGTCAAACTTTAGAAAAATGTAATAAAAATATAGGGATAGTTAATAAAATGTTGGCTTTGACACAGCCACAAGAAGATCCCAGTGCTGTGCGCGAATGGTTACATGCGTGCCAACATTATTGGGAGCGAGGAGATTGGCAAACCGGTTTATTTTTCCGGGCAGCGAATGAACGTTGGCAAACTCTCGAACAACAAGTTCAGGGCAGTTTAGTGGGCTTATTGCAAGCAGCTGCAGCAGCTGAAAGCAGGCAAAAAGTCCAGCCTAAGCGCAGTAAAAATGCGACCATGCCGATCTACATATACCTTTACCAAGCTGATGGGCACAATATCCGAGTTTGGCAGCAGGCAATATTTTCGCTTTCAAATCAGAGTGTTAATCGACCAATCTACAAAAATGAAGCCGATGTAAAACAATTGATTGATTCCCGATCAGATCCTCACAATCATGCCTATGTTATTGTTTTAATTGATGAAAATGATGTGGTACAAGCGTCACGCGGTAAGCCGCGGCAAGATAAATATGGGCACGAATTACTAACACTCAGTGAGCGGGCGATTAAATTGGAAAATATCGACCAGATTGTACATATCACCGGGCGCTATCGCTTTGAAAATGGCGCTTTGAAACAAGATTCGTCGGCCTGAGTGTACAAAAATCGCAGGGTATAACTAACTATTCCCAATTTAGCCGTGAAAGTCTCTGCCGTCTTTAACCATAGAGACATAACCTTGGCGTACCACGAAGTCACCAAAGTGTTCTTGGTCTTTTTTGTCGTTTTTATAGTGCTTCAGTAAGGTACGTAATTCTGTAAAGATTTCCTTTTCGCCAATGTTTTCTTTATACAGTTTATTTAGGCGAAAACCTTCAAAATCTCCACCCAAATACATATTGTATTTACCGATAGCTCTGCCAGTGAAAGCGATTTCAGCCATATAAGGTCTTGAGCAGCCATTCGGACAACCAGACATACGGATTTTAATTTCTTCCTTTAAATCCAAAGACTGCATAATTTCTTCAACTTTATCTAACAGCGACGGTAGATAGCGCTCCGCTTCGCCCATTGCTTGCGGGCAGGTTGGGAAGGCAACACAGGCCATCGCGTTACGGCGCACGAGGCTGTGTTTTTGCAAATGGTCGAGAGCGTATTGTTGGATGAGTTCCTCGATAGCGGCCTTGTCTGTTTCAGCAACATTAGCAATAATAAGGTTTTGATTGGGGGTAAAACGAAATTCGCCTTGATGCACTTTAGCGATCTCACGAATACCTGTCATCAACGGTTTATTTTCCGTATCTTTTATCCGTCCATTCTCCACCAGCCACGTATAATGCCAGCTATTATTCTGCGTTTTTTGCCAACCGAGTCGATCACCAGTCATGGTGAAACTGAATTCTTTTAAGGGTTGCAAGTCCCAGCCGACGCGCTCTTGCAATTCTTGTTTGAACCAATCTAAACCTCGATCATCGATAGTGTATTTCATGCGGGCGTGTTTACGATTACTACGGTCACCGTGATCACGTTGAATAGCAATAATCGCTAAGCAGAGTTCGACAACCGAATCTGCCGGGCAAAAGCCGATAAGTTTGCCGATTTGCGGATAGGTCTCCGGTTCTCCGTAAGTAATACCCAGGCCACCACCAACACTCACATTAAACCCTTCCAGCGTATCGCCATTTGCAATGGCAATTAACCCAATATCTTGTGAAAAAACATCCACATCATTCTCGGGAGGAATGACAATGGCTATTTTAAATTTGCGCGGCATATACGTAGTCCCATAAAGCGGTTCTTCCGATACGCCGGGTGGTGTTGCTTTATGTTCTTCTTCTAACCATACTTCACGCCATGCGTTGGTTTTCGCAAGTGTCGCTTGATATATTGCGTCAACGTAAGCATAGGCTTGTTGATGAATTGGGCTTAGATCTGAAAGCGGTGAACTCATAATATTACGCGTAATATCACCACAGCCATTCATACTGCATAAGCCCACTGCATCTAGGCGTCGCATTAGCGGGCGCAAGTTATCGCGTAATATTTCATGATATTGCACGGCTTGTCGGGTCGTGAGTCTTAACGCGCCGTTGGATAATTTATGTGCTAGTTCATCGAGTGCCAGCCATTGTTCTGGTGTACATACGCCGCCTGGGAAGGGAATGCGAACCATAAATGACCAATTTGGCTCGAGCTTTTTCTTGAGGCGTCGTCCTCGATCATCGCGGTTATCTTGTAGATAAATACCGTGGAATTTCAGGAGTTCCTTGTTAACATCATTGACACCTAACGTGATGGGATCTTCTAGATTGGTTGTGATAGTACCACGCAGGTAATGACTATCGCTTTTGTAATGTTCATTTTTAGATAAGTCTTTATCGTCTTTTGGCATGGTTTTGTATTCCCTATACGCCCGTTTACTATTCAATTCGAGTGTGACACTTTTAGCAAAGCTAGCCGGTAAAGTATAACGTATTTAACGCAAGTCACTCAAATTTATAAAGTGATTGTAAGGCAGCTGTCACGGCGATGCGTAGCTATTTTTTGTTAATATCGATCTTCCTATTTTTGGGTAATGGGGTCTGTACAAAGTGGATACCACATTCTTTGTGTTCATGGCTTTCCCACCACCAGCGTCCATCACGGATGTGTTCCCCAGGCTTAATCGGGCGCGTACAGGGTTCACAACCAATACTGAGATAGCCTTGGGAATGTAATTCGTTAAAGGGGATGTCACGCTCATGAATATAAGCCCATACTTGGTCATGAGTCCAAAAAGCTAAGGGGTTGACCTTAACGAGCTTCCCGCTACCATTAGAAAAAGTGCTATCGAATTCAAAGATTTCTATGTTTTGTCTGGTTGCTGCATTTTGATCTCTGCGCAAACCTGTCACCCATGCCGAAAAGCCGTGTAGGTATTTACGCAGTGGTTCGACTTTCCTGATGCGACAACATTCATGATGACCATCAGTATAAAAGCTAAAAAAGCCTTTTTCACGAATGAAATTGGCAAGTTCTTCTGGATCAGGTGATAACACATTAATGGTCACTTGGTATTTCTTCCTAACTTCTTCGAGGAATTGATAGGTTATATGATGCAAACGGCCAGTATCAAGAATAAAAATACTAATGCTGGGACAGACTTCAGCCGCCATTTCGACAAGCACAACATCTTCCGCACCGGAAAAACCCAATGTCAATGAGCCATCGAACAGTTGGCAGGCCGTGCGTAGGATTTCTCGGGGGTGAGTGTCGGCGAGTTCTCGCACTAATGTGTTTAACGTTTTTTCATCTAATTCTTTCATGATGTTGCTATTCTCCTTCAAACTGACGCGTTATAAAATGACTAAGCTGGAGGCAAGGCCAAATAAAAATAAACTTAAAATTAATTTTGGCCATCTGTCAGGTACGCGATTGTGTAAACGACTTGCTAATAACACGCCAGGGATAGAACCTGTGAGCAGGCAGGCTACTACTCCATAGTCCACATGCCCTAGAAACATATGCCCAAGGCTAGCCACAAAAATAATTGGCAAAGCCTGTGCGAGGTCAATACCAACGATATTGGCAAACGCATATCCCGGCAATAATAGCAGCAAAATCACAATGCCGATTGAACCACTACCAACAGAGGTAGTTGTAATTAAAAAGCCAAGAAACATGCCCGCAATAAAGAGTAGCGGACGTCGATATCGTATGTAACCTGCATTTTTTAATTTTTTTAACTGCTTGGTTTTTTTAGGGTTGATAAAGGAGCCAACGAAAAAAATGGCTGCACAAATGAACAAAATAATACATAACGCACTTTCAATAAAAGAATCGAGTCTCCCGGCGTTATCATAAAAATAAAAAAGCACGAGACAGAGTACAGCCATGCTTAGACTGCCCAGGCAGAAATATTTTACAATCGACCAGTCTATATGGTAGCGATGGTGGTAGGCGCAGACACCAAAAGTTTTCGTCACAAAAGCATAGAGCAAGTCTGTCCCTACAGCAACGCTGGGAGGTAAGCCCATCAGAATGAGTAAGGGGGTCATGACGGCGCCACCACCAACACCCAGAAATCCAACCAGTCCACCCACGACTAAGCCAATTAAAATGAATGTGAAAATTAATTCGATACTGAACATTGAGACCCACTGCCTGATTCTACTGTCTAGCTAACTTAGATACATTTTATTGGCTAAGGTTCACATTTTTTGTCATTTCTCCAAAAATGATACTAAGATACGCTAAAAAATAGGTTTTTATCGAGTGATTTAGATAATTTAGGCAGAACCAGTGTTTTACATTATAATCTGAAATCGCCATTGTGCGCTTTAAGGAGAACATTTCATGTCTTGGTTACCGATTTCACTCAACCTACAAGCTTGGCCAATTTTGCTCATTGGCGGCGGGCAGGTGGCTGAAAGAAAATTTAGGCTTTTACAGCAAATGGGAGCAAAAATCTCAATACTTGCACCTGATTTAACGCCATTGCTTAGGGAAGCCTTAGCGAATAATGCGTTTGAATATATTGCCGGCACTCACGAAAAATTGACTGGAATGGAAAAAAATTACAAGGTTTGGGTCAGTGCGACGAATAATTCACAAATTAATAGTGATGTTGCTAAACTTGCGAAGGTGGATGGTACCTTAGTCAATGTGGTTGATAATATTGACTTAAGCACATTTATATTTCCTGCTATTGTGGACAGAAATCCAGTTTCTGTGGCCATTAGCACAAGTGGGCTAAGTCCAGTGCTGGCTTGTTTTATACGTGAAAAACTGGAAGTGATGTTACCTAAGTCATTGGGCAGGTTTGCCAATCAGCTTGCAAAAATCAGGAATCGGTTAAAACAATCAGGCTGTACGGGGCAGGTAAAGCGACGCGTACAAAAGCAATTGATTAGTGATTATTTTACTGGCCATTCATCGCTATGCAACCTAGATGAAGCAGACATAGCAGCGATATCAAAACGCCAGACGGTAGCGCCCAAGCATGGAGAAGTTATCTTAGTCGGTGCTGGACCAGGCGACCCAGAATTGTTGACCATAAAGGCTATGCGTATTTTACAAAATTGTGATGTCATTCTCTTTGACAATTTGGTAAATCGGGAGATATTAGAGTATGCACGGCGTGATGCAGAAGTAATTTATGTGGGGAAAAAAGCAGGCGCGTGCTGCAATAAGCAGAGCCAAATCAATCAATTAATGCTCGACCATGCGCAACAAGGTAATCTTGTTGTACGCTTGAAAGGCGGTGACCCACATATTTTTGCTCGCGCTAATGAAGAAATTGAATTTCTTGCCGATAACGATATTAAGTACCAAATTATCCCAGGGATAAGTGCCGCATTTGGATGTGCCGCATCGATGAAAGTCTCTTTGACAGATCGTGAGTATGCACATGGCTGCATGTTTATATCAGCACACCTCAGTAGCGACAGCAAGGATGATGTAGATTGGGAACAACTTGCCAAGTTGAAAACAACCTTGGTTTTTTATATGGGCGTTAGCAAGATAAGCTATATCTGTAAACAATTACTAGCTAATGGTGTTGCCAGTGATACGCGAATGGCTATCGTGGAAAATGGTACTATGATGAATGAGAAAGTCTATTATGGCACGCTGGATTACTTTTATAAAAATCCTCAGCTTGTTGTTAATGTCTGTAAGCCCGCATTGTTATTTGTTGGCAATGTACTACAATTTTACGATAGAGGTAATGATGCAACAAGCACTACCAGCTTGCAGCCGAGTGAGTATTCGGTTTGAGTGGTGAAAAGCATGAAAGTCTATATTCCAAAAGAAGATAGTTTATATGAGCCTAGAATCGCGATGGTGCCGCAAACAGTAGAAAAATTAAAGCAACTTAACGCAGATATTTACGTAGACAAGGGCTTAGGTAAGCATTTAGATATTAGCGATGACGCATTTACTAAAGCAGGTGCCATGGTTGTAGAGACAGCAAATGCATTAAAGCAATCTCCGGATATGGTGTTGCGAGTTATGGCCTATGAAGACAATGTGCTTGCGAACTTGAAACCAAAGGCTATTCATATTAGTTTTCTAAATCCCTATAAGCATCCGCAGATTGTCGCAACAATGCAACAGCGACATATTAGTGCCTTTAGTATGGAGCTTATCCCGCGCATATCTAGAGCACAAGCCGCTGATGCTCTCACTTCGCAATCAAATTTGGCTGGTTATTATGCGGTTATTCTAGCTGCACAACGCCTCAATAAAGTCTTCCCGATGATGTCAACTGCGGCTGGAACGATTGCGCCGGCTAATGTGTTTGTGATTGGTGTGGGGGTAGCTGGATTGCAAGCAATAGCGACGGCTAAACGTTTAGGCGCTCGTGTTTTTGCTTTCGATACACGGCCAGAAGTAGAAGAGCAAGTCAAATCCCTGGGTGCCAGGTTTGTTAAAGCTTCGCTGGGTAAAGTGGCTGCTAATGCAGAGGGTTATGCAGAGGCGCTGACAGATGAACAAATTGCTTTACAGCGACAAGCCATGTTGAAAGCATGCAATCAAGCAGATGTGATCATCACAACGGCACTAGTGCTCGGTAAAAAGGCGCCATTAATTATTACAGATGACATGCTGAAAACAATACGGCCGGGCAGTTTGATCATCGACCTGGCAGCGGAGGCGGGGGGCAATGTTGAAGGCGTCAAAATTGAAGAAGAAGTAGTTAAGTATGGGGTGAGAATCTTGGGCTTAACGAGAACCGCAGGTTGTGTGGCTAAGGACGCAAGCGAACTGTATGCTAATAATCTCTATCATTTGATTAGCCTGGTTTGTGACAATGATCTCAAGCAATTTACGATTGATCATTCGAATGAAATTATCTCGCGTACCCTACTGACACATGCCGGCCAACGATTTAATAATGGTTGAGTGAAAAATGACTATCGATGGTATATTAATTCTCTTTTTATTTATTTTTGTTATTACTTTGATGCTGGGTTTTGAATTGATAACGAAGATCCCTTCGCGACTGCATACCCCACTCATGTCTGGCACTAATGCTATTTCAGGTATTACGCTGGTTGGCGCAATAGTTGCTACGCAACTATTTGGTGAAAGCTATCCCTGGATTAACTACTTAGGTAGCATTGCGGTGATGCTAGCCACTATCAATGTTTTTGGTGGTTACCTAGTGACAGACCGTATTCTGCGTATGTTTAATACGCAGAATGATAAAAAGAAAATATCGGAGGAACCTTGAGTCATTCGATACATATTTTCTACATATTAAGTGCATTGCTGTTTGTAATTGGTATCAAGCTAATGAGCAAACAGGCTTATGCCCGTTTGGGGAATGGACTTTCAGCGTTAGGAATGCTAACGGCTGCTCTCACCACACTGATTACCTTTGGTGCTTTTTCAAATCTTTGGATCATTGCAGCGATCATCGCTGGAGGCATTATTGGTAGCTGTTGGGCACACTTAGTTAAAATGACTGCCATGCCAGAAACTGTCGCATTGCTCAATGGTTTTGGTGGCCTGGCGAGTTTGATTGTCGGCAGTTTAGTGTTTTTTGGCGCGATACAGTTATTTGATTTTCGTTTTTTCGTGTTAGGGTTAACCTTAATTATCGGTGGGTTAACATTTAGTGGTAGCTTGATTGCCTTTGCAAAATTATCAGGGTTGTTGCCAGGTAGAGCTATGGGGTTTGCCCGCCATGCACCTATTAATATTGTATTATTGTCACTGATTATAACCTTATATGCGGCCTTACCTTTTGTTAGTTTTTCTACTTTTTTGTTTTTATCGGTGATGGTATTGACGCTAGCACTTGGTATTACAGCTGTATTGCCAATAGGTGGCGCTGATATGCCGATTGTTATTGCACTATTGAATAGTAGCTCTGGCTTAGCAGCATCTTTCGCAGGATTTGTATTAATGAATGATATGTTAATCGTAGGAGGAGCTCTTGTTGGTGCTAGCGGCTTGGTGTTGACCGTTATTATGTGTAAGGCGATGAATCGATCACTGCTTAACGTCATTGTTGGATCCACTTCAGGTAAGCAAATGGGTAAGCAAACGCAAAAAACATTAAAGAAAAATTTTACGCCGAAAGAAACCTCAGCAATAGACGCTTTTTATGCTTTGGAAGCAGCACGAAGCGTTGTATTTGTGCCGGGTTATGGTCTGGCGGTAGCACAAGCACAACATGTAATTGCGGAATTAGCTGAGTTGCTCGAAGCAAATGGTACCGAGGTATTTTTCGCGATACATCCTGTCGCAGGTAGAATGCCGGGCCACATGAATGTGTTATTAGCAGAAGCGGGTATTGCCTACGAAAAATTTATTGAACCCAATGTTGCTAATCCACAACTCAGTATAACGGATGTGTGTGTTGTCGTTGGGGCAAATGACGTGGTTAATCCTGCTGCAAGGGAGAGAAAAGATACCCCCATCTATGGCATGCCCATTATTGACGCTGATAAAGCACGTTCAATCATTATTATCAAACGTAGTTTAGCACCAGGTTTTTCTGGAGTAGATAATGAACTCTACTATATGCCTCACGTGAATTTTTTATTTGACGATGCCAAGGCAGCTATTATTAAGATAAATCAAGAATTCAATAGCTAAAATAGCCTGTAAACCTTATGTAAAAACATAACCATATGACAAGCATGGGCCTACTGTGCTTTTCTCGCGTTATTTTACCATTTAATACTCATTTTTAGTGAACTATTCAGAAACTTCTCAGACTAACTCTATAGGGTTAAGCAGGGGTTAAACCTTTGTTAGGTTTGATTATAAAGCAGGTAGAGAGTCGCCAATTATTATGAGCAATAAGAAATTTGTGGATGAAACTAACAGTCCATTTAGCAGCGCCCAAGCAACATTATTAAATCAATTGTTGGCAAGTTTGAATGAAACCCAGCGCGCGTGGTTAAGTGGTTATTTGACGGCATATTGGGCTAATCGACCCGCGCCAAAAGAGCAAGATGCTGGATTGGGCACTGCAGCGTTAACCGCAGCGATTTCTGAAGCAAGCGAAATAGACATAGGAGAGGAGCAGTCGCCTGCTGTTGCTGACACGACAATCAGCATGAGTCAGGCTGGCGGTGATTTCCCTATTACTATTCTTTATGGCACTGAAACTGAAAATGCGCATAAGCTATCTAATTGTTTGGGTGAAAAGTTACAAGAAGCGGGTTGGCAAATTAATATTGTTGATATGAATGACTATAGGCCACAAAAACTCAAAAAAGAACGGTGTCTTTTAATTATTACATCGACTCACGGTGATGGTGATCCGCCTGAACCGGCTAAACATTTCGTTGAGTTTCTGCAAAGCAAACGTGCGCCTAGCTTAAGTGGTATCCGCTACTCGGTGTTGGCGTTGGGTGATTCGACTTATGAGTATTTTTGCCAATGCGGCGTCAACATTGATAAGCGCATGCAGGAGCTGGACGGTGAATGTATATTCCCGCGTCAAGAGTGTGATGTTGAGTATGAAGAGGATGCGAGCAATTGGATGACATCGGTTTGCGATGCCTTGCAAGCCATTCGTTCAGGGCAAACAAGCAAGGCTGCTGCAGCTACTGATGTGATTACAGCACAGGATAAAGACGCGGCTTACTCAAAAGAGCACCCTTATTTGGCAGAGATATTAGAGTTTATCAACCTAAATGATATTGGCAGTAGCAAAGATACTTATCATATTGAATTATCTCTAGAGGATTCAAAGCTTGAATACACGCCGGGTGATTCGGTAGGCATTTACCCGCAAAACGATCATGATGAGGTGGACGCTTTAATTAAGGCGTTAAACTTAGCGACTGATGCAGTGGTGCCTGGGGTCAACAAACAAGAAAAAACATTGCGTGAGGCATTGATCTATGACTACGAAATTAGTCGCATTACTCGTCAAGTGATAAAAAACTACGCCGACATTACGCACAATGGACTTGCTGAATTAGTTGGAGCTAAAGATAAAAGTGTATTACGTGATTATATGCACGGGCGTACGATACTAGATATGGTCATGGAACACCCTGCTAAGAATCTTAGTGCATCGGAGTTTGTGAGTATACTTCGGCATATACCACCACGGTTTTATTCAATTGCATCTAGTCTACATGCGCGTCCTGAAGAAGTTCATATCGTGATAACCGTCTCTAAGTTCAAAGGCTTGCAAAATGAAAAGCTTGGTGTCTTCTCTCACCAAACACATCATCATTTACAAGTTGGTGATAAGCTCCCATTGTTTATGCATGAGAACCCAGCATTTGCTTTACCGGAGGACAGTAACACACCTATTATCATGATTGGTGCTGGCACAGGTATTGCCCCTTACCGTAGTTTTTTAGAAGAGCGCGAAGAGAAGGGGGATGGTGGACCGACATGGTTGTTCATGGGTGATCGTAATTTTAGGACCGATTTTATGTATCAACTTGAGCTACAGAAATTTCTTGAAGACGGTGTTTTGACTCGTATTGATCTAGCATTTTCAAGAGATCAGACACAAAAAATTTATGTGCAAGACCGTATTGAAGAACGCGGCAAAGAACTGTTTAAATGGCTGCATGAAGATGGTGCATACGTCTACGTGTGTGGTGAGGCTTTTCATATGGCGCCAGCGGTCCACCAGGCGCTCATGCATGTGATTGAAGTCCAATCGGGATGCACCGAAGGCCAAGCGCAGCGTTATCTGGAAAATCTAATACACGATAAGCGCTATTTAAGAGATGTCTACTAGGGAGCCTGTGATAGCGTTATTGTCAGTCCATTCACTGCTTGTGAATAGTTAACTTCATGAAAAATAAGTAAATTTTTTCTGTCCGCGAGAGTTGTCAGTTAAGCATATTCCTCCCTGATCTTAAGGTTGCTTTAAGGTTCACCGCGTATAATCGTGTGCATGAAAAAGGCATTGGCGTGTCTGTTGAAATGCATAGTTGCATTCTTGGCCGTCTAAGCTTTGCATAATGCCAGTGAGTTAGCGATAAGCAGCTGATTATTATGTTAAGATTTTCAATTAGTTAACAGAGGGCAAACAAGCAATGGCTGCACAACCACAGCAAGGCGGTAATGGTAGCGACAATTCTCTCGGTTTCCTGTGGGGGATCGTGGGCTTATTTGTCCTCGGCTTTATCGTTTGGTATTTCTTCCAAGCACAAATCATCGCGGGATTTTTCTATCTTAAGCTCGCCGAGTTATCGGTGATTAATTTGTTTACCAATAATGTTGATGGCTTGCGTCAATGGATTCATGGTGCTTTAGCGACGCCTGGTGATGTCCCTTTTAGCGATGTGGCAAATGTTGCAACTGCCGTAGGTAGCTACATACGTATACCTTTAGCCGTGTTGTTAGTTGTATTTGCGGTTTTGATTTACCGTAGTGATGTAGCATTGCGTTTCCGCAAATCATATGACATGCAAAAACTTCTCGAAGCGGAAAAAGATAATTGGCCGCAGATTACACCTGTTACGGAATTAGATTTGATTCATGAAGATATTGATAGTGGCAAATGGGCTATGGCGATGGAACCACTGCAGTTTGCTAGAAAACATGACTTGATTGACTTGCAACAGCCCGAACAGGCTGAAGTTGACGTTAGTATTATGTCGAAAATACATCCCAAAATTATCTTACGTCGCAGTAAAGCGAATCGTATTTTTGCCGCGCAGCTTGGGCGTCCATGGGGTGGGGTAGAGCGACTTAAAATTCATGAACAAGCCTTGTTTGCGATTTTTGCTTCACGTATTAATCGTGACCGTGCTACCGCCCATGATTTATTGAGACAAATTGGTGCGTCAACGAGACATGGCAAGTTAAATTTTGCCGGTACTGAGCAACTGTTAAATAAGCACAAAGATAGTAAGTTAGTCAAAGAAGTTATTAAGTGTCATGCTTATGTGACGACTGTACTTGCTTCTATGCTGGAAGAAGCACGTAAAGATGGTGTGATAGCTTCAGCAGATTTTTTGTGGGTAAAGCCCGTTGATCGACGTCTTTGGTATGTGCTCAATTGTGTCGGGCGACAAACAGCTTATCCTGAGTGTGCTGGACCTTTTGCACACTGGTTAGCAGAGAAATTATTGGGTAAGCGTATCAAGGTGCCGATGGTAGAGGAAGCAACTAAAGGCTTTGATGTTGCTTTGCAAGACATTTTGTATACGGAAGAAGTGTAGTAGTAAATAGTGAAGAAGCGATAGGTTAGATTAATGGCAGTTTTACGCGGTATAGATAGTCAACACGAACAAGATCCACGCCTCCTGTTGCGCGATACGCGCACGCTTGGCCAACGTGTTATTGACTTCTTTAATAGCCCAGTCAATATGGCGGCGACCATGATCACGCTAGCGATCATGTGTTTTGTTTTTCCTGCATTGTCAGATTTTATTGGTGTGTTAGGTATTATAGGTTTTTGTTATAAGGCTAAGCACCGTTCAGTATTACCTTTCCGTTTGCCTAGGACAGCGAATGCGCTGGACTACAATGACTTAAAACCAGGCGGGAAAGATTCGCCGAATAAGAGTCGTGGGATTTGTTTCTTTGGTAATGACCTCAATAATAATGAAGAACTGTGGTTTACCAATGAAGACATGCGTACTCACGTATTGATTTTTGGTTCTACCGGTAGTGGTAAAACCGAATTCCTATTGTCGCTTGCCTATAATGCATTGATTCAAGGCAGTGGCTTTATTTATGTGGATGGTAAAGGTGATAACTCACTTTTCTCCAAAGTCTTTGCGATGGCGCGACGCATGGGACGTGAAGATGATGTCTTAACGATTAATTTCATGACCGGCGCGCGTGACATTATGGGGCCACAAGAAAAACGCTTATCAAATACCTTGAACCCATTCGCGATTGGTTCCTCAAGTATGTTATCACAGTTGGTTGTGAGCTTGATGGATTCATCATCAGCAACGCCAGATGGTGATATGTGGAAAGGGCGTGCGATTTCGTTTGTTGAAGCACTCATGCGTTTGTTGGCTTACATGCGTGATGAAGGCCACGTGCTCCTCGATGCGCATACCATTCGACGTTATTTTGGTCTAGAAAAACTTGAAGAAATGGTTATCGATAAGAAATTTCCACGTGATGGTTTAGAGTCGATACCTTTAGACAATGTGCCAGATACAGCATTCCAGCCGATTGTTTATTATTGTCAAAGTTTGCCAGGGTTTTCATTTGATCCTGCGAAAAAAGGTAAGCAAAGCAATCAGTGTAATGAGCAGCACGGTTTTATTACTATGCAATTAACGCGTGCGTTTACCTCGCTCGCGGATACTTATGGTCATATTCTACGTACCAATTTGGCCGAAGTGGATTTGCGAGATGTAGTTTTGAATCGTCGTATTTTGGCTGTGTTATTACCGGCGTTAGAAAAATCACCGGCGGAATTGTCAAACTTGGGTAAGGTTATCGTAGCAACTTTGCGTGCGATGATGGCAACTGGTTTAGGTAGCGATGTCGAAGGTGATTATCGTGATTTGATCGAGCGTAAGCCTACTAATGCGGAAACACCCTTTATGTGTATTCTCGATGAGTATGGTTACTACGCGGTGGAAGGTTTTGCGGTAGTGCCAGCACAGGCACGTTCTTTGGGTTTCTCGGCGATCTTCGCAGGACAAGATTTACCAGCCTTCCAAAAAACTTCAAAAGAAGAGGCGATGTCGATTGGTGCAAATACCAATATTAAAATTGCGATGAAGATTGAAGACCCGTCTGAAACCTGGGAATTCTTTATGAAGACAGCGGGTGAAGCCTATGTGACAAAGGTCGACCATTTTCAAACCTTGCCACAAAGCATTACCAATACCTATTTAGATACGCGTAGTTCATCGTATGAAAAGCGTTCGCGTATTGACCTGTTAGATTTGAAAGATCAAGGATTGGGCGAAGCCCATATTTTCTTTAAGTCAAAAATTGTTCGTGCCAGGACATTTTATGCGAATCCTCCTGCGGTTAAACGTATGCGTTTAAACAAGATGCTTAAAATTGATGCGCCAGATGATCGTACCTTGATCAAACTTGAGCAGCGCATTGGTCGTTTCCAAAAAGTGGTCAAAAATGATGATCTGTTTGTTAATACGCCGGAATTGAGCTCGGACTTGGCCTTGGTTGTGGAAACGTATGCCCAAGGTGGCGAAATGAGCAATATCGAAAAAGGGGTGTCTGCTTTATTGGCGTACCAATCGCATAATGAAGCGCAGCGCCCAGAAGTGCCAGAAGTGTTAGAGTCTTTACAAGAATTGAATGTCTTTACACCGATGCGTACGGCTGAGTTTCCTATGGTCGATGTTATGACCAACGATATCGATGCCTTTAGCCAACCGTTGTTGCAAACAGCGCCAACGTTGGAACAAATAGAATTTGTTGAGCGTTTGTCGGGCCGTGTTGAACGTATGGCAGGGAATGTGGCCACAGAAATTATCAAAGATATGCAGCTAGCAACGCATTATCCGCCCGCGGTGTTGAATTTACCATCGCCAAAAGAATTAACAAACACAGTGCGTTCGCTGAATTCGCACATTATTACGGTGATTGAGAACAAGAAACGCGAGCAAGGTGGCCAAGATAGTGTATGATAGCGCTTTCTATATTTAGGGCCAGGATCGCGACCAGTGTTAAGGTTGATTATTGTACTTATGATGATTTTGAATTTAACAGCATGCGAGCAAAAGACCGTATTTAGCAATCGTTATCCAGGTTTTAATTCTGCGACTAAGGGAGCGGCTGTTGGCGCGGGTACAGGTGCAGTGATTGGTACTGTCGCTGATGCCGGTTTTCCAGTGGGTACGGGCGTTGGTGCTGTTGTCGGCGGTGCCTTTGGTGGTGCTATTGGAGCCTATCTTGATGAAACGCGCGATCAAGTCCAAACCTTCGAGAGTCATGATATTCAATTTGTACGCACTGGCGATATTATGACGATCATTGTGCCTACCGGTAAATATTTTAATAGTAAAACCCACGAGCCTGCACAAAAATATTACTTCGTCCTTGGTGAGTTGGCACAATGGTTAGAAAATATGCCAAAAACTAAAGTCAAAGTTGCCGGTTTCACTGATTCGCAAGTGCCTGATGATGATGCGCGACGCATTTCACAAACAGAAGCAGAGAGTTTTGCAAAATTTCTTTGGGATCATGGTGTCGATGGCCGTATTGTTTATGGGGTTGGCTATGGTGCACAATACCCGATTGCCACGAATCGTACCACGAGTGGCAGGAAGCGTAACAACCGTGTAGAAGTAATAATTAGCTTGTTAACCTCAGGCTCAACCTTAAGTTAAGTGGTGATTGGCGGGAGTTGTCGATAATGGCGAAGCAAACGAACAAAGCAAGACCAGCACAAAAAGCGCAACCAACAGGCCAAGCTAAAGCAGCGAAGTCTGCAGTGGGTGCTTTAGAAATGGTCACCCTGCGTAATAATTTTTATCGTGATAATTATCGAAAAGTGGTGACGGCTTTATTAGTCGCTTTATTGGTTATTATTGCGGAGTCATTTGTCATTATCTTTATGGTGACGCATAAGCCACAACCGACTTATTTTGCAACTGATCCAACAGGGCGTTTGACGCCATTACAACCCTTGAATCAACCCAATCTCAACAATCGAGTGGTGTTTCAGTGGGCAAGTAATGCTGCAGTGTCAGTTTATTCGTTTGACTTTGTGAATTATCAAAAAGAGTTATCACAAGCGCATGCCGATTATTTTACACCAACAGGCTGGGCAAGTTTGATGAAGGCATTCAACGATGCACAATTGATTCAAACGGTTAAAGCGAAAAAATTAACGGTATCGGCGGTAGTGACGGGGGCACCGGTATTATTAGATCAAAAAGTGGTTGATGGCCGCTATCAATGGGTTGTGCAAATGCCAATGCTAGTGACTTATCAGAGCGCAAGTGAGACCCAGAGCTATCCCCTGGTTGTCACAATGGTGATTCAACGCGTGTCTACGCTAAATTCAGCGCGAGGTATTGGTATTACTCAATATCTAGCGCAGCAGCAATCTTCAACAACCTCTGGGCAATAATGGTGGAGTGAGTCGCGAATGATGAGACAACGTCGTAGCAAAAGCTTTCTCATTATCATAGCGTTACTGCTAGGGGTGACTGCCTCTTTTATTTTGGCGACAAAAATGAATTGGCAGCAGGAGGGTTTAATTACGCCAGCGCAGGCGGCTCCAGTACCCTCAGTATCAGCAAAAAATAATAACCAACCTACAGCGTCGACGACCACGACATCGGCGCAGGCAAATGCCGCACCAGCGAATTCGCAAGCGCAGCAAAAATTGACGCCGATTGAGCAACAGATGTTGGCGCAGGCGCAAACTAAGCTTAAGGCTGCGCAAGCTCAAGCTGGCGTGCAAGCAAATAGTGGTGCAGCAGCAACGCCTACACCTAAATCAACAACAGGGCAAACTCAAACAACTCAGCAGGCAGTAGCCACACAACAACAGCAGATAGCCCAACTAAAGGCAAAGGAAGAAGCACTCACACAAGCACAACAACAAAGACAGACCGTTGAACAGCAAGTGTCACAACGATCGGCATTATATCGTCGCGCGCAACAGCAAGAAGCATTTGAAAAGGTATTAGGCCAGACGCTGCCAATGACACCAACACAAATAGAGCGTCTTAAGCGGATGTATAATGAAACGCAAAAGGCATCAGCGGCTGTACCAGGTGTGCCTCCGCGTCCAACATCAACGTCTGAGCTGGTTGATTTAGCGCCTGGAGCGGTGCCCCCCGTTATTCGTTTATCGCAGGGTTTCGTCACATCTTTGGTGTTTATTGATTCTTCCGGTGCACCCTGGGATATTGATTCCTACGATTTAGGTAATCCAAATGCATTTAATATCCAATGGAATAAAACCGGCAATACCTTGATGGTGCAAGCGAGTAGTGCTTATACGTATGGTAATTTGGCGGTTAAGTTAAAGGGCTTGGCTACGCCGGTAATGTTAACTTTGATTCCAGGACAACATGTAGTGGATTATCGAGTTGATTTGCGTGTCCAGGGCTATGGTCCGAATGGGACGGGTAAGGGTAAAAGTAGTAGTGATTTGCCACCGAGCGCTAATCCTTTATTATTAGGTATTCTCGACGGAGTTGCGCCGAGTGGTAGCAAGCCGGTTAATGTTGATGGTGGCGATGCACAAGCATGGGTTTATAAAGGTAAGTTGTATGTGCGTACGCGGATGACGGTATTATCGCCGAGTTACGATGCAACCATGTCAAGCGCTGATGGTACCCATGCCTATGAAATGGCTAAAGTGCCGGTGATTCTCGCGGCACGTAATGGCAAAGCCGTGCAATTAAAGTTGGAAGGTCTCTAGTTATGGCTGGCAAACTGAAAAATCTATCCGGTTTGTTTTCTGACATGAAGACGCGTACGATTATCATCATCACAGTAGCGCTGCTCGGTATTGGTTTAGTGGCCGGCTTGTCGGGTTTAACGCGCAAATCAGGCGATCAAAAACAACAGTCTTCACAAGTCGCGGGTGCACCGTCGATACAAAGTATTCCCGGTACGGGTAAAAAACCAACGCCTGCTTATTTGCAAGCAACACAACAAGCTAATAAGCAAGCTTATGAGCAAGCGCTGCAACAAGGTGGCAGCACGTTACCAACGTTAATTGGTGATGACGACGCTAGCAAAGATAAAGCGAAGCAAACCAGTGCAACGACGTTGAACCCACAAGCACAAGCATTAAAATTAGAGCAACAAAAATTACTTGAACAACAAAAACTTGCACAAGCGCAACAAGCCCAGCAAGCCGCGATGGCGGCACGTGCGGCAAGTGAGCAGCAAGATACGCAACTAGAACAAGGTATGTCACGTGAAATTAAAGGCTTAGTTGGTGCGTGGAATCCTCCTGCGCAAGCTTATGAGCAGGGCAAAGGTGCCGCGGCGCAGCAAGGGCAACAACCAGGTGCGCCAGGCACTGCTGCCACTCAAGTGCAAGGTGCAGGTACGAGTCAGCAACAAGCACAATCATCTACTGTTAAACCGTCGTCTAGTTTTGATGGAACAGGTGGAGAACCTGGCAAAACTATCAAAGCCGGCACAATTTATTTCGGCGTGTTAAACACTCAAGTTAACAGTGATCAGCCTGGGCCAGTCATGGCGACGATAGTATTAGGCCCTTACAAAGGTGCCAAGCTGTTAGGAACCTTAAGCCGTTCGCAATATGGCAAACGCGTGTTATTACGCTTTGACCATATGTCGGTTGCAGATTTGGATAGTAGTTTGTCAATCAATGTTGTGGCGATTGATCCGAATAATGCGCGCACTGCATTGGCTAGTCACGTTGATAACCATTATTTAATGCGTTATGGCACTTTATTAGCTGCGTCATTTCTATCTGGGTATGGACAAGCTGTCGCATTATCAAATTCGGTAACGACGATTAATCCCTTTGGTGGTTCAGATCAACAATTTGGAAATTTAAGTGCGAGCGATGAGGCATTATATGCATTAGGTGTCGTCGGCACTAATCTCGGTAATGAGTTGGGTGATGTATATAACCGTCCGCCCACCATTGTAGTTAACTCAGGTACGAGTATTGGTTTATTGTTTCTGACCGATATCAAAGTACCAGAAGCGCCAAAAACAGAGGCTTGATGAGGTATGAATATTATCGATAACGAACATGAAAATGATCAGGAAGATCTCTATTCAGAAGATGATATTGAAGAGTATCATTTTGCTGATGACGATGATGAAGTTGAAACAGAAAGCTATGAGACAGTTGCTTCAGGCGGTGGTTTCCTTGATAAAATCAAAGGCATGATTGGTGATTCCTTTATATTGGAAAAAATAAAAGGTATGGCTGTGCCACTGGTTATTGGTGGCGTGTTTTTAATTTTTTGTATCTATAAATTGATGGGCCTATTTTCAGCACCGAATGCCCCGAAACAAAGCATGCCGCGCGGACAGGATTTAACGAAGATTGTGCAACAAAAGCCGTACACTGGCAAGCAAAAAGCAACCCTGCCTACAGCGACAAGCATTGTTGGTCCGGGTGGTAAGGCTAGCGCGCCAACACCGAAATCAACGGCAACTGAGTCTGCACAAAAAACGACGGCCACACAACCGGCCACCCAAACCCAAGCACAGCAACAAGCTAGGTTTGGTACCAGTCCCTCTACGCAAACTCCGTCTGAACAACAGGGCTATAGGGAACCGGGATACGCTGGCTTGCCGCCAATGGCGTCACCCCAGGCATCGCCACCACAGTCAAGTACCGAGGACAAAGCAATCAAGGAACGTTTGCACAATTTAGAACAACAACAACAACGTAGCGAGCAAGAAATTGGGCAAATTCAACAAACGGTTATCGAGATAAATTCCAATCTCAGTAAGATTAACACGGCGATTGCACAGCTGGCGGGTAATAGCGCTATGCAGGCTAGGCAACCAATGGTTGCTGCGCCAAGCACGCGTAGTGCACAACAAGCTACTGTTGCCGCAGCGGCGAAAAAACAGGAATTACAACTAAAGCAAGCGCAGGAAACCTTTCAGAAGAAGCAAAAACAAAAGGCTCTTGAGAAAAAATCAAGAGTGGTTTACCACGTGCAAGCGATCATTCCAGGTCGTGCTTGGTTAAAGTCAGCTGATGGGATGACGATTACAGTTGTTAAAGGGAATAGAGTACCGGGTTATGGACGAGTGACACAGATAGATTCTGATAATGGCATAGTCCGAACCAGCGATGGCACGGTGTTTGGTTATGCCTTTGATAACTGATGAGGTGTAAACGCAATGACAGTCCCAAGTTTACAGGCATTATTATACAATTTTAGTGTTTCTTACCCTTGGCTAGAACGCTTACTCTTCGCAACTTCTTATATGTTAGGGTTGGGCATGCTGTTTAGGGCAACCTACCAACTTAAGATTTATGGTGAGTTGCGCACTATGATGGCGTCACACACTAATATCGGCCACCAAGTTGCATTGATTGTTGCGGGGGTGTGTTTAACGTACTTACCATCGGCAATCTATACTTTCACTTACCAGCTCTTTGGCTATACGAATCCTTTACAATATATGGGGTCAAGCACCCAATGGCATAATTCGCTGACGATTGTTGGCTTATTTGTGCAGTTTGTCGGGTTATTAGCCTTTATCCGTGGTTGGATGATCCTGTCTAACCTGGGTAAACAAGGGGGGCAGCCGGCATTTGGTAAGGGTATGACGCACGTGATTGGTGGTATTCTGGCGATGAACATCTGGGGTACAGTGAGACTTTTCTCGAGCGCCTTTGGGTGGAATGGTTAGTAGCCCAATAATAGGGCAAAATTCGTTCTAACTCACGGATAAATAGACTATTTTTTAGGCTGAAGAGTTAAGTTTTTGTTAATTTTTTATAGGTATAATTGCGGAAATATGCGATGCTATGGCGCTTCGCTAGATTAACGTTTGTGAACTTGGTGTTTACGGGAGAATGAAGTGAGTATTATGCAACGTGAAAGTAAGAAGCTCTGGTATTTTAAGCTAGTGTTGTTGATTGCAGCATCTCTGGGCTGCTTTTATGTGGGTACTGCAGAGGCTTTAGTCGTCTCTGGTGTTGGGCCTAGTCAAACTCTGGGTGATGTGGCGGCACACGTTACCACTTCCATGAGTAATTTGGCGAAATTGATTTCTGCTGCATCTTATGTGGCTGGTATGGGTTTTGCCGTTGGTGCAATCTTTAAGTTTAAAGCACATAAAGATAATCCAACCCAAATTCCCATCGGGACGCCGATTGCTTTGATCTTCATTGCTGCGGCATTGATTTTCTTACCAAGTCTATTCCAAATGGCTGGTGAAACCTTGTTTGGTTCTAGTGCAACTACCGGTGGGTTGGAAGGTGATAATCCTTATACCCAAAATGTAGGAGGTTTTTAATGCCCCTACATTCACTGGCATTGTCAGTGAATCCTAATGCCTGGCGGATGTTTTCCGCCAGGCGAACTGCACAAGCGTTCAAACCTGTTAGTGAAAAAATTTGGCAACGAGATGATTACACTTGCCAGTT
Organism: Gammaproteobacteria bacterium; assembly: GCA_021773335.1. Taxonomy (GTDB): domain Bacteria; phylum Pseudomonadota; class Gammaproteobacteria; order JAJFKG01; family JAJFKG01; genus JAJFKG01. Next base: position 55,896 of record JAJFKG010000028.1, read on the forward strand.
CTGCGGTTTCCAAGCCCGTCAATTTCAAGAAGTCGTCAACCTTGACGGCAATTACCGTAATAACAAAGCCAACAACCTGATTACCGCATGTATCTTTTGTACTCAATGTTTATTCTTGGAGTCTGTAGGCGTTGAAGAATTTGGCGGTGGTACTATTATTTATTTGCCAGAAATGCAACAGCCAGAGTTAAATAGCTTTTGTCATGTGATTTTCTGCGCGATGGCGAATGACACTAATTATCAAGAAACTTCACAGGCACTGTACCGTAGCTTTAAATTTCGTTCGCAAATTGTTGAAGAGCAATTTGGTGAGGGAACGAGTACGCCGTCGGTACTTGGTCAGTTGATGATCGAAGCTGGAATGACGCGACCAAAGTGGCAAAAAAAAGTATTACAGGAATTGCGTTTATTGCCGTCTCGGGTTAAGTTCAAAAAAGAAATTGAGGCATGGGCTGCAGCAGCCATGAATGAAATGTCGTCGGAGTAGTGCTAGGGGAACTATGGCAAATTTTATGGATGCAATCTTGGGGAATGTGGATTCCTTGTTGAGCTGGTTGAGTACTTCACTCAAGCAGACAATGGAATCCTATTGCGAGATTGAAACATCTGATAATGATACTACCTTAGTTGCACGTGATGGTTCGTTGGTTTCCATTCTGCAAGTTCGTGGTGCAACAACCTTGGTCGGCTCTCCCGAGTTTGAACGTATCCATGCTGGGGTTTGTCAGAGTTGGCAGTCTGTCATGTCGCAACCAGGCCATGCAATACAAGTTTTCTTTGGCTATGATAGTGCCAGTGTTGGCGATGATATCCGTTATATTTTTCAACCCGCACAAAATACCGCAAAGCGACTTAACCTGGGACTTGATGATTTGTTTGAAGAACGCATCAATCACCTTCCCAAATTTTGCGCGCAAGAAAAAGTGTTTTTAGTGTTATGGACGCGCCCCGGTAGTCTATCAGCTGAACAATTAGGACGGGCTGTCAAAGAAAAGCAAAAAATGATCCGCGAAAAAAAAATACCACCGCTGAAAGATACACAAAATGTGATTGCAGCTATCCCGGATCTACGTGAAGCACATGATTCATTTGTGCGTTCAGTTTTAAATGACTTTAATTCTATAAACTTATTTACGACGTTATTAGATGCGCACAAGGCCGTTTACGAAATGCGTGCCAGTGTTGATGCTGATTTTACGGATAAACATTGGCGTCCCGTGCTTCCCGGCGATAAGATTCCTGCACGTTTTTCTAAGCGTTACCAAGGTGATATTGCGGACTTGTTGTGGCCACCGTTGTCTAAGCAGTTATTACCACGCGATGCGGAGGTACAAGACTTGCGCACGGTGCGTATAGGTGATCGGATTTATTCGTCAGTATTTATTGATTTGTTTCCTAAAGATATTAAACGCTTTATTGAATTGTTTCGTCGTACCATGCCGACGCGCGTGCCTTGGCGGATGTCATTTTTGCTCGAAAGTGCAGGAATTAATTCATTAAAACTAAAATCGGTGATTGCCGCTATTTTGAGTTTTACCTCGGCAAATAACCGCCTTATTCACGATGCAACAAAATACCTACAAGAAATTAGTATTAATACTGATGATGCTGTGGTGAAGTTACAAGTAACTGCTTCAACTTGGGCGCCAGCCGATGATGTTCGTTTGTTGCGTTCACGGGCAGCAGAATTAGCTAAGGCGATAGAAGGTTGGGGTACTTGCGACGTCTCAGAAGTCTCTGGCGATGCTTTTGCTGGAGTGGTGTCGAGTATGTTAGGTATTAGTGGTAGCAGTGTCGCGGTACCGTCCGTAGCACCATTGTCACAAGTTGTGTACATGTTGCCGATGACCAGACCCGCATCACCATGGGAAAGTGGCGCGATACTGTTTCGTTCGCCAGATGGTAAGCCGTGGCCTTATCAACCGGGCTCGAGTCAGCAAACCACATGGATTGATCTTATCTATGCACGCCCAGGTTCTGGTAAGTCGGTGTTGTCGAATTCAATTAACTTAGCCTTAAGTTTGTCGGCTGGTATTCAACGCTTGCCGCGTATTGCCATCATCGATATCGGGCCATCGAGCAGCGGTTTGATCTCGTTGTTAAAAGAGGCGTTACCACAAGAATCTAAGCACATGGTTGCTTATCACCGTTTGCGGATGACGCCGGAATATTCGATCAACCCATTTGATACCCAGTTGGGCTGCCGTTTCCCGACACCGCAAGAACGTGCCTTTTTAGTGAATTTTCTAACGTTATTGGCGACGCCATTAGGCAGTGAACGTCCCTATGATGGCATTACGGATATGGCGGGGATGGTTGTCGATGAAATTTATAAAAACTTCAATGATGATGCTAATCCATCGACCTATACGTCCGGCATTGAATTGCTCGTCGATGGTATCCTCGAAGAAATTGGTTTTGTGCAAGATCAACATACCACTTGGTGGGAAGTGACGGATGCCTTATTTTCTGCAGGTTTTCCTCATGAGGCGATGTTAGCACAACGTTATGCGATGCCCTTGTTAGCTGATGGAGCTTCTGTTTGTCGTACGCAATCCATTGAAGATTTATATGGACAAATCACAACACCCACGGGTGAATCGTTAATCAATGCCTTTTCTCGCATGATGTCGAGTGCTGTGCGTGAATATCCGATTCTATCACGCACCACGAGTTTTGATATTGGTGATGCCAGAGTAATTTCACTTGACCTCGATGAAGTTGCCAAGAGTGGGGGTGAAGCGGCTGATCGTCAAACCGCGGTGATGTATATGTTGGCGCGTTATGTACTAGCCCGACATTACTATTTAAGTGAAGATAACGTGGGCGATATGCCGGAACAATACCGTGTCTATCACGGTGCACGGGTAACAGAGATCCGTGAAGATCCTAAGCGTATTGTCTATGATGAATTCCATCGTACTTCACGTGCTAATGCCGTGCGTGATCAAGTGATATTAGATATGCGTGAAGGGCGCAAGTGGAATGTGCAGATTGCGCTGTTATCACAATCATTAGATGATTTTGATTCAGTGATGGTTGAGTTTGCCACGTCTATTTTTATTATGGACGCCGGCCCTGCACACGCGATTGAAAAGACATCTAAAATTTTTGGCTTATCGGGTACTGCGCAAGTCGCATTGCGCACACGTGTGCATGGCCCACGTGAGGGTGGCGCGACTTTCTTGGCACAATTTGCCACGAAGTTTGGTATGAATACACAATTGTTAACCAACACGATTGGCCCAATCGAGTTATGGGCTTTTAGTACCACGGTAGAAGATGCCAGGGTGCGTGACCGGCTGTACAAAGCGATAGGCCCGCGCGAAGCGCGGCGCGTGTTGGCAACGGTGTTTCCGTCGGGCTCGTTGAAGCGCGTGGTTGAAGAGCGGTTGGCCGCTATGCGTGAAGACGAAGGTTTGATCGAAGAAAAAGAAACTATCGGTGTTGTCGATCAATTAGTGCAAGAATTGCTCGATGCCTACACCAAAGATCCCAACTTTAAGTATTTACCGACCTAAGATACGAATCCATACAATACCATCGAGTTAGCTGTGCAGAACTATAAATAATAGCTAATTTTGTAAAATTATTGTCCGAAATTGAAATTCCCCAACATACCTACATTTTATCCACAGCTTAAACCCAAGTTGTGATCTTGTTTTAGGGTGCGAAGCCAAGTACCTTATCACCGTGCCCAGACGGAATAACAATAATAATTAACTGCCTCGGTATGGCTTCATATTTAGACGGATATGGGGTGGTTGTAGCCTTGATAAGCGACGTAGAAGCGCACCAAGGTTCAACCAGGTTGGCGACTTATGTGAACCTTGATGCGTATGCAAGTATGTTTATCAAGGCGGCAAAGAAGCGAATCTTGGTAGGATTAAATAATAATAATAAGGGAAAGGAAAACCGACATGGAAGAGTCATACAACTTGTTAGATTTTGTCTTAAAATCGCAAGAGCATCTACCCTCGCAGCAACCTTGTCAGCAATTACAACAAGATAATCAGACTAATCGTATTGGTGGTAGCGATACTGCCATTACACAGGCTTATTGTATCGAACAACGTCTGTTAAGAAATCTCCAGCGCTTAATTATTCCAGAACAACATATCCAAGATGATTTGGTGGTGATACATAAGTTGGTAGAGACCGCCGCTTAATGTCATTGATCAACGGATAATGCTCACTCCTTCTCAGGCCTTGTTGAATACAGCGATCATCCTCCCAGCCCCCACGCTCCGGTGGGGGCTGCCTCCTAGACGTTTATGATAGTCTAGCTTGTGCAAAGACTTCCATGGCTTCTGTGATGAAGCTCAGTAATTTAGGGTGTATCTTGTTATAAAACTCGATAAAGCCAGGGTTTGAATGATACAGTTGGCTGAGACCAATATAACTTTCACGTGATGGTTGCCAAAATACTTTGACAAGTTCGTAATGCCTAGCAATTAATGCTTGTACTTCATTAGAAGCGGGGGACAAGCCACTATCGATTGCCTGAGCTAACTCAGTGTGAATGTCATCATTTTTTTGCTTGTAAGCAATCCACTGATCCTTATGCCAGCCTTTTGTTTTTGATCTGGCTTGATTGATGGTGGACTGACTTATACCATTTGCAACCAGAAAATCCTCATACAACTTTTGTTTTTCATCAGTAAATCCGTCAAAAATATCTTCTAAGTTAATCATTTCAGTACCTCTTAAATGAGCTATAGTTTTGTCAATTGTCTTGATGAGTCGTTTGACGCGTTCAAGATCACCTTGCAGGAGAACTTTATGTGATTTTAGGGCCTCAATTTTATTGAAGCTTTCACTATAAAGGAACTGCCTGATGTCATTTAGAGGAAAGCTTAATTCCCGGTAAAACAAAATTTGTTGCAGTACTAACAGTTGCTCCTCTTCGTAATAACGATATTGATTGTCACCACAGTAAGCTGGTTTGAGTAAATCAATTTCATCGTAATAATGCAGCGTGCGTACACTGATACCCGAGAGCTTTGCAACTTGTTTTACTGTATAAGGCATTTGTGTTCTCCAACTAAGTGACAGTGATACGATAGGCTCTAACGTGACGTGAGGGTCAATAGTCTTTTTGAGTTTTTACAGATTGCCATTGATAGTGCTTTTTCGCAAGCGTGGTAATGTGCGATGACAGTAAATTTTATCTTTTTTTCAATAGGTTGAGCTATAAAAATAGGTGTTTGTACAATTAAAAATGAAACTTTTAGTGTTTTCAAGGGTCTAATTATTATAAGCAACTCGAATAATGAGGTGTATTATGACCTTGCATCCGAAATTGTTAGGACTTGCAGGTGGCATTGTCGTTGGAGCCTATATCCTCGCGTTTACACTCTTATCAGTGTTTACAGGCTATGGACACGATTTCCTGGCTAACTGGATACCACTCCATCCCGGCTATGATGTTACCGTGATAGGTAGTCTTATTGGCTTTGTATATGGATTTATTGAAGGCTTTTTGTGGCTATTTATCTTTGCCCATGTCTCTAACTTTGTGCATAAAAAATGTGGTAGCTGACGCCGGCGGAGGCAATAAATAACCCCAATTGAAGGATAGAGGGTAGTGCCATGTGCTTCACTGTTTAAGCGGTGGGGTCGCGTTTCGCGCCAGTTTTCTTGGCTAACCAGCAAACTTCGATTAGAATGTCGTCCTGCAGAAGTACTAAGGAAGGCTTTCCCATATGTGGTGGCAAGATTTGCAACCCAGTGTTTATCTGTCGGTGATATTAGTTGGCTTGATTATTGTCTTGGTCATTGAGGCAATGCGTCACCGCGCGGCTTTGAAAAAAATTCCAATTCGTGTCCATGTCAATGGCACACGCGGCAAATCAAGTGTTACACGTCTTATCGCTGCTGGTTTGCGTGCTGGTGGGCTACGCACGTCAGCAAAAACAACGGGGACACTTGCGCGCTTTATCTACCCTGATGGCAAAGAAGAAGATATTTATCGCATCGGGCATACCAATATCGCCGAGCAAATTAAGATCGTGCGCAAAGCAGCACAACTGCAATCACAAGCCTTAATCATTGAATGCATGTCTTTACAACCATTGTTGCAATCCATCTGCGAATTAAAACTCGTCCGTTCTACCCATGGTGTATTAACCAATGCCCGCCCGGACCATCTCGACGTCATGGGCCCTGGCGAAGAAGACGTTGCATTAGCTCTCGCGGGCACAGTGCCGGTAAAAGGTAAGTACTTCATGTCGGAAATCAAGCATGCAAAAATCTTTAGGAATGCTGTGGCTGATCGCGACTCTGAAATGGCTTACATACGTCAAATAGATGTTCATGCTGTGAGTGATGCGGAAATTGCAGAATTTTCTTACCATGAATATAAAGAAAATGTCGCGCAGGCATTGGCTGTGTGCACTTCTCTTGGTGTTGATCGTGCGATTGCTTTACAAGGTATGTGGAGTGCGACACCAGATCCAGGGGCAATGAGTACGCGTGAAATCGAGTATCAAGGGCACCAGATTTTGTTTGCCAATGGTTTTGCTGCCAATGATCCCGTATCTAGCGAAACCTTATGGCGTGGCCTATTAGAAAAGTACCCTAATTATGACACTACAACGATGTTGATCAATTGCCGATTTGATAGGCAAGAACGTTCGGCACAATTGGGACGTGCAATAGCAGATTGGCAACAGCCAAATAGTTTGTTACTAATTGGTAGTGGTACCAAAACTTTTGTGCATGCACTTGCGCAGACTGAAAAAGCAAATACAGTCTTACCATATTTGCGTATTGGTGAAGGCTGGGATGTGGACACAATTTTACAGAGTATCGTGTCAGATACTGATTCGCAACGTCATTTAGTGGTCGGTATTGGCAATATTGCGGGTATTGGTTTACAGTTGGTGGATTTCTTTTTTCAACACAGTGAAGGAAATAATACATGTTAAGCGTGTTAACGCTCTCGATTGGAGTAGGTTTAGTCGTATGCCTATTATTCATTGGTTATCTAGGGTTGATGACCGGTGGCATGGTTGTACCGGGTTATTTAGCCCTGGAAATGAATCATCCAGGCAGTATTGTTTTAACGTTGGTTGATTCTTTGATTATTTTTTTCATCGTGAGAGTGTTATCAAATTTTCTAGTGATTTATGGGCGGCGCCGGATTGCTTTAATTGTATTGATTGCATTTTTGTTAGGTGTGGCACTACGTAGTGTTTTTAGCTCATACTATGTGGCTTCTTATTTTGGTGATGTGTTTACAGTCGTGGGTTATATTATCCCTGGTTTGATCGCTCTATCCATGGATAGACAAGGCATTGTTGAAACACTGTGTAGCTTGTTAATCGCATCCTGTGTGGTGCGTTTAGTATTGATTATTTTGCTTGGACATACAATGAGTACCTTATGAAAAAAGTCTATTGGCACCCACATAATTTACCTCGAGTGATTATTATTGCTTTTTGCTTATTTGTGTTAGCTGGCTTATATTTTGTTGAGCATGATAAAAATTATAAATATCAGCATTATTACAAAGAAAAATTGCAAGCTGCAAAGCTCACAAAGAAGGCCTTTCAAGTCATTCACGATGCGCGAGTTGCTCATCATATTCCGATTGATGCAAGTAATGATCCACAGCTTTCGGGTTTGATCGGAGAACAGTTAACGCCAATCACGAGTGACAGTGGTGATTTGAAAGTCAAACAGACAACCATTAATCCGAATATTGCTGCCCTATTCGTAGATTGGCTAGAGCGAGTCAAAGCCAAACCTGGAGACACTGTGGCAGTGAATATGACGGGTTCATTTCCGGCATTGGATATTGCCATGCTAGCCGCTATCAAAACAATGCAATTAAAGCCTTTAATTACTTTTTCAGCGGCGGCTTCACAGTATGGGGCTAATATGCCATATTTTTCTTGGTTAGATATGTATGCAATCTTAGTTAACAACAAAATTTTTGATTTTCCGGTGTTAGGGGCATCGTTAGGAGGGGGGCGTGATAATGGGCATGGTGTGGATCCAGCAGGGATTAACATCTTAAAAGATACGATTAAAACCTATGGTTACCCGTTTATTGCCTCACAAGGTACGATTGATAGTATCAACAAACGCATGAGCTTATATGCTACGCATGGTGAGGGCCAGCCGATAGCTGCTTATATTAATGTGGGTGGCAATATGGCATCCATTGGTTTAAAGCGAGTGAATGCAGGTGACGCACTCGCTAAGAACGTTAAGCCGCATTCGTTGGAAACTGGTGTCGTCGATAAATTACCTGTTTATCTAGCAAACACCGATTCTGTTGCAGTACGTTTTCTTAAGAGCGGGATTGCTGTGATTAATGTGCATAATATTGGTAAGGTGCTCATCGATAAATATAAATTCCCGCTACAGCCGACGCAACCTGTCGCCGTTGGTACGGGGAATCTCTTTTATCTGCTGGAATACAATACTTGGTTAGCGATGATGGTACTGGGTTTAGATGTGTGTGTGTTCATTTTTATCGCTTTATTATCGAAGAAATATGTGATTCGTTATAAGCGTTAGTTTGTTGTTGCATTTATTTGTTTTATGGATAGGCGTAAGTCAGCGACTAGTAAAAACAAACTGGGCATCTCCTTGGTTGATATAGGCATTGTTAAAAAATACTAATCTTTATTGTGATGCTGAACGTGATATTGGCAGTGCGGTTGGCTAGATTAATAGATACAAAGTTAACTTTGAGATTTATAGTGGTACAATATGTTGAAAAGATGATTTTTTTCGAGCATATGAAAGACTTCCATTCTGTTTTTACATCTTAATTTATTTTTGATCATTTTAATATGGTGCTCAACGGTGCGACGTGAGCGAAAGATGCTATCTGATATTTCTTTAGCAGTTTTGCCATGTAAGTACTCGGTTAAACAAACGAGCTCATATTTCGTTAAAAACACGATATCATTACCAACGCTGAGACACAGGGTGTCGAATTGAATGTCCTCGAGTACAGCGGCTTCTTGTTCACACAGAAGATTAAGTGTTTCTTTGGGTAAAATTGATTTTTGTGGGCTTGCCGTAATCAGTGGTTTAGTTTCAGCAATAATGTCTTGCGCTGATTCTTTAAAATATAAATTAAATTTTTCTAATAGGTTGAGATTGTTTAAATAAAATTGCAGACAGTTATTTTGTGGCGACTTTGACGAAAAATGGAAAAACTCAATATATTTATCCATTTTATTCGTCAGGATAATCCCATCATGCATGTCGAAGTCATTTACAGCTGCTTGAAAGACTTCATTTTCCATACAGGTATTATACAAAATATAGTGATTTTGTTGTGTGTCAACATTATTGGTTAACGGTGTCCGTACATGATAATCATGTTCGACATAATGCCGCAACCAATCTGGGTTGGTGCCGAGTTGTAGCCGCCGATTATCTTCGTACACGCGCACATACAGAAAACAATCAATGTCTGTGCATTCGAAGATAGGGCTGCAAATTGTTTTTATGTCGTCTGTGTAGTGCAGATACTTATGATTATCAAGAGACATAAGTGCTGTCATACTTGCCCTCAATGACTCTTCTGCAATATCTAATAGTAATAGCAGTCTTTATGCAAGTCTGCATTAGGGAATATTACCTATGGCCGCATTAACCATCAGTGCTTATTTGCCCGACTGTTCGGTTAAGCATTTAATACAAAAGACAATTGTGTATCTGAGTGATGTTGTAAGTGGATCTGTGAGCTGTCTTAAAAATACACAAATTTGTTGATTTTTTGTCAGTAATTGTTTACCATCGTCTAAATTTTGACTAGGAATTAAAAGGGAGGGAGACACTAAACGATATTACTTGAGGTTACCTCTATGTTCTTTTTCAATCCGGCCCCGGATAAATTACACTACACTTCTCCACCATCCCCGCAGGAGCTAGCAGCGCAAGAAGCACAACAAGAAGTTGATAAACTTAACCAATTATCCTCGGGTGACTATACTCAAGCCAAGATTGCTACTCTTTTTCTACAGCCTGCTTTAGTCTTCTGGAATATAATACGTATTACTGATTCATCGGTTTCGGTTTTCTTGACAAATATGGGTTGGCTTCCGCATATTTTTAATGATCTCGTTGAACTAGTGGCGTTAAAGGTCATAAGTGATGTGTTAGATAAAAACGCGATAGATGCAAATAAAAATGCGATAGATGGAGCTATATTAAAGCCAATTCACAGCATCAGTGACCTGACCAAATGGTTACAATCCTTCATTGCAGATAAGCTTAATGATGAGTTTTTGTCTACTGAACGTGAGCATTTGATTGCATTTTTGAACCAACTTTTTAAAGCCGTGTACAGGGTTGCTGTGTACAATCATCAGGAAATGACTCAGGACAAATGTGATCATTTATCCAAACAGTTGTGGGAGTTTCAACAAATCCTTAACGAATCATTGGGTATAGAACGTTATAAAGCGAATGTTTCAGATTACGATGAATTTAAAAATCGTGGTGGCAACAAGGATTATTATTGGTTTCTGCTTACTAGGATTGCTCGAGTGGATAATCTTGAGGTTGAGCTAGCGCAGTCAAGAGCACACGCAGGATTTATTACTACAGATGTAGTGCAGCTTATGCAAGCACTCAGAGCAGAAATTATTAAAACGAATCGTGCGACTGATCAGCGTCGAGCTGAGCGAGCTATGTTATCGCGTGAGGCTGGTTCAAGTGCTAGCAGTTCGAGTGCCAGTAGCTCCAGCGCTAGCAGTTCTAGTTCTGTCTCCAGTGCTAGTTCTGATGATAGTGACGATCAGGAGGAAAAGCATGAAACATTATCGTGGTTTAAGCTTTGACTTTCCCTTTCAATGAATAACCAAGCAGCGCTTTTTGTTTATTAGTAGACACTTTACTGCGCTAGTGGGCTTGCTGAATAATGAGCTTACCCTCATGCGGCTCTAGGAATGCTTGGCTGGTCTTGAGTTGTCGTAGCGCCTTGTCGTAATCATTGAAATCAATACTCAGAGTAAACTGTTGTGCTCTCTCAAGCATTTTTACGAATGGTTTTGGATCAAGTTGCCGCGTCATGCGTTTTAATGTTAGCAAATACTCTTCTCGATATACGGTTGGTATAATAATGCGTACCTGCTGTGTCGCATTTAATTCGCAGTTCATCATAATGCGTGCAACTCGCCCATTGCCGTCGATAAAGGGGTGAATTTCTGTCACGGCAAACAGTGTAAATATGGCGCGTGCTAAGCCAGGATCGGTTTTTTCATAGAGTTCAAAAGCTTTATTTAAAGTGCCACGTACTAGCTCTGGTTTTACAAACAGGGTGTTGCCAGCTTGATTTGCTTGTTCTTTAAAATGGCCAGGTTTTTTGTCGGGACGTCCTTCCATAACTAAACGAAGAATAGATGCGAGGTGCTAGCTTACGGAGTTTGCCCTGTTTGAGTGCCTGATTTAGCGCGCGTGAAATACTGTTCTTTGATGAAGCGAAGACTATCTCTGGTAATTCATCCTGTAAAAATTTTTCCACAAAAAACTCATGAGTCCGTACTAAATGTTAAATATTTTTTTCTAAAATGGATTTTTTGTCAAATATTTTCCATAAAATACGAGTTATTACAAATATTTTCTTCTAAAATGGATTTTTGTCAAATAATTTCCATTAAATGATGGCATGCGTTAGAAATTTGTATTGGATGCAAGGGTACTAGTAACTAGCTGGATCTTGGCACTTTTTAAGATATTGCTCCTATATGACCCCTAAAATGGGGGGGTAATAAATGGGGGGGTAATGAGGATCATATAACGCCTATCACTGTCCGGGCGGCGGCTTTTGGTAAGCATTCCGGGGGGCAGGGCCTATATTATTCAGGCTACAGATAAATTTACCGTTAACAAAATCAATCGCCATTTCATAACTCGCGGGCCCTTTTCTGTCAGTACTGACGATGGACGTGGCACAATCTTGCTGTAGTGCTGGTGGATAAGCAATACTGAAGCCGCCGCTGACAAAACCTAACTGTCGTTGTGCGTCAACATAAGCATATAGTGTTTGGTTTGGCGTATCAGTGCGCCAAATCCAATTGGGACTAGTTATTTGCTTGGTGCAAACGGGTTTGTGAGGGGCGATATTATAATCTATATAAACGTGCGAATTGGCTATGACACCAGCAACTTTAACTTGCACCAGGCCAGTTCCAACGACCTGCAATTGCTTCTTAGCATTATCACTAATATTAAATACTAGGGAAACGTTGTTATCGTAAGGTGGATAATTGATCCCATCTGGATTAGATTCGCATCGTGGGTTTGGATCTGGTTGATCAGAAAGAGCAGCTGTCGCCATTATTGGTGCTGCGCATAATGAAATACACAGCAATAGTATTTTGGTGTATCGACTGAAAATCTCATTTATCAGCATAACTAACGCATCCCAGATATTAAAAACATACGAATAGAGTATACACGCATTTCAAAATATTGCGCTTACACGATGAAATACGCCCTCTGCGTACTAGCTTAAGCGGGCGGGAAATTCCACTATCGGTTGGATTGTTTTAGTGGGAAAAAGTTCCTCTGTGTAAAAAATTCAACTTTTTGGCCCAAAATTACACAAAATAACAAATGCTTATGCCTTAATACTGCCTTAAGACTGGTTTGCTAGAATGGCCTGATGCAAAAATTAATTTGCTGGCTGAAAAGTTTTATTCGGTTGTTTTTAAATAATTTTTTAATATTTACTCTTGATAATGGTGGCTATCAATCATGCCTGGCAGCACCCTTAGTGGGACAAGAATCAGTACTCGCTCTAACGTAGACACATTTATTGCTCGTGGTGGGCATTCTGCTTTCCGCCGCTTGGGTGGCGCGACGTCGGACCATGCGATTCGTCATATCGAAGCCGATGGCGTGCGCGCTGTTACTTGGAATATGATGGATAAGTGTCGTCCTATCGATATGGCGTTAGGTGAGGATGGTCAGCCGCGCAGGCCGTTTACCAATAATCCGATGGATATTGCTGAGACATTGTCTCAGTATCATGTGCGTAAAGAAGAACAGTTCGAGCAATTGGTTAAGATGCTCGAGCAACAAGCCGCAGCAGGACAGCCACTTGATTGTGTTTTCCTACAAGAAGTTGATTGGGCCCGTATGTGGAATTGGTCCGGTAACGCCGCTGACGAAGCAGCCTTAGGTACAACAGATCAAGCACAATTAGCACTGTGCCGCGACTTCAGAACAGAATTAACTCGCTTAGGCTGGAATGCAGTGCTTGCTGATGATGTTGATCCAACGACAGCAGCGTCAGATGGCGCTGTCGAGGGATCACAGCAACGCTTACTCACACTCTACAATATAAACACATTAACTCTGGCTCCAAGCTCGGAGGGAGTGCCAATCGGTAAGAGTGTGCTGCCAACGGCTGATAGACAACAATCGCGTGATGATGGTACTTTAGTAACAACGCGACGCTATCGTGGGTACGCTGTTGAATTTAACCACCGCCGCCAAGCTGCAAGTGCTGCGATGCAGCAGGTAGCCGTTACCTTATGTAATCTTCATTTGGATTATGATACTGATCATAAGGCGGATCTTGAAGCCCTAATGACGGCTGCCGTAAGCAACGACCGAGTTTTCATTGCCGGTGGTGATACCAACCATCCACCTGGAACAGAGCGTGATTATCCAGCAATAGGTGAGGAAGGTTGTGCCACAGCAGTAGATAGGCATGGCCAGCACACACCTGCAACAGCAACAACGGCGTCAGCCGATACGCTAACGACGGCACACCGCGGTACAGAACGATCAAAATGTTATGACACATTCTTTGTTGCTGGGCCGGGCAGCGTAGACGTCCGTGAAATGCCGACGGAGCACTTTGTGGTTACGGGACGCGGTAACAATACGGTTGCGCTTTTGCGCCCAGATCCACCGCAAGTACGTGTCAGTCGTACGCCAGCGGCTCAAGCTTGGACGCGAACCTGCTTAGCAAGTGCTACAACAGTACCACTCATAGCTCCCGCAGTCAGTGTGCCAGTACAATATAATTTAGCATCTTCTGTCGCAAACACGCGTATTCAGCAATTCTGTCAGCAACGTAATGCGTCACCCAGCATATCTGGCGAAACTTGGGAAGTCGATGCCACCGCTCCTGCCGGGCAAACGCGTGTTGTTGTTAAACGTAACGCTCAAACATTCAATACGCTGACCGCCCAGGGTAATATTGTGACGCCAACTGCCGCTGAAAATAATCCGTTAACACTCGAGCATTTTCAACAAGCCGTTGCAGTTGCTAAAGAGGGTAGCGGTCAGCAGCATATTGCTATCTCATTGCTTGCAGTCGATCGTTTTCCAGCGGGTCTAGAGAAAGCCGTCACGCAAGCGCTCATACAAGAGGGTGTTTATATCCATCATGCAAATCCCGACATATTAACGCAATTGACTGCAGAGGCGCAGGCAAATGCCACATTGGCTGCTAGTGGCGCACATACGGACTTTGCTCGCTTAAATCAAACCAATCGCCAACATGCTGTGGCTGCAAGGACTTCCAGTAGTGCTGCTAACGGCTCATTACTTGGCACCGCATCAACACAACATGGCGACGAGCCTGCCTCATTTGAGGTAGTAGTTGATAATGATGCTAGCACTGACACTGCTGCCCTAACGTAGCCTTGATGCGCGTTACGCGCTTATCAAGGCTACAACCGCTCTTAAAATTCTAGCCTCGTCCCGTCCCTGTGGGGTGGGACGGTAAACAGCGGGCGCTGTGCGCCCGACAAATAAAGGAACGGGCGCTGGAGCGTCCGTGAGTTTAAGGTCCCAACCCTAGAGGGTCGGGACCAGTCTGAGACACCTTTTGAGGTGGAATATGCAGTGTAATTTCTCAAAGCTCAGTGTCTGTTAAAACGCGGGAAGATCAAACTCATGGGCGCTCTAGCGCTCATTCATTATTGTTGCCGGGCGTACCCTGCGGACATAACAAGAGCGCCCGCATTATGACGTCCCACCCCTGGAGGGGATGGGACCAGTCTGTACTTAACGTAGTGTGACCTTTCACTTCATTTGCACTTCAGAATAGATGATGAAAAGAAGGGGTTAGTATAACTCTTTGATTTAATGGTGGCTATGGGTGGACTTGAACCACCGACCTCAGCATTATGAGTGCCGCGCTCTAACCAACTGAGCTACATAGCCACATGAAACTGCTTGAAATAACGCCCAATTCCGTTGGGCGATCTTTTACCAGGCTTAGGTAGATATCCATGGCTTGGCGAAAATGAGGCGTGCATTCTGGCGTTTTGGCTGAGTATTGTCAAGCGCCCAACTAGCCGCAGGCGCGGGCTAGTTGGGTATATCTCAGGGACAGGCGACCGTGTTATTAGCAGCTTGGGCCGGTGTTGGGGCTCGGTGATGCGAGGCCGCTGCCTGTTGACGGTTCAGGATTTTCAGCGCGTTTGTCGACGCAACTTCTAATGAGCCAGCCAATGAATCCAATAGAGTAAATTGTTCTTCAGCTATTAATAATACTTGGATTTGTGCGCTTATACCGTATATTTTGTATTGCGCAGAGCAGTGACAGTGATTAATACTGGCATAATGACCTCATTGTGAAATTAATGCTAAATGATTTGTGTTTATGAACCACTAGAGCTAGAAGGACCAGCAAAGCTTGGAGCTGATACTTCGCTGCTAGATTCAGTACTTGTTGCTCCGCTAGAGGGGGTTGTTGTATCCAAGGTTGCAGCCACACAGGCAAGCTGGGTGAAAATCTGTCTAAGTTGCTGTGTGCCTTGAGTTTCTATCCCAGATTGTTTAGTCAAATAAGCACTCATGTCCGTCAGTGCAGTATCTAGATACTGTGTGGAATTATGATGTTCTGTACCTTTTGAAATTTTTTCGGCACGTAGAGCAACATAATATCGGCCTAACGTACGCTGTATTACTTTGATGGCTGATACGGCTGCTGAGGGTTCACCTGCATGTGCGAGCTGATCCCGCAAGTAAGCGTCTAAGTTGTTAATTATTTCGTGAACCATTCCGATAGCATCGTCTTTTTTTACAGATTTTGAGAAAAACATTTTTCACCTCGTTTATCGATAATTCAGTAAGTTCTTACTAAGGCCATAGGCCATGTGCCAATAGCATGAGATCAAAACAAGCTAGCGAACATAAGCAAGTTAACTATGGCAGTAAGGGTGGCGTTCAAAAAGTTAGCAAAAAATGGCGAGGCTGTAACCTCGTAAAATTACGGTAATTTCACGATTTTTTGGCTTTTTTCGCATAAATAGAGGGGTACGTGGTTGAAAAATGGAGTACTTTACACATTAAAACGAAAATGCATGATGTCACCATCATTGGTAATGTACTCTTTGCCTTCGAGGCGCAGCTTGCCCGCTTCTTTGGCGCCTTGTTCACCCTTACACACAATATAATCATCGTAAGCCATGACTTCGGCGCGGATGAAACCTCGTTCAAAGTCGGTATGAATTTTACCGGCGGATTGTGGGGCCGTATCACCTTGGCGTACGGTCCACGCACGTAATTCCTTGGGTCCAACAGTGAAGTAAGTGATTAAATGTAATAAGTCATAGCCAGCACGAATCACGCGATTCAGACCGGGTTCTTCGAGGCCAAGATCAGCGAGAAACTCTAGTTTGTCTTCTTCATCGAGTTCAGCAATTTCTGCTTCAATAGCTGCGCAGATGGTAGTGAAGCCAGCGTTTTCTTTGGTAGCATGTTGTTTGACTTGTTCGACATAGGCGTTGTTACTGCTATCAGCATCGTCGGTATTAGCAATATATAAAGTGGGTTTGGCAGTGAGTAGGTGCAAGCGTTTGAGCAAAGATTTTTGTTCATCCTCGACCGCTAAGGTGCGGATGGGATTGCCAGCATCAAGGTGATCGCGACATTTTTCGAGTAAAGTCATTTCCGCGCGTGCAGCTTTATCGCCGCTTTTTGCAACCTTTGCTACGCGCTGCAAACCTTTTTCAACAGTTTCTAAGTCAGCTAGTGCAAGTTCAGTATTAATCACTTCAATATCACGAATTGGATCAACACTGCCACTGACATGGGTGACATCGGTGTTTTCGAAACAACGTACCACATGTGCAATGGCATCGGTTTCGCGGATATTCGCTAAGAAGCGATTACCTAAGCCTTCACCTTTGGCTGCACCCGCGACTAAACCCGCGATATCGACAAATTCGATTGTAGTTGGAATGATTTTTTTGGGATTGGCGATCGCGGCGATTTTGTCCATACGTGGATCTGGTACCGGTACGATACCCACATTAGGTTCGATGGTGCAAAACGGGTAATTAGCCGCTTCGATACCTGCTTTGGTAAGTGCATTAAATAAAGTTGATTTGCCGACGTTGGGGAGGCCGACTATGCCACAATTGAATCCCATACTATTCTCTCCAGAACTTTGTCTTTTGCTTCAGGGCTTTGTTGTTTCTTAAAATTACTCGTCCCTACCCTCCAGGGTGGGGACTAAATTACTCGTCCCTACCCTAAATTACTCGTCCCTACCCTCCAGGGTGGGGACGTTATACTGCGGGGGCTCATACACCCGGTAATTTGCGTCCCACCAAGAGGGGTGGGGCGAGTACTCTAAGAGAGGTGGCCGAGCGCCTCTACCTTCACTCCGAATGCAATTTATGCATCGCCTTTTGCATATTACCATTCACGATATCGGGTAAAACAGGCAAGCTGTTTTGTATCGCTTGTTCGATTTTATCACGATCGCTTTTACTCGGGCGATGTAAGACGTAATCGATGACGTGGTCGCTACGTCCTGGATGGCCGATGCCTAAGCGTAAACGTTGAAAATTATTGGTATGCAACTGGTTGATAGTATCGCGCAAACCATTGTGCCCACCATGACCACCACCTTGCTTGAGTTTGACCGCGCCGGTGGGTAAATCGAGTTCATCATGCACGACAAGGATATCTTGTGGTGGTATTTTAAAAAAATGGGCGACTGCAATAATCGCTTGGCCGCTGTGATTCATATACGTTGTGGGAATTAATAAACGACAATCACGGCCACCGATATTGACACGACTGCATGCGCCTTTGAACTTTGTCATGTGTTGCCAATCGAGATGTTCTTGTTTCGCAAGTTCCTCAACAAACCAAGCTCCCGCATTATGACGAGTTACAGCATATTCAGCGCCGGGATTAGCGAGACCAACGATCAAAAAAGGATGATTTGCGTTTGTCATAGTAATGCCATTGAGTCGCTACTTAAAGAAAAAATCTACTAAGAAAAATAATGGGTTGTTACGCAAGAAAAAGTAACAACCCATTACGCTAGATTTATTCTTTACTTTCGTTGCCGCCTTTATCGTCGGCTTTGGCTTCTTCACCTTCTGCTGGTGTTTCACCTTCAGCGCCTTCTTCGCCTTCTTCCTCGCCTTCCTCTTCTTCGACGACGGCGCGTGGGATGTGGATGCTAACGATAGGCAAGTCGTGGTCTTCGCCTTTGGCTAAGACTGAGAGTTCGACACCGCTAGGTACTTTAATATCACTCAAATGTAATGGGTGATCGAGTTCCAGCGCACTGATATCGACTTCGATGTATTCAGGCAAGTCACCAGGCAAACAACTCACTTCAACTTCGGTCATTTGATGTGAGACGATACCGCCTTCTTTCACGCCGGGCGCATCTTCATCACCGATGAAGTGTAATGGCACTTGCATGGTGATTTTTTCTTTGGCGGAAACGCGAAAGAAATCCATGTGCAAGACGAATGGCTTGCTAGGATGACGTTGAATGCTTTTAATGACAGCTTTTTGTTTGTTGCCATCGACATTGATAGTCAAAATGCTGGAATAAAAACTTTCGCTTTGTAACGCTTTGACAACCTGGTTCTGCGCTAGGGTCAGGTTCTGTGGATCTTCACCCGCGCCATAGATGATCGCTGGGATACGATTGGTTTCGCGACGCAGGCGGCGGCTCGCACCTTTCCCCACGTCTGTACGCACTTCGGCGTGCAGTTCGAAATTCTGAGACATGTGAATCTCTCCTTAAACAAATGACTAAAAAGCGGGTTTTGCGACCAAACCCACCCTGTTTTGGTTATTTGTAACCAAGCTGCGCATTATACCTAAATCACAAAAATACGGTAGTAAAAAAACTGGGCTTGTTGAAGTCGAGCGCCTCCATAAATAAGCATTCATAATCAAAGGGTTATGGCGGCCTTGTATTGATGTCAAAGCTACTTTCAGGATATCTCTCTAGTCGGCAAATAAAGAACTGACTGATTCTGCACCATTAATACGTCGAATTGCCTCAGCCAGCATTTCACTGAGGCTGAGCAAGCGGATTTTGGGACAATTTTGGGCGGCGACTGATAATGGAATGGTGTCAGTCACCACGAGTTCATCAATAGCTGATTGATTGATGTTGTCGATTGCTGCGCCTGACAAGACGGGGTGGGTGCAGTAAGCACTTACTTTTGCTGCCCCTTTGTCTTTAAGTGCATTGGCTGCAGCACATAAGGTGCCTGCGGTATCCACGATATCATCGACTAAAATACAATTACGGTCGCTGACATCACCGATGATATTCATCACTTGTGATTCATTGGCGCGCGGACGACGTTTATCGATGATGGCTAAGTCAGTGTCGTTGATGCGTTTGGCCAATGCGCGGGCTCGAATAACGCCACCGACATCAGGTGATACGATGGTAATGTCACGCGTATCTTTGCTTAAAATATCGTTTAACATGATAGGAGTAGCGTAGACGTTATCTACTGGCATATAGAAAAAGCCTTGAATTTGGTCTGCATGTAAATCTACGGTGAGGACGCGCCCAATACCGACTGAGGCTAGCATATCGGCTGCGATTTTGGCGGTAATGGGTACCCGTGCTGAGCGTACGCGACGGTCTTGACGAGCATATCCAAAATAGGGCATAACCGCGGTGATACTTGCTGCGGATGCGCGCCGTAAAGCGTCGGCCATAATCACGAGCTCCATGAGACTTTTGCTCGCGGGAGCGCAGGTTGATTGTACAATAAAGATATCGCGGCCGCGTACATTCTCTAGAATTTCAACCATGGTTTCGCCATCGCTAAAGCTGTCAACAATGGCCTTGCCGAGTGGGAGATCGAGGTGTGACGCGATACTTTCTGCCAATTGGGGGCAGGCGTTGCCCGTAAAGAGTGCGATGTCTGACACTGTGAACCTTCTGCGTAAGTAGCTAATCTTTAAATATCGTTACTAAAACTGGCTGGGGTGCCAGGATTCGAACCTGGGAATGCAGGGATCAAAACCCTGTGCCTTACCGCTTGGCGACACCCCAATAATTCTTGGCTAAACAAATAATTGCGCAGCAATTATCCAATATCTAGCCATTAATGTACAGAAATTTAAGAGCGCGTATTGTGCTGTGATGATTGCTGGCTGTCAAATTCAATATTCGCTGGTGAAAATTTTTGCTGTTGGCGGCGTTATCCTGGAGCGTGTAAGCCTTGATTCTTGTAGCCTTGATAAGCGCCGTAGGGGCGCATCAAGAAGCAGCGTTTGCTAATATCATTCCCTTGATGCGCGCTACGCGCTTATCAAGGCTACATCTGGGCTTGACCAGAAGACAGTAAGCCGTAGCCCGGATAAGCGCGCAACGCGCGCCATCCGGGGAGGGTGTTTGTCATTGCTGCTCCCGGATGACGTTGCTGCGCCACTTATCCGGGCTACATCTGAGCTTGACTAGAAGACAGTAAGCCGTAGCCCGGATAAGCGCGGGACGCGCGCCATCCGGGGAGGGTGTTTGTCATTGCTGTTCCCGGATGACGTTGCTGCGCCACTTATCCGGGCTACATCTGAGCTAGACTAGAAGATAGTAGTCTACAAAAGTTATTGGTTTAAGTGAATTCAAACAATAATTCGTGGGGATACGTCAGTTCAGGATGGCGAGAATCACTCTAGCCAATCTGCCACTGCTTGATGATAAGTTTGGCGCGGAATTGCGGGTTTGTCAGGGTCAGCTTACTGGGTAAATCGATGTTAGTGACTGCAACATAACGCTGATATTGGATTTGCCAACCGCGCTGTTGTAAGGAGACTAGATGGTTATATTGGTCTAGCTGCTTCTTGCTAGAATAATGGGGATCAGGCAAGCCGCGCACCCAATAGCGTAAACTGGCAATCGGTAATTGCCAACCGAATTGCTGTAACAATAGCGTTTGTGCATTTGGGGCTGATCGTGTTTGTCCGTCTGAGGTCGCTAGAGTGACTTGGTTGGCGCTACCGCTGATTTTAGCCGTACCGGTACCTAATGGTCCCATTACATAAAGGGTGTAATTATTCGCATTTCTCTGTTGCCAGTTAAGGCTGGCACTTTGCGCGCCTTGCGGTGTACGCATGCCCAATGCTCCGCGAATTTGCCAATGATTGATTTTATGTAACTGTGCTTGACGTTGCTCCCAGCTTAGATGGTGTGCGCCGGGTGGGTGTTGGCTGGAATAGCTAGCACACGCATTTAGCGTTAAAAGTACAATAATAAGAACGCAAATGTGGTGTAATCGTTTCATTGCGCAATGGTAACAGAAATAAAGAGCTGCGCCAAAGTTTGTGGGGTAGGTATTATTTTGGAGGTTTTGGTGGGCAGTTACTAATTTTTTTGATATTGCTTGATAGTTTCTAAAAGAGTGGGGTTGTTGGGGGTTTTCTTTAATGCGCGTTGCCAAATGTGTTGAGCTTGTTGCTTGTCACCTGATACCCACAGCACTTCGCCGAGATGTGCGGCAATTTCACTATCTGGATTGAGTTTGAAAGCGCGCTCGAGATACTGTAGTGCTTGTTGCATATGGCCGAGACGATATTGGATCCAACCCATGCTATCTAATACCGAGGGGTCATTCGGTGCTAAGGCAAAGGCACGAGTAATATAATGCAAGGCTTCTTGATAATGTTCGCGATCTTGCGATAAAACATAACCTAAGGTATTAAGCGCATTGACATGATTAGGGTCTTGCGCGATGACATTGCGTAAATCTTTTTGGAAGGTTGCTGAGTCGCCGAGTTTTTCCGCACATAAGGCATGCAAGTAGAGTAAGTCCGTATCGAACGGAATCATAGCCAAAGCTCTATCTAACGTGTTGAGTGCGTTGGCATATTGTGACGTGCCAAATTCGATTATTGCTTGAGTGTGTAACACTGCTTTGGCCTGACTTAAATTCCGCGCCGTGATACGCTCAAGAGTATGCAGTGCTTGTTCAGTATTGCCTTGTAATGCTTGTAATTGTGCGATGCGTAAGCGACTCTCAAGATAATGTTCGCCTGGAGAAATCTGCTTATACCATTTAATTGCTACATCATATTGATTTTCGATTTCGGCAATTTGTCCTAACATGAGCAGTGCGACGGCGGCATGTTGGCTATTATTGCGAGCTTTCTTTAAATAATTTTTTGCGCTTTTTACATGGTTGTTGAATAATGCGGCGCGCGCAAGATTAATGTATGCGATAGCCTGTATGTTTTTGTCCTTCGCCTTGCTTAAGTGTAATAGTTGTTTATGCGCACGCTTAAAATTACCGAGCTTAATTAAGGTTTGTGCATAAGCAAGACGTAGTTTGTTATTGTTTGGTTGTGTTGCAAGTTGCTTGGCCAGGAAATCTAAGGCCTGTTGTTGGCGCTTGAGAGCGATTAGCATATCAGTTTGTAGAGTAATGCCGAGTAGCCAATGTGGGTGTAAAGCATTAGCTCTCTGTATTGCACGCAAAGCAATTTGAGATTGTTTAGTCTGCATTGCGACATAAGATAATGCGAGCTGTAAGCTAGCGTTTTGAGGATGTTGTTGTGCGAGCTGTTGTAGGGCTGTGAAGTAACGGTATTTGTCGGCTTGTTGAGTAAGCTGGCCATCGAGATCTAGTAAGCTTGTGGTTGCTTGTTCCCTCGGTTGTGTGAGGATACGTAAAAAATAAGGTGTAAGCGCATTGGTTTGATTGGATTGAATCAGCAAGGTAAGCATAACTTGTTGCGCATCGATATCTTTTTTGTCTGCGTCAGCCCAAATTTTGGCCAGCCCTATCGCGACTTCTTCGTTATTATAGAGCAGTGCGATATAAGTCGCGCGGCGGGCGATGTCCGCATTTTGTGAGAGTTGTGCTGCTTGTTGAAAATACGCCAATGCGCGTTGATATTGTTGTTGTTTCATTGCTAATTCTGCAGCGAATAAGGCTTGTAGCGTTTGTTGTTGTATATCGTTGACAGGCTGCTGAGTACTGATAGGTACTTCAATAAGTTCATAGGCCACTAGTTCAGCGGGTTCAGCAGGTGTCATTTGCATTGAAGTGCGACTATATTGAGAGTAGTAACTAACAATGACTAAACAAAGGGCGACAAGAAAGGCACAAAGTGTTACTTTTATGAGTAGGTTTTTTTTTGCGATAGCTGCTATTTTAGCCATAGATTACCGTTAACGAAGGCTCATAGTACAATTTTAGCAGCGATAGCTAAAATAATGGCCAAACAAGGCTTGTTCGATAATCAGAAAGAATATAACTAGTTGATTTACAATGGTTTTACTTGCTTGTGGGATTAATCACCAAACAGCACCCATTATTTTACGGGAAAAAGTCGCGTTCACGCCAGAAATGATGCCAGCGCCACTGATCGACTTGGTGCAACAACACAAACACTCTCAAGAAGCGGCGATTTTATCGACGTGCAATCGCACGGAGTTGTATTGTCATCACGGTGATATGGATGAAATCCGCTATTGGTTAGCCCAATGGCATAAAGTGCCACATGATGAATTATCTGCTTGTATGTATGTGCATGAAGGCCAACAAGCGGTGGAGCATATCATGCGGGTTGCTGCAGGTTTAGATTCGCAAGTGTTGGGTGAGCCGCAGATCTTGGGGCAATTAAAAGCTGCTTATCAAACCGCGAATGAAGCTGGTACTGTTGGACGCTATTTGGGGCGCCTTTTTCAATATGTCTTTAATGTCACGAAACAAGTGCGTAGTCAAACCGCGATTGGTGAAAGCCCAGTATCACTCGCATTTGTGACGGTGAATTTAGCGAAACGTATTTTCACCGATCTCGCCAGTAACAGCGTATTATTGATTGGTGCTGGTGAAACAGTTGATTTAGTCGCGCGTTATCTCTACGAAGCAGGCGTGCGCCAATTTTATTTTGCTAATCGTCGCATTGAGCGTGCGCAAGCATTGGCAGCAAAATACAGTGGTAAAGGTATTGCGATTAGCCAGATTGGTGATTACATACCGCGAGCAGATATTGTGGTATCGGCTACTGCGAGTAGCTTGCCCATACTGGGGAAAGGCATGGTTGAGCGTGCTTTGAAACAGCGTCGTCATAATCCTTTATTTTTGGTGGATTTGGCAGTGCCGCGTGATATCGAACCTGAAGTTGCTGAACTCGATGATGTCTATCTCTATTGTGTTGACGACTTGCATGAGGTTATTAGTGATAGTTTTAATAAGCGTAAAGCTGCAGCGCATGAAGCTGAGCAATTAATCGTGCATCATGCCGCACACTTTATGCGAAATTTGCGCTCATTAGATGCGGGTACAATGATTAAGTCTTATCGAGATAATGTTGAGAAAATGCGTGATGAAATTCTCGCAAATGCGCAACAGTTATTAGATAGTGGTCAGGCACCACGCGCGGTCTTAGAGAAAGTCGCACACAGTTTGGCGAATAAGTTAATGCATGGTCCGACAGTGAAATTGCGTGAAGCCAGTTACCAAGGTGAGTTAGAAATGCTAGAATGCGCGCAACGTTTATTAGACATCGATACCCAAGATAGCTCGGATTTGTAATGCTCGCATGAAAGATTCCTTACGTCACAAGCTCGATTCCTTAGTTGAGCGCCATGAAGAAATAGGCGCTTTGTTGAGTGATCCAGCGGTTATCTCAGAACAAAATCGGTTTCGCGATTTATCGAAAGAATATGCGCAACTAGAACCCATCGTGAAATGTTTTCAAGCTTATGCCGCAGCGCAAGCCAGTTGTGAGTCAGCGCGCGCTTTGTTGGGTGATGATGACAGTGAAATGCAAGCATTGGCACAAGAGGAATTAGCCGAATCCCAACAGCAGCTGAGTGAGTTAGATAAAGAATTGCAAATTTTATTATTGCCGCAAGATCCCAATGACGAGCGCAATGTGTTCCTGGAAATCCGCGCTGGTACTGGTGGTGATGAAGCCGCGATTTTTGCCGGTGATCTTTTTCGGATGTACTCGCGCTACGCTGAGTCACAAAAATGGCAGTTGGAAATCATCAGTGAGAGTACGGGCGAGCATGGCGGCTATAAAGAAATAATTGTTAAGATCAGTGGTGATCGAGTGTATTCACAGTTGAAATTCGAATCGGGGGCGCATCGTGTGCAGCGCGTGCCTGAGACAGAATCTCAAGGACGCATCCATACTTCGGCGTGTACAGTTGCGATTATGCCAGAAGTTGAAGCCATCGATGCTATTGATATTAACCAAAATGATTTGCGCGTTGATACTTTTCGTGCGTCAGGTGCCGGCGGACAGCATGTCAATAAGACCGATTCTGCTATTCGCATGACGCATATTCCTACGGGAATTGTGGTGGAATGCCAAGATGAACGTTCACAACATAAAAATCGCGCTAGGGCTTTATCTTTATTGCAAGCAAAAATTTTGGCTTCAGAACAAGCCAAGCAGCAGGCACAACAAGCTCAAACACGTAAGAGTTTGGTTGGCAGTGGTGACCGTTCTGAGCGTATCCGCACGTATAACTATCCACAAGGGCGTGTGACCGACCACCGCATCAATCTAACCTTATATAAATTGCCCGAAGTTGTTGCCGGTGATTTGGGGCAAGTGATCAGACCGCTGGTCAGTGAGCATCAGGCTGAACTTTTAGCGTCGTTAGAAAAAGATAGTTGATTAACAAAGTATGCAGACCATCAAAGAAGCGTTGCATTGGGCGCGAAGCCAGTTGAGCGAAAATGACAATTTTAATCTTGAAGCAGAGATCCTGCTCGCCTATCAATTACACCAAGCCCGCACGTATTTACATACCTGGCCAAAAAAAGAGTTATCCACTGAGGATAAGGCAGGCTTTGAAACACTGGTTGCACGGCGCTGTCAAGGTGAGCCGATTGCCTATATCATCGGGCGGCGAGAATTCTGGAGCTTGGAGTTGGCGGTGACACCGGCGACATTGATTCCACGACCGGAAACCGAGCTGTTGGTTGAACGTGTCTTAGATTTCTATGCTAACGTTGCCGAACTCACTGTACTAGATTTGGGGACCGGCAGTGGCGCGATTGCCTTGGCACTTGTCAGTGAACGGCCACGGTGGTCGATTACAGCTGTGGACATCAGCGTTGAGGCACTTGCAGTCGCTCAAGCCAATGCGCAGCGCCTGGGACTTGGACAGGTTAACTTTTTATGTGGTAATTGGGCACAAGCTTTAGTGCCGCGTTGCTGCGATCTCATTGTGAGTAATCCACCCTACATCGCAGGAGGGGATCCCCACTTACGCCAGGGGGATGTGCGTTTTGAACCTCGGGGGGCGCTGTGTGCCGCCAATCATGGTATGCAGGCCTTCGCGACGATTATCGCGCAAGCGCGTATGTTATTACGTCCCCACGGCAGATTGATTATGGAGCATGGCTATCAACAAAAACCAGTTTTGCAAACATTGTTAGAGCAACAGGGATTTGGTGATGTGTGGCATTGGCAAGATCTGGCTGGCCATGATCGCGTAACTAGCGCTACAATCTCGCCATAATTGTTCTAATTTTATCCTATTGTTTGTTAAGCCATTTGTAACAAGGCCGTAATCTTTTGTTGGGCAAAATCCTGATTTTGGCCTAAGCTAATGTATGGTTTTGAGGTGAGAGTAAATCCCTATATACATCGGTAACACTCACTCGCGTCTGTTGCGGTTGAATGTTAATATGATGAAAATTTATGGTATTTACACATAAATAAAGTTTGTTATGATGCAATAAAAAATTTGCGGAGAGAGAGTGTTTTTGGTATATAGCATTACTCGCTTTTAAGCGCCGCGGTTTCAAGGGTTGATTATACCGCGTGAGGAGATCACAATGGCAAGTGCAAAGAAGACGACTGGCAAGAAAACCAAAGCAAAAGCCAGCAGTAGAGCAAGCAGCAAAAAGGCTGTTAGCAAGAAGCCGATGGCTAAGAAAACCGGGGTAAAGAAGGCAGCCCCTAAAAAAGCTGCGAGTAAAAAGGCGACGGCGAAGAAGGCCACTGCCAAGAAGGCCACGGTAAAGAAAGCGGCACCTAAAAAGGTTGCTAGTAAGAAAGTGGCCGCGAAAAAGACGACGGCTAAAAAAGCGGTTAGTAAAAAGACGACAGCGAAGAAAACAACGGCTAAAAAGACAGTAGCGAAGAAAACCGTTGCTAAGAAGGCGACAGCCAAAAAAGCCACAGCAAAGAAAATAACAGCAAAGAAAGCTCCAGTTAAGGCAGCGACAGCTAAAAAGGCTGTTGCCAAGAAGAGGGCGGCCAAGAAAGCCGTCAGCAAGAAGACCACAGCCAAATCAACTGCAAAGCCAAAAGCGGCAAAGACAGTAGCTAAGGCGGCAAGTGGGACGGCAACAATACCAACCAGGAAAAGGAAAGCGACAGTGGAAAGTATTGCAATAAAAGAACCAGCAAAATCAAAAATTACTCAGGCAGACATCGTAGAGATTGCTCCCTATGACGAAGATCTTGGTGAAGAGTATATGAATGATGAGCAATTAAAACATTTCCAAGGTTTGCTCAACAAATGGAAGAGTGAACTCATGCACGAAGTCGATCGCACTGTGCATCATATGCAAGATGAAGCGGCTAACTTTCCTGATCCTAATGACCGTGCGACGCAGGAAGAAGAATTTAGTTTAGAGCTACGTACACGTGACAGAGAGCGCAAGCTCATCAAAAAGATCGACGAAGCACTAGAGCGCATTAAACATAGTGATTATGGCTATTGTGAAGCCTGTGGCATTGAGATTGGCATCCGTCGCCTCGAAGCACGTCCCACTGCGACTTTATGCATCGACTGTAAAACCATCGATGAAATCAAAGAGCGTCAAACTAGCGCTTAATGGTATTGGTATAGTGAAAAGAGCGGTTAAGTTAGCCGCCCTTTTTATGCGCTGACGTTTAGTAGTTCAGACTTAACCCGACAGTCGCTTCATAAAAACCGGGAACTGTCAGATCAAGCCTGAGTTACTATACACAATGGGGTTATCATCTTTACAGACAACCTTTACCACGACAAGTCTGTTGTTGCTAATGAAAGTGGATGGACTGATCAAAGTGCCGCAAATTACACAGAATACATGTAAATTAAGCCGACACGCCTTTCTTAATTTCTTTTAGCAAGCTTTCTGCTTCATCAGCTGTTAAGCGTGGCCCGATTTTGGCGACAATTTTTGCGGCGGCGAGATTTGCCATTCGTGCAGCGAGAATATAATCATAATCATGAGTAATACCATACAAGAATGCACCAGCAAACATATCTCCCGCACCGACGGTGTCAATTGCTTTGACTTGGTAGCCGGGTACTGTGTGGAAGTGTTCGCCATCATAGACTAAAGAACCCTTGGGGCCGAGTGTGATGACAAATTTTTTGGCATACTGTTGCAATTGCTGACATGCGCTAGGGATGTCTGTAGTTTCAGTGAAGAGTAAGGCTTCACTTTCATTACAAAATAATAAATCGACACCGTTACCAATGATTTCTAGCAACCCTTCTTTGAAAAATTGCACCATATTAGGATCGGAAAGAGTAATTGCAGTTTTTACATCGTTTTCATCAGCGATGCGTTTGGCCAGGATTGCTGCTTGACGTGCGCGTTCTTGGGCGACGAGGTAGCCTTCAATATAAATATAGCGCGATGCTTTAATTGCATCATTGACTAATTCACTGACACAAAAATCTTGGGTGGCACCGAGAAAAGAATTCATGGTGCGGTCGGCATCGGGGGTGACGAGCACATAACATTTGCCGGTGGTGCCGTCTTGCCGTTGCTGCGCACTGAGGTTGGTATCTAAGCCAGCAGCGACAAGCTCTTTAAAATAAAAGTCACCATCTTGATCGGCTGCGACACGACAAGAATAAAAACCTTGACCACCAAATTGCGCGACAGCGATCATGGTGTTTGCGGCGGAGCCACCACAGGCATGTACGTGGGGATAGTCATGTAGCGCCAGTGAAAGTTCGTAAGCAGTTTTCTCATCAATCAGCGTCATTACACCTTTATCTATCTTCAAATCTGTAAGAATTTGTTCAGGTACTTCGATTGCAGTATCCACGAGTGCATTGCCAAGTCCATAGACATCATATTTGATCATGAGGATTCCTTGCTTATTTTAAATTTGTAAATACATTTTCAAACGCATCGAGCGCATCATCCAATACTGTTTGATTATGTAATGCCGATACAAACGCAGACTCAAATGCCGAAGGCGCGAAGTAAACACCAGCTTTGAGCATGGCATTAAAAAACTGGGCATAACGTTCGCTGTCACATGCCATCACATCGTCCAAGCTGCGAACTTGTTTAGCCGCAGTGAAAAACATTCCAAACATTGAGCCAACATAATGGGTGTGTAAAGGAATATTCGCATCATCGGCACGTTCCTGAATACCGTCAACGAAATATTCAGTACGGCTGGCCATTTCAGGATAGAAATTATCTTTTTGCAATTCTTGTATGGTCGCTAAGCCTGCAGCCATTGCAAGAGGGTTGCCCGACAAGGTTCCTGCTTGATAGACAGGACCAGTAGGAGAAATTTCTGCCATGATGTCACGCTTTCCGCCAAAGGCTCCGACCGGCATACCGCCACCGATGATTTTGCCCAGCGTGGTTAAGTCGGGCGTGATGCCATACAGTTCTTGTGCGCCACCCATGGCGACTCGAAAACCGCTGATGACTTCATCAAAGATCAATAGACTGCCGTGTTCATCACACAGTTTACGCAAACCGGCGAGAAAACCGTCTTGTGGTAAAACACAACCCATGTTACCGGCGATTGGCTCAACGATAATTGCAGCGATTTCATTCCCATAATCACCAAACAACTGGGTTACTTGATCCAAGTTATTGTAATCAGCAACCAAGGTATCACTGACTACAGATTCTGGAATCCCGGGTGAAGTAGGCACGCCAAAGGTCAATGCGCCAGAACCGGATTTGACGAGTAATGCATCGTGGTGACCGTGATAACAGCCGGCAAACTTAAGAATTTTAGCGCGTCCAGTGACGCCACGCGCTAGACGAATGGCACTTAAGGTTGCTTCTGTGCCAGAATTCACCATGCGCACGCTTTCAATGCTTGGCACTAGTTGTGTAATTTTTTCGGCAAGCTGGATTTCTAGCTCTGTTGGCGCTCCAAATGTCATGCCTTGTTGGGCTTGTTCGAGGACGGCTTTAACAATAGCGGGATGGCAATGGCCGTGGATCAATGGTCCCCAAGAAGCAACAAAATCGATGTAGCGTTGGCCATCAACATCGTAAATATAAGCACCTTCACCGCGTTGCAAAAATAGCGGATTGCCACCGACAGCCTGAAATGCACGTACTGGGGAATTCACACCACCAGGGATAACTTGTTGAGCGCGCTCAAATAATTCAATCGAATGAGACATTTAGCCTTCCTTAATTTGATAATATATCCAGGCGCATAATACCAGCTACTCATGGGAAGGTGAATGGTGTATTATTTGGAGGGGTTAGGCGACAAAGAGGACCACTGAGTGGGGTTGTCGCTTCGTTCTTTTGACTTTATTTAATTTAGCTTAATTTAATTGATTTAACGAGGTACTCATGGCAGCACCAGCATTCAAGCGATATCTGTGTTTAGTTTGTGGTTTAATTTATGACGAAAGCTTGGGATGGCCAGATGAAGGTATTGCACCTGGTACACGTTGGGATGATGTGTCTGAGGATTGGCTATGCCCGGATTGTGGGGCTAGTAAAGCTGACTTCCAGATGAAGGAAATTTAAGACCGAAAGACTGAAGGGGGCAGGCTTTGACGAACTCCTACAACTATTATCATTAATACAGTATTCACACTTAATTTTATGAAAGTTTTACCCAAGCCTTGTGGAGATTCGCTAGGGTCAGGATGATGAAATCCTATTAAAACGCTGGCGTAAAAATTCGACAAAAGGTGGTAATAGTGAGAGAAGTATAATGGCTAGGATTACCAAAGAAAAATTTTGCTTTACGATCGGGATATTGCCAAACCAGTAACTGGTATAAACAATCAGGCAAACCCACAATACTGCGCCAGTAATACTAAACGCGATAAAACGCCGATACGGCATTGTGCCTATGCCGGCAACAAAAGGGGCGAATGTGCGAATGATTGGAACGAAGCGCGCGATAATGATTGTTTTGCCGCCGTAGCGTTCATAAAATTCGTGTGCACGCTTTAAGTATTTGGGATTGAAGAAATGTGATTTCTCATAGTGAAATACTTTTGGGCCACACCAACGCCCTATCCAATAATTGACATTATCACCAAGCAGGGCAGCGCTGATTAAGCAAATCACTAAATAGTGAACGTTTAAAACACCAAGTGCCGCGAGTGAACCAGCGGCAAAAAGTAATGAGTCTCCAGGCAATAAAGGGGTAACGACTAAGCCCGTTTCACAAAATACGATGAGGAATAAAATAGCATAGGTCCAGCTGCCAAAGTGTTCGCTGAGCGTTTGTAAGTGAATGTTAATATGCAAGAAATAATCAATAAATTGGCTGATGTAGTGCATGTGATCCTCGAGGCGCCCCAGCTAGTATGCCACGATTATAGCTAAAAAGGCTGGTTCAAGATATACTTAAGGGGTCAGGTGTTGATATTACACAACTTTTCTAAAGTTGTGTAATATCAACACCTGACCCCTTAGGAGAAAACTGCATGAGCGAAGCAACCGTTGTAACCCCACAAGCACTTGTTTTTACCGATAGTGCAGCACGTAAAGTAAAAGCCTTATTACGTGAGGAAGAAAATTCTGAATTGTACTTGCGTGTATTCATCACGGGCGGCGGATGTTCGGGCTTCCAGTATGGCTTTACTTTCGATGAAACTATCAATGCTGATGATATGGTTATTGAAAAGGAAACACCGGATGAAGCAGATGAAGATAGCGGTGGTATTACTATCACTAGCGTCAAACTCCTCATCGATCCTATGAGTTATCAGTACTTGGTTGGTGCCAAAATTTATTACACAGAAGATATGCGTGGCGCGCAGTTTGTGATTCGTAATCCGAATGCGCAGACTACATGTGGTTGTGGCTCTTCCTTCAGCGTCTAGAGAGTAGTTTATTTTAGGAAAGTCCCACTGTCGTGCTGTTCTGTCAGATCAAGACATAAAGCCATTGACATGAAGACAGTAGTCTACACTAGCATTTGTTCATAAGTAAGCCGTAGCCCGGATAAGCGCGGAACGCGCGTCATCCGGGGCGGTTGTTTGCGATTGCTGTTCCCGGATGACGTTGCTGCGCCACTTATCCGGGCTACATCTGGGCTTGACGCAAAGACAGTAGGCTATAAAATTTTTTAATTTTAAATGAATCCGAAAAAATAATTCGTGGAGATACGTCGGCCCAGGATGACGGTGTTTTTTTAATTTACCTTGATTTGTTCGTTGAGATTAGCTAATTGATTCTGCGCAACTTGAATATTTTGGCCAATGTTGAGCTGCGCGAGCAATTGATTCGCCTCGGTTTTGAATTCCGGGCGGTATTTTTTTGGCAAGGACTGTGCATTAGGTAATTTAATCTTGAGTGGATCATAATGCCTACCATTGATGCGATATTCATAATGAACATGCGGGCCGGTTGCTAAACCAGTAGCACCAACATAACCAATCACTTCACCTTCATTTACGCGCTGTCCGGCGTGTAAATGTCTTTTGAAACGCGACATGTGTGCGTAAAGGGTTGTAATTTTATGGCCATGACTTAACACGATGGTATTGCCATAACCGCCTTTGCGCCCCATAAAAATAATGCGACCATCACTGGTTGCATGGATCTGTCTACCATATGGTGCCGCTAAGTCAACGCCTTCATGGGCACGATATTTATGTAGAATCGGGTGATAGCGTGATTTGCTAAAGCGTGAACTGACATGCGTATAGCGCACTGGAGCACGTAGGAAAGCCTTCTGTAGACTGTGTCCGTTAGGCGTGTAATAGCGTGAAGTACCATCAGGAAATGTATAACGGATCGCTTGATAAATTTTTCCATTATTATCAAATTCTGCGGCAACAATATCGCCAGTTCCAATTTTTTGGCCACCGATATATTGCTCTTGATAGAGGACTTTAAACTTATCACCCGGCCGCACACTTTTGGCAAAGTTAATATCCCAAGCGAAAATTTTTTCCAATTGCGTAGTGACGTTTTGTGGCAGTTGAGCACGTTTGCCCGCGCTAAATAACGAAGTTTTAATGGTGCCTTCACTTTTCTTTAAGTGAATAATCGGCGTTTGTTGGTGGCGCGTTGCCTTAAAGCCTTGCGCGGTTCGCACAATCTCAATGACATTGGTTTCATCGATTTCATACAGTAATTTTTCGACCTGCTGTTGTGGTCCGAGCAAAATACTTAATTGGTTTCCGGGCACTAAATCACTGAGCACTTTACGTGCCTTTGTATTCTGTAAAATGTCACCTAATTGTTTAGAGTCTATATTCCAGCGATTAAACAAGCGATAAAGGTTGTCACCTTTATTGATGGTGATTGAGTGCCACTGGGGCGCATTTGGATCGACTTTGTCTTTTTTTGGTTTACTTGCTGGAGTGCTAGCAACGGGTGCGGGCGCGTTAACAATGCGCGTTGGTAGCGCGAGTTCTCTACTGGCGCGGTGTACTTCAGTGCTGGGTGGGGCCACAATGCCAGGGCTTTGGGTATTTTTCCAAAATAGCCCACTGCTGTCAGAAAGAAATAGTTCTAAACACACAGCAGTGATGCCGAGCCCAGCGACAAATACCCACAGCCATTGATTTTTGAACTGGCGTTTAGTGGTGTACTGACTTTTGATAACGCTGAGGTCGTTATGATCCATACTACTGTGCAGCCCGTGTCCTATGCTTTTATCTTTTACCCAGGAAAATCCTTTGCCTGGTTATGATTTGTTCTTACCCCAGCACTTCACTGGAAACTGTGTAGCAATTATGCTGATTTATGCTGAAGAAGCAAACAAAATTTTTGGCGAATGCCTATGTACTAGGTATCTATGCCCCTCGCATCTTCAGGTGTGAGGAGTATAATGATTTTTTTTTATCAGTTGAATGTAAATGGAGAAATAATGCCCAAAGTTGATGATGCGCTGTCGCTAATCAAGCGTGGTAGCGACGAGATTTTAGTCGAAGAAGAATTAAAAACGCGTCTGGCTTCAGGTAAAAAATTGCGCGTAAAATTAGGTTTTGATCCGACAGCACCTGATATTCATCTTGGACATACCGTCATTCTCAACAAAATGCGCCAATTCCAAGATCTTGGACATGAAGTGATTTTTTTAATCGGTGATTTTACGGGCATGATTGGCGATCCAACTGGTAAGAATGTTACGCGCCAGCCACTCACGCGCGAAGAAGTCGAAGTCAATGCGGCAACCTATCGTGAACAAGTGTTTAAGATTTTAGATCCAGATAAAACTATCATCGAATTTAATTCGCGTTGGATGAACAAAATGGATGCCGCCGGTTTGGTGCAATTAGCTGCGCAAAGCACCGTCGCGCGCATGCTTGAACGAGATGATTTTGGCCAACGTTTTCGAACCCAGCAACCAATTGCTATTCATGAATTTCTGTATCCGTTACTCCAAGGCTATGATTCGGTGGCGCTCAAGGCCGATGTCGAACTGGGAGGAACAGACCAAAAATTTAACCTGCTGATGGGACGTGAGCTGCAAAAACATTACCAGCAAGCCCCGCAAGTGGTGTTGACCATGCCCTTGATAGAAGGCACTGACGGTCTTAAAAAAATGTCTAAGTCATTGAATAACTATATTGGTATTGATGAGTCGGCGGATCAAATGTTTGGCAAACTTATGTCGATTTCTGATCCACTGATGTGGCGTTATTTTGAATTACTCAGCTTTAGACCAATGGAAGACATACGGACGTGGCAACGGGCGACCAAAGAAGAGGGCGCCAATCCACGTGACTATAAAATACTCTTGGCTGAAGAAATTATTACCCGCTTCCATGGTGCCAGTGCGGCCAAAGCGGCGCATGAGCATTTTATTGCACAATTTCAACGTGGCGAAATGCCTGACGATATGCCTGAGATTGAACTCAACGTTGGTTCTGGGGGAATAGCGATTGCTAACTTGTTGAAAGAAGCCGGATTAACGACGAGCACATCGAATTCTTTGCGTATGCTCAAAGACGGGGCAGTGAGAATTGATGGTGAGCGTGTGAGTGATAAGGCATTGATTCTCAAGCCAGGTACACAACATGTTTACCAAGTTGGTAAACGCCGTTTTGCGAAAGTAACTATTCTTGCAAAATAATGAAAAATCCCGTATTTCAGCGTTATTTCTCTTTTCCTGGTGCCGCATCGGGGAAATTCATAAAATCATCACAGAAAATTGTTGACACTTCAGCGAAAGTCATTAGAATTCGCCTTCCGGTTTGGGGAAGCCTCAAAACCGGCTCACGGAATCCTTCGTGAGTAGCTCTTTAACAATTAGGTTATACAGCAGTAATTTGTGTAGGCACTCGTAGCTTTGAGTAGTACGAAAAACCTTAGCTTGCTGAACTTCGAGGTCAGTTTACTGGCCAAGAGGAACATCAAGTTTTTAATGGATCTCGGTAGAAATACCGGACCTCTTTATATGAAGAGTTTGATCCTGGCTCAGATTGAACGCTGGCGGCATGCTTAACACATGCAAGTCGAACGGCAGCAGCAACTATGCTTGCATAGTTGGCTGGCGAGTGGCGGACGGGTGAGTAACGCGTAGGAATCTACCCTAAAGTGGGGGACAACCCGGGGAAACTCGGGCTAATACCGCATAATATCTTCGGATTAAAGTTGGGGACCTCTTCGGAGGCCTGATGCTTTAGGATGAGCCTGCGTCAGATTAGCTTGTTGGTGGGGTAAAGGCCTACCTAGGCGATGATCTGTAGCTGGTCTGAGAGGATGATCAGCCACACTGGGACTGAGACACGGCCCAGACTCCTACGGGAGGCAGCAGTGGGGAATATTGGACAATGGGGGCAACCCTGATCCAGCAATGCCGCGTGTGTGAAGAAGGCCTGCGGGTTGTAAAGCACTTTCAGT
>JAJFKG010000029.1 GCA_021773335.1 Gammaproteobacteria bacterium
GATCGTCTCGTTGCTGATGATCATCACTTGTGAACCCGTAATGTGGGGTTTTAAGAGTTCGAGTTTATTTAAAATAGCTTCACCAATATAAATAGGATAGCTACGCTGGCCCAGTTCAACAGTCAGTGTTTGCATATTTACTTACCCTTTAAATCATCGAGCTGTTTAACAATATCACTAACCACTGAATGGATACTATGGCTATTGGTGCGCAAAATAATATCGGCCAATTCTTCGTAAAGTGGTGAACGTTGTTTATGCAAAGATTCAAGGCGTAAACGTGGGTTATCAGTCTGTAACAAAGGCCTTTTTTTGTCTTTTTCTGTTCTTGCTAACTGTTGTTCAACAGACGCTTGCAAATAAATCACAATACCGCGGCCACCAAGCATGCTACGGTTGCCACTTGCCAACACTACCCCACCGCCGGTTGCTAACACAATGCCTTTTTTATTAGTGAGTTCATCAAGGATGGCTGTTTCACGCTGGCGAAATCCTTGTTCGCCTTCGACATCGAAGATCCATGCGATATCAGCGCCACAACGTTTTTCAATTTCGGCATCTGAATCAAAAAATTGTAACTTCAACGTCTTAGCCAGCGCTTTTCCAATCGTACTCTTGCCAGCGGCCATCGGGCCAATCAGGAAAATATTCATTATTAACCTTTAGTTATCCTTCATATCACTTTAACTGTGCACATCAACTGCTGTTGCAGCAATTGAATGTGACGCAATCACTCTTTCCTGTTTTTGGCTTACGATCCGCGGAGTAATGAAAATAAGTAATTCCTTACGCTTATCCAATTTTGACTTACTTCTGAATGCTGCGCCAATAATGGGTATATTACCTAAAATTGGGATTTGCTCAACTGAATTTGCTGATTCTTGCTCAAAAATTCCACCTAATACGACTGTTTCACCATTTGCGACTAATACTTGAGTCTCTAATTGCCGTGTGTCAATCGCGGGCTCACGATTTACCGCAGGCTGAGCGCTGCGTTTATCCTGATTGACTTTTAGATGCATGATTATTTTTTTATCTGGAGTAATTTGCGGAGTCACTTCCAAACTTAACACTGCCTTTTTGAAAGAGGTTGAAGTTGCGCCACTAGAGGTTGATTCTTGATACGGGATCTCTTCGCCGGTTTCGATCCGGGCTTTTTGTTGATTCGCTGTGATAATTTTAGGGGTTGAAATAATTTTACCACGCCCTTCACTTTCTAAGGCCGACAATTCCAAATCTAACAATACACCGCCCCCTAATTTTGCTAAAGCAATTCCTACACTGGCAGGCCCACCTGCAGCACCAACCGTTGCACCACTCAACAACGTCGCCGGCAAATCTAAATTGAGGCGATCACGCAGTGGCACATTTTGCGGAGATCCTTTATTTATCGCTAATTGATTGGCACCTTGCAGCGTACCTGAAATGCGATGTTTAGGATCAGAGACACCAAAACGAATACCCAGGGCCTGTTCTGCACTCTCGTCAACATTGACAATCCGTGCTTCGATTAAAACTTGTTTAACCGGTATATCTAATTGCTTAACAAATCGACGTATGTGCATCAGTCTTGATGGAATATCTTGCACCCATAAGCTATTCGTACGCGTATCCGCATTCACTGAACCTCGCGTTGATAATAGTGTATTTTTATCCTGCTGTAATTGCTCGGCAATTTGTTGTGCCTTAGCATAATTAACCGGGATCAACATTGAGTCCAGTGCTACCAGTTGCGCAGCCTCTTGTTGCACTGCCAATTCGGATTTCTCATGATCTAGCATTTCATTTAATGGTGACACTAAAATAACATTAGCAATAGAGCGCTTACCTAATCCTTGCATACGCAAGATAATAGCAAGCGCTTGGTCCCAAGGAATATTGTTTAAATGTAATGAAATATTACCATCCACATGATCGCTCACAACAATATTAAAACCAGAAAACTGAGCTAATAGCTGTAATACCGTGCGCACGGGGATATCTTGAAAATCCAAGGACATGGGTTTTCCCGTATAATGTGTCTTTGGCTTAACCGCGGCACGAGCATTTAGCATACCAGTCCAAGCCATTGTTGTAGCTAACAAGATCAAGATAATTATTTTTTTTATCATTATTTATCTGCTCTCATATTCTGCGTGATCCGCTTTATCTCCAGTTGACGCTTCAACCAACCACCTGAACCATCGGCAATTGTTTCTGAGACGGTAATATCCTGTGAGTTAACCTCAGTCACTTGCGCACTTTCTCTGCCAATATAGTCGCCAAGTTCAACATGATAAATTTTTTTATCAGGCGTCATCACAATGCCCCAAATCTTCTTATCTTCTTGTAAACTGCCCACCATGCGCATAGCCGCTAGCGAATAATTCTGTATTTTTTTCGGTTGCGCATGCGTTTGCTTTTTTATGCTAGCTAAGGGCACAAATGGGCTACGTTTGCCATGCCCGTGATAAGACGATGGGACTGCGCTTAAACAAACGTCCGCCAGCAGTGTGACAAATAAACCAAGCGTTACTTTCCGTCTTATTTTATCGTTTACACAATGCATTTATCACCTTATGCCAAACTTACTTGCAAACCATTTTCTTATCTTGCAACAAACACTGAGAATAGATAATTGCTCGCATATTTAATGTTAAACTGTTTCCCATCTGACTTGATTGTTGCGACGCTTTACTTGCTGGCGCAGAATCATCTAGTTTGCGTGTTGCAAGCGTAAAATCTTTTATAACAACAAGCTTAGGCAAGCTCGCAACAACGCCAACAAATTCGCCCAAGTGGTGATAATCACCACTGACCCGGATTGCGATTGGCAATTTCATATTGTCCTCATCAGATTGTTGCGGTAATTGTTTAATTGACTCAAGCTGCAAGCCCAACGCACCAGCGCGTTTGGCAATAGCATCAATTAAAATTGATGCTTGTTGTTGTGTCACCAATGATGTCTTTGTTTTATTTAACCCCGTACGCAATGATAATAGTTTTTCTTGTAAGGGCGACATTGCAGCAACTATAGCTTGTTTAGTAGCAATCTTTTGTTTTTGCATCTGCTCTTGTTTTTGCAAATCAGTTAAGCGCTGTATCTGCTTACTAAGTACCATAAAGTAACTAGCTCCTAGCAGCACCCCACTCGCTATACTGACAACTAGCAACCTTACCCACAATGGCCACGCCCATAGATTATCTAGACCTAACTCGCTTAGCTTCGCATTGTTAAGCTGGGGCATTTTTAGCTTCTTTTCTATTGACGATGGGTGCTTGTTGCATACGCAGAACGAAATAATAGGGATATGCTTTATCTTCGGAGTGTGTTTTGACTTCTAATACTTCTGGTTTACTGACTACTCGCGCAGCCGTAATATTTTGGACTAATTGCAAGACTGGCTGCTGCGAACGCGCCTTGCCCTGCAAGATAATACTCTTATCCTTGCGTTGCAAAGACTGTAAATAAAGCCCAAGCGGCACAATATCGACCATTTCATTTATAAGTTGCAAGCTCTGTTTATTCTCAACATTTAATGAGCCAAATACACCAAGTTGCTTTTCAGCCTGTTGATATTGTTTTTTTATTTCACGCAATTTATTTAAACGTTGGTTGATGCTTGTTAGTTGGTGTGCCAAGTGAGTATTTGTTTTTTTTTGACTCCTAAGTGCACGCCGGTTTAATCCGTAATTCATTAGCAAGCAAATTACTACAATAGAAATACTAATGATGAAGCTACGAATAAAGCGTTTATTCAAACGCTGGCGTTGTAACTCTCGCCATGGTGTTAAATTAATAGCAGGCATCAATATATCTCCGCAAGGCTAAACCACAGCAAGTCAACAAACTCTCAGCATTATCATGTAGTTGTTGTTGCTCAAGCTGTTGTAGTAAATGCGGCGTTAGCGAC
Organism: Gammaproteobacteria bacterium; assembly: GCA_021773335.1. Lineage (GTDB taxonomy): Bacteria > Pseudomonadota > Gammaproteobacteria > JAJFKG01 > JAJFKG01 > JAJFKG01. The sequence goes on from JAJFKG010000029.1 coordinate 3,894, forward strand.
TCACGTGCCCGTTGTTGCGCATATACATCAACATCAATGACTGTGGTACACAAACCCGCTTGTTGCAATGCCTTAACTCGCGCATCAACATAGTCACGTTGTGCCGCGACAAGCAAAATATCAGCTAGCTCTGGTTGCTCTGCACAGGTACCGAGCACAGTAAAATCCAGTATCACATCGTCTAGCGAATCAGCAATATAATTATCTGCTTGGTAATAAATTTGCTGTTCTAATTCATAGTCATCCAGCGCTGCATCAAATTGCACAATTTGACTGTCCACCTTTTCGTGCGTGAGCGCTATTGCAACCTCCCGCGTATGAGTATCAGCTAACGTCATAAGATGCTTACTTGCTTGCGTTAAGCATTCAGCAAAGTACGTAGCATCCTCTTGGGTGTCATCACCCGCAAATGGTACTAACGCAAAATTCTCAACCGTGTATTGTCCATTATGCTTACCTAACTGCAGCAATTTAATTGATGTCGGCCCTATATCCAAACCCATTAGAGGTGGCGACTTCTTTCTAAAAGCACCTAACATCGATGAGCCCTTAGACAGACTGTCAAACACAAATTGCACAGAAATATTCCTTTTTCTTAATGACGACTGAAACCAACACATTATAACTAAAATAGACAAAAAAGATAAAGTCTAGCCAATGCTGTGTATAAAAAACTTGCAAAACATAACAATTTTCGTCATCCTGCATGCTTTAAAATGTCGCTAGCTTTATAGCCATATGCCGATTCGAAAAGGCTCAGGACTTTAACCACTTGTGCCTTTATCAATAGGCAATGAATGAGTTAGACTTGCCCACAATATGAAACAAAAACAACCTCATAAAAAACTGCGTCTGTTTGCCAGCTTTGGCGGTTTCCTATCTACCTTTCTGGTGATTGGCGCCCTTGTCGCATGCGCTACTTACCTTTATCTGGAACAACAATTACCCGATGTTGAAGTCTTGAAAGATATCCAACTGCAAGTCCCTATGCGCATTTATTCAAGTGATAACAAATTAATTGCGGAGTTTGGTAACAAGCGCCGCATCCCCGTACCCATTCAGCAAATACCAAAACAATTAATTAATGCGGTACTTGCCACCGAAGATCAACGCTTTTATGAACATCCTGGTGTCGATTTATTTGGTTTAATGCGTGCCGCTGGGCAATTGATTATGACGGGACAAAAAGAACAAGGCGGTAGCACGATCACGATGCAAGTTGCGCGTAATTTTTTCTTAACCCGCAGAAAAACCTATACACGCAAGCTCAAAGAAATTCTTTTGGCCATCAAAATCGACCGTGAATTAAGTAAAGATAAAATCCTTGAACTTTACTTGAATAAAATTTATTTAGGCAATCGCGCTTACGGTGTCGGTGCTGCCGCGCAAGTCTATTATGGTAAACCGTTAGCAAAACTCACGCTGCCACAGTTAGCAATGATCGCAGGCCTACCGAAAGCGCCTTCTGCAATCAACCCTCTGGCAAATCCAGTGGCAGCAAAGAAACGTCGTAATCATGTATTAGAGCGTATGCATGAACAAGGCTATATTGACTTCGATACTTATCAAAAAGCCTTGAATACACCGCTGACTGCGAAATACCACGGTTTATCAACTCAAGTATACGCACCGTACGTCGCCGAAATAATACGTAAAGAGCTATTGGCACAATATGGTAAAGCCGCTTATACACATGGCTTAAATGTCTACACTACTGTTAATAGCAAACTACAAAATGCAGCCAATCAAGCCTTACGCGAAAATTTAATAGCTTATGACAGGCGCCATGGTTATCGTGGCCCAGAGCACAACCTAGGTATTCCCAATGCAAAAAACCGCACGCAGTGGCAGGGTTCACTCAGGCAAATTCCAACAATTAATGGCTTACAAGCTGCTGCCATTTTGCAGCTTGACCAGCAATCAGCACAAGCCTTACTTGCCGATGACACTGTTATTACAATTCCTTGGCAAGGATTATCGTGGGCACGCCGTGAATTGGCCAACAACAAGTATCGTGGCCCTCAGCCCAAACAGGCCAGTGATATCCTGCAACTGGGTGATGTAATTCGGGTGAATGAAACCAAGAAAGGTCAATGGCAATTAGCACAAGTGCCACAAGTCGAAGGTGCGCAAGTTGCACTGAATCCGAAAAATGGTGCCATCACTGCACTGGTTGGCGGCTTTGATTTTCGCCGCTCTAAATTCGATCGTGTCACCCAAGCCATGCGTCAGCCTGGCTCCAACTTCAAACCTTTTATTTATTCTGCGGCTTTATCCAAAGGATTTACCCTGGCAAGCCTCATCAATGACGCCCCAGTGGTATTAAATGATTCAGGTCAAGAAGAATTATGGCGTCCGCAAAATGATACTCGTCGTTTTTACGGTCCAACCCGCTTGCGCATCGGTTTAATCAAATCCCGCAACCTGGTCTCCATTCGTTTACTCGAAATGATTGGCATACCTTATGCGCGAAATTATATTACGCGTTTTGGTTTCCAATCAGATCAATTACCGAATGGTCTATCCTTAGCACTCGGTAGCGGTTTAGTCACACCACTCGAAATAGCCGACGGCTATGCCACGTTTGCAAATGGCGGTTATAAGGTTACCCCGTTTATCATTGATCATATTACCGATACCCAAGGCCAACTCGTCTACCAAATACAACCTACCATTGCGTGTGAAACGTGCATCGCTGACAATAGTACTGCAACAACCAAGACAAACAGCGCACCACGCGTTATTACGCCGCAAAATGCCTATTTGATCACATCGGCATTACAAGATGTGATTCAGGCGGGTACGGGACGCGCAGCACGTGTATTAAAACGCAGCGATATCGCCGGTAAAACAGGCACAACCAATAAGCAAATCGATGCGTGGTTCTCCGGCTATAACGGTGACATTGTTGCAACAAGCTGGGTTGGCTTCGACCAGCCACGCTCACTCTATGAATATGGCGCTCAAGCCGCATTACCAATGTGGATTGCTTTCATGAAAGTAGCCTTAAACGCTACGCCTTTGGCAACCCTGCCGCAGCCACCTGATATTGTGACTATGCGTATCGATCGCAAAACGGGCTTACCAACTGATGCTAGCGACAAAGATTCAACGTTTGAAATATTCCGCGCTCAAAACGCGCCACGCAAAACGATGACTGCAGCGAATGATCATAGTACTGATGCGGCTGACGGCAGTAATCAGACATTGGAACAGCTTTTTTAACGCCATTCTTTACTAAAGTTTACGCAACGCCAATACAATACCAATAAAAATCACTAATCCCAGCCAATTATTATTAAGAAACGCTTTGAAACAGGCATGCGGTTCGCGATCTTTAAGCAAATATTGTTGATAAGCACTCAATAAAGCGGCAACGCCAACTGCAATAAAATAGTAGCTAGATAGATGCAACAAGCAACCAATACTTAGTAATAAGCTCAAAAAGACTACTTGTAAAACTGCAATAATCAATCTATCAGCACGTGCAAATAATATCGCCGTCGACTTAAGCCCTATCTGTATGTCATCTTCACGATCAACCATCGCATACATCGTATCGTAACAAATAGCCCAAATTATTGCGGTCGCATAGAGCAACCATGCCAGTGCAGAGATTTGCTTGCCAACCGCCGCAAAAGCCATCGGTACACCCAAATAAAAAGTAATACCGAGCATGATTTGTGGGAAATGCGTATATCGTTTAGTAAATGGATAAATCACCGTACACAACAATGCTGCAATGGCCACTTTCACCGCTAGCAGATTAAGAAAAAACAACAAGCTACCCGCCAATAAACATAACACAATAAATAGAAGCAGTGCCTCATGCAGCGAGACATGACCTGCAGCTAAGGGACGTTGACGTGTGCGTTGTACATGGCCATCAAAATTGCGATCGGCAATGTCATTAATAATGCAGCCTGCCGACCGTGTTAATATTGCCCCCAACACAAACACACCTAAATACCTTAAAGGTGGCACACCAACACTTGCAATCCATAAAGCCCATAGGGTTGGCCACAACAATAATAAAATACCAATCGGCTTATCCAAGCGCATTAATAAGGCGTAATTTTTCAATCGTCGTATCAACATTTCCGTATAAACCGCCGCATTGCAGGTAAAAATATTTCCGTCACCAATAATGATTTGTACTGCACATGAAAAACTGAACGACGTGCCCATAAGTCACTCGCAGCCTCATCGACATCTTGCATAGTACGGTGGAAGAGAGTATGCGCTGGTGTTAACCGTGCAACTTCAAAATCCTCACGCTGTAATGTTGGCTCTTGAAATAATCGTTCGCCTAAAGGTCGCGTACCTATGGCGCTTAAACGTCGTTGCTCTCCGACTAACGTTGTTAATGGAAAAAAGGTGTGCCCAAATATCCACGGTTCACCGTCACAAAACAAATACACTTCTCGTAATAAAGCATAACGCCGCGGTTGCAATCTAAGAATCCGTTGTTCCGTGCAGTCAGGATAGGCGAATTGCTGACATTTTACTTGTAATTGAAAATGATCACAGCAGGCTTTTAAACGTGCGGTCAAAGAACTACAGTCTTTTATCCAATCTCGCAATAGTGAGCTTGACCACTGTGCCTGTGGTACGCATGCTAGCGGCCGCCAATTCACTGATCGGCTCAATGACGAAGACGTTGGTGTTATATTGTGTGTGTGCATGATTCGCATAACTGATTTTACATAAAGTGCGTAACAGAATATACTATCTTTCTTTTCAATGTAAAGAGCCACAAATGACGATATATAGTGCTTCATTAACGCTTTTCTTAGTAATGGACCCACTCGGCAATGTGCCTGTTTTCTTGTCCGTATTAAACAGCGTTGAACCCAAGCGCCGTCACCGTATTATTCTGCGCGAAACGTTTATCGCTTTTTCAATCCTTGTACTTTTCCTCTTCTTTGGACAATATATATTAAAAGGGCTCAATATTACTGAACCTGCCCTCGGCATCGCTGGTGGCATCATTTTATTTTTAATCGCGATAAAAATGATTTTCCCCAAACACGAAGGGCAGCAAGATGAAGTCGTGGGTGAACCCTTTATTGTGCCATTAGCCATCCCCTTAATTGCGGGCCCATCGGCAATGGCAATGGTTGTCTTACTCTCAACGCATCAACCCAATAAACTACTCGGATGGTTCGCTGCGCTCGCTATTGCTTCTATCGCATCAACGATAATCTTACTTTTCTCAACACCGCTACGCAGCGTGCTTGGCAAAAAAGGCTTATATGCGATGGAGCGATTAATGGGAATGGTGTTAACTACCATTGCCGTGCAAATGTTTTTGGATGGTATTAATCAGTATTTTCATCTCTTAAAATAACGTAACTACTTATCAAAATTTCAGCCATCTCGCAAAAAGGCGCCCACGGCGCCTTTTTTGCTTAGAAATTGCGAGCTGCCCCTATTTATTATCACCAGCTTCATCATCACCAGACGCAGTATTGTTTGCTGCGCCACGTTTTGCATAACGTTTCTTAAAGCGATCAACACGTCCACTGGTATCAACAATACGTTGAGTGCCGGTGTAAAATGGGTGGCATTTGTAGCAGATATCTAGATGCAGATCCTTACCTAAAGTTGAGCCAGTCGCGAATGTTGCGCCACAACTACAGGTCACCTTGATATCGCTATAGGCAGGATGAATACCCTCTTTCATTGTCTCTAATCCTCATTTTCTTTACCGGCCGCCACCTCGCCTAACGCGGAGCACGGCACAGTCACATTTGTGGGAGGTGCATGCTAGCGAAAAAGTGCCCACTTCGCAAGCATGGTCTTTGGCGTAAGCCCTAGATTTGTCGGGTAGAGGCCCTTTTCAGTTCAAATTTAACTCAAACCTCAAATGCCGCTACCACCGGTGCGTGATCCGAAGGCCGTTTTAGTTTACGTGGGGCTTTATCAATAGTGCTTTCTTTACAATGAGTTGCCATAGCATCACTCGCCAGGATATGGTCTATGCGCAAGCCAGCATTACGCCACAACGCACCATTGCGGTAATCCCACCAGCTAAAACGCCCATCTTCTTGGGGAAATAAACGAAAGGTATCATTGAGCCCTAACTCGAGCATAGCCTGGAAGGCTTGGCGTTCTTTGTCACTGACCAAAACGTGGCCTTGCCACGCGATCGGATCATGTACATCACGGTCTTCAGGCGCGATATTAAAATCCCCCATTACCACGACATTTTCATTCATCTGCAATTGAGCCGCCAGGTAAGCATTCACTTTTGCTAACCAATCGAGCTTATAGGCGTATTTTTCTGAGTCGACAGCTGATCCATTGGGGACATACAAATCGACAATGCGCAAAGCGCCCACAGTCGCCGCTAAAATGCGACGTTGCGGATCGTCTAAATCAGGGATATCGGTTTCCACAGCAGTGATCGGTTCACGGCTCAGCAAGGCCACACCGTTGTAAGTTTTTTGTCCTGAATAGACAACGTGATATCCCAATTCTTCGATCGCGGCGCTGGGAAAATCTGCATCCACAACTTTAGTTTCTTGCAAGCCAACAATATCAACTTCGCTGCTAGACAACCAGTCGAGTAACTGCGGCAAACGCACCCGTATTGAATTTACATTCCAGCTCGCGATTTTTAGCATCGTAGTTTCCTATTAATGAGAGAGAATATGTGTCTTGCCTTGTCCATGAACCAGTACGCCAATTATAGTAAGACTGCCTAACAGTTACAAGGTCAAGGCAAGACACCGTTTTGATGAAGGAGTTTAGTTATTTCCTAAATGACTGAATTAAAACGGTGTCTTAACGCAGAGATTGAGCCTGTACGCCAGTCTTACCTAGTTTTGGGATTGTCTGGGTAGATACCTCCCCCCCTCAAACTCCTCGAAAAACAATTCGACCTCCGGATGATTAATCGCATTATCACTATCGTCGGCTTCAAGGTTTTGTTCAGCGACATACGTGCGATGGATACCATTGTGCACTAACACATGGTACCAGGGCTTATTTTTATCTGGCCGCGACTTTGCCATCGTTTCATACCACTCATCTGTCGCTTCGAACACAGGATCAACGTCAACGATCACACCACGGTAATCAAAAAGGCGGTGATGAACCAATTGGCCGATACTAAATTTAGCGCGCACTTCATCCATAAATTGATAGTACCTTTTTAATACAGAAGCGGGTATCATACCCGCAGTTTGTTACTAAAGGAATAGGTATGACCTTAAATCGACAATCAATACATGGTGAATGGTCGTCACGTTGGGCCTTTGTCTTAGCTGCGACCGGTGCCGCTGTTGGGCTTGGAAATATTTGGAAATTTCCTTACATAGCCGGTGAAAATGGTGGTGGCGCATTTGTTATCATTTATTTAATTTGTATTCTCGTCATTGGCATTCCTTTGATGATGGCTGAAATCATGCTTGGCCGTCGTGGCCGCCAAAATCCTGCAGCGACGATGGCAAGTGTTGCCGAAGAATCTGGCGCTAGTCGACATTGGGGGTTGGTTGGTGGCTTAGGTATTTTAGCGGGCTTTCTGATCCTATCTTACTATAGTGTGATTGCTGGCTGGGCTTTGAATTACGTGTTTAAAGCTGCCGCTGGTGACTTTACTAATGCGTCGGCGCAGCAAATTGGCGCCTTATTTTCTAATTTAGTAGCAAGTCCTTGGCAATTACTCTTTTGGCACTCCATTATCATGCTCACGACGATGTTAGTCGTTGCGCGCGGTGTACGCCAAGGCCTGGAAAAAACCATTGTTTTTATGTTCCCCATCATGCTGATATTGCTGGTGATCTTAGTCGCATATTCTATGAGTAGTGGCTATTTCGAACAGGGCTTGGCATTTCTCTTTCATCCCAAATTTGCGCAACTATCACCCGAGGGCACGTTGGATGCATTGGGGCATGCATTTTTTACCTTGAGTTTAGCGACCGGCAGCATCATGATGTATGGTGCTTATTTACCTAAAAATGCTTCGATTACGCGTGCTTCGGTAGCAATCGCTGCTGCTGACACGGGGATCGCCCTAATCGCTGGTTTAGCGATTTTTCCGATTGTATTTGCTAATGGTTTACAACCGGGTGCTGGACCGGGTTTGATTTTTCAGACTTTACCTATCGCTTTTGGACACATGCCGATGGGGCGCATGTTCGCAACCTTCTTTTTTATGATGCTGGTATTTGCAGCCTTTACCTCAACCCTGTCTTTACTCGAGCCAAGTGTCGCGTGGTGTATCGAGCGCTTTCATATGAGCCGCGTACGTGCCACTGTTATTATCAGCAGTTTGATTTGGCTGTTGGGAATTGGCACTGTCTTATCATTTAACGTTTGGAAAAACGTGCACCTATTCGGCATGGACGTTTTCGATTTCATGGATTATCTAACCGCTAATATTATGCTACCGTTAGGCGGTTTGTTAATTGTAATCTTTACTGCGTGGTTTATGCGTCAAGAGGCCAAACTCGATGAACTACAGATTAAGAAGGGCTTCATCTACTATAAATGGCGTTTAACCATGCGTTATGTTGCACCCGTTGCTATTTTGATTGTGTTTTTAAAATTCTTAGGGATATTCTAACGACGGTGGTTATTGATGCGCTGCTGACTTGATGCTTGACGGACGTAAAACGGTATCGCCTTGCTGCGCGCCAATGCTTTGCCTTCATTATCAACAACGACAACAATCAAGCTGTGTGCTCCACGGTATAATTGCGGACTGTGTATTGTCAGCACCGGGCCGCTGCTCGGGCCTGCAAATTGCTTGTCATCGACTAGGACGACTAAGCGATCTTGAGGCTGTAACACTGGGCTAGTCTGCACATTCAGAGTAATGCGTTGCAAATACTGAATAGTTTGCTGGGCTTTTAAGCCGGTGATAACAATTTTCTGATATGAAGTAGCTTGCGTATTGCGTAATTTGGCTGCGCGGTGGGCACTTGTTCGCGCCGGTTTCGTGGTATGCTCCCGGCGCGTATTAAGTATCTCTTGTTTGACTTCTGCGGCTTGTAACGCAGTAGGGGCCCGATCGGCAAAGTGCGTAACGCCTTGCTCATCAACCCAGCGATAAACCGTTGCCTGCACCAATAATGGCAACAACGTAAATATTACAACGAGACAAAACCTACCCACTATAATACATATCAAACTCAAGTGGATGGGTAGTCATACGCAAGCGCGTCACTTCATCGCGTTTGAGTTCAATATAAGCATCGATCAAATCATCACTAAAAACGCCACCTTCGAGGAGAAAATCGCGATCGTGATCCAAACAATCTAGCGCTTCTTGTAATGAGAAACACACCGTTGGGATATCAGTTTGCTCTTCTGGTGGTAAATCATAGAGATTTTTATCCATCGGATCACCAGGATGAATTTTATTTTTTATGCCATCAAGGCCAGCCATTAACATTGCCGAAAAAGCCAAATACGGGTTTGCCATGGGGTCTGGAAAACGTAATTCAATACGACGTCCTTTAGGATTCGGCACATGTGGGATGCGAATTGATGCCGAGCGATTACGCGAAGAATACGCCAACAAAACCGGGGCTTCAAAGCCAGGCACTAAGCGCTTATAACTATTCGTCGCCGGGTTGGCAAACGCATTTAAAGCACGCGCATGTTTAATCAAGCCACCAATATAATACAGCGCGCTCTCTGACATACCTGCATATTTATCCCCAGCAAATAAGCTTTCGCCATTTTTGCCTAGTGATTGATGGCAATGCATACCAGTACCATTATCACCGACTAAAGGCTTAGGCATGAATGTCGCCGTCTTACCATAGGCATGCGCAACATTGTGCACAACATATTTAAGGATTTGCATTTCATCAGCTTTACGCAATAAGGTATTAAACCGCGTGGCAATTTCATTTTGATTACTGGTGGCAACTTCATGGTGATGTGCTTCGACGACTAAGCCCATTTGTTCTAAGACTGAAGACATAGCAGAACGTAAATCTTGTGAAGAATCCACGGGCGGCACCGGGAAATAACCACCTTTTACTGTCGGTCGATGGCCAGAATTACCACCTTCAATTTGCGTGCCCGAATTCCACGCCGCTTCCATTGAATCGATCGAGTAAGCTGCCCCACTCATATCCACATGCCAGCGCACATCGTCAAACACAAAAAATTCAGGCTCTGGACCAAAGTATGCTTCTTCAGCAATCCCACTCGCTTTCAAATATTCTTCAGCGCGCTTAGCGACTGAACGTGGACAACGCTCATAGCCCATCATTGTACTGGGTTCGACAATATCGCAACGCACATTTAACGTTGCTTCTTCGCAAAAAGGGTCGAGAACAGCCGTACTAGCATCAGGCATCATAATCATGTCCGAAGCACTAATATCCTTCCAGCCAGCAATCGATGAACCATCAAACATCTTCCCCGCGCCTAACATATCAGCATCGAAGACATGTGCTGGCACCGAAATATGCTGTTCTTTACCACGCGTATCCGTGAAACGCAGATCGACATATTTAATGTCGTGATCAGCGATTAATTGCAGTACGTTATCGCCATCACTGTTTGTATTGCTAGCCATTGCTTTGTCTCCCGCTATCGGCATAGTTGAACCTAAAACCCGCAGTTGGACGCGCATCCAACCGCGGACTTTAGGTTGAAAGGGGGAGATTCTACCTGAAACTGGGCGCCCACAAAAGCCTAATGACTGGCTTACTGGCAGGAAGATTAAGCGTAAATAAGGCGCAAACGGATAGCTTGCTGCACAGCGGCGCAGGCTTGTTGATAGTCTGCGCACAACTGGGCAGCGTCGCTAGGTCGCGCAAAGACTGTCAGGGGCAGCTGCACAACAACTTCAAGCTGCCCCTGCAAGTAATGCAACGCAATATCAGCATCTTTTAGATTTTGCCCACCCGGGAGATCACGCCACAAATTCAATAGCTTAGGCACCAAATCACGGCGCGCAGGCAAGCTTTCACTGAGCGCAGCCATACCATCTTCTTCAGGATCAACATGCACAGTGACATCCGTAATGCTGGCGAATTGCTCGACCAAGCTCAAGTGCACTTGCTGCCCAATATAGTGACCTTCTGAGACCGTTAAATGCCGCTCTACCAAAATATGCACATCCACATAGATATCGCCGGCCATCAAGCGCGTGCGTAAACAATGCAAAGCCAACACACCAGGCACTTGTTGGATAACTGCTTCGATAGCCTTTAAGGCTTCTGGCTCAAGACCAGTATCTACTAATTCGCGTACACTCGACCATGCCAAATCCCAGCCCATCTTAACGACTAACATACCGACGATAACGGCTGCAACATCATCAAGATAAAGATAACCCAGCAATGCGCCACCTACACCGAGCAATACCACCAAAGACGATAAGGCATCGCTACGACTATGCCATGCGTTCGCTTTTAATAAATTAGAATTAAGCTGTTTACCAACTTTTAAAGTAAAACGAAATAACCATTCATTGGCTAATACTGAAATTGCTGCAATCGCTAATACATATATCCCGGGACGTACTAAATCTTTGCCTGTCACCAGATCCCAAATAGAATCCAACATAATACCAATACCAGCCATCGCCACCAGTATGGCAAGTGCGACAGTCGCCACCGTCTCTATGCGTTGATGACCATAGGGGTGATCCAAATCGGCGGCTTGGCTACCGAGCTTAGCCGCGAATAACACCAAGGCATCCGTCAACAAATCAGAAAAGGAGTGGATGCCATCGGCAACCAATGCACTTGAATGACCAAGCAAACCAAACACGACCTTGCTCAGCCCAAGAAAAATATTGATCCCAGCCCCGATCAAAGTAACACGACGAGCTTCTTGATAACGTTGCGTCCGTTGCATATTTTCTGCTCTAAATTAACATAAAGACAGTTAGATTGGCGAAAAAATAGCTTATCGTCAAGGCCTTAATTATTTTATCCCTAATAGTTAATTCCCTACATCTATCACTGAAATAATGTGTCATTATCCTCAACTCTGCATTCAACTGCCGATTTTAGGATGATATGCGGATTTGCTTGTTAATACGCTAAACAACCTATTAGCAATAAGCAAACAAAAAATCTCTTGATTTAAATTAACTAATAGCTATAATTAAAAATGTACACATTAAAATTTTCAAAACAGGCGATAAAAACATTACGTAAGCTCCCACGCAATATTGCCCAAAACATAATAGTAAAAATTGATGAACTTGCAGAAGATCCATTTGCCCATACACAAGTAAAAGTTCTACAAAATACGCAAGGGTTACGTTTAAGGGTGGGGAACTGGCGAGTCGTTTTTTACATAGATGAAAAATACCGAGAAATTTTGATCATTAGAATTTCTTCACGCGGTGGAGTATATAAACATTGAAAAAACATACAGACATTCAATTTATTACCAAGCATGGTCAGCGTGAATGGGCAATTCTTCCCTATGCAGAATATAAACGTTTACGCGCTTGTGAAAAACACTCACAGCAATTAGAAACAATCAGTGACTATGACGTTGCGACATTCAATCAAGCTCTGCAGCAAGGTGTTGAAGAATTAGTCCCCGAGGAATATGCCAAACGTTTAATAGCGGGTGAGAATGCTATCCGCGTGTGGCGTGAATATCGCGAATTAACCCAAATCTTTCTCGCTAAGCACGCGGGAATCAGTGCAGCGTATTTGTCACAGATAGAAAATGGCGAAAGACAAGCTAGCTTACGAGTACTTAAAAAGCTAGCAACAGTGTTACGAGTGTCACTTGATGATTTAAGTTAAGGCTTGCTGCCTCTTTAGGCTGGGCTAACCTCCCACGCGAAGAACCACGATAATATCGCCTTCATGCTTATCTTCAGTAATACTCAGTACCTCATGACCATTGATACGACACCAAGCGGGAATATCTTGTTTTACCCCAGGGTCAGTGCAAATGACTTTCAATTCATCACCAGGGCTTAAGTCTTTTACCTTATTTTGCACGCGAATGACTGGCATAGGGCATAATAAGCGCCGGGCATTTAATTCATGGCATGCGGCAACGGTATTCTCACTCACTAGTCTCTCCCTTTAAACATACCATTCTTGCGGAATTTCACTCGCAGGCATGGGCGCAACCGCGGTTTCCCATTCACTGCCCTCTTTTGTCACAATGCGTACAATGACTTCTTGTGCTTCGCGCCCACTGCTGAAGCGGGCGGTAATACGTGCCGCCAAATCCAAATCTTGTGCACTCGCTTCACCATCGAGCAAAGTCAATGGCCCACCATGACTCACGGTTTTGAGATGCGTAAATTGGCGACGATAACCTTGCAAATAATTATTTTCACCTTCTTCACGTCCGACGATCAATTTAAAGGTCGGCGCCGGACGAATATGGCGACCAACTTTCAATAGCATCACGTCATCCAATTCATAGTCACGTTTGCCGCGCGCTTGCCATAAGTCTTGTAACTTGCTCGCGTAATTTTCGTCGGTTAAGAAACAACAACCACCCGCTGGCTGCGCATATTCCTTAATTCCAAATTTTTCGGCGAGCGCCATTTGTGGCTTACGGCTACGCCCACTCCAAGCGAACAATTGCGAGCGATCCACCCAACCTTCACGTTCTGGCAGAGTTTCAGGGAGGTTTTGCGCGCATAAGGGTCGTAATAAACGATCAAAAGCACCCGAGCGTTTTGCCACTATTGGCATCGTCACCGCACGCTGTGACTTCGGGCGCTGGCCGATCACTTCACCCGTGATAATAAAATCAAATTCATGCTCTTCTAACCAAGCCATGGCCTTTTTGACCATGAAAATTTTACAATCTAAGCACGGATTTAAATTCGCACCATAACCATGTTGTGGATTGATAACAATGGATTTGTATTCTTCAACGATATCGACAATATGCAGTTTAATACCCAGCTGCTCCGCTACCCATAGGGCATTATTACGCTTTTGTTTATCTTGGTCGCGTTTGCGGATCGCATGGGTATGGCCTTCGACACAGAAGCCCGTAAAAAAGTTAATGCCTTCGACGTGGATGCCTTGCGCCATAATCAAACGGGTTGCCAACATCGAATCGAGGCCACCAGAGATCAAAGCAATGGCTTTGCGCTTGGGTGTTTGACTTGGAGCATTCAACTGTTGTTTTGTCATGACTTGTTATATCGTTAATTGAAAGAGTCTGGGCCTAAAAGCGGGCAATTATAACGCATAGCCCCGCCCAAAGCCCGCTTGTTTTAGCTTAATCTTGAAATTACACACCCACAATAAATGCGTTTATGAATTAAACACTTTACCAAAAAGCAATTTACGCTTGCATTTTACGCCCCGTACGCCTTAGAATGGACAAGTTGGAAATACATATTTAAAACACCCCCCACCTTGCTGCATAAAAGCAATCATCCCTGACAAGGAATTTCAAGGATCTGAGAGCATCATCGCGAATTGCTAACGCGAAGCACAGCAAGTTTCAATACACGGGTCAATTTACCAATCATCACCTGCAAGGACTGCTTGAGGGCGCTCGCCAGTATTAACTGCGGACGTAAAGAATAATGATTTAGAGCGGCTGACAAATATGATTTATTATACTAATGGTAGCAGTAGTAGTAGTAGTAGTAGTAGTAGTAGTAGTAGTAGTAGTGATGATGAATACGGCTTTTCAATCCAGTCGCGTACATCAGGAACACCGCAACCGGTTTCTAGCGACTTAAGGCAAACGCCCCATCTCTTTAACAAAGCTGATTCAGCCAACTATCTCCCTCCCAATAACATACTCGACTGGTATGCAGACATGCTGCAGCACTTTGACTCTACTCACACAGCAGCTTCATCATCAACACTTGCAACAGAGCTTAAACCTCTACCCAAGGCCTTGAGCGAAACGGATACATTCTTTGCAAACATCCCCCTGACAAATTCAGCAACCCTAGGTGGTATTGTGCCCACTAATCGCTGGAAAATGTGGGGATTGGGATTGGCTGCTCCGCTGCTTTTTCTTGTTTCATTCTTAGCCATGGTTGGCACGGGCATGTTCGCGGCAGGACTTGTAACCAGCACTATGAATGTTCTTTTTTGGATTAACGTCGTTTTGGCAATGATGGCCCCCGTACTCTTATCAGCACGCTCAAGCTTTCGTGCCAGCACCCAAACCGCCACCGTTGGTTCGACGACTTTCATCGTCGGCCATGCCGCCCACTTGGTGCCGACACTCAGTTACAATCCGTCAAACTCAACAAAAAATTACGCAAAAGAAGGCAGTGGCTTTAGCAAAGCAGTAATGGTTTACGACACGCTTGTTTGGCCTACAATCCAATTAAGCACAACCGTATTAGGGGCATTATCACCCTATACAGGTGCTGCAGAAAAACATTTATCTTGGCCCTTTACCGCATCTGCTTTTATCTCTGGCCTCACCACGAATGGCTTTTTTACCCATCAAGGCATGGAGATGCTACGCAACTGGTTGGTCGCTTGGGGCAGTGATGAAACTGATGCTCGCGATATCCTACTTTCGTTGATTAATGGCGGTGGCGGGCTTATTACGCGAACCGTACGCTATGAAATGGAAATCGCGCGGTTGATCGGTGAAATCCGCGAATTAGTTACCAACGATAAAATTAATGAAGGCCGTTGGACTTGGTTTGATACCTGGTCCTGGAATTACAGTAAACTGGAAAATCGTATACAACGCTTAAGTGATGCTCTAAAAGCCCATCCCCGTGATATTGATTCTGGCTTAGAATCGTTTACCGGGCGTACGATATCTGAGTTAAGCGATGGACAGAAAAACAGCTTATTAACAAGCTTAGCAAGCATTGAGAGCCAATTAAATGGCGTAGGATTATTCAACCAATTTTTATTTTCTTACAAAAAGCGCGATGCAGAAATGCGCCGGCACGCTGCCAAGTTTAAAACTGAATTGCGCAAAAAATCTTATAGTGCTGAGCAAGAGACATTTATCAAAACCGCGTATACTGCGTCGGCAAAACGCGTAATGCTCAGTGCACAGATGAATGAAACGCTCGAATTACTTTGCCAAATCACTAAAGGTCAATCGAAAGAAGAGACAACGCCTAAGGAAATTACTGATTTATTGGAACGCGATCAACCCACTTGGTACCGTAAACTTGCAAAATATTTCTTATTGATTTCTGCCGCTGCTGCCGCACTCACCAATGGTGGGGTGGGTGAGAATGTAGGGGAAGCGATAAAACCCTTAGACAATCTATTCGGTGAAATTTGTGTGGGCGTATCATCTGTCTATCAAAATGCCATGATCAATTCGATCAGTGCGGCTTATTTATCGGATAATGTATTTAATTTAATGGCTGAATTTAAAAATCTCGGTTTACGCTCAGCTACACGTACGTTTATATCACAACCTGGTCATGGACTACGTAGCCTTTTGTTGACCTTGCTCAGCGCAGGTTTAATGATTTATTATGTTGTATCACAAACCGGCCTCATCCTGACTAACCCCGTGCTCGACAATACCATCGCAACCGCTTTTCAGCTCATTTTCGGGTCTATTGGTAATGTCGCCTTAGGTTTTAACTCAATTGTTGGTTTTTTCTCAAGTGCATCAGGGCAATGTGATCGTAACAAAATGTCCTTTAAAGACTGGTGTCAAGCCAAATTCGACTCAAGCTCACAAGCTACCCAGCAACAATATACCGAATATGGCTTGGAAATCTTCAATCAAATTATGGCGACAACCGCAAAAAACTTTAGTGCTGCTCCGGATAAGGCAGTAGAAGTAATGCTAGGGGCAACGCTTTGTAATGAAGCTCATGTAGGTGCGCCCGATGCAAGACATACAGCAGCTGCGTTCGCTAGCTCATCACGCAGCACTTCAGATTCTGATGAAGCTAACAGCGATAGTGAAGATGATCTTGAGGCAGGTAGCGCCACTCCAGCGGCAGCAAATCAGCATGCTTTCTTCACGCAACCGCCAACTGATCGAGCAGCATACCCTGCAGCGTCCCTATTAAAAGAGGCAAAAGTGCGTGAGCCTTCGTCATGTCGTGCACGTCTTTTGGGTTCGCGCGACACCACGGCGTCATCCTCTTCAGCTACGCTATTAGTAGGGGGTACGGGCGTTAGCTACGGTACATCTGACGCAAGCAGCTCGATTAATGCAGGCTCAGGTGACTCTCAATTGTTTACCCTCGGATAGACGTCTGTGAAATTTAAATTACATTTTGCATATGCCCTCTAACCAAAAGCATGCGCGCATAGAAAACAACGATCAGCCTCTTCTCACACCCTGCAAGAACCCGTATAATAAATCGGTCTAGACAGCGGTTCGTGTGAAAATTATTAGCGTCTTCGATGCACACAGATAACACGGATCCTTCCCTCACGGATCAGATCGGGATAGGTAAACAATGCCAGGCCGGCACGTGTCAGTGACTAGTTTTTTCGGTGTTCTTACAAGATCAAGGCAATAAAGACACGAACACCGCCATTAACCCCTAAATTTTAAGCGGCGACGCGACAACAAATGTCGTTGTGTGCTGAGTATTGTTCAATAGAAATAGGCAGTGTTTTATATGTTTGTGAGGTTTAAAAAACAGCGGCAGGGCGGTCGCCAACAAGAACAAAGCTTGTTGCTCGAGGAAGATGACGATAATAGCCCTATGAGCATACAGCGCGGTGACTATGGTGCTACAGCAGCAACTTCTTCAAGCCATGCAGACGTCAACAAGCAATTAGCTCAACATAAAAAAACACGCAAAGAACGGTATGAACGTTCTGAAAGTGCCTACACGCAAACCCACAATTCCAGTATATTCAGCGCCAGTACACGTAGCGCTGGACTTAGCTTTTTGATTTTAGTGTTTGGTGTTGCGCTTACCGCCATTGCCTACATTTGCATGCGCTATGCCGGTGCAGCCGTTGATGCGTTAATCGGCGAAGGTCTCGATATGGATACTGACTCATGCTTTGCTGAAACTGCCAATGTCTTATCCATCATGCCCAATACTTTATTGATCACCAATGTGTGCAGCGATGCCCTTAGCAGATTATTACAGCGCCGCCATATTTTTAATCCTATGACCAATCGTGACTGGGCAGGCGAGACCAAGGTTAGCGGTTTCGTTGCCAAGACTGTGAGCACAATTGGTGCATCGGGTATTGTTTTCTTCGCTTTTTTAGCCGCACTCGCCACCATGACCAACGCCGCTGAGGGAGGGGAAGATACCTTTGGTATCGTTGGTGCTGGAGTCACCTCTGCACTCACCAATGGTGCTGTGACTTTCCTGGTAACGTCTGACCTCTATAACTATCTTGCTAGCTTTAAAGATACCCATAAAAACCACGATCAATCAAATCGTGATAAATTACTAAACCTGTATACACTCGCTCGTGGCTTCATAAAACAAGCATTGACTGGCACCGACAGCGACAAACGTGAGGCTGCGCTTGAATATATCGCACGTGACGTATTTCGCCAATGGTACACCCAAAAATACGTGACTGTTCTTAAACAACAGTTGCAAGCGGCAGAGCAGCAGGATAAGAAACATGCGGTCTCTCAATTACAGGGTAAACTCATCGGGGTGTACCGCACAAATGCCAAAAATCAGTTGCAATTATTAACATCGATTTATGCGATTCTTCGCTATAACGGTGGCGCTACAACTACCGATAACTTTTTCATGGACTTACGCACTGGCAAATCAAGTTGGCCATATAAGTTGGTTAGCGGCCTTGCGACTATCAACGCGCTATTTGGCACCCTCCCTTATTTTGGTGCGGGTGAGCAAGCCCCTCAATACTTGTCTGGCTTAGTCAATGCGATCAAGCAACATGCACCCTTCTTTAACTTTATCTTTACCACGCCGCATTTAATCGGTAGTGGTGCATTTTTATCAAATGTAGGTTTAAATGTCGTTTCTAGTCTTGGCGGCGTAGCGGCAGGCAGCAGCATGCTTAGCAATGTGCAAGAACAGGGTTGGCGTGGATTAATTACCACCTTTCTCAATGGCAATATCTGGGTCTTGGTCTCTGGTATAATTGCATTAACATTTACACTATTGGCTAATACTGCTTTTACCTTCGCTAACACGTATATCGCTTATGCCAATCCTCCTTTAACTGATAGTGATGGCGATGTTAGTACCCTCGGTGATGAATTGTTTGCGCTATTTTCAGTGATTTCAACCTTCATTATGACTTTATTCCTTGGCTTTCGTTCGCTTAGCGGCGTCGCTAATCTCGGCACTGAAACCATCCGCAGTGCCATGGCACGCCGTGATATTGAAACGATTGCAAGGGAGTCTGAGATAACAACGATAGGCATAGAAATAGATGAGATAAGTACGCCACGCTTTGTGTTACAGGGCGGGCAAGCGTTTGCGTATAACAAGGATATAAGCACGACAGATACTGGCACCGATGACCATGCCGTGGCCGCAAGCTCAACCACATGTCATAGTGACGATGATGATGACGACGATTCCAGTGACAGTGATCGCTATCCAACTATAGCTAGCTCAAGCACGACAGACACTGGCAGCGAACTCAGCTCAGATGATACGTTAGGACCTGATTACGGGGCTTATTGCACTACCCTGGAGTATAATTTAAGGGCCGTGCAACGCCACTCATCAACACCGCTTCAAGCCTTATCCGGCGACGATATAACCACCGCTGCAAAAGACGCTAATAGACTGGCAGCTGAATTTTTAGCATTTTATACGACGATCGCTGAGTTAGACCCGAGCCATAGTGCTGTCTTCGGCAGCGCAGCGAACATAGCTCGTGGCAGACTTGCCGATTACTTCTGCAAACAGTTAGATGGTTTGACAGAACTGACTCAGAGTTATCCTTATGCGCATATCGAGGAAATTTATAAAGCTATGCGGACAACCACAGCTGCTTATTGTGAGCATTGTGAGGTAGTTGGCGACACAAGTGATGATGAAGCACCTCTTATAATTGATGCGAGCGGTTCCGGTTCTGCATATGGTACTTGGGGCTTTGGGCATCAGTGAAGCAGCTAATGCGGCTTAAACGGCGGCTGCATAAATTCATCAACAACACAATCAGCTAAAGAATAACCACTGTCACATAGCGTCGTAAATGCATGCTTGCTGCCCGTATCACGCCATAGTTCATCCGCTTGCAAAGGCAACAACGCAGGACCATGCCCCGCCACCTCACGCATTGCCAACAATACATCCACCAATGACACAAAACGATCGCATAAAGCAGAGAAAAGTTCGCCAAGGTCAAGCTCTGGCACATCTGCCAGCGTCGCATAAGCACTTTGTCCAAGATCAACAAAATAACTGATGCGAACGTGGCGCCGTTCGGCTCGACCTGGGAAGAGCCCAGAGAATAAGAGGCACTTGTCACCGACATCACGCAACAGTTCACGCTGTTGATTCCCCACCGCATGCGCACATTCTAAAAAATCGGTTGCCAAAACACTGGACGCCAGATCCGCATGCTGCGTGTAGCGCATTAATAAAAACACTAAATAACTTTCCAGTTCTTCATCTAACTGGGTCGCACAATTTAATTGTGCCTCATTAATTAGTGCGTGCCACTGGGCAGTGGATGTCGGATACAAAACAAGCTTATCCATGCAGCCTCCCACACATCAGTTTATTCCTTAAGTATAGTATCGGCATACAGCTAAAGCAGCTTAAGTACTTGTTTTGTGAATTAATTCATTGAAATAGCACAGATTTTTTGTATTTCGATTGTGGATTTAATACACACAGGCTATAATGCGCAACCTTTTATTAGGGTAATACTAACTTTATATAATTATCCATACCCACAAGATCCGTATCACTAAAGAGTACCTATGCTAGAAAAACTCCGCAATATCGCCATTATCGCCCACGTCGATCATGGCAAAACAACCCTTATTGACCAATTGCTACAGCAATCAGGCTCCCTTGGTGAGCGTGCTGCAGTGCCCGAACGTCTTATGGATAGTAACGAATTAGAAAAAGAACGCGGCATCACCATCTTATCGAAAAATGCCGCTATTACTTGGCAAGATTATCATATTAATATTGTCGATACCCCCGGTCATGCTGATTTTGGTGGCGAAGTTGAGCGTATCTTATCGATGGTCGATTCAGTGTTACTCTTAGTAGATGCCGTTGAAGGCCCTATGCCACAAACACGCTTTGTCACACAAAAAGCCTTTGCGCAAGGCTTACACCCGATTGTTGTTATTAACAAGGTCGACCGTCCAGGCGCACGTCCCGATTGGGTCATCGATCAAGTTTTCGATCTCTTTGATAGCTTAGGTGCTACCGACGCACAACTCGATTTTCCTATCGTTTATGCCTCAGCACTCCAAGGCTTTGCGACACTAGACCATGAACAAGCCAGCGATACGATGCAACCCTTGTTTGAAACTATCGTTAAGCATGTACAAGCACCTGATGTGGACAGTGACGGTCCCTTTCAAATGCAAATCAGCTCACTCGATTATTCTAGCTATGTCGGCGCAATTGGTATCGGACGTATCACCCGCGGCAACATAAGCGCAAACACGCCGATAACAATTATCGACAGTGCCGGTAAAACGCGTAATGCGCGCATCATGCAAATCCTTGGTTACCATGGTCTTGAGCGCGTCGAAAAACCACAGGCCAGTGCCGGTGACATCATTGCCGTGACGGGCATCGAAAGCCCATCGATTTCTGACACCCTATGTGACCCGCAACAAATTGAAGCCTTGCCTGCGTTAAGCGTTGATGAACCGACTGTCAGCATGACATTTATGGTGAACAAATCACCCTTTGCTGGCCGTGAAGGCAAATACCTCACGAGCCGGCAAATACGCGAACGCTTGCAACGCGAATTGATCCACAATGTCGCACTGCGTGTTGATGATACCCAAGATCCTGAGAAATTTAAGGTTGCCGGGCGCGGTGAATTACACCTTGGCATCTTGATCGAAACTATGCGTCGTGAAGGTTATGAACTCGCGGTATCACGTGCCGAAGTTATTATGAAAGAAATTGATGATGTCCTGTGTGAACCCTATGAAGCGTTGACACTCGATGTTGACGACCAACACCAAGGTACAATCATGGAAAAAATGGGTTTGCGTAAAGCCGACCTCAAAGACATGGTCCCCGACGGTAAAGGACGCGTACGCCTCGATTATATTGTGCCAACGCGCGGTTTGATTGGCTTCCATACTGAATTCATGACCGCCACCTCAGGCACGGGTTTACTCTATCACGTCTTCGATCATTATGGCCCCGCTAAAACTGGCAAACTCGCCGGACGTATTAATGGCGTTATGATTGCTAATGCGCAGGGTAAATCCACTGCTTTTGCTCTGTGGAATTTGCAAGAGCGTGGACGGATGTTAATAGGCCCACAGACTGATGTGTATGCAGGCATGATCGTAGGTATTCATTCACGTGATAATGATCTCGTGGTAAACGTCAGCAAGGCAAAACAGCTCACTAACATCCGTGCCGCAGGCTCGGACGAAAATATCCTATTAACACCCCCGATTAATTTCTCATTGGAGCAAGCGATGGAATTCATCGAAGATGATGAATTGGTCGAAATTACCCCACAAGCAATTCGCCTACGTAAGAAATTTCTCAAAGAACATGAACGTAAGCGTGCAAGCAAGGAATAGGGACTTCTTTAGGGAATTTGTAAGCTCACTAAGCATTTGGTGAGTAGTTACAAGGTTTGTTATTATGCGCACTAGCGAGTAACCTATACCTCTTGCGCGTAAATTAGGGATGAAGAATCATGCAACCGCTCTACCCAAAAATCAAACCCTATGCGGTTCATCAACTCGAGGTTGATGAACCGCATGTGATTTACATCGAAGAAAGTGGCGAACCGGATGGTATCCCTGTGCTGTTTGTGCATGGTGGCCCGGGGGCGGGTACCAAGGGTGATGACCGGCGCTTCTTTGATCCTGAACGCTACCGCATCATTTTATTCGATCAACGCGGGTGTGGTAAATCTGCACCGCATGCCGCTCTCAACGGTAATACTACCCAAGCCCTAGTCTCTGATATGGAAGCCATTCGTGATTATTTACAAATCGACAAATGGGTCTTATTCGGTGGCTCTTGGGGTGCGACCCTCAGCCTAGTGTATGCACAAGCTTATCCAAACCACATACTGCATTTAATTTTGCGTGGTATTTTTCTCGGACGTGAAAGTGATATCCACTGGTTATATCAACAAGGCGCTAACTATTTTTTCCCCGATAGTTGGCAGGAATTCTTGCAACCTATTCCCGAAACTGAACATAATGACCTTATCTCTGCCTACCACAAACGTCTCGCTGGTGGCGATGATTTGACGCGCATGGCTGCTGCTAAAGCGTGGTCACTGTGGGAAGGGCATACTTCAACTTTGACCCCGCACAGCAAAACTATTGATTTCTTTGCTGATCCAATCACGGCTATGAGCTTGGCTCGTATCGAAACCCATTATTTTATGAACCACTGCTTTCTCGAATCAAATCAAATCCTCAATAATGTCGAATACATCGCTGATGTGCCAAGTACGATTATCCATGGCCGCTACGATATGGTGTGTCGTTTGGATAGCGCCTGGGATTTGCAACAAGCTTGGCCTGCTTCAAATTTACACATTGTTCGTAATGCGGGACATGCCGCCAGTGAACCGGCAACGACTGACGCTTTGATCCACGCAACTAAAGAAGTTGCCAAACAATTGCGCTAAAAACACTATTTTTAGCGATAAAAAGCCCATTTTTCTGACAATAGAGTAGGCTTAGTTATTGCATAAGTGCTTTGACTTCATTTAAGTACACAACAAGGTAGTGAGCAATGGATGCACATAAATTTTCTCGATTAGCCAGCGTAGGCATACTATTGCTTACCTTATTCAGCGCCAATAGCTTTGCTTTGCATAAAGCGCCCAGTAACCCAATCGACCCATTAGAATCATTCAATCGCGTATCCTTTCAATTTAATGAAAAACTCGATGAATACGTCATTAAGCCTCCAGCCGTTATCTACAAACATATTGTGCCCTCGATTGTGCGCACGGGCGTGACCAATTTCTTTAATAACTTTGGTGAAGTGCCAACCATTATTAATGGCGTGTTGCAACTTAAATTTTATCAAGCCCTCTCCGATTCTTGGCGCTTACTCATTAATTCCACTGTTGGGATTGGTGGGGTTATCGATGTTGGTTCGCACATCGGTTTGGAAAAACATCACGAAGATTTGGGTTTGACCTTAGCACGCTATGGTTACAAAAAATCGATGTATATCGTGATCCCAGTCATTGGTCCCAGCACTTTCCGGGATGGTGTTACATTGCCGATCAACTTCTTATATCTCAGTGTGTGGCCATATTTGTATCCTTTATACTTACGCTATGCCCTCTTCGGTCTCGACGTTGTCAACACACGCGCCAATCTCTTGCAGCCAGAAAGCGTGCTCGATGAGGCAGCACTTGATCCCTATATTGTGCTACGTGACGCCTACTTACAACGTCGTGCATTCTTGATGGGTGACTATCAAGAGACAGAGGACCTCTATGTCGAAGCGGAAGGCGATCTGGGTGGCGCTGACCTATGGGTTGATGAAGAAAATACAGCCAAACCCAGTAATAAGGGCAAAGTGCCATTACGTGAAACGCATTAACAACAACTTAAAGCCAATGTCTTTATCGTAGACTACTGTCTTCTAGTCAAGCTCAGATGTAGCCCGGATAAGTTGCGCAGCAACGTCATCCGGGAACAGCAATCGCAAACAAACTCCCCGGATGACGCGCGTACCGCGCTTATCCGGGCTCTGACAAATCGGCGCGAAATTTGAAAAAAATCTTTAATAAAACAAGCAGATAAGTATTGCGCGCAACAGCGTCTCATGATCTAATAAAGTTTTACCACAAACTTGAGTCATCAAGACAGATCACAAGGA
>JAJFKG010000030.1 GCA_021773335.1 Gammaproteobacteria bacterium
ATGCGCGCCGCTGGCGCTTATCAAGGCTACATTAGCATTTGTTCCTACGTAAGCCGTAGCCCGGATAAGCGCGGAACGCGCGTCATCCGGGGCGGTTGTTTGCGATTGCTGTTCCCGGATGACGTTGCTGCGCCACTTATCCGGGCTACATCTGGGCTTGATGCAGAGACAGTAAGCCGTAGCCCGGATAAGCGCGGAACGCGCGTCATCCGGGGCGGTTGTTTGCGATTGCTGTTCCCGGATGACGTTGCTGCGCCACTTATCCGGGCTACATCCGGGCTTGATGCAGAGACAGTAAGCCGTCGCCCGGATAAGCGCGGGACGCGCGTCATCCGGGGCGGTTGTTTGTGATTGCTGTTCCCGGATGACGTTGCTGCGCCACTTATCCGGGCTACGTATGAGCTTGACTAGAAGACAGTAGCCTACATTATTTAATAAACTTACTTCGCCTGATTATCCGTTTCCAACTCAGCAATGTCATACACGATCGAATGAAATTCAACATCGAACCATGCATCAAACATCGCTAAGTCACGGTCTTTAGGCCATTCATTTTCGGGGATTCCCCAGGCTTCAAGTTCATTTTCAAAGATGCCGGGGTAATATTTTTCGATAAAGCCGCGTGCCATTTTCGGGCTTTCATAGGCAGGGATGAGCAGGGCTGTGCAATCGTTGCGCACGGTCTCCAGGGTTAAATCACGCCCAGCATTAGGCTGGCTGCGCAAAAAGGCCAACATCTTTTCTTTGGGTTTGATGACGGCTACCAGACGGTCGACTTCAAACATGGGATTTACACTTCCTTGCATTAACTATCAACAGGTTGCGCAGTATAGCAAACAATTGTCTAACAAAGCGACTGCTGTATAACTTATTGATTATTAGGTTAAATGTTTATTTCTCTCGCCTTGCAAAACCCGACTAGCACGCATTAGACAAATTTGTCTAATGTGCATTAGACAAATTTGTCTAGTTATTTTATGCTGTTACTATACCTCTCGTACCCGGCAAATAAATGATTCTTATGGAACTCGTGGAGAAAGCAGTGCTCGATAGATTCATAAACCACAACCAGTACAGACAAAGCCTAGATACGTATTTGAAGACAGATCCTCACCTACGTGCATTATCAACCCTACGGCACCAGTACGATTCTGGTTGGTGGCACGTGATGCTAGAGGCATTGCCGGGCATTTATATTTTGACCGGTGGGCGCCAGGTAGGAAAATCGACTTCGTGTAAATTATTGATTAAAGAAATATTGCTTCAGAAGACATTGCCATCTGAGCAAATACTGTATTTGCCGTGTGATGAAATTTACGATGCTAAAGAACTAAGTACCGTCTTACGGTATTTTATCGAATCGGTGAATGCCCAGCGTTTCTTGCTAATCATTGATGAAATAACCTATGTGAAGCAT
This sequence comes from Gammaproteobacteria bacterium, assembly GCA_021773335.1. GTDB lineage: Bacteria > Pseudomonadota > Gammaproteobacteria > JAJFKG01 > JAJFKG01 > JAJFKG01. Next base: position 1,418 of record JAJFKG010000030.1, read on the forward strand.
TGGGAGAGGGTGATTAAGGCGCTTGCAGACGAAGGCTTGTTTCGCCAGTCTACCTGTATTTTGACAGGCTCAGATGCGCTGATACTGAAAGAGGCCGCAATGAGCTTTCCGGGGCGGCGCGGTGTTGCTGCGGAAACAGACTTTCATATGTACCCACTTAGTTTTTCTGAATATGCGCATTTATTGCAGCCTAGCGGTGAATTTTCGGCTGATGAGTTGCGCGGGCTTTTTCACAAATACTTGCATAATGGTGGTTATTTGCGTGCGATCAATGAGATGGAACAAGGCGGTGAAATCAAGCAAGCAACTTATGTAACCTACGAGCAATGGATAAGGGGCGATTTTTTAAAGCAAAATAAAAACGAAAGTTATTTATTAGCGGTGCTAAATGCGCTACTGACAACGGGTGTTTCGCAGATATCGTTTTCAAAACTCACGCAAAAAATTGGCTTAATTAGCAAAGACACTTGCATTGATTATTGCCATTTACTGGAAAGAATGGATATATTATTTAACTTACAGGCTTATGATCAGAATAAAAAACAGGGCTTTCCGCGCAAAGATCGAAAATTTCATTTTCTCGACCCTCTTATTTATCACACAATTTGTCAATGGTTGGCAAGAGAGGGGCATAGTGTTGCAGTCAATGAAAGTTACTTAGTCGAGGCTATTGTTGCTGCGCATTGTCACCGCTTTGGGAAAGCCTACTATTTTAAGGGTGATGGCGAAATTGATGTGATTTTACTCCGCGACGGCCAAGTGCAAGCGATTGAAGTCAAATGGGCTGAGCAAGTACGGCCCGCTGATCTCAAGCTGCTGAAAAATTTTACTCACAGCACGGTATTGAGTAAGCAGAAAGTAAAAGGCTCAATTGAGCACATTAAAAGCATACCTGTGGATCAATTTTTACTGAGCATAGATGAAATTCCACGCTGAAAACCATAACTCCATGATTTTAAAATAATTAATATCCAGAACGCATAAAATGCAAAACCGCATATAAATAAATTTAAATCCTTAATATTGTCTTAAGCTTACGACCCTATACTGCGTTCCATACAAAAACGATTCGCCACCACAGACACATGGGGTACAACAATATGTCAGGATATAGTCCAACCTTATTTGGAAATAGACAAAGCCAAACGCCACAAATAGCGGGTTTGTTAAGAAGCGCACCGAATGGTGTGCGCTTTTTGAATGCCGCTTATTCAGGTCCTGTGCAAGAAACCACATCAAGCGCATACGGCAATAACTTCCGTACTAACCATAGCAACGGTGTTGCATTGGGTTTACAAGCGGTCAAGCCAGTTTCAAATGGCCACTTTACCGCACCTGGTAGCCAAATACATAGCCAAGCGATGAATGCACGTATCATTAGTGATGAGAATGCAGCGGATAACACAGCGCAGCAGCCACACGATGCTCACACCAGTCATACTTTTTCAGTGTAATTAATTTCCCGCGACGACCTGAACCAACGTCATCCTCGAAAAACGCCCAGCTTAGCTGGGCGTTTTTTTGTTGGCCTCATCCTCCACTATCTCAATAAGAAGTAGCAGTAGCCTTGATAAGCACGTTTACGTGCGCAGCAAGGTTACAAGAGAGCAGGTTGTAGCCTGAGGCGAACCGCGTTTAAATACAATGCGGTGGTTTCGGCAAGCCCGCTATCTTGCAGCCTTGTTTAACTGGCCCATCAGGGAAGAGGGTGTATAAATACGGGCTATTACCAATCTCAGGCCCGAGTTTTTGTGCGATGGTTTTGACCAATAGGCGCATCGGTGGGATATGTTCATATTCAGCGTAAAAATTACGTAAAAACTCAATCACTTGCCAGTGCTCGTCTCGCAAGGTGATGCTACCTTCAGCCGCGAGCTGCGCGGCGATGGTTTCATCCCAGGCATTGCGGTCAACTAGGTGGCCGTGTTGGTCGCGTTCGAGAGAGATATTTTCCATGCTTTACCAGCTCACACAATGTTGATGCTTGAGAGTCAAGTCTACAAAAGCGGTGTAATCGATCATGCGCATACCCTCGATTAATACAGCGTCGATGCCGCGCGCGTCTAAGTCGTCCTGTAACACGTAAACATTGCTGTTTTGCATTGCATATGTAATGGCTTCGCTGATGGGATTGCCTGTACATGCCGCCGTTACTGCATCAGCTATCAATACAAAGGCATTACCCGGCTGAGCGAAACGCAAGGCATTTAACAGGTTATCATCATGGTAAGGCGAATGATTGATAATGTACAACATCACTATATTCCAACTACGCAATCATAATCGGTCATTAGATTGTTTAAGTTTGCCAAATCTAACTGTTCACAATCTAATACCAAATCATCAAGTGTTAACTGGCGTTCAGCGAGCGATTCTCTTACCACATAGATAGGATTGATGTCATACAATGGTAAAGCCGCAAGTTGTGCGCTGATATTGGTTTGTTGAGCTGAGGGCTTTTGGCCTTTTTTCAACTGCCACACACCTTCATCGATAAACACAACCCCAACCTGTTGGTTAAAAGCAGCGGTTGCAAGCAACATGGCCAGGCTATCTTGCGCTGTGTGCGAGGCATAGGGGGCGTCACGTAATAAGAATAAAAAGCGTTTGTGGGTGGCTGCTGGCATGGCGTTACTCTTTGAAGGTGATACAACGGTCAGTATGTAATTGCGCTTCGATCAATTGCCCTAAACCAGAAAGTCGAAAAGCGGGAGCAAGGCTTGCTGCTGGTTTGTCATAACGCGTCGCTTCGTTGTCATCGAGTACGCCACGTTTAAGCGCTGATGCGATACATACATGTAAGGGAAATTGTCCCTGCCCGGAGAGTTCAGCCCACTGTTTCACGTAATTAAGTGTATCTTCGGGGGCGATCGCCAGCGCATTGCCATGCTGTACGCCTTCAGCATAAAAGAAAACACTGTGAATCTTATCGCCCTTATTCAATACCGCGCGCGCGAACCGTAATGCACAGTGGCTTGTGCTACACGCGCTTGGGCTAGCGGTTATCAATAAAACAAAGCTGCTTTGATGGTCTGTTTGATGTTTCATGTTGAAAGAAATGCTGGTTACAAAAAAGCCCTAAAGACGGTGCCTTTAGGGCGTTTAAACGTTTGGCTTGCGCTTAGTCGCGATTACCTGCAAATGCACCTAAGATTTGCAACAAGCTAATAAATAAATTGTACAGCGCGATGTACAAACTGATCGTCGCCATAATGTAATTGCGCTCGCCACCATTAATGATTTGGCTGGTGTGAAATAGGATTAAGCCAGAACAAATCAAGACAAAGGCGCCAGAGACTGCCAATTGTAAGCCGGGGATATTAAATACCGCGGCACCAATGCCTGCTAAAAAGGCCACTAAAATCGCAACGAATAAGAAACCGCCCATGTAGCTAAAATCTTTGCGTGTTGTTAACACATAGCCAGACAGGCCAAAGAAGATAATGCCAGTCCCGCCCAAGGCCGTCATAATGATTTCAGTACCATTCGAGAAATTAGTGATATAAACATTCAACACCGGGCCGAGAATAAATCCCATAAAGCCGGTAAAAGCGAAAATTGATACCAGACCCCAAGGGCTATTGCGTAATTTTATCGTTAAAAACATTAAGCCATACATGCCGACGAGCATGACAATCAATCCGGTGAAACCGGCGGGAAGGGCAACATTGGCCGCCATAGAAACACCCGCGGTGATGGCACTGAATAAAAATGTCAGCCCCAGTAACATATAAGTGTTACGCAAAACCTTATTGGTCGCTAGGATTGATTCACTATTTCTGGTGGTCGATAGGTTGTTGGGTTGCATGTATTAACTCCTCTTTTCAGCAATACTCATCAATTTTACCATAATGGGCATATTTTTCTACATTTCAATCCCAACAGTATGAAATTATGCATAATTTTTTTGTCTGAGCCTGAAAAAAAATTTCCACTCCATTGCTAAGGCACTGATGTATAGTCAGTTTCCCAGGATATGGGGGCTTTACAAGATCCGAATATTTGCGTATTCTTGTGGCGATTTGGAGAGGTGGCTGAGCGGTTGAAAGCGGCGGTCTTGAAAACCGTTGAGTCTGTAAGGGCTCCGGGGGTTCGAATCCCTCCCTCTCCGCCAACTGAGACAGCATTTAGGCAAGGTTGGTGTAGCAGAGTACGCAAATATAGCAAAATGCACATAATTACTAAGGTGATGTGGAATATAACCATAACACATTAAGATTGGAGTAAATGAACTTGATTAAGGTTCTAGTTGTAGATGATCATGACTTAGTACGCGAAGGGGTTAAGCGTTTGCTGAAAGACCTCAAGGGTATTAAAGTCGTCGGTGAGGCAAACACAGGTGAGAGTGCCGTACAAACTGCCCGCGAGGTGGTGCCTGATGTGGTATTAATGGATGTGAAAATGCCGGGGATTGGCGGCCTGGAAGCAACCCGCAAGATGTTACGTACAAATCCTGATGTTAAAATCCTCGTGTTGACAGCGCTTGACGATGAACCTTTTCCTTCGCGCATGTTACAAGCGGGTGCTGCTGGGTATTTAACGAAAGGTTGTGGCCCGGAAGAAATGGAGCGTGCCATCCGTGCGGTACACTCAGGCCAGCGCTACATTAGTCCCGAAGTCGCCCAGCAATTAGCTCTCAAGCATGTTACTGATCCTGAACCCACGCCATTTGATAATCTCTCTGAACGTGAGCTGCAAGTCATGTTGATGATCACCAGTGGGCAAAAGGTGCAAGAGATTTCAGATAAATTGTGTTTAAGCCCCAAAACAGTCAATAGCTATCGATATCGCTTATTTGATAAATTGAAAGTGCAAACGGATGTTGAATTAACCCACCTTGCGATACGTCACGGTATGGTCGATGGTGGTTTTAATACAGATGGTGGTATTGAGTAGCGGCGGTGACGGTCCCTGCCAATGACGACGGTGACGACAAACGCCAACATTTCATCCAATCAATATTAAAAGATTTACCCGAACGCCCAGGTGTTTATCGCATGTTAAATGCCGAAGGTGATGTTATTTATGTGGGTAAGGCGCGTAACCTTAAAAAGCGCGTGAGCAGTTATTTTCGTGGTGGTGCGGTCAGCGCCAAGACGGCGCATCTCGTTAAACACATCCACGACATTCAAATCACGATCACCAATAGTGACAATGAAGCTTTAATTCTCGAAAACAATCTGATTAAGTCATTACGTCCGCGTTATAATGTCCTTCTGCGTGATGATAAGAGTTATCCCTATATCTATCTATCTGCACATAAAGACTATCCGCGTATTGATTTTCATCGCGGCGCAAAACGGCAAAAAGGGCGTTACTTTGGGCCCTATCCCAGTGCGGGTGCCGTGCGTGAATCACTGAACTTATTACAAAAATTATTTCGTATTCGCTCGTGCAGTGATAGTTTTTTTCGTCATCGCACGCGCCCGTGTCTACAATACCAGATCAAGCGCTGTAGTGCGCCCTGCGTCAAACATATCACACCACAAGGCTATCAAGCAGATGTACGCGATGCCTTATTATTCCTCGAAGGCAAGAGCAAGGATCTTATCGATGAGTTGGCGGCGCGTATGGATAAAGCATCCGCGTCCTTAGATTACGAAACAGCGGCATTTTTTCGCGATCAAATCGCGAGTTTGCATCATATTCAAGAAAAACAATATGTCAGTGGCGAGGGCGGCAATGTTGATGTCTTAGCCGCGGTATTAGCCCATGGCACGGTGTGTGTGGAAGTCATATTTATTCGCGATGGACGCGTGTTAGGCAATAAAACCTTTTTTCCCAAAGTGCCTAGCGATATTGTGCTTGAGGATATCTTGCCTGCTTTTATCCCGCAATATTATTTAAATACGATTCATAAATCACACGTGCCTGAACGCATTATCGTCAACATGGCGATTGCAGATGTGACTTGGTTGCAAGAAAGCTTGAGTGAAGCCTGCGACAAACGCATGACTATATCACAACGCGTGCGTGGCGAACGTGCGCGTTGGTTGGAGCTGGCACAAGCCAATGCTGAACAAGCCTTACAACGTCAACTTGCGGACAAAGCGAGCATCTATCGACGTTTGCAAGCGTTACAGGATGCCCTGGGTTTAGATGATTTGCCTGCGCGTTTAGAATGTTTTGACATTAGTCACAGTAGTGGTGAATCGACGGTAGCATCGTGTGTGGTATTTGATAGTAATGGTCCTCTCAAGTCAGATTATCGCAGTTTTAATATTAAAAATATTACCCCGGGCGATGATTATGCGGCGATGCATCAAGCGTTGACGCGGCGTTATACCAAGCTAAAAAAAGGTGAGGGTAAACTCCCGGATATGATCATTATCGATGGCGGCAAAGGCCAATTGCATCAAGCACAAATGGTACTCGAAGAGTTACAATTAGGTAATGTATTATTGTTTGGCATCGCCAAAGGTGTGACGCGTAAGCCGGGGATGGAAACGTTATTCATTGCTGGCGATGAACGTCCGATTCATTTGCCTGCAGATAGTATGGCATTGCACTTATTACAACACATTCGCGATGAAGCCCATCGTTTTGCGATTACGGGACACCGTCAACGGCGCGATAAAACACGCAAGACGTCGCAACTGGAAGGTATTCCAGGGGTAGGCGCCAAACGGCGACGTGAATTGTTGCGTCGTTATGGTGGTATCCAAGCGTTGAAGAGTGCCAGTGTTGAAGATATTGCACAAACACCCGGTATTAGCCGGGCGTTGGCACAATTGATTTATGATCATTTGCGCTAGAGTCTTACGTTGATTCTTGGCTAGCCTACTGCCTCTACGTCAAGCCCAGATGTAGCCCGGATAAGTTGCGCAGCAACGTCATCCGGGAACAGCAATCGCAAACAACCTCCCCGGATGACGCGCGTGCCGCGCTTATCCGGGCCACGGCTTACGTATGAACAAATGCTAATGTAGCCTTGATAAGCGCGTGAGCGCGCATCAAGGTTTGTATGTCGTGCCAAAATACCTCAAGACCGTGATGCACACCTGCCTGTCCCTAGAGGGGTGCCGCTCATCAAAGCTACGATGTAGCGACGTTCTATCCTTATCCTTGGCCTGCCGCTTAACACCTGGTAGTATCATGCTTGCTCATCGACAATAACATGGAGGGATTTAGCGAGTGGAGCTCACCATACCTAATGTTCTAACCTGGTTACGCATTAGTCTGATCCCAATCTTTGTTTTGTTCTATTATTTACCGGCTCACTGGGCGCATATGGTCGCTGCATTAATCTTTGCACTCGCTGCTATCACCGATTGGCTAGACGGTTACCTCGCTCGTAGTCTCAATCAAACCAGTCCCTTTGGCGCGTTCCTCGACCCTGTGGCGGATAAACTTATGGTCGCAGTTGCCTTAGTCTTATTAGTGGCAAACGCTAAGATGCCATTTTTAGCATTGCCCGCCGCTATTATTGTCGGGCGCGAAATCGTCATTTCGGCTCTGCGTGAATGGATGGCCGAAATCGGCAAACGTGCTAGTGTTGCAGTGTCTTTGATTGGTAAAATAAAAACCGGTTTACAAATGGTTGCCTTGGTTTTGCTGATCATGGGGCGACCTTGGGGCCAACATTTCACCCTGCTGATTGGTTATATTTTAATCTATATCGCCGCGATACTAACGCTCTGGTCGATGTGTATGTACCTGAAAGCGGCATGGCCAGAGCTGATTGCACGCCCTGAAGATCACAGCGCTTGACACACAATCGTCCTTGGATAGAATACACCGCCTGTGTTGCGGGAATAGCTCAGTTGGTAGAGCACAACCTTGCCAAGGTTGGGGTCGCGAGTTCGAGTCTCGTTTCCCGCTCCAAATTACGTGATAGCAACTAGCTTAGTGCGGCTTGGTTTGTTAACAATAACGATAAGAACATGAGGCAACTCAAGTCGCATTTTCTTTATAATTAACCCCGATGAAGCGTAGTTATCGACTCTCAAGATGGCGCTTTTCAGTTGGGGTATTTTTACGGCTGGGTGGCAGAGTGGTTATGCAGCGGCCTGCAAAGCCGTGTACGTCGGTTCGATTCCGTCCCTAGCCTCCATAATGTAAGTAGCACACCTGTTAGCCCGGGTGGCGAAATTGGTAGACGCAAGGGACTTAAAATCCCTCGAGTGAATAACTCGTGCCGGTTCGAGTCCGGCCCCGGGCACCACTTTAGCGCTCTGTGAATGGGCCACTCGTGCGAAAATTTTTTCGCGTGACCTCACCCCATTCCCAGGCTGTGCCTTTTCTTAAGGCAAGCTTGCCCTTGGTGGGGACTGCAATAGTTTTTGTGTGGGGTAATAATGACTCGGCCTGATATTCGTTGGCAGCAGCGCCTAAACAATTTAAATAGTGCATTACAGCAACTTGACGCTGCGGTTAGTTTAGCAAAAAGTCGTGAATTGTCTTTATTAGAGCAACAAGGGTTGATTCAAGCTTTTGAGTTTACCCATGAGCTTGCTTGGAACCTGATGAAAGATTATGCCCGTTTCCAGAGAAATACCTCGATTACCGGTTCACGTGACGCAAGTCGTGAAGCCTTTAAAATGGGATTGCTTGATGATGGCGATGTGTGGATGGAAATGATCAAGAGTCGCAATCAAACTTCCCATACCTATCATCAGTCGCTGGCTGGTCAAATTGCTGGAAGAATTATTGATGCCTATTGCCCGGCATTTAAGACTTTTAGTGAAAAAATGGAAAATCTAAGAGCATGAGTTGCTCACAAGGGAAAGACTATGGGCTCAGTGCGCGAGATGTTTCTGCAATCCAAGCTGTCTTTAAGCGTTATCCAAAAGTTAGCAAAGCGCTTTTATATGGATCACGAGCTAAAGGCAATTACCGACCGAATTCCGATATTGACTTAACACTACAAGGCGAGAACTTAGAATACACTGACCTTGCTGCCATTGAAAATGCGTTAGACGATTTATTGCTACCTTATGCGATGGATCTTTCTATTTACCCGCTAATTGAAAATCCTGATCTCATTGAACATATTGAGCGCGTGGGCGTTGTGTTTTATAGCAAGTAAATCGAAACGGCGGCGCCATGTAAATTTACGGGTTTATAGTTTGATGGCGGTAAACGTTATTATTTCTATCTTAATGACGCCAATAGTTTATTTAATCATTATGGGCATCAATTACTATTTAGATAGCGAGACTTTGGCGTTTAAAGCGCAAGCCTGATTAGTTTTGAGTTCTCGTTTCTGCTACGTTAGGATGGTGTTCTATTTTAGATTGGATGTAGTTTAAATCCCATTTGGCGTGCGTTGGGCTTTGGATTGACCCTAGTGTCGACTTTGTTGGGTTGTGCTTATGTGATTATTCAGTTGATTTAGATAAAACAAACAAATAAATAAACAAACATGCATTGTTACTACTATGATTAAACCAGAAAAATGGGCCGCGTTACGCCAAGAGATGGAAGATCTGGGCATCTACGAAGATGACCTCGTGGAAAAATTTATCATTGGCTCTGGGCGTGGCGGCCAAAAACTCCATAAAACAGCGTCTTGCGTTTATCTGCAACACCTGCCATCAGGCATTGAAGTTAAATGCCAACAAGAACGCTCACGCGAGCTCAATCGCTATTACGCGCGCCAGCGCCTGTGTGAAAAATTTACCGAAATTGTTTTGCAAGAGCAGAGCAAGCGTCAACGTGAGATCGAAAAAATCCGTCAGCAAAAACGTCGTCGTTCGCGCCGCACGAAAGAAAAAATACTGCAAGAAAAGAAGCAGCGCGCCGAGTTGAAAAAAACGCGCTCTAAGCCTGGTGATAACGAATAGCTGTTTGCTTGATTAGAAAAAACAGTTGTATTAGAATTGACCCACTGTAGAAAAATACCGAGATAGTATGAACGTCATCGCTGGCAATTTTGCTAATCCCACCATTGCGTTAATCCAATGGGCTGTTGAACACAAGCTTCGAGATGTGGTTATCGTGGCAATCGATACTGGTTGGGCGGCACCTGCTTGGCAGACGCGCGTAGACAATGCCTTAGCGTATGCGCGTGAATGTGGTTTGCAAACCAAACAATTGCAAGCGCAAGGGTCGTTTGCCGGTATGGTGCGTGATCGCAAAAGCTTCCCGAGCACTAAGTTTCAATGGTGTGCGGGCTTTTTAAAGGGCTTGCCCTTGCTGGCGTGGCTGGATGAAGTTGATCCGAGCTGTGAAGCAACAATTCTATTACCTAAGCGCCGTGCCACAGCCATGCTTGGGACTAATTTGCCAGAATATCTGGATGAAAGTGAACACCACGGCGACCGCCGTGTCTGGCATCCATTGTATGATTGCGATGATGCAACATTTAAAGCGCTAATCGAGCGCGCTGGCTTTGATTACTTAGGCCATCGTAGTTTAGAGTGCGAACCATGTATTCACAGTGTGGCGGATGATTTTCAACGCATGGATCCAGCCGCGATTGAGCGTTTAGCGCAGTTGGAAAATGAAGTCGGGCAAACCATGTTTGCTGAACCCATTAATGCGCGGGTTAAGCGTCATCAAGAGGCCCCTAAAACCGGTATTAGCAAGCGCAACATGGGCTGTGGCGACCCCTATGCCTGTGGTGAGTGAGTCAGAGTATTGTAGTAGTCATGGCCGCTAGTGTGTTGGTGCCAACGAGGGTGTTTCACCATCCGCTTGGCTGTCACCGGCTCCGGTGGCGTTACTCGAACTGGCATATGACGGTGATGCGTGGTTGCAGGCTTTTACTTGTTGCGCTGCTTTTAATTGTGCCAATTGGCTTTGCACCAATTCCTGTAGCGTTGCAATCTCTTGCTCTAATTCATCTAAGTTGCATATGTCCTTTATGGATTTTGGTGCGCCAGGGATAGATGGCGGGCTGGCGTTAGCATCATCTGGCGTCTTGACAGGTGTGCTAGCGGCATTTTGTGGTATGCGCCTGAGATATCGCAATTTTTTACCATCCTCAAGTCCCTTGGGCGTCAACTCAGCAAATGGTGAAAATGCTTCATTTTGTAAATAATAATCGACGATTTCTGTGGCAACGATTTTTCGCTGATAAATGCAGGTCTTATAGATAAGCCTGTGTAAATGGTCCAACAGTGCGTAGACATAATGTGCCGCTTTATTTTGGTTTAAATTTTCCTGAGAAGAACAGTCATCGCGAAATAACTCAGGGTGTATCCAACTATACTCGGGTTTGTGCTTGCCTCCTAAGGATGGTGCAGATTCGTATGTTTCGCGTATCCTGTCGATATCGATAATATTGATGTTTATGCTTTGAGGTTCAGTGCCATCAGGTGGCTTGATATCAACGAGTATGTTCTGAAAATTAAGGTCATAGTGAATCACTTTAAATTCGCATAACCAGCTTCTTACTTCCGCAATAATGGCCCGATAAACGTGTAAGCCAAGCTCAAGCTTTGCTAAGCTTTCTTGCAGATCATTATGCCGTAAGGTTAGCTTATAGTAGATAAGCTGCCTTAACGTTGTGCCAGGTAAAAATTCATTAAGAATAAATTTGAAATTTGCTTCGCGCGGTGAGAAGAATGCCCAGCGATTAACTTGCTCGTGACGCAATGCTTCGTGTTCTAGTAGTGAATGTGGTGTTCGTTCACGCTGGTTGAGTTGTTTACCATAGGCATCCTTATTATGACGACTGTGGAATGAATTGTAACAGATGCTGTTAGGATCCCCGTCAAGCTGATTCCAATATAATTTTAGACAAATCCGCTGGTTTCCAACGTTATTAGATGGCGTTATTGAGTTATTTTGTGATGGCTCCAGTCGATAGCAAAAGCCAAAAGCGCCATACCCAATAGGTTCTTCAATTGTGCCATTGAATACAGTGTCACAAGTTAGCCAATCAGGCAATTTTCCTACAGCCTTTAAGTTGTTAATTTCTACACCGAATAACTTGATGCGATAAGCGGTATTAGCAACTTGAGATGAGGAGCTTGCAGCAATGTGCGGGTTAGCGCTTACTTTAAATTGAATGTGGGCAAGTGAAGGTAATCCTATTTCTTGTAGAAGTTGTTGTTGCGGCAGGCTTTCGAAATGCAGGCGTAAGTAAAACTGCTCGGATCGCGGGTAGCGATCGGCGAGCTTGTGATTGCTTTTAGTAGTGGATGTGAAGTGCTGATGCAATGCTTTGCGAATTTCAATCATGTTTTTGTTAACAGCTTTAGACTTAGTGCCGTTATTGACTGTACAAAAATGCTGGTGGCAGATGCTGAGCAAAGTTTTGAAGTCAGCAAATGTCTTAGCTGACATTGGTCGTTTAGCATAAATATCTGTTGCTATCATATTAGTTAAAAAAGAGAGAACAGGCGCTGTACTTTCTTGCTGTTGCGAGTCACCATTTACTTTATGCAGTTGCCTTAATGTGTACAGCACCATCGCTATTGTGAATTGGGCGTGTGCTGATTCTATGGTATTCGCATTACTATTTTTATGAAGGTATTGGATGTGCTGAAGGTATGCGCCAAACAGCTTACTCTCGCCAGTGACAAAGTCAAAAAAGATATCGCTAATGCCTTCGCTAGGAAATTCTTCGCCGAATAATTTCTGTAAAGAGAACGCCCCTTTTGCGCTGAATTCATGTGGGTTTAGGAGTAGTGCATATGAGACCAATTTGCAAAAGCCAATGGCTAGATCGACTGTTATGAGTTTATTGGCGATGTTACAAAAAGCTGTTTGGGGATTGTTTGCAGTAATAAAAAAACCTTTAAATTGGTTCCTCATCCTGGAAGTCAGTGAACTAAATTCAGCAAACGCATCAATTGCTTCGCACATTTTTTGGCGGAAATCCTTCTCCACCGATTTACTATCGGTGGTAGCAAGAGGCATAAAAATAATTCCTATGAATTTGTTGTCTGGCCGTGAATAATTCTCGGTAAGGTTTCGCGGTAGCAGTAAGAGAGCAATATTAATGTAGCTGTACATAGAGTGCAAGTTTTTGTCAGTCTTGCGTGAGAAGAATTAGTATTTGCATTTTATGGCGCTGTATTGTGTTAATGCACCCAAAACCGTTATCATTTGGCGCAACCTGTGTTTGGTGGATAAGGATAGTGAAAAATGACATTTGTAGTGACTGAGTCTTGTATCAAATGTAAATATACCGATTGTGTGGAAGTGTGTCCGGTCGATTGTTTTTATGAAGGGCCAAATTTTTTAGTGATCAATCCTGATGAATGTATCGATTGCGCCTTGTGCGAGCCCGAATGTCCAGTTGATGCGATTATGCCGGAAGAAGATGTGCCTGAAAATCAAAAGCAATATATCGAACTCAATGCACGCCTCGCTGAAAAATGGCCGGTGATTACGAGCATTAAGGATGCGCCGCCGGATGCGGATGAGTGGGCGAAGGTGATAGATAAAGCCGAGTACCTTCAAGAAGATTGGGACTAAAGCGTCGGTTTCAGACTGTTCCCGACCCTCTAGGGTTGGGACCTTACACTCACGGACGCTGCGCGCCCATCCCCAGACTGGTCCCGACCCTCTAGGGTTGGGACCTTACACTCACGGACGCTGCGCGCCCATCCCCAGACTGTTCCCGACCCTCTAGGGTTGGGACCTTACACTCACGGACGCTGCGCGCCCATCCCCAGACTGGTCCCGACCCTCTAGGGTTGGGACCTTACACTCACGGACGCTGCGCGCC
>JAJFKG010000004.1 GCA_021773335.1 Gammaproteobacteria bacterium
CCGGATGACGCGCGTTCCGCGCTTATCCGGGCTACGGCTTACGTAGGAACAAATGCTAATGTAGCCTTGATAAGCGCCAGCGGCGCGCATCAAGGGAATGGATTGGCAAAGACCCTCCCCGGATGACGCGCGTTCCGCGCTTATCCGGGCTACGGCTTACGTAGGAACAAATACTAATGTAGCCTTGATAAGCGCCAGCGGCGCGCATCAAGGGAATGTATTGGCAAAGACCCTCCCCGGATGACGCGCGTTCCGCGCTTATCCGGGCTACGGCTTACGTAGGAACAAATGCTAATGTAGCCTTGATAAGCGTCAGCGGCGCGCATCAAGGGAATGTATTGGCAAACGCTGCTCCTTGATGCGTGCTACGCACTTGTCAAGGCTACGATTGCGGTGATAGCGTTTAATCACGTTTGCGCTTGACTTCATGTACATTCGGCAATTGATTCATTTGCTCTAAGATGCGACTTAATTGTGAAATATCATCAATTTCGATGGTAAGCGATACTGTCACGATATTTTCAGTTTTATTTTTTTCAGTGTTTAGAGCGAGCAAACTTACCTTCGCATTAGATAAGACATTGGTGATATCGCGTGCCACGCCCGCACGATCATTTGCAGTAATGAGTATGTCTACCGGATAACTATCCTTGGTTTCTTCACCCCATTCGACCTCGACTAAGCGCTCTTGTTTGGCTTTGCTAGCTTCGACAATGTTCGGGCAATTGCGGTTATGAATAGACACGCCACGCCCAAATGTGATGTAGCCGATAATTGGATCACCAGGCACTGGTTTACAACAACGAGCAATATGCGTCAGCAGATTGCCAACACCGCTGACCGTGATATCATCTTTATTTTTCTTGGCGCGGGGTCGTGTTTGAGTTTTGATTTTGGATTCAATTTCTTCGCTAGGACGCAGCTGAGCTTGTAGTAAACTGTGTATTTGGGTGATGCGCACATCGCCACAACCGAGTGCAGCTAACACATCACGCCCACTTTTATAATTTAATTGAGGTGCGAGCTTATCAATATCAATGCTATCAATGTTGAGACGTTTGAGTTCTTGCGCAAACATATCTTCGCCGCGCGCCAAGTTTTTGTCATAATCTTGTTGTTTAAACCAATGCAGAATTTTGGCTTTGGCACGTGAACTTTTTAAATAACCATGATGTGGGTTGAGCCAGTCGCGACTAGGGCCAGCTTCTTTTGCCGTGATGATTTCCACTTGTTCGCCGGTTGAGAGTTTATGGGTTAGTGGTACGATTTTGCCATTGATTTTTGCGCCACGACAACGATGACCGACTTCACTGTGTATGTTATAGGCAAAGTCTACTGGCGTTGAGCCACGCGGTAAATCCACAATGTGATTAGCGGGGGTGAAGACATACACACGGTCATCGAAAGCTTGCGCGCGGATTTCTTCCAGAGGTTGATCTTGTTCAGATAGCTCTTGTTGCCATTCAAGGACTTGGCGTAGCCACGCGATTTTTTCTTCATAACCGGAGCGGTGGGTGCCGCCTTCTTTATAGATCCAGTGAGCTGCTACACCAAGTTCCGATTCTTCATGCATGTCGAACGTGCGAATTTGTACTTCAATATTTTTATTTTCTGGCCCAACCACCGCGGTGTGGATCGAACGATAACCATTGGGTTTTGGTGTCGCCACATAATCATCGAACTCTTCGGGAATATGCTTCCATAAGCTGTGTACGGTGCTGAGCACAGTGTAGCAATCTTTAATGGTTGGCACTAATACGCGTACGGCAGTAGCATCGTAAATTTGAGCGAAGTCAATATTTTTACGTTGCATCTTGCGATAAATGCTATAGATGTGTTTGGCACGTCCGTGGATTTGTGGTGCGTGTATACCTTCTTTGTGTAATTGTTCTTCTAAGGTGGCAATGACGTTTTCGACATATTTGTCACGGTCAATACGGCGTGATGCTAATAATTTGGCGATGCGCTTGTAAGTCTCAGGATCGATATAACGGAAAGATAAATCTTCCAACTCCCATTTTAATTGTCCGATACCCAAGCGACTGGCCAGTGGTGCATAAATGGCGAGGGTTTCTTTGGCTAATTGTGGACGACGTATATTACTTAAGATATGAGCGACGCGCATCATATACACGCGTTCGGCCAGTTTGATCAAAACGACGCGTACGTCTTCGACCATGGCGAGTAACATGCGCCGTAGACTGTCGATTTGGACATGATCTTGATCGTGAATCGATGAGTGGTGTTCGAGGGTACTCACGGCATCCATTTTACTAACACCGTTGATTAAATCCGCAATAGTATCGCCAAGATGTTCTTGAATATCTTCACGGCTTAAATCGGCGTATTGTACACTGCTATGGATAATGGCAGCGGCAATAGTCTCTTGATCGAGATTAAGATCGGCGAGTACTTCAGCCATGACTAAGCCTTGGTGTAGGCAGGATTCACCGCAGAAATTTGGTTCTTCTTCACCGGCCAACTGCGCCAAAATACAGGCATTACGTAATAGATTGATGTTGTTCGTGTCGAGCTTTTCGGCGATGTGGCTTAGCCAGATTTCATAATTGATTGAGCCGTTTGCCAAGACCGGCATTTGTTTTTCGCGAATTTTTACCATAATTACTGTGTGCCTGTTGCATGCAAGGGTTAACGCTCAAACACGGCGATTGATTCGACGTGTTGTGTATGGGGAAACATATCCATAACCCCAGTTTTGCGCAAGTGATATCCGTGTTCATTGACCAATATTCCTGCATCACGGGCTAGTGTTGCTGGATTACAGGAGACATAAACGATCCGTTGAGGAGCAAATATAGGGATTTGTTGACAAATTTCAAGTGCGCCTGTCCGTGGTGGGTCGATTAAAAGTTTAGCATATTTTTGTTGTGCCCAGACTGCTGAGGTGAAATCTGCGAATAGATCAGCAGCATAGAAGACGGCGTTAGTAATGTCATTATGCGCAGCATTTTCTTGTGCACGCTTGACCATTGCACTATCACCTTCAACGCCAGTCACTGTCGCAGCACGTGTTGCTAGCGCCAAAGAAAAATTACCAAGCCCACAAAACAAATCGAGAATGTGTTCGTCCGCTTGCGGATCTAGGAAATCAATGGCACACGTAACCATGGCGCGGTTGATATCGGCATTGACTTGGGTGAAATCACTGGGGTGAAATAATAATTCTAAGTTAAAGTCGGGCAGGTGGTAGTGGAGCCGTTGCTTTTCACCGTTTTGAATTTCAGGCCACAGACGTTGGATGGTGTCGATGCCTTTGGATTGCAGATAGATTTGAAAGTCATATTGCTGCGCAAAGGCAATCAGCTTTTCAATGTCGTCGTGGGTAAATTCTTTTAAGTGACGAATGTTAAGTGCAACTTCGTCAGTATTGTTTTGCTCGCCAATCGCAACTTCGATTTGCGGGATGTCTTGGTAAATGCTCAAGGTTGCTATCAACTCACTGAGTGCTGTTAAGCGCTCACCGACAGCAGGATGCAAGACTTTACACACGTGCATGTCAGCAAGGTAGCGACCATTATATTCGCGAAAGCCCACTAATACACGCCCTTTACCATGAACATAACGCACGCCTAGACGCGCTTTGCGCCGATAAGCCCATTGTGGGCCGGTTAATGGGGTGAGGATTTCTTGTGGCTGCAGTTTTGCAAAATGCTGTAATTGTTCGAGCAAGGTTTTTTGTTTTTCGGCAATTTGTAATGTGCTATTCATATGTTGTAAACGACAACCGCCGCATATGAGAAAATGCGGGCAAGCGGGTTCAGCGCGCTCATCAGAGGCTTTGAGCACTTCAACGACTTGGCCTTCGTCATGACTGCCACGTTGTTTGGTGTATTTAAATAAAATGTCTTCGCCGGGTAGGGCGCCAATAATAAAGGTGGTTTTACCCTCGATATGCGCGATACCACGGCCATCGTGGCTTAACGCCGTAATCTGTGCTCGGAAGGGTTCTGCGGGTAATTGTTTTCTGCGTTTTCGGGCCATGCTTGTCAGTGATAGTCAGTCAATGGGAAGCGCATTATAGCGCAATTGCTTGCTTACTGTAGTCCCAATTAGATAAAAATTCTTGGAAATGTGGTTTATTCTCGCTGCCGAGATACTCGCGCAAGCGCTGACATTCGCGATGATATTCTTTATTGTCGAGATTGCCGCGGATTAATTCAAAGCGCAGGTAGACGAGATAGGTATTGAGGACGTCGGTTTCACAATAATCGCGAATTGCGGCCAGTTCACCTGCTTGATAGGCATCCCACACTTTACTGCCATCCATACCCATTTTGCCAGGAAAGCCGAGCAGCGTGGCGATTTGATCCAAACGCGCAACGGCTCGCATTTGATAGCCGGATAACACATCCATTAAATCTAAGTGACGATAGTGAAAACGGTTAAGATAATTGTTGTAACGAAAGCTTGTGTCTGTTTCCCCGACTTCCCAATAACGCTGTGCACTGACACCGTGTAATAGGCTGCGATAATGCAGTACTGGCAAATCAAAGCCGCCGCCATTCCAAGACACTAACATGGGTGCGTAGCGTTCTAAACCTGCAAAAAAGCGTTTTATTAATTCTTTTTCGCCACTATTTTCATCACCGAGTGACCATACACGCACTTTATCACGGTAACGTAAGACAAGTGATATCGCGACGATGCGTTGTAGATGGTGACGTAAGAAATCGCTGCCGCCAGTTTCTTCGCGACGGATTTGTTGCATGGCACGTGCGGTGTCGGCATTGTTAAGACCATCTAATTGATAGAGACGTTGCCCACCTTCAATGTCTGGCACGGTTTCAATGTCAAAGACGAGAATATTCATGCGCTCATCCTATCATATATTTTTGGCAAATCCCGCTAGTACGCTGGATTTGAATCATTTATACTCCGTACTGCAATTCGAATTGGAGAATAATCTATGCGGCTGATTCTGCTAGGCAGCCCGGGAGCGGGCAAGGGAACACAAGCCAGGTTCATTGTTGAACAATATGGTATCCCACAAATCTCAACGGGCGATATGCTACGTGCAGCGGTAAAAGCCGGTACGCCTCTCGGCAAGAAAGCCAAGCAAGCAATGGATGCCGGTGAGCTGGTGAGTGATGACGTTATTATTGGTTTGGTGAAAGAGCGCATCAGTGAAAATGACTGTAAAAATGGTTTTTTATTCGATGGTTTTCCACGTACGCTTGTGCAAGCGCAAGCCATTCGTGATGCGGATATAGTGCTCGATCATGTTATCGAAATTGATGTTGATGATGAAGAAATCGTTAAACGTATTAGTGGGCGGCGCGTACACCCAGCTTCAGGCCGCACCTATCATAAGCTTTATCATCCCCCAAAGGTTGAAGGTAAGGATGATGAAACCGGTGAGGCTTTAGTACAGCGTGATGACGACAAAGAAGAAACTGTGCGCAAGCGCCTCGATGTCTATCATAAGCAAACTAAGCCTTTGATTGATTATTACTCACAATGGTATGAACAAGATAAGCAGGCGGCACCTCACTACAGCAGAATCGATGGTATAGGTGATGTGCAAGCTATTCGCGATAAATTATTTGCCATTTTGGGATAGGAGAAGCCCATGTCTGAAGTATTAGCCCTTGATAAAGATAACTTTGATAAGGTTATTCATGATAATGACATCGTCGTTATTGATTTTTGGGCCGAGTGGTGCGGCCCTTGTAAAGCCTTTGCTCCCGTGTTTGCTGGGATGGCAAAAAAGCACCCTGATATTGTTTTTGCGAGTATTGATATCGAAGAAAATAAAGAATTGGCGGATGATTTTCAGGTGCGTTCTATACCTTTAATAATGATCTTGCGCTCCAGTGTTGTCGTTTTTTCTGAATCAGGTGTATTGCCTGAGTCCGCGTTAGAAGAGTTGATTGAACAAGCTCGCGCTTTGGATATGAGTCAGATTAAGCAGCGTCTTGACGATCAAGCTTCGTAAAAAATCCCCCCATTAAAATTCCCTCATTGTGCGAAGAATTTCTTCGTTACTTTTCTCTAATGGCTTCGTCGTATGCCGTAAAGCTCGTCGCACCCCTCTGGGGTCATAGCGTTCCCCATAAGTCAGTTCAACGGTTGTTAAAGAGATGATGAGGTATCGCTGGTTGGCTTATTATTGTCAATCATTGCCACACAGGTAGCCCGGATAAGCGCGGCACGCGCGTCATCCGGGAAAAGGGTTGCTCATTGCTGTTCCCGGATGACGTTGCTGCGCCACTTATCCGGGCTACCTCTGGGCTTGACCCAAAGACAGTAGTCTACAGGATTGCATATAACCAATTTATAGGCGGTATCTTCTATGATCTCTGTAAGCTTTGCACCAGTTTTTATGGGGAACGATATG
>JAJFKG010000031.1 GCA_021773335.1 Gammaproteobacteria bacterium
CATATCGTTCCCCATAAGTCTGTTTAAAGTTTACCAAGGGCTTCATTAAATATCTCTGCTTGCCGTATGCGCGACATCCCGCGCCATAGTGTTTTCATGCCCGGTGGCCCATCGGATTTACGCGCTAAATAGCCACCAACCTGAGCAACTAAGCGAATCATTTCGCCTATCGTCGGGGGCTTTTGCGGACGTTTCTTTTTTATCATCACATACGCAATTTGCCATTCCGTTTTACTTAAAAATAACTCACAACTTAGTTCTGGATAGGTCCGCGCAACCTTCATCAAATACAATATACGCCAAGCAATCACCATATACATCGCTAGGCACGCCATGAAGCGCTCACTGTCTTGTAATTGCAATTGTTCTACGCCACACCCACTTTTCAAACACTTAAAATAAAGCTCAACATCCCACCGACCTAAATACCATTGCACAATCTCATGGGCACGTTGAGCAGCATTACCTACCTCCATACTGGTCAGTAAAAACCACTCCACTCGCTCGCCTGTTTTAGGCGCTGTCACTTCTCGAGTATGCACTACCGTCATCTCAACCGGCGTGAGTTCACCTCGCTCACCGCGACTATCCGGCGCTAGCAGTGTGAGCTTGCTCGCGCGAACTGCCTGGCGAACACGCCGCTTTGCTTGCCCCTTGCGTGGCTGAAACTCAAACTCAATATGGCCCAACACCTCACTGCTGCCTACCAAGTCACGCAACAAACCATGATGGCCCTTGGCATCGATTGAGCGGCGGTTATGGCTAGAGCGGACAATAATATCCGCATAGGGCGCACCACTGGCTTTGTTCGCATGAACCTCCATCAGTAACTCGTGTATATCACTTTCTCTATCTCCCATCACCACATAATGCGTCTGTGGCATCGACTGGGCCAGGGCATTGCCTTCGCGGTAGTGTTGTAACCACCGATAGCTTTCTTTGTCCGTGATAGGTCGATACTTGCGTGAGCGCTTTGCGCCAAGCTCTTTGCGGGCCCACCACCCCAGGCTGACTAAGCCCAGGGGAAGGCGCGCCGGTGTAATCGCCAATAACGGATGGATCAGCAAGCCCTTGTGAGACTCACTGCCTAAATAGCCGATACCGGTTTTACTGGTATGGTGCGAGTAGTTGAGCTCGCTGGTATCTTGGAGCAATAGCACCCGCTGCTGTTGCGCTAAGCGGCTGCGAGTGGCTTCATAATGGGACGCTAGCAGCTTATGGGCACTGACGTTGGGATTATCGAACAGACGGTAGGCTGCCTTCGTATCTTGCCAACTGGGTAAGGCGCTGGGAATACTTTCCGTAGGCGCTTGACTCAGGTCATTGGCGACTTGAGCTGCTCTACGATTGAGGCGTTTATCCCCTAGCTGTGCCTGTGCGAACTCTGTGTGTGCCCAAGATGTCATGCTTTTTTCCTTATACTGTGTAAATATACGCAGTATAAAGCCTAACGCCCAGCTCGTTTGTGATCCATTCGCCAGGTTACCTGTGATCTATTCCCCATTTTTTATGGGGAACGATATGCCTACTGGAACGGGACCAGTTGTTGTGAGCAACGGACAAAAACACCAAATTCTTGCGTAATTTCATGCAAATATGAATTTTCAATCCCTTTAAATAGCAAATCAAGCCTAAAAACTCACCATTTAATGATCCCTTAAGCTAGATGCAGTACAATCTCAAAGATAACTTCTTGATTTAATATTTAAATTGCTCAGGCGAGCAATAAAGCAAAACGAATAATTTACGCAATTTTGACACAGATAACTTTGAGCAGAGTGCAAGCCGATGGCGACGACAGTATTTAACGTAAAAACCGAGCTTACTCACGCTGATAAAGAACAGAATCAGCGGGTTGTTGACTCACTGTTTAATACAAAACTTTGCATTGGCTCTCGTGTTCAACACCTCCCAGATCAACGTTCGCCGCTATCCGATGGCTTGCGTGATTCTGGCTTCGCGAAATATCTCGTTGCTCGTAGACTAGCAATGTACTCTAGAACAAATAGGTATCATCATAAATTAGGCGACGCAGAAAGTCTTAAATGTTTGATACTTGCCTATTTGCAGGAAAATAAAATCGTCCTTAAAGGCAGTGGTTTGAATTCTGATGAGCTTTACAAATTCATTAAGGCGATTTGTTGGTTTAAGTACTATGAGAATATATTAATACATTTTTCTGATTATGATTTTCAAGACGAAGGAGTTTATTCATATACTGCCGAGGATAGTACAATCGCGGCTGTTTTAGGTGATAATATAAAAGGTGTTGAGTCATTTACGCCTGAAGATATTGCGCGTTACTACATAACAGTACGTCGTAATGCTCAGCAAACAATACTAGAGCAATTTACTCAAAGTGCCGAAAATCTTTCTCGCTATATTGGTGCCAGTGCTCTGGGTAACGGTAACTGTTTTTATAACGCTTGTATTTTAAACATCCTCAATGATGCGCTGTCGGGTAAATTGCAAAATAGCAGTGACGCTGCAAATAAGATTAAGCAAGTATTGTTTAAGTCCCTAAAAGGGAAACAAGCGCACAGCATGGCACATAAATTTGATTATGATGATGACGATGACCTTGCTGTCATTGTGAAAAAGTTACTAGTCGCTTATACCCCCGCAGCTAGTGGGTTAACACATACCTCACTAATTGCAACACTCATAGATAAAGCAAATTTGATAGGTTTGCAAAAAGATCTCGCGCCAGAGTTGCGTAAGGCGATGTTAGAGAAGTTGAAATGGGGTTTAGCAGATGCTTCCATTGGTGGACGTTTTAAAAGTTTGTTAGAAGCTGACCAGGCAGCTTACAATAGCCCCATGACGCTTGATGCCTATTATGCGTTGCACAGCAGAAATGGTGTAGATGCCAGTAGCCCGCAAGCGTTAGCGGTTGCCTATGCTTTAGGTTGTAATGTCGCGCTGAGGGATGCTGCTACAGCAGGCCCTAATTTGAGTTACCAAAATATTGGCGCTGAGTACTCAATCTGTGTTTGGCATAACAGAGCGGGAGCGCATTTTGATGCCCTCTTAGATAATAATGGTGAAGACATTGCCAGCCCTATTCGTACTAAGCTTGGTGCGGCTGTGGATGAACGCCTCACCGCTGAAACGCCTCGACGCGTGCAATCGATTGCAACAAGTACTAGCAGTGGAGCGGCTTCTTCATCACAGACTGATCGCGAAAGCCAACGCCAAGCGCAAGCCGAGCAAGCCCGCCAACAACGCGAGCAAGCAGAACAAGCCCGCCAACAACGTGAGCAAGCAGAACAAGCACGCCAAGCGCAGGCCGAGCGAGAACGCCAAGCGCAAGAAGAGCGAGAACGCCAAGCGCAAGAAGAGCGAGAACGCCAAGCGCAAGCCGAGCGAGAACGCCAAGCGCAAGAAGAACAAGCCGAGCAAGAAAGCCAAGAGCAGGCTGCGCAACCGCAGCTACAAGTACCGGTACTTCTTGATTTTGCTATGCTTAGTACGGCTGATATCACTAACCGTTTACAACGAGTAATACCACAAGCAAGTGGCATAGACGATGCCGCAGAAGATGAAGTGTTGACTTATTGTGTTCAAGAAGTCACTAGCAATACACGTATAATTGAAGTGTTTGCTAGGCCAGCAACAAGTCCTCAAGCAAGCACGGCGTCTCATGCTGTTGCACCACCGGCAGCGATAAGCCCAGCGACCTCGATTAGTGCACAAACAAGTTCAACAACGCGCTCGGATACAACCACAGCCGCAGCCCGCGCTCGTACCAAAGTTACGCTAGAAGGGCGAAAATTTATTCCTGATCCACCGACGTTAGGCGGTTTTGCCGATGCCCTGCGTGTGGCTGAAAAAATTGGTTTGCCAGCCGGTGCCAAACTGAAACTCAATAATTATCACAATATTGCTGACACTGTTTTGCCAGATTTGATTTGTCGCCTGCTGGGCAGTGGCACAGCACATTACCAAATCGTCAATCTCAATGAGATTCTGGCTAGTAAGCCCGAACTCGAACAAACTTTAAATAATGGTTTAGGCTCCTCAGTGCGAGAGGTGAATAATACCGTGACAGCAGCAACTGCAAGTGCAAGCTTGTTTGGCGGTGCCAGCAGTTCACAAGCTGGCACATTAACAGAGGCGATTGCAGAGCACCACCAAACCCAGCAACTGGGTGAGCCAGCATTATTGCCCACAACCAATCAACCGCCACCGATTCTAACAAGCTAGAAAATAACCAACCGTAGCCTTGATAAGCACCGTAGGTGCGCATCAAGGGCCTGAGTTGGCAAATGCTGATCCTTGATGCGCCGCTGCGCGGCTTATCAAGGCTACATCTGGGCTTGACGCAAAGACAGTAGGCTACCCAAGGGTCTGAGTTGGTAAATACTGCTCCTTGATGCGCCGCTGCGCGGCTTATCAAGGCTACATCTGGGCTTGACGCAAAGACAGTAGGCTACCCAAGGGTCTGAGTTGGCAAATGCTGCTCCTTGATGCGCCGCTGCGCGGCTTATCAAGGCTACATCTGGGCTTGACGCAAAGACAGTAGGCTACCCAAGGGTCTGAGTTGGTAAATGCTGCTCCTTGATGCGCCGCTGCGCGGCTTATCAAGGCTACATCTGGGCTTGACGCAAAGACAGTAGGCTACCCAAGGGCCTGAGTTGGCAAATGCTGATCCTTGATGCGCCACTACGCGGCTTATCAAGGCTACATCTGGGCTTGACGCAAAGACAGTAGGCTACAACAACCCGTTGATTTCGAGTGAATTTGATTACGCACAAACTGCCAGCCAAGGCTTGCACAATCGTAAAAAAGGAGTACAATACTCACAAATATTCACCAAGGACATGGCGAACTATTGCACATTTACAAAAGGATTTACACGAGTGCCCGAGCTACAAACCAGCATTAATATCAACCTTAGGCCACAAGCCTACCAATCCACTAAAGACGCTATCCATGAGTTGTTAATTTTTTGGTTTGGCGAAGCCAATGAGGCCGATATTCCTACTGTTGAGCGTACTAATTTGTGGTTTTCACCCGATAATGAAAGTGATCGCGCGGTCAAAGATCGCTTTAGTGACTGTATGGCACAAGGTATTGCGGGTGAATTACGTCACTGGGAATATACGCCACGTGGCAGTTTGGCATTAATCATTTTATACGATCAAATGGCGCGAAAATTATTTCGTCACTCCGCGCAAGCGTTTACCTATGAGCCTATGGCGCTGGATTTGTGTCTCAATGGTTTGCGCCGCAGCCATGATCAAGCTCTCGGTTTGATCGAGCGTGCTTTCTTTTATATGCCGATGGCGCATTCAGAAAGTTTGCACGTGCAAGAACGTTCTGTTGATGCCTTTCAAAGTTTAGTGGATCTTTCTATGCCAGAACTGGCCGGTGTGTTTCGTAGTTTTTTAGAATATGCTACTGAGCATTACGATATTATTCGACGCTTTCAACGTTTCCCACACCGTAACCAAATCTTGGGCCGCCAATCGACACCCGATGAAATGGTGTTTTTACGCGATTTGGAATTATCACTGCAAGCTTTGCGGGGTTAATCATCCTGCATCCCTTATTCTTGCTTGGCAGGAGAATTAATGAAGACTTTGTTTGCTAACTTTTTAAAAACGCATATTCCGACTGACAGCTAAGCGGGCACAGACTACCAAATCAATCAATCCTTTGCGGCTAAAGATGGGGTTTGGCAATTTCGCGAAGGTAATACAACCAGGTAGAGCAAATACTATTACCGACATGTTAAGCCTGTTACAATACATCCTTCTCATTATTCTCTAATAGGTTTGCCATGATAGAACAATCTAATTTTAATAGACTCAAAGAAATGTTTAGCGAAATGGTAGAAAAGAAAAATATTGCTTTACTGCCTGATTATTACCATTCGGAATTTCTCTTGTATAGCAATGGCGTGACAATGGATTATACCGAAATGCTGAGCTCACATGAGAAAGTCTACCAAACCGCAATTGCTTACCGGGTTGAATATGATGAAGAGAGCATCGTTGAAACTGCTGATAGGCTCAGTTTGCGGTTGTTCATTACGATAACCAAACCCGAGCAAAAGCCAGTGACGTTGGAACTCGTACTGATTGCACTATACAAAGGAGGTAAGCTTTATCGTGTGTGGGAAACGGTTTATCCAGATTGGTCACAGATGGAAGCATTTCAAGGCATGGTATAGTTATAGTTTGTTGCATTGATGCTGCTCCAGACTACCGTCTCAGACTTTTGCTTCCACAGCAGCTTTCTTTTTACTGCGATAGTGCGGGACTTTGATGAGCGAAATCAACAGACAAGCCAAGCCAAAGACGAGTAGTTTGATTAACATGGGCGAAATAGCTGCTAAGCTTGCATTGTGGACGAAAGTCTTGAGGTAAGCATGTTGTGCCCATTGTAAGGGCGAAATGTATTCAGCGATGTGTTGCACGTTGGCGGGTACCATATCATAAGGCGTGAAAACACCACCGATTGAAGCCATGATAATAATTAAAAAAGGTCCCACTGTGCTTGCTTGTTCATGCGTGCGTACCCAAGTACCGACTAAGATACTCATGCCAATGGATGCGAATGAAGCACATAAGCCGATCAGGGCTGCTTGGCCGAGGTTATCCATCAAGTTTAAGGTCGGTAAATCAAAATGTGGCACGACATACACCCCAACCGCAAACATCAATGTCATTTGAATCATATTCAAAGCCACGAAGGTGGTGACACGTCCGAATAATAGATTAAGCCGCCACACTGGCGCGATTTGTAAACGTTGCATAACGCTTTGTTCGCGCTCTTTGACCATCATGGTACTGAGCGGAATGATGATCATAAAGATCCCAAATAAGGTCCAGGCAGGCACATTTTGTTGCACGGCATTAGGACGCAAGGCGCTGGGATCGAGTTTAACAGTTTTGCTTGCCACCGCATTTTTATGCAGTGAATCTTGCGGTGGTGGCTGACGTAATGCACGTGACAAGATGTTCGTCATGATCTCAGTCTTAATACCTTGGACATAAGAGTTAATCGCTAGCACAATCGTTTGGCGCGCTGCTTCGGGCAAATCAGGATTAAAATACAGCGTAATGCGCTTGGCTGCACGTGCTTTCTTGCGCGGCTTTAACAGCGTATCTTCGGTATGACGAGTTATACTCTTCGTCGTACTTGAGGGGATCACTAAAGCCATATCATAGTCACCAATCGCTACTGCTTGGCGTGCTTGTTTGAAGCTATATTTGTTTTCGCGCGTGACATCAAAGTCACTCGCTTTTTGCAAACCCTTGTCGATCGCTTTAGCGATGGCACCATGTTCTTTGTCGATCAACAATAGTTTGATATTTTCAGGTTTGGAAAAATCTGGCTGGGTTAGGCTGATAAAAATAATCAAACAAGCGGGCAAGATAAATAATAACAACATGCCGAGTTTATCACGCCAAATGAGCAAGGTTTCTTTTTTGATCGCCGCGAAAAACTTATTCATTCTTGTTCATCCCGTAAATCCTTACCCGTCAAATGCAAAAAGACTTCCCCTAAGTCTTTGCTGCCAGGGGTATTCGCGATTAATCGTTGTGGCGTGTCAGTGCAAATGACGAGTCCCTTATCAACAATCGCTACGCGATCACACATTTGTTGCGCTTCTTCGAGATAATGCGTGGTATACACCAAGGTCGTGCCTGTGGCATTCAATTCACCCAATATCTTAAAGATCATATTACGTGACTGTGGGTCGATTTGTACAGTTGGTTCATCGAGAAATAACACTTGCGGCTTGTGTATCAAACTAATCGCGAGATTAGCGCGCCGTTTCATCCCACCCGAATAAGATTTAATGCGTTTATCGGCAAATTGTTCCAAGCCAGCGATAGCGAGACATTCTTGCGTGCGTTGCTTCAGTATTTTGCTCGTTAAACCATACAAACGCCCAAAGAAATGTAAATTCTCACGAAAAGTCAACGTAGGGTACAAGGCAATCTCTTGCGGTACCAAGCCAACTAAGGGTTTAATCGCACTGAGCTTACCTGGAATTGTTTTACCTGCAATCGTGATATGGCCTTGTGTCGCGGGCATTAAACCACATAAAATCGAAATCAAGGTGGTTTTGCCGCAGCCATTTGGGCCTAATAGGCCGAAAAATTCACCTTTGTGCACTTGCAGATTAATACCATTGAGTGCGAACTCCTTGGCTTTGGGATAGCGTTTGGTAATGTGATCGATTTCGATGATGGTATTAGTATCTGACACGCGTTTGTATCTCGATTAAATGTCGCTATTAGGGTCCGCCAAATGATAGTCCAATGTCTTGCGTAAACTAGCTTCTAAGTCGGTTGTTGGTTCCCAATTTAAATACTGCATAGCATTTTGAATCGAGGGTACACGTGCGGAAACATCTTGGTAACCTGCACCATAGTAATCTTTGCCTTCTACCGTGATCAATTTGGTGTTGGCAGCCATGCTGGCGTATTTGGGATAAGTCTTGATTAAACTTACCAATAATTCGGCAAGCTCTTTAATTGATACATCATTTTTTGGATTGCCGATGTTAAAAATACGTCCTTGCGCACAACCATCTTTGTTTTCGATGATTTTCATCAAAGCACTAATTCCATCGTCGATACAGGTAAAGCTGCGTCGTTGTTGGCCGCCATTAACGAGTTTGATATCCTTGCCATGTAAAATGTTACTAATGAATTGAGTTAGTACGCGCGATCCACCTTCTTTTTGCTCGAGAATATTGTCAAGCTTGGGACCAACCCAATTAAAGGGCCTGAATAATGTGAATTTGAAATCTTCATGTTTACCATAGGCGTAGATGACACGATCCATCAATTGTTTGCTGCATGAATAGATCCAACGTTCTTTGTGGATAGGGCCGAGGACTAAGTTAGAATCTTCTTCGTGGAATTCACTGTCGCTACTCATGCCATAGACTTCAGATGTCGATGGAAAAAGTACGCGTTTTTTGTGGCGCACACATTGACGAATAATTTCTAGATTCGCTTCAAAATCGAGTTCAAATACACGTAAAGGATCATTGACGTAAGTAGACGGGGTTGCAATTGCAACAAGTGGCAAAACAACATCACATTTTTTAATGTGATAGGCAATCCATTCTTTGTTAATGGTGATATCGCCTTCGATAAAATGAAAGCGTTCATTATCGATGCTTTCTTGTAATTTATGGGTGGACATATCCATCCCATAGACTTCCCAGTCAGGTTTCTCATTTAGGATACGCTCGGTGAGACTGCTACCGATAAAACCATTGACACCTAGGATTAAGATTTTTTGACTCACGTTGTTTTCCTTCATAGCTATAGACAGTTACGCAGCGGTTTCTTCGCTAGTGGTGCTTGTTGTGTTCGCGGCATGGTCTTCGTGGGCTTTATCGAGGACTTCACGAATCACAAAGCGGGGACGTTTACGCACTTCTTGATAAATACGACCAATATATTCGCCGGTGATACCTAAGCCCATTAACACAATGCCGATTAAGAAAAATAGAATTGCAAATAGCGTAAATAGGCCGGCAGCTTCTGGGCCGACAACGATACGGCGGATGAACAAGAACACAACAAATAGCGTGCTTAACAAAGAGACGACCATGCCAATCATAGTAAACATTTGTAAGGGCACTAAAGAAAAGCCCGTCACTAAGTCAAAGTTGTAGCGAACCAACTTATAGAAATTGTAACTCGACTCGCCGGCTTCGCGTGCCTCATGTGCAACGCCCACTTCGGCAGGGTTAGTTGCATAAGTTAGAGCGAGTGCAGGAATAAAGGTCGTCGCCTCTTCACTTGCTACCATTAAATCGACAATGCGCCGGCTATAAGCACGCAACATGCAGCCCTGGTCTTTCATGTTTAAGCTAGGTGCAATCTTTGCGCGAATAATATTATGTGTTTTAGACACGAATAAACGCCACCACCTATCTTGGCGGTCTTGGCGATAGCCGCCAACCACATCGTGGCCCGCTTCCATTTTTTCGATCAGCTTTGGAATTTCTTCGGGAGGATTTTGTAAATCTGCGTCTAAGGTAACGATGTACTTGCCACGTACGCGTGCGAAGCCGGCCATGATTGCCATGTGTTGGCCAAAATTGCCGTTAAAATGGATCACACGAATTTGCTGTGGGCGCTGTTCATGTAATTTTTGTAATATTGCTTCTGAGCGATCTTTGCTGCCATCGTTGGTAAAAATGATTTCATACGGCTTGCCGAGCTCATCCATGGTCGTTGTGAGGCGCGTATACAAGCGTTCTAAATTTTCTTCTTCATTGTGGACAGGAATAACAACACTGATTAACGGGTTTTCATTAGGCATGACAGTTAGTTTCCTTTCATCACATTATCGATGACTTGAAGTACTTTATCTTGTTGCTCCACAGTCATATCGGGGAAGAGTGGTAAGCTAACGATGCGTTCGCCGATCATTTCTGCGACCGGGAAATCACCTTCACGATAACCAAAGTGCTCTTGATAATAAGGGTATAAGTGCGCAGCTTGATAGTGTAAGCCAGTACCGACATTGTTTTCTTTCATTTTATGCATGAAGTCATCGCGACTCATATTGGCTTGCTCAGGATTGATCAATGGTGCGAACAAATGCCAAGCGTGTTTAAAGTCATAATCAGGCATCTTGGGTACGGTCCAATACGGTGAGTCCGCCATTTTTTCGAGATAGCGTTTGGCTAATGTAGTGCGACGCTCGATAAAGTCATTTAAGGCACGTAATTGATGAATACCCAAAGCTGCTTGAATATCCATCATATTGTATTTAAAACCGGGTGCAATCACATCATATTGCTGCTTGCCGTCTTTGCCGAAGCGATTCCATGCTTCACGATCAATACCATGAAAACGCAAGAGCGAAATACGTTTCGCGAGCTCGAGATCGCGTGTGGTAACTGCACCGCCTTCACCCGTGGTCATGTTTTTGTTGGGATGAAAGCTAAATACTTGGGTGTCGCCACAGCTACCGATGATTTTGCCTTTATAGTGCGCGCCAATGGCATGTGCGGCATCTTCGATAACGCGTAAACGACGTTGTTTGGCCAAGGCATAAATGGCGTCAAGGTCTACGGGCAAGCCAGCGAAATGTATTGGCATGATTGCCCGAGTTTTTTCCGTAATGGCGGCTTCGAGTTTGTTAACGTCGAGGTTATACGTGTTGGGTTCGACATCGACAAGTACGGGTTTGGCGCCAGCCAACACGATTGTATTAAGACTAGCAACAAAGGTCATAGGGGTGGTGATGACTTCATCGCCCGGCTCTAAATGCAAGCCCAATAAGGCTAAATGCAAGCCAGCGGTTGCTGACGATAATGGCCTCACATAGGGCGCCTCGGTGTAGGTTTGCAAATCCTCGCTGAACTGTTGCACGCGCGGGCCGGTAGTGATCCAGCCTGACTTAAGACACGCAACGACTTCCGCTATGGCATTGTCACAAATTGATGGACGTGAGAAGGGGAAAAAACTGTCAAATACTGCTGTTGACATGCGTGCTTAACTCCTTGAAATGAGGTAGACGCCGGCGATGATAATCAATATACCAACGACCCGCTCAAGAGAAACGTGTTCACCCAGCCAATAGTAGGCAGCGACGGCACTGAAAATATAGCCCAGACTGGTCATCGGATACGCATAGCTGACATCCGCACGTGATAATACTAAAAGCCAGGCGCCAAAGCTGGCCACATAAATGCACAATCCTGCCAAAATAAAGGGATTAAAAGCTGTTTTGGTGAAAACAGGAACAACATTCGCCCAAGAGAAGGCAAAATGGCCGACACGATCCATACCAGCCTTGAGTAATAATTGTGCTGCTGTATTCAAAATTACCGCAAAAATAATGATAAAAAGAATTGCCATTGCTACTGAATGCTTCCCAAAATGAAAGGGCGAAATCATACCATAATCCAGGCCAGAGGGGCTAGAAATCTTGGTTTTTGTGTAGCCTACTGCCTTTGCGTCAAGCTCAGATGTAGCCTTGATAAGCGCATAGCGCGCAGCAAGGGGATGTATTAGCAAACGCTGCAGTAGTAATGTAGCCCGGATAAGTTGCGTAGCAACGTCATCCGGGCACAGGCGGGAACAGCAATGAGCAACCCTTTTCCCGGATGACGCACGTGTCGCGCTTATCCAGGCTACCTGTGTGGCAATGCTTGAGAATATCTCAACATCTCTTTAAGAACCGTTGAACTGACTTATGGGGAACGCTATGTCGCTAGGGTGGGAAGAGGTTTCTAATCTATCCAATTTGGCATATACCGCTCAGCGGTGCGCAAGGCATGCCGGTGTTGGCTACTGTCAGGATCCATCTTCATCAGTAATTGCCAAAAACGCCGTGAATGATTCATGTAGCGGGTATGACATAATTCATGCAAAAGAATGTGTTGTGCCAGACTACGCGGCAGAAAGAGTAACTTATAATTCAAGCTGATTTCTTTGTCACTGGAACAACTGCCCCAACGCGTTTTTTGGCCACGTACTTGTAAATCCTTAAACGCCAAACCGTGTTTGGCGGCGAGACGCTCCAGCCACGGGTAAAAGTTGCGTTCGGCATGCAGTTTCAGCCATTCGTTTAAGGCTTTTTGCCAACGCCATTCATCATTAAAATTACCCATCAAGGCGAGGCGTTGTTCAGGCAGGGCGATGCTCTTAATGCGTTTGTCAAGCGTCGAAGTATATTCAAGCTGCCAAGTTTCATCCAGTGCACGCAATGTTAAAGTCGTGGGTTTTTCATAGCTTAGCGTATCATCTTTGCGTATGAGTACTGACGGTAAATGTTTTTCTATCCAACGGCGTTTTTGCCGCAACAAGTCTTCGATCGCAGATTGCGTGTAATGCGTAGGGACGACGACCTCTAAACCGTTGCGCAGCGTGATTTCTAGATGCGCATATTTGGCGCGCTTACTGATGCGCACACTGTAAGGCGGCGGCCAAGTGAGGGTTTGTGGATCTGGATCGAGTGTTTGCATCTTTTCTTATTCATTCTGGGCGTGTTCCTATTCTCGTCATCCTGAGCTGACGTTCGCCACGAATTATTTTTTCAAATTTATTTAAAATCAATGAGTTTTGTAGCCTTGATAAGCACCGTAGGTGCGCATCAAGGGCCTGTGTTGGTAAATGCTGCTCCTTGATGCGCCACTACGTGGCTTATCAAGGCTACCATATGAGCTTGACACAAAGACAGTAAGCCGTAGCCCGGATCTGACAGATCGGCGCGAACAGTCCTGGTCCCACCGCTCTGCGGTGGGGCCTTAAGGTTACTCACCCTATTCCTATGTCCAGTAGCTGGGCTGGGATATTATGAATGGATACTCCAGTAAGCCGTAGCCCGGATAAGCGCGGAACGCGCGTCATCCGGGGCGGGTGTTTGCGATTGCTGTTCCCGGATGACGTTGCTGCGCAACTTATCCGGGCTACATCTGAGCTTGACTAGAAGACAGTCGTCTACACGGAGCCTACAGCTTTAACTTTTCGCGATCGTTTGCCAGTAATTTTTTAAAGCTCGGCTGCTGATGCAGAGTTTCAATATAAACTTTCAATTTCGGCCAATGCCCGCCATCAATACTATAACCGGATAAATAATAGTTACCAAACACGCTCGCCAAACTGATATCAGCGATGGTGAATTGATCATTAATCAAGAATGCTTGGCCGGTTAGTTCACTTTCGAGGTAATTAAACAAAGGTTGCAAGGCTTGCAGTGCATTGTCGATACGTGTTTGATCGGGTTCGCTGCCAAAATAGATTGGCGCAACAATTTTATTAAAGAAGATTTCTGGACCAATTTGTTTCATCAGTGCATCGTCAGAAAATTCTTCAAACCACAGTGCGCGCGCGTAATCTTCTGGCGCGCTGGGGTAGATAGCCGGGGTTGGATGAATCTTTTCTAAATAGGCGCAAATGACGGACGAGTCGCACAGGGTGATTCCATCAGCTTTATAGGTTGGGATCTTACCTAGCGGATTCATTTGCTTGTATTCGGCGCTTACATCTACCGGGACGGTTGGTATTAATTCGTATTCAATGCCTTTGGTGTCGAGAGTGACGAGGACTTTTTTGACGTAAGGTGAGGGGGTTACGCCGTAGACTTGTGGGGTTTGCATTGCTCTTTCTCCTTTATAGCTTCGTCTTTTTTGTCAGGGCTTTGTTGCGCTTTAATTCCTACTCAGTCATTTATGGCATATAAACTCCTTCGTCACAATTAAAGCGCGCCTCGCTCTGACAAAAAATACTCGCTATTACTCATTGTTTTGTCAGGGCTTTGTTGCGCTTTCTACATTCTCGTGTAGCCTTGATAAGCGCCATCGGCGCGCATCAAGGAGCAGCGTTTGCTAATGCCATTCCCTTGATGCGCGCCGGTGGCGCTTATCAAGGCTACATTAGCATTTGTTCCTACGTAAGCCGTAGCCTTTATTACTCAGCAACGCTAGATGACGACAACAGTAAGCGCGACTCAAATGCATGCGCCAACGTGCGGCTGTCGATATATTCTAAGTCACCACCCAGTGGAATACCATGCGCAATGCGGCTGATTGAAGTCTTAACGCCTTTGATCATCTCCGTAATGTAATGCGCGGTCGCTTCTCCTTCCACAGTCGTACTCATTGCTAAAATAATTTCTTGAATAGCTTCTTGCGTGATGCGTTGTTGTAATGCCGGTAGGCCAATGTCTTCGGGGCCAATACCATCGAGCGGTGATAAATGCCCGAGTAACACAAAATAACGTCCGCGATACGTGCCAGTTTGTTCGATGGCAAGTAAATCAGCTGGGGTTTCTACGATACATAATTTATGTAACTCGCGGCCTTGATGGCGACATAAGAGGCACAATTCATCTTCGCTAAAGGTCCGGCACAATCGGCAATGACCGACATGTTCTAAGGCTTGCAACAAGGCATCCGCTAAATGCTTACCGCCATCGCGATCGCGTTCGAGTAAGTGAAACGCCATGCGCTGCGCGGACTTGGGACCCACGCCGGGCAAACAACGTAAGCCTTGAATGAGTTGATCGAGCAATGGACTGAAGGTCATGGGCTTATAATCCGTTATGTGTCGCTAAGGCTACATATGAGCTTGACGCAAAGACAGTAGGCTACAACTTAGCTTTATCCTTCCTCGCTGCTACCACCTGTACCAGGCAAGTCTAAGTCACTAGGCAAGCCCATTTCTGACGTGAGATTGACCATCTTGTCACGCGCAGTGCGCTCGACTTTACGTACAGCGTCATTGATGGCCGCTGCAATTAAATCTTCGAGGATTTCTTTTTCATCTTCGAGCAGGTTAGGCGTGATATAGACTTTTTTTACATCGTGGCGCCCAGTCATGGTGACTTTGACCATGCCGCCGCCTGCTTCACCGGTAACTTCCATATTGGCCAAATCTTCTTGTGCCTTTTGCATGCCAGCTTGCATTTCTTTGGCTTTTTTCATAATGTCATTAATATCAGTCATTTAGTTTACCTCTTGTTGAACTGTGTTAACCGTCGGACGTCGCGCCAGCGGTGTCAGCATCAATTGCTGCGACAGAATTGGCCTGAATTTTACCACCAAATGCGTTTAACATCATCTTTACATTGGGGTCATTTTCGATAGTTTTTTCGGCGTCCGCTTGTTTGGCATTATCACGGCGCTGCTGCTTGGCGGCGGGGCTATCGATTTGTTCTTTGCCGATGTTGATTGTCAGCTTGATGGGACGTTGTAAGTGTTCGCTGAGTGCAGTTTCGATACGTTTGCGCGGATTTTCTGTGAGCATGGGTGCATGACTCGGGTTGAGGGTAAGTATCACCTGAGAGTCATCAATGCTATCTAAATCACAATGGGCGGCGAGCGCGCGGCTGACGCCATCTAATGGCAATTGCGCGAGTATACTTTCCCACTCATTCAAATTGTGCGCCTCGGTCGTTGTTTGTTGCGCTTGTCGTTGCGCCTTAGGGCTCGCCTGTTTTATTTCAGTAGATTGAGCGTTAGGTGTTGTCTTACTCGTTTGGCTAACTGTTGCTTGTGTCGTTGCTACCGTTGGCTTACTGGCAACGCGCGTTTGTAAATCTCCGCCAGTTTGTAATTCGCTATTGGCTGCTTGCGGACGAAACGCTAACATGCGTAATAACAACATTTCAAAACCGCTACGTGGACTGGGTGCCAAGGGCAAATCACGTCGTCCCGTTAAGGCAATTTGGTAATAGAGTTGTACGTCTTCGGGGCTGAGTTGCTGGGCCAATTCACAAATCGCGCCGCGTTGTGGTAAGGTTGGTGCGAGCGCGTCAGGGATACGCTGTGCGACGGCAAGTTGATGTAATAAACTGACTAAGTCTTCTAGTGCGCGATTAAAGTCAGCCGCTTGCATTGCAAGTTTGGCGATTTCCGCAAATATATTAGCGGCATCATTGTGACTTAATGCTGTCACGATCGTGAGAATATGGCCTTGTTCGATATTGCCTAACATACTTTGCACATCGGCCACTAACACTTTACCGTCACCAAAGGCAATTGCTTGATCGAGCAGGCTCAATGCATCGCGCATACTGCCATTGGCGGCACGTGCAATTTGGTATAAGGCTTCGTTATCGAATTCGATCGCTTCTTCATTCAATATGTATTGGCTATGTTCGACAATATGCTCAGGCGGCATATTTTTTAAATTAAATTGTAAACAACGCGACAGGACGGTAATGGGTAAACGTTGTGGATCAGTGGTTGCGAGTAAGAATTTCACGTGTGGTGGTGGTTCTTCTAGCGTTTTAAGTAAGGCATTAAAACTATGCCCTGAGAGCATGTGAACTTCGTCGATCAGATAAATCTTAAAACGCCCTTGGGTGGGTGCGTATTGAACATTGTCTAAGAGTTCGCGCGTGTCTTCGACTTTGGTGCGCGATGCTGCATCGACTTCAATGAGATCGACAAAACGGCCTTCATCGATGGCGTTACAGGCACCACATTCATCACAAGGGTTGGCGGTGATGCCAGCTTCACAATTGAGACATTTGGCTAAAATACGAGCGATTGTGGTTTTACCCACGCCTCGCGTGCCGGTAAATAAATAAGCGTGATGCAAACGTTGTTGTCCTAGGGCATTGGCCAAGGCTTTCAGCACATGCTCTTGACCGATGGTCTGGGTAAAATTGCGTGGCCGCCATTTGCGCGCCAGTACTTGATAACTCATTGTTATTGTAATTAATCCATTTTGATAGAGGAGGTGGCAGCCATACTAGCCACACCCCGGCGCCCGAGTCCACCACTACCGTTGCTCCCTTCCGGGCCTGGCGGGATTTGCAGTTTATCGTCGCGAGGGGGCCAGCACGGCCACCATAACTGTACCATAGTTGGCATTTGTGCCAATACTATATCTATTTCCTTGCTGTGCGGCGCGATTATAGAGTATTTGCACCTAAATGTTCATGTCTTTGTAAAATCTGGCGGAGAGGGCGGGATTCGAACCCGCGGTACGCGCAAACGTACACACACTTTCCAGGCGTGCTCCTTCAACCACTCGGACACCTCTCCCGCTAGTGAGGCGCGATTGTACCATCGTAGGTTGTGGTTTGCACTGGGGAAGGAACGGACGCTGGAGCGTCCGTGAGTTTAAGGTCCTAACCCAGAGGCATAGCGTTCTCCATAAGTCAGTTCAACGGTTGTTAAAGAGAGGATGAGGTATCGCTGGTTATCCTATTATTGTCAATCATTGTCACACAGGTAACCCGGATGACGCGCGGCCCGCGCCTCATCCGGGGAGGGTGTTAGCGCTTGCGGTTCCCGGATGGAGTTGCTGCGCAACTTATCCGGGCTACCTCTGGGCTTGAGGCAGAGACAGTAAGCCGTCGCCCGGATAAGCGCGGCACGCGCGTCATCCGGGGAGAGTGTTTGCCATTGCTGTTCCCGGATGACGTTGCTACGCAACTTATCCGGGCTACCTCTGGGCTTGAGGCAGAGACAGTAGAGCCGTAGCCCGGATAAGCGCGGAACGCGCGTCATCCGGGGCGGGTGTTAGCGCTTGCGGTTCCCGGATGATGTTGCTGCGCCACTTATCCGGGCTCTGACAAATCGGCGCGAAACCAGACTGGTCCCGACCCTCTAGGGTTGGGACCTTAAACTTACGGACGCTCCAGCGTCCGTTCCTTTATTTGTCGGGCGCGCAGCGCCCGCTGCTTTACCGTCCCACCCCACAGGGGTGGGACGAGGTAGCTACCTCTGGGCTTGAGGCAGAGACAGTAGAGCCGTAGCCCGGATAAGCGCGGCACGCGCGCCATCCGGGGAGAGTGTTTGCCATTGCGGTTCCCGGATGACGTTGCTGCGCCACTTATCCGGGCTACATCTGGCCTTGACGCAGTAGCCGTAGCCCGGATAAGCGCGGCACGCGCGTCATCCGGGGAGTTTGTTTGCGATTGCGGTTCCCGGATGACGTTGCTGCGCAACTTATCCGGGCTACATCTGAGCTTGACACAAAGACAGTAGTCTACACCGGATGAATAGTTGGCAATAATAATGTTAGCGTAAGCAAAGGTTGCTTCTTCAGGGCTTTACTTCGGTAGGGCCTTTTTTTTTGTTCAAAGCTGCGCTTTTTTTGCCTGAGCGTTGTTGCGGGTGTTTTTCTTCCGTACGTCATCTTCCGCGGAGGACGACGTGGTGGTGTGGAGAATGACGTATCACAGAAGATGGCGCGTCAAGAAAGAACGTCTTTATTTACATGATGCTAAGCATGTAAATACCTTCTATATTATCGTTTTTGAGCCATTTGCGTTTTGCTGTCGTTGTTGGATAGAGGCACTGTTAGAAAATGGGCTTGTGGACGCGAGCGGCGTTGGTTTGGACTCTTGTGAACAATGTACAATAGCCTTATTGATTCTCGCTAAAAAAGAAACTCTTTTCGCGACCGATATATTCAGGAATACCGTTTTGTTGTTCAGACACGTCTTCGACACGCTCCCAATCGATCATGTAATTACGATGGTTACCCGCGCGTTCAATGGTAGTCATGAGTGGATCGGGGGCTTCGTAATCTGGCATATCATCATCACTCAAGGGCAAATGAGCCTCTAAAAATAAATTATTGCCACTCCAGCCCACTTTATGCGGCAAATTGACGACGCGTGCGGGTGTGTCGATGGGTACGTTGTCAAAGAGTTCTTTAATATTGTCGGCATGCAAACGAATACAACCTGAACTCACACGCCGGCCCACACTCCAGGGGGCATTGGTACCGTGGATCAAGTACGAACGTTCACCGAGACGCAACGCGTATTTGCCTAAAGGGTTTTTGGGCCCTGGTGGCACCACATCGGGTAAGATTTTTCCCTTGGTGAACCAAGCATGTTCTTTGATCGATTTGGGCACGTGCCAAGAAGGATCTTTTTCTTTTTCGATGACTTTGGTTTGTAAATTTGGTGTGCGCCAACCGACGCGACCAATTCCAACAGGGTAGGTGTAAACTACCGGACTATTGGCGGGAAAATAATACAAACGCAGTTCGGCAAGGTTGATGATGATGCCTTCACGTGGCGGTGGTGGTAATACAAACTGTGTGGGAACTACGATCTCACTACCACGTTTGGGGCGCCACGGGTTCACGCCGGGATTGGCTTCAACAAGTTCATGTAAACCAATGTTATAACGTTTGCCGATTTTTGTGAGCGTATCGCCTTTTTTGACAGTAATAACTTGTAGTTCGCCGACAATATCATTACCTGGTGCGGGTAGGGGATAATACAACGCCCACGCCAAACAAGGAAAAGTCAATAAGATCGCGGCGAATAACATCCGCCAAGCACGCCTATCGTTATCCATACCTCATCCTTTACGCTGACTTCACCCTCCGGTTCGACCCGATTTAATGGGAAAAGTTCAATCGTCCTTACCAGGTATATTTACCGTCTTTCTTGAGGTTGTTATCGGCGTTTTGGGCGCAGGCTTTAACGATAGGTGTCATTCACTG
Source organism: Gammaproteobacteria bacterium (assembly GCA_021773335.1). Classification (GTDB taxonomy): domain Bacteria; phylum Pseudomonadota; class Gammaproteobacteria; order JAJFKG01; family JAJFKG01; genus JAJFKG01. The sequence continues at coordinate 19,917 of JAJFKG010000031.1, forward strand.
TCACGATCGGAAACTGTTTGATATCACAAGTAATATCATTACGTCGATTGTCGACATGTACAGGTTTATAGACAGCTTGTTCATCAGTAGTTTTGTAGATATAGGTGATATTACAGACGGTTTTGCCATCCATTTCAATGATCAAGTGACCACGCTTGGTGGGGTGGGTAGCACGAATTTCAAAGGTCGTGTAATTGGCGTTTTTATGTTGTACGGATTTTTTTGCGCCATACGCAATACTTTTGCCAGCTCTGTCTAAGGTAATGCGGTACGTGAGTTGTTGCTCGGTATTATTAAAGATACCGACAAAACCGCGCCAGGGTTTGTTAGGGTCTGAGATGTTTTGGACTTCTGCCGCATTAACGGTTTGCCAGCAGCCAAGGCATAACAGCAATGGTAATAAGCGTAACTTTGTTAGGCACGTTCGTGGCTTGTCTCTACCGGAACGCGGCAAGGTTTTTTTAACCATGTGATGATTAGTCAGTATTTAAGTTGGTCCGCAGTATCCCAAACTTCCAGCATGAGCTCAAGCGAGTCGTCAATATGTGCGTTTAACGCCCGTATCTACAAGCAAAATAGGTAGATAGGCAGATAATTCTCAGCAATCACTGTACCGCCGCGGCATCCTGTAGTACATTTAACGTCCTTTTGCTGGAGTGGGTTACACAACAAGGAGCAGTCAATGTCAAAAACATCCGTTCAAAACTTTATCAAGACTGAGGGTTTTGCTGGCTTGTTACTCGTGTTTGTTTTAATCGTAGCGATGGTTATTGCTAATTCATCGTTTGTTGGCGTCTATGAGCGAATTGTTGATTTACCGATACAAATTAGGATTGGGCAACTAAATTTCCACAAGCCATTATTACTGTGGGTGAATGAAGGCTTGATGGCAGTATTTTTTATGTTACTTGCGCTAGAGATGAAGCGCGAAATTTTAGAGGGTGACTTGGCTACTCCTGCGCAAATGTCGCTGCCGTTCATTGCAGCACTGGGTGGTATTGTCGTACCGGCATTGATTTACGCGAGCTTCAACTGGAGTAACCCTGCAACTAGTCAGGGATGGCCAATTCCTACGACGACCGATGTGGCTTTTGCCTTAGGTGTGGTGGCCTTGTTGGGTAAGCGTGTGCCCACCAGTTTGAAAGTGTTTTTAATTGCGTTGTCAATTGTGGATGATGTGATCGCGGTGCTGATCATTGCCCTTTTTTACACACATTCAATGTCATATATTAGCTTGTTATTAGGGTGTTTGGGTTTAGTGGTTTTAGTAATATTGAACCTATGTAATGTGCAGCGTATTGCCGCTTATGTGTTGGTTGGATTGTTTATTTGGGCTTGTGTGTTGAAATCGGGCGTGCACGCGACGTTAGGTGGGGTGGCGCTTGGTTTGGCGGTGCCATTAAAAGGCAAAGCGGGATTGGATTATTCACCACTGCGCAGTTTGGAAGATACGTTGCATCCCTGGGTGGCTTATTTTATTTTACCGATTTTTGTTTTTGCCAATGGTGGCATTATCTTCAAAGAATTTACTTGGGGAAGTTTGTTAGACTCGGTGCCGTTAGGCATTGCTGCGGGTTTGTTTGTTGGAAAAGCAGTTGGGGCATTTGCTTTTTCATTTGCAGCTATAAAATTACGTTTCGCGAGTCGGCCTGTAGGTAGCACTTGGCCGCAGTTTTTTGGAGTGTGTACCTTGACAGGGATTGGTTTTACCATGAGCATATTCTTAGGTACGCTAGCTTTCTATGGTACTCCATATGAGGAATTACTTAAAAAGGGAGTGTTACTTGGGTCGCTGTGTTCAGCTGTGTTGGGTGTGGCCATTTTACTTTATTGTCATAAGCGGCAGAATGAATGCACGTAGAAGTGGCGCACCAAGACTACGTTAGTATTTGTTCTTAAGTAAGCTGTAGCCCGGATAAGCGCGGCACTTAGACTCGTCCCACCCCTCCAGGGTTAGACTCGTCCCACCCCTCCAGGGTTAGACTCGTCCCACCCCTCCAGGGGTGGGACGCTATAATACGGTCGCTCCAGCGACCAACGTGATAGGCATATTTACTTTATTCGAGAAACAACATGTCAAAAAAAGAATCTGATTTAAATATTTTATTACTACAAATCCGTGATGATGAAGAATCTATGCAAGAAGAACTCGCCGAATTTGCACGTTATAGCGGCTTGTCGCAAGCACAATTTACCGTGCTTGATGCCTTTCGTTCCGATGATTTTTCCACACATTTGTTAGATCCGTTTGATGCCTTGTTTGTTGGCGGTTCCAGTGATGCTTCTGTGTTATTTCCCGAAGAATATCATTTTGTGCACGGTTGCAAAAAATTATTGCGCTATGCTTATGAACAAAATATTCCAACGTTTGCTTCGTGCTTCGGCTTTCAAGTTGTTGTCGAAGAGTTTGGCGGTAAGGTTGTTCTAGATAAAGAAAATATGGAAATGGGGATTTACCAAATTTTTCTGACCGAAGATGGTCATAACGATATTTTATTTGCAGATATTCCTGATGGCTTTTGGGCGATATCGGGGCACAAAGAGCGCGCCTTTATCTTACCTGAGGGTACTGACATGTTAGCTTATAGTGAACTATGCCCGTACCATGCATTTAAGTTTCCGGATAAACCATTCTATGCTTTTCAATTTCACCCCGAAGTCGATCGTCAAGATTTGGTGACGCGCATTACACGTTATAAAGAGCGTTACCTCGAAGACGAAGCTGCATTAACGCATATCATCGAAAGTGCTGTACATGAAACGACGTATTCCAATCAATTAGTGCGTCATTTTATTGAGAGAATTCTATTGCCGCATCTTACGGCCTGACCCTGGCCACCACACACACATTTTGTTGTAATTACCGAAAAACCAATGAGTTTTTTAGCATTGATAAGCGCGTAACGCGCATCAAGATTGCGCATTAGTAATCTTATCTATCTGACTAGCAAAACAAATCTTCTCTTTTGGAACTTTCAGCGCAAACTTTCGTCTAAACCCTTACAAACGGAAAATAACTGAAAGTTAGGTTTGGTTGGTAACATGGTTAAAGAAGTCAATACATTACACGCTAGCGTGATTTTATTCACGTTGGCGGTTTTGTTATTGCTGATTGCGCCAAGCAGCTACGCTGCCTACGGCAAGAAACTGTGTAAACAAGCTGGCTATTATTGCCTGAAAGTCCAACGCGGTGACTCTTGGAAAAAGCTGTGGCCTAACAAGGAACAACGCGATATCGTTCGTCATGCCAATCGCATGAATACGCGTTTGCGTCGCGGCATGATCATTGCGGTGCCAGAAAATTTAGCTTTCATTAGCAAGATGGACATCGCACCGATGTCCGATAAAATTGATCCACCTGGGCGTAAACTTGTTATTGTTCATCTGAAAAAACTCGCGTGGGGTGCCTATAACCCAGATGGTGAGCTCGTGAATTGGGCCCCCATCTCCGGTGGTAAAAATTATTGTCCTGATGTGCGGCGCGCTTGCCGCACTGCGAAAGGCAAAAGCTTCGCGATGTATAGCAAGCGCGGGTCAGGCTGTGTTTCCAGAAAATATCCCCTTGGCCGTGGCGGTGCTAAGATGCCGTATTGCATGTTCTTTTACCGTGGCTTTGCCATTCATGGTTCACCTACGGTGCCAGGTTACCACGCTAGCCACGGTTGTGTGCGCACCTTTACCGATCAAGCGCGCTGGTTAAACCAAGAGTTTATTGAGTTGCCGCGTAAGAGTAATGGCTATCGCGGCACGAAAGTAATCGTGATGTAATGGGTGTAGAAATGAAGATGCATTGTTTGATAAATAAATTGGTAATTTCGGCGGTGTTATTGTTTGTGGGGGCTAATGTCTTCGGGCAAAGCAATGTTGGTTGTATCAAGGTGAAATCGCATGGTGGCGAATGGGCTTATCATAGTATTAAGGGACAAAGCATGCAGCTAGTTACACAAGAACGTACGCCCTATAGTTTCACAATAACCAAACATGAGCACACCATTGCGTGTGTGGATTATAGCTCACTAAAGGACAAAGAAACTGTCAGCTATACGTTTAATTTCGCTTTGTTGGGTGATGATATGGCTGAGTGTACTTTTACAGTTGTGGCGACGTCAACTGGATTGAGCCAAACTGTAGGCGCTCAGGCCACTGGTGCAACGCACAAGCACTACAACCCGATCGAGTGCACTAATCACGTTAAGGACGCAGATAATGTGCACTTGCGAGTAAAAGCGCACGGGCAGGATGATGATACCGAAAGCAGAGGTATGCAAGCACTTTAGTACTATACTCCTTGTTCCTAAGGCTGGGATGGGCACAGTTGCACCAGGCGTTTAATCTCACTTATCATATACAATGGAATAGACAACACTCGCTTGTCATAAGATAGCGGTTGCATTGACAATATAATTGGCGACAATGCTCGGCATACCACCTGTAATAAAATATTCACGTAATAGTTCTTCAGCTTTAGTGGTGATAGCGGGCTGTGGCTCATCAGATAGTGTCAGCTTACTGAGATGCTCACGCAATTGCTCATAGCCGCTTGCTAATAAAAATTCATCGAATGAAAGAGGTTTCATGTATAAGGGTTCAATCCGCCTGATGCTGTCTACGCATAAAATTACCCCCTATATGTCTGCATATAACGCAGTTATTATGGGGGGTAGTTTTATGCTATTAGTGCAAACTGACATTTTACAAACAAGAATGACCTTTAAGCATCATGAGTGCCGCGGTGCCAGGAGATGAAGAAGAAGCTACAGCCGAAGATGACGCTGATGAGGAAGCCGCCGCAGTAGGCTCTGGGGAAGGAATTTGACAGCCTTTCAATAATACCCATGCCAACAATCCCGACTCAATCCAAGCGGTGGCCATTTCCTCGATGTGATGATATTGGATACCATTTTTCAATAAATGATAGAAGTAAATCTCAGAGCCACTGAGAGGCACACAAGCTTGGCGTGGATCAGCAATTTTTTCTGCCATTTCTTTTGATAAGGTTGTCACTTCCCAGGCAATTGGTAACATGCGATCTTCGCGTCCGCCAGTTAACTCTGCGAAAAAAGCGTAGCGCGGATGTCTTGGCGATTTTGCACGAACGCTTGGCGCACCTGCCGGCGCTGATTGATGTGTGGCTTGCGGCTTTGTTTTCAGCGTCAAACTTTTTGCAATCAAGCCATCATTCGTCATGGTTTTGCCAACGTTGTGCATCAGTGCCTTGGCAAGGGCTTGTAGTGTTTGTTTCATTGGGTAAGCATGTATGCCAACCGGTACCGTGGTGAAGCTGCCTGCATGCAGAATGTTGTAATAGAGTTTAACCGGAATAGCATTGACGGCATATTTAAAACTAATTACGCCTAACATGATTAAATTAACAAATCCCAAGCCACGAAACGAGCGTGGCCGTCCCTCAGTGATAATGCCCTGTTTTTTCTCATCACGCACCACGGCCAATTGTAGGTAGAGTTGGATTTTTTCTGGGTTTGCTTTAGGGTAGGGCACAGCATCAAATGTGAATAAAGAACAGACGAGGGGGCTTTCCTCACGGCTAACTTTCACGATGATTTGGATGACGCCAAGGCCTTCTTTTTCGGTAGCGTTAATCATGTCTGCAAAGGTGCCGCCATAGAGTTGCAAACATTGCATTATTTCCCAAGGTTTAAGTAAAACGATCGGTTTGATGTGTGAATAAAAGCTACCATGTTTGTCAGAGTGTAGGTGCGTTACTATACAGAAGTTGGCTGGCAGTGTTTCTCTGACGCGTGGCCTATCGAGTTGAGGATAGTATTGCCGTAAAATGTAATGATTGAATGTATCAATTTCAGCAATAACTTCTCGACTAAGCCGAGAAGGATTTTTAGGTCTGCGAATGAATTGATGGTGGTGAGTAAGCAGCATGCGAAACATATCTAGACAACTACTTTGTGAAGCCTCAAATGCAACAATTTCAACTAGCCGAAGATTGTCAGGTAATAGCTCCGTATGTATTTGAGTTTTTTCTACATGCTCGCTATCTATATAGCTAAGTAATGCGCTCATGGCTCGGGGTTTTTTTGATTGCGCTAATTTTCGAAGTATGTAATATAAATTTTTGATGATGCTTTTATTAGGCATATTCTTAAGTAACAAATACATGATGGTTTCATTCTTCGTGTGTGCTAGGATACTATATGTGCCATGATGGCTATGTATGTCTCGTGGTTTTGCTCCGGCACTAAGCAATGCTTTGACTGCATTTGTTTGACTGTAGCAAGTTGCTAAGAATAAAGGGGTGAAGCCATAAATGTCTTCTTCATCTATACCCTCACTTTCACGTTGAATATGAGTTACTGCATCGTTTTCGTGATTTTGAATAATCAACTGGTGTAAAATAGGTCGGGTATACTCACGAGCAAATAATTTTTCCTGAAGTTGTTTGCGAGCCTCTACCAACTCTTCAGCATGTTGTAGTCTCATTTGCGACTGTTTTTTTATTAAGCGGGGTTCTTTAGTGTCCATGTGCAAAAGTTGGTGACCGACAAATTCATAAAAGATGTCTAGCTCTGTATTTCCACTAGATGCCCGGCTAAAATGGTAATATAAAGCAGTTGCTGCTTTTGGATCTTTTAGTTGTATGACATGTTCGGCAATGGTTCTTCCTGTGATATCTCTCTCGTATAATAAATTGGGATTTTGATGCAGTAAGTTATAGCATTCTTCATATTGTTGATTAAGAATTAGTGCATGTGTGACTGGCGTTTTAACTCGCAATAGTGCATCGCGTGACGGCTGAAATTCTAAAAGCAAACGCTGTCCAAGCGCACGTGGTGTCCATCCGGCATAACTAAACGAATCAGTACCAACGTAAAATGCCTCTTTCCATGGGTAGTGATGATTATTAATTTTTTCAAAAAAAATATTGGCGCAGTCATGCTTTGAAGGACCAATGAGAGGGCCGGTTTTTTGGGATAGTTGATGCATTGTTTTTAGGCAGGAGAAAAATAGGTTCTGCATATTTTTGTCGATCGGATTTAGCTTTTTTATTGCGGTAATCAGCCTAGCAAAATTAGCAGGTTCTTCAACATAAAAGTGTAACAATAAATAATCACGACAGTACCCAGGTGTTGATTGCGAATACAACTTAGTAATTGACGGAAGTTTTTTCGCATTTAGCTGTTGCTGCCGCAAGGCGAGCTCGATATCATTATTAGAGTCATTATTAGACGAGATAACAAGACAACAGTCCCCCTTATTGCTGCGGCACAAGAACAATTCATCAATTGGCCCCCAATCACTGCTTGGTTTTGCGCGATATAGATAGCTGAGCTGCGGATTTTTCAATTTTAAACCAGAGCTAGGTGGCAAGTGGCGTTCGATATATACAAGAAACTTTAACTGGTCGGCAGTGCAAACAGCAGAGGTAACCCATTCATTGCATAATGGAATCACTCGTTTGCTTGCAGCTGTACTTGAACTCGAACTACCGGGCATGGCTAATTTTGCTTAAGGTTGTGAATTGTAATTTGGACAGAATTTTATCAGGAAAAGGCCTTTTTCTCAACGATATGTGCAATTTTTTTACTTTCACCTAAGGTTTGGTATAATAGCGCTTCTTCCTCAGTAATCCAGATAATCCATTGATTATGAATGTAAAACATCTTTTAAAACATCATCCTTCGTTCGCCCATGCGGGCGATTTACAGGACTTGATCAAACCGCTCAAGCAGCTAGGTATCAGTTACTTTGGTCACGCGCACGTGGATGCACAGGGTATGGTGTCTGGGCATGCGACCTGTCCTGAGTATCTCGCGCATTACTATGAGCAGGGTTATCATCATAATGATTTACATTTGGCGCGCCCTGAGTTGGGACAAAGCTATGTGTTGTGGGATATCGTGCCGCAATATGGCAAAACAGCAGAGTTGTATCACGAAGTGAGTCTCAGCTATGACGTTTATCATACGTTTACGCTGATCCAAGCGACCCAAGATTATGTCGATTACTATCATTTTGGTACCACGCCGGATAAAGAACATATGAATCAATTCTATTTGCAACATGTGGATCTATTAGAAAAATTTATTGAGTTTTACAAATCACTGTTATTCAATGATCGCATCTTAAAACAATCCTTCGATTTCGCATTTCGCCCCGATGAAGTGTTTGGTGGTTATCAAGAGGTGGATGCGCCACAAACACAGCTTAGCCCTGAACAACGCCAAGCCTTTCTGCAAAGTTTGCAAGACCAGAGCGTTGCCCAGAAAGTGATTAATCGAGCTTTTGACGCAAAAGAGGCTGGGCAAACTCAAATGTTATCGGCACGCGAACTACAATGCCTCGGCTTACTCGCTCATGGTCGTACAGCGAAAGCGATTGGGCGCGCCTTAGATATTCAACCCAAAACCGTGTATTACTATCTTGATAATGTTAAGAAAAAAGTCGCGGCTTATTCCAAGCATGACTTAGTTAATTATTATTGGCAGCATTGTAGCAATAATCACATAAAAAACTGACAATTCCGCAAAATAGTGCAGAATTGTCGTATTATGTTAAAGCGAATTCAACAATCCCACATTCAAAAAGACTTGAAGAAAAAGATGGTCTTTATTTCAGGTCCTCGTCAGGCGGGTAAAACGTGGTTAGCCAAGCATATTGGCAGCGCCTATAAAAATACCGTTTATCTCAATGTAAAAGAACCAAAGATTTATTTTTTTGATACGGGCTTGGTTAATGGGAACGATGGTGCAAAGCTTGAAAATCACGTCGCTTACAGCCTGCTTAAACATGTATACGCAAAAATTGACTACCAAGCGCAGCCTTACTCACTACATTATCTGCGTACACGCGAAAAACATGAAGTTGATTTTTGTCTAGTAAATGCTGGTAATATCGAAAAAATAATTGAGGTTAAGACAAGTGATAGTGAGCCGTCTAAAGGCTTGTGGTATTTCGGTAATAAATATTCACTGCCAGCAGTACAACTAGTTAAGAATCTTCGCTTAGAAAGTGAATACAAGGGAATTAGGGTGGTGCGCTTAGACACTTTTTTGCAAGATCTATTACTGTAGACAGCGATCACTTAACTTCATGCTAATGAACACCAAGGGCTCATATCGCTTATCCATGTGCATACCTTGAGTGGCCTATTGCATGTTGAACATTTTATTCCAAATTTAGATTACCTGGATTTCTTGCGCGTAGTTTGGGATTTGACAAAAAGTCAGCAATACAAATTAGAGGCATTCCGGCGCATGGTGTTTAATGTGATGACCCATAACCGCGATGATCACAGCAAGAACTTTGCTTTTAGCATGAAGAAAACAGGGGAATGGCAATTAGCACCGGCCTATGATTTAACGTATTCACAAGGCATGGGTGGTGAGCACAGCATGACGATCGCAGGTGAAGGGCGTTATCCCAGCCGCAATGATATCTTGCGAGTTGCTAATGAAGCTGATATTGCAGCGGTAGATGCTAAGTACATTATCGATGAAGTTGCTACGGCGATTGCACGTTGGCCGGAATACGCAGATGCTGCGAGTTTAACAAAGGCGGCAACGCAAGAATTTAAAGCTTTATTTGTCATTGTTTAACTTCTTAAGAACGCTATCACAATTTATCCCAATAAAACTTCACCAAAGCATCGCGGTTGAGTAATCCCAGCTTTTTCTTGATGATTTCGAGATAATGATACACGGTTTTGATTTTCAAGTTGAGTTGATTGGCGATTTGCTGACACGATAAGCCGTGTGCCAGCAAGTGTAATAACTCTTGTTGGCGTGGCGATAGTGGTGATTGCAGCTCGGTTTGCTGATTTTGCTCAAACACGTTTGCGTAAAAATCACTGATTGGTTTTGGGCCATAATCCGTGACAGTAAAGGGATTTTGCTCAGCGCCGGCAAATAAGTCATCGCTTTGTTGTTTGAAGCTCTTAATAAAGGCAAGAATTTCATCTTGCGCATTCACATAATAATTCGCCATATTGGTGTTATTGTAATGTGTCGTCATTGATGGGGTTCATGGAGCCTATGGCCAGTTAACAAAAACGACATTGTACACTAAAAGAACAGAGCAGTTAAGCCCGTGCGTCCGGTATCATCCGGACTGACGACAGTCATTTTCACCATTAAACTCCACGTTAGGTAAAAAATTACTGAATTATTGATCAAGAATGAATATTTTATTTGTTTTATCAAATAAGTCATTTGACTCTGTCGATACAGTAATTTTTCCCGTATTGAAAACAAATAGACAAAAGCGTACATTGCGTAGTTGATTGATAAATAAACAAATGAAAGCCAGCGGACATGGCCTCTAGGGATATTTCCTAGTTTACAGGGATGAATGATCGTATATGAGTAGACGATTATGCCAGCTGGCGAGAAAAAAACAAATCCCGATGCTTCGCAGGCGGGTCCATCTGGCGCATCAGCTATATCGCTAAAGCATCTGGCGGTCTTTCCGATCGATGTCAAAGCCTTGAGTGAGCGCGGCTTGTTTGCGAAAGATTACGAGCGCAACATGCATGGCTATTGCTTAAATCCCCATCTTGTTATCAATGACAAACCATTTTACTTTCAGGTTGATAGTTGGTTATCGCCGGCTGAGCAATTCCTGGCAACGCTCCGAAACGCGCGTAAAACCAAGGCGCCGTGCGCAGTCACTATTAATGACCTCGTATTAGATGTCAACAGTCCTCTTCTAGAAAATGAACAAGCTGTTGAAGCATGTTTCCATCAGCATCAGGTATACACGAGCTTTTTCAATGATGAGGTATTTTGGCTAAAGGCAACACCACAAGAGGAAGATTCATTACGATCTAGAGTTGATAGGGAATTGTTTTGGCAGCTGCACTCGGGTATCACGCTAAGCGTCGATGAGGCTATCCCATTAGGTACACTGAGGTTGGTGGAACAGGGCGGAGTACGCCCGCACTTTAGTCTGATGCTCGAAAATCCAGGTGAAAAAAATAAGGTTCTAATTGAAAATATTAATGCCAATAGCAAAGCATCACAGGTGGAACAACTTTCCTCTGTATTGCAGCAGCTTATTGATGAGCTTAAATCTGTGCCGACACGAGTGGCTCTCACATCAACGCACATCACAACACCGCTAAATATTGCTATCAGTCTTGGTGATGCTGCCACGACTGAATCAACTGAGACAGACGGCAAGTCAGAAAACCAGCAACGGCTTGAAGCAGCCATCAATGATAGTTTACTAAATGGTATGTTCGGTATCACTACGACAACTGCTTTTATGCCAACGCTTGAGTATGATGATGTACAAGATCCACAAATGCTTAGCTACGCGATACTAGCCAAGAAAATTCAAGGTGATCCTGCATTCAACGCCAAGTTTATTGAAAACAGCGATAGTATTGTCCTAGTCGCTAGCAAAGCTGCAGAGAGTGAAGCGCGAACGAGTAGGTTCGACTTGGAGTTGGGATCTGAAGTATGGTGTCACAATCCCGGTGCTGCTTCATCTTCTGCAACGAGTTCTAAATCCCAGCAATTGGCAAGCAGGATAATTGAGCGGCTGAATGAGGCGAATGTTGCAGACATGGGCGTTTATATTAACGGCAAGCGTATCAATATCAAAGTTACGCAATCAGGTGATAAGTTATTAGTAAAAGGTGACGAAGTAGAAGCTTCAGTAGCTGAACTTGCCGAAACACTTGAGCCACATCTGTTGTCTGCAAAGTTAGACAAGTATAAGCTCAGTGAATTACTGCCTAATCCTCAGCAAGCTAATTCAACAACAGTCGCACAGGTAAAAAATAATGGCGTGCTGGGCTGCCTCAATGAAGTCTGGGCAGCGCATCAGCTCGAAAAACACTTAAACCACCTTATGATTAATGGGCGGCGATTTTTTTATAACCCACTGATGCTAGGCGATAGTGTAACGCAATTATTGGCACGTATTACGCACAAGCAGCAAGATGGCAGAGTGATGCTTGACAGTCCCATAACAATCGTCCAGATTAATGCAACGCGGTTTACACAAGCTGAATTGCAAGCACGCTTGCGTCAGTCTGATGGTTTAGCTGCGCTGGCGGAATCCATGCGTCAAGCAATGGTGCCACAACAACTAATTAGTACCATCGTAACCATGGGACATCAAAGTGGTTTTCTTAATGCAGGTGCGAGTAATCTTGACCGACAAGCGTGTAACGCTTGGCCTGTTGATACAAATAAAAGCATTTCCCATTATATCCCAAAGCTTGCTGGTGATGCGCGATTTTATTTTTATTCGCAATTCGACCAAAGCTCTGGCGAGTTTACAGAGTTAGCATTTACCAGCCGCAAATCAATAGATGCTATTGATCACCACTACGATGCTGCTGCTGGCAAAAAGGGCTCATCAACCTACCACACTTATGGTACGCCTTGTGCTGCGTTGCTGGATGGGCAAGGCATTACAACTGATTGGGACCCAACAATATCGGGTGAGATGGCGACAAAGCAATGCCGCTTACAGTTGTTAAGTATGTATGCGGTGCTCGATCCGGATACTAATTTTTACAAAAGCCAAGCAAGCGATTTACAAGTGGGTGTGTGGCAAAAGGCAGTATTAAAGACACTGGGTGTGCAAAACCCAGAGCAACATCTGCGTCTATCAACTAACCCGCTACGCAATAATTTTATGCGGCAGATAGATAAGGCGCTTGCCTTACTTCAAGATGAGGCAGAGAACAAGAAAGCAGAAATTGGCAATTTGAAAGTCCAGCTTAGTGATGCTGGTAGAGCGAGTATGCGTAGCGGACCAAGCACTGTCAATCCGACCATTCAAGCAGTTGATGATAGGTCAGAAGACGCTAGTAATATAGCCGCCAGCTACGTGCAAGTGTCTGAATCCCGCGCTGACCTAAGCGCTAAGATTAAAGCCAAAGCAGCGAAACTAGAAGCGATCACCCAGCTAAAAGAAAACTTGGTGAAAATAAAATACGATGTCGCGCGTGCGCCTGAATTTGAGCAAGCTGACTTAACCCAAGCGCAAGAGCGCGTTAAGTCGCATATCGATACCATCAAAAGTGAAGATGATGTCGTACGCCATGTCAATGGCTATAAAGTAACGACAAAAACTCATACACTATGGCAAAAATTATTAGAAATTTTTGGCTTCAAAAGCCACACAGCGTCGCTGCTTGAAACGATTAAATCAGACATTTGTCATTGGCAAGCACCGAAAGCACCTGCTGCTGTTGGTAAAACACTGCTTGAGGGTTTGTCTGATTTTGGCAGATATTACTCATCAGCAACACTCCATATATAGCCTACTGTCTCTACGACAAGCCCAGATGTAGCCTACTGTCTTTGCGTCAAACCCAGATGTAGCCTTGATAAGCCGCGCAGCGGCGCATCAAGGATCAGCATTTGTCAACACATTCCCTTGATGCGCGCCTTCGGCGCTTATCAAGGCTACGTGGTAGCGCGCTGTCATTGCGTCAAACCCAGATGTAGCCTTGATAAGCCGCGTAGCGGCGCATCAAGGATCAGCATTTGTCAACACAGGCCCTTGATAAACGCCATTGTATAACGATTGGTGCTTATCAAGGCTGCACAAGCAACAAGACTGCGCATTGTGAGCCTACAGGACAAAATAACGCAAGCTGCATTGTTTATTTAATGCATAGACGCATATAACAGTTGTTTTTGGCAATACGGGAAT
>JAJFKG010000032.1 GCA_021773335.1 Gammaproteobacteria bacterium
TGGTGTAGTGGGGATTGGGACCAGTGGTGTAGTGGGGATTGGGACCAGTGGTGTAGTGAGGGGCGGGACCAGTGGTGTAGTGAGGGGCGGGACCAGTGGTGTAGTGGGGATTGGGACCAGTGGTGTAGTGAGGGACGGGACCAGTGGTGTAGTGGGGAGCGGCTCGTCCCACCCCTGTGGGGTGGGACGGAAACACGACGGGCGCTATGCGCCCGACATTTTTTTAATAAGCTCACGCAGACAAGCGGCAAACCCATATAACAGATGGTTGTTATTTAACTATATTTGCGTAAGATTTGTAACCCGCAAATTTACGTAAAATTGTGAATCCGCTACATCCTAAACACACCATAATCCGTTTTCATGATCGGGGCATTTAAACTCGCAGAAATACCTAAGCCTAAGATTTTGCGTGTGTCTTTGGGATCAATGATACCATCATCCCACAGGCGTGCACTGGCGTAATAGGGATGACCCTGTTGTTCGTATTGATCGCGAATCGGCGCTTTAAAGCTTTCTTCCTCAGCGGCGCTCCATTGTTCACCGTGTTTGGCCTTTTTGTCGCGCGTGACTTGCGCTAAGACACTGGCTGCTTGTTCACCACCCATGACGGAAATACGCGCATTCGGCCACATCCACATAAAACGCGGATCATACGCCCGCCCGCACATGGCGTAATTACCTGCACCAAAACTGCCACCAACGATGACGGTAAACTTCGGCACTTGCGCGCAAGCAACGGCGGTTACCATTTTGGCGCCATGTTTAGCAATGCCATTGGCTTCGTATTTGCTGCCGACCATGAACCCTGTGATGTTTTGCAAAAAGACTAAGGGGATGCCGCGCTGGCAACACAGTTGGATAAAGTGCGTGCCTTTTAATGCTGAATCAGAAAATAAGATGCCATTGTTCGCGATAATGCCGACGGGATAACCATGGATATGTGCAAAACCACACACCAGCGTCGTGCCAAACAAGGCTTTAAACTCATCGAATTCGGAACCATCAACGATACGCGCGATGATTTCACGAATATCAAAAGGCTTGCGCGCATCGGCTTCGATGACGCCATATAATTCATCGAGATCGCATTTCGGCTCGCATGCTTCACGCACCTTAACGTCGATTTGTTTGCTGTAATTCAAATTGTCGATCGTGCGTCGTGCAATCGTTAAAGCGTGCAAGTCATCCATGGCATAATAATCCGCGACACCAGAGGTTTTACAATGCACATCGGCACCACCGAGTGCTTCGGCTGTGATCTCTTCTCCGGTAGCGGCTTTCACTAATTGGGGGCCGCCGAGAAAGATCGTCGCCTGATTCTTCACCATAATACTGACATCGGCCATGGCGGGGACATAAGCACCACCGGCAGTGCACGATCCCATGACTACAGCGATTTGTGGGATGCCGCGTGCCGATAAATTCGCTTGATTATAAAAGATGCGCCCAAAGTGCAGTTTATCCGGGAAGACTTCGTCTTGTTTTGGCAAAAAGGCGCCGCCGCTATCGACGAGGTACACGCAGGGTAGGTGATTTTGGCTCGCAATTTCTTGTGCGCGTAAATGTTTTTTTACAGTAATTGGGTAATAGGTGCCGCCTTTGACGGTAGCATCGTTAGCGATAATCATGCACTCTTGGCTGTTAATGCGCCCGATACCGGCGATAACGCCCGCAGCAGGCACATGGTCTTTATAGACATTGTGTGCGGCGAGTTGGGAGATTTCTAAAAACGGTGTACCGGGATCGATGAGGTGATTGATGCGATCACGTGGGAGTAATTTGCCGCGACTTAAATGCAAGTCTTGATATTTTTTGCCGCCACCTTGTTTGATAGTAGCGATGGTGTCACGTAAGTTGTTTACTAAACCTTGCATGACTTCTTGATTGGCTTGAAAGTCTTGACTGCGAGGGTTGATGTTACTGGTTAGGACGGTCATGGTTACGCTCCGTGTTTCAAATCATAAAAATTTTACGCATTCACGTCATTCCGTGCTTGACACGGAATGACGTTTAATTTATTTCATTAACTCCACCGCTACCGCAGTGGCTTCGCCACCACCAATACATAAAGCCGCGACACCGCGCTTTTTACCTTGCTGTTGTAACGCGCTTAGCAAAGTCACAATGATACGTGCGCCTGAAGCGCCGATCGGATGGCCTAAGGCACAAGCGCCGCCATACACGTTGACTTTAGCGTGCGCGATATCCAATTCTTTCATTGCGACCATGGTGACGATGGCAAAGGCTTCATTAATTTCGAATAAGTCGACGTCGCTTAATGCCCAGTTGGCTTTGTCTAAGACTTTTGTAATAGCGCCAACAGGAGCAGTGGTAAACCACGCCGGTTCGTGCGCATTGGTACTGTGAGCGACGATAGTTGCGACAGGCGTTAAGCCGCGCTTTTGGGCTTCGGATTGACGCATTAATACGAGTGCGGCGGCACCGTCGGAAATCGAACTGGAGTTGGCCGCAGTGACTGTGCCATCTTTAGCAAATGCCGGTTTGAGTTGCGGAATTTTTTCGGGCTTGGCTTTGCGTGGTTGTTCATCACTCTCAACAGTGACTTCACCTTTACGAGTTTTGATAGTGTGAGCAGCGATTTCAGCATTGAAATGCCCGGCGCTTGCGGCTTGTTGTGCGCGTTCGAGTGAGGCGATGGCAAAGGCATCTTGTTGTTCACGTGAGATTTTAAATTTTTGTGCGGTCGCTTCAGCGAAAACTCCCATCAGTTGACCTTTTTGATACGCATCTTCGAGCCCGTCGAGAAACATATGATCAGTGAGTTGGCCATGCCCGAGACGGTAACCGCCACGCGCCTTGGCCATAAGGTAGGGCGCATTGCTCATGCTTTCCATGCCGCCAGCGACCATAACGTCGTGGCTGCCAGCGAGGAGATTGTCATGTGCGAGCATCACGGCTTTCATGCCGGAACCACACATCTTATTGATGGTCGTACAGCCCGTGCTTTGCGGAATGCCGGCGCCGAGTGCCGCTTGGCGTGCGGGTGCTTGGCCTTGGCCTGCAGGTAAGACGCAACCCATGATGACATCGTTAATGTCATCGCTTTGGAGGCCAGCACGTTCGACTGCGGCAGCGATGGCGGTCGCACCAAGTTGTGATGCGGTGGCATCTTTGAGTTCACCGAGCAAACCACCTTGCGGGGTGCGGGCGGTGGCGATGATTACGATGGGATCTTGATTCATTCTTTTAATCTCCTAATTTAAAGCTCCGGTCTTTACGTTGTTCTTAGCAAGCTTACTCATCCCACCCCTGGAGGGGTGGGATGCAAAATACGGTGCTGTGCGCCCGACGAAATTTAAGGCCCCATTAAGGTCCCACCCCTGGAGGGGTGGGACCAGTATCGTCCCCGGATGACGCGCGTGCCGCGCTTATCCGGGCTACCAGTATGGCAATGATTGACAGTATCCTCGAACGTTTGCTTTAACCTTACTCCGTCTCACAAAACAATTCTCTGCCAATTAACATGCGGCGGATTTCCGAGGTGCCAGCGCCGATTTCATACAACTTGGCATCGCGCAGCAAACGTCCCGTCGGGTATTCATTAATATAACCATTACCACCTAAACATTGAATCGCTTCTAAGGCCATCCAGGTAGCTTTTTCCGAGGTAAATAAAATGGCGGCAGCGGCGTCTTTACGCGTGGTTTCACCGCGGTCACACGCTTTGGCGACAGTGTATAAATAAGACCGGCTGGCATTTAAAATCGCATACATATCGGCAATTTTACCTTGCATTAATTGGAATTGGCCGATTGCCTTACCGAATTGTTTGCGTTCATGCACGTAGGGTAGCACCACATCTAAACACGCTTGCATGATACCGACAGGACCGGCGGCAAGAATCACGCGTTCGTAATCTAAACCACTCATTAATACTGCCACACCCTCATTGTATTCTCCGAGGATATTGGCCGCAGGCACTTCACAATTTTCGAAAACTAACTCACAAGTATTGGAACCACGCATGCCGAGTTTATCGAGTTTTTGTGCAGTAGAAAATCCAGGGAAATCTTTTTCAATGATAAAAGCGGTAATCCCACGCGAGCCTGCATGTTTATCGGTTTTGGCGTAAACGACTAAGGTGCTGGCTTCAGGGCCATTGGTGATCCACATTTTATTGCCATTGAGCACAAACACATCGTCCTTGCGTTCTGCGCGCAACGCCATACTCACCACGTCAGAGCCAGAGTTAGGCTCGCTCATGGCGAGAGCGCCAGCATGTTCACCGCTAATGAGTTTAGGTAAGTACTTGGTTTTTTGCTCAGGTGTGCCATTGCGGCTGATTTGATTAACGCATAAATTAGAATGTGCGCCATAACTCAAACCAATGGCGGCTGAGGCGCGACTGATTTCTTCCATCGCAATAGCGTGGGCAAGATATCCCATGTTAGCACCGCCATATTCTTCGCTGGCTGTTATACCGAGTACACCAAGCTCGCCGAGCTTGCGCCACATGGGTTGTGGGAATTCATTTTTTTCATCGAGGTCTGCCGCAATCGGTGCGATTTCATTGCTGGCAAAATGATGAACGCTGTCACGCAGCATATCAATAGTTTCACCAAGGTCATAGTTTAAACCTTTGTACATGCGATTGTGTCCTGTTTGTTCATTTAAATGAGGGGCTACGGTAATAGATTAGGCCGCAAAACACAATCCTAAAGCCGCCTTAAAGCGTCGGCTTTTGCACGCGAGCTTTGTTGCCGGTTAATTTTGGCTCAGCCATTTGTGTGTGGTGCTGGGGTGGGACGAGAATATTCTTTCATTGCTGTTAGGTGACCTTTACCGCAAAAAAACGTAAGATGTCGCCAGCTGATTTAACGGATTATCCACAGGAGAACGCGAGCAATGGAAACCAGAGTTGAAAGCATTATGTTATGGGGCCATTCCCTCGACGAATACATTCAAATGTTCGACTTAACTGAAGCGGATTTGAGCAAATCGATTCTAGATTGTACCGCGGCAGCGGGCAGCTTCAACACCGAAATGACTAAAAAAGGTCATAATGTAATCTCTTGCGATGGCATGTACGACCGAAGTGCTGACGATTTGCGCAGTGAGTTGACCCAAGCACATCACAAATTGCTTGCTGAAATCAAAGACAATGAACACAAGTTCCGCTGGCAACGGGTTCAGTCGCCTGAGGCACTCGCCAAGGCTTGGGAACAGTCTGCCGATCAATTCCTCGCTGATTACGAGGCTGGCCGTAAAGAAGGGCGTTATGTACAAGCCAAACCACCGCAGTTAGGATTTAAAGATCACCAATTTGATCTGGCGTTGTGTTCGCATTTTCTCTTTAATAAATATTTCCACAAAGATATTGATCAATTTTTATTTGATGCCGTTGTTGAACTGTGTCGTGTCGCACACGAAGTGCGGATTTTTCCTTTACTGGACGTCAAAGGTGAAATCTCGAAAATGATTGGGCCATTGATGTTGCATTTGCAACAAAACGATTATGGCGTTGAAATTCGTGAAGTAAAATACGAATTCCAAAAAGGTGGCAATGCGATGATGCGGGTGTGGGCTAATACCTGCGACGTTAAATAAGCGGTGAAGCGTTAATGTTATACCGCGCACTACGTTTTTTCCTATTTCGTCTCGATCCTGAGCGCGCGCATGGCGTCACGCAAAAGTTATTGCAGTTTTGTTGTCGTGGTCGCGTCGCACATTACTATCGCAAACGTGTCCCTGATTCACCGCGCACCGTCATGGGTATTCAATTTCGCAATCCCGTTGGCCTAGCGGCAGGTATGGATCGGCATGGTGAATATACGCAAGCCTTTGCTAATCTAGGTTTTGGGTTTGTCGAAGTCGGCACGGTGACACCCAAACCTCAGGCTGGTAACCCTCTACCGCGATTATTTCGTATCACTGAACGTGAATCTGTGATTAATCGCATGGGTTTTTACAGCAAGGGTTTGGAGTATTTTTTGGAACACGTTAAACGCCCCGAGGGTGATGTCGTGTTAGGGATTAATATTGGTAAAAATTCAAAAACCCCGAATCAAAACGCCATAGACGATTATCTCACTTGCATGCGTGGCGTGTACCTGCATGCCGATTACATCACTATTAATATATCTTCGCCAAATACCGTTGGCTTGCGTGAATTGCAAGAGCATAGTTATTTGCATGATTTGTTGCGCGCCTTGAAGGCACAACAAGCGGAATTAGCTAAACGTTATCAACGTAATGTGCCGCTCGTCGTTAAAGTCGCACCGGATTTGATGCACGATGACATTAAACAAATGGCGGATGCTTTCTTAGAGCACAAGATCGATGGTGTGATTGCAACGAATACGTCGATCGACAGGGAAGGGGTAGCCGGCTGCCAATACGCCGAAGAAACTGGTGGCTTGAGCGGGCGTGCGATTACGCCAAAGTCACTGGAAGTCGTGCGTGAATTTCATAAGATACTCGGCGATGATATTCCGATTATTGGTCTCGGTGGCATTATGTCGGGTGCCGATGCCAAAGCAATGATTGATGCTGGCGCGAGTCTTGTGCAACTCTATACGGGGTTGATTTATCGTGGCCCGGTATTGGTGCGCGAAGTGGCGGAGTGTCTTACGTAAACAAACCTACACTATGGGTTCTTGTGTAGCCTTGATAAGGGCCGAAGGCGCGCATCAAGGTTTTAATGATGTTGGCACTGCAGGTAACACCTTGATCCCGGCGCGAACGCGGAGCGTTCGCCACGATTAAGGTACCACCGCAGAGCGGTGGTACCAGGCGCTGAGTTACTGTAGAATCTTTCAATAAATTTAAATAAGCTGAGTGTGCAATGGAGCAAGAGATTACAATCATTGGTGATATTATCATTACGCCATTAGTTAAAGCCAAACAATCATTCGAGGTGGCGCTGACTTCGCCTAAAACGGACTTAAATCGTGATGCCTCTATCCAGCGTTTTGAATTTACCTTTGAGTTGACATGGAAAGCGCTTAAACGCGTTTTGCACTATAAAGGTAATAACGTCAATAGTCCGCGCGACGTATTACGTGAAGCGGCCAGCGAAGGTTTGATTATCGATCCAGTTGAATGGTTTGGATTTCTAGAAGATCGCAACCGCACTGTCCACACTTACAATGAAAAAATTGCTGAAGAAATTTATCAGCACTTACCTGCCTTTCAAAAAGCCTTGGATGTAACGCTGAATAAATTGATGTCGTTATGAAAGCGATTCATATTTCTGATACCGATAAACGCACGCTTGAAACTGTTTTAACCGGTCCTTATGAAGTATATGTTTTTGGTTCTCGGCTCAAAGGTACGCACCGACCTTTTTCGGATTTGGATATTTGTCTAAAAGGAACTGAAAAATTGTCTGCTAGCACGATAGGGATGTTAAGAGAAGAACTGTCACAAAGCGATATTCCTTACAAAATCGACTTGGTTGATTACTACCATCTTGCTGATAGCTTTAAGCAGCTTATCGATAATGAAGCTGTGCGTTTGTCTGCAACGACACCGGCGGCCGTGTAGACAGCTGTCTTTGCGTCAAGCCCAGATGTAGCCTTGATAAGCGCCGAAGGCGCGCATCAAGGTTTTAATGATGTTGGCACTGCAGGTAACACCTTGATCCCGGCGCGAACGCGGAGCGTTCGCCACGATTAAGGTACCACCGCAGAGACTACGCAACTCGTTGATGTTAAGCAAAATCGAAAAAATAATTCATGGGATACGCCAGATATTGGTTTCGCGTAAATTTAGTCAATTTTTTAATATTTTCTTAAGCTTAATTCTGTACACTGATTAGTCAGTTAGTGGTGGCGGTTTGGTTTTATCTCATTGATAAAATAGACTATTTTAATCAGTTCGCCTCCGTTTTTTGTCGTTGTTTGCCAATCTTAAAATGGTGTCACGACAAGCATTAATTTTCGATAAAGTTATGTGCCGGATATAAGCATGAATATCAATTTAACAAGACAAGATTTAGTGTCATTGCTTGATGGCGATCTACAGTCTGTGGGCGCAAAGGCCAATGCAGGGCTTCAAGGGGAGAGTGTATTATCCTTCAAAAGAGAGCCATATTTAGAGGGTAGTATTCAAGTCAATGAGTTGCCCTCTGACTCCCACCTACCTTATCGCTATTGTATCGTCTTAGATCAGGCGCTCGCAAAAAACGTTTTGCAGTCACTGTGGCAGACGCTGAGCAGTTCTGCTGTACTAGAGTGGTTGCAAATGCTCAAGCCTCCCAGCGCTTTTCCAGCGCAAGCATTTTATGCGGTATTGCGAGACTTTGTTGATAAGGTGCAGTTTCCAGGCGATTACGTCAATGCATTAGAAAAAAAACAACAACAAGCATTTTGGCAGCTAGTAATGAAGTACTTTGCTGCGTTAAGCCCAGAGCAACAAAAGAGATTATTGCCCATTTGGCGAAAACAGCCATTTAAGTGTGATAGCGATGTTACTGCTGAAGTGCAATTTGCCGAAGCAATGTTGGCGGTACACCAGACACCCACGCCCGAAATGGCTGCATCAAGCTCAACTGCAAGAGAGACAAAAGGTACCGATACGGGAAAAAAAGCCGCGGTAGAAGCTATTATTAGCCAGCCCCGACTCTTAAGCCGGGCTACCCCTCTATTTTCTTATTTCGTTAAGACTGATAATGAAACTGCCGAATTAATGGCAACAGTCATTTTAGCAAGGGGAGTTGAGATACCTCCTATTTTTAACGCATTGACAAATGCGTTAAAGACTGCGAGCCCACCACAGGCAGCAAAACTTATCGGTATCTTGCAGGCACATCATCAGTCTGTACTTGCTGATACGCGAAAGTATTGGTCGGCTAATTTGAGTTTTCTAGCACATTGGCTACGCAATCAATCATTCAAGCAAGCGTTTCCTGATGAATGGAATTATCTCTATCAATTGCTTGATACCTTATTGGAAAAGCAGAAAGATTACATTGGTGCTGAGGATACGTGCTTGTCTGAATGTATGTCTGCCTTGCTTGATGTCTGTAATAAACCTGAAAAACTTGCCTGTGCACAGCGTTTGTTCACACACTATCCCGTAGAATGGTTGTTTAAACGTATTTTTGATGCGTTTTACGCGGCACTGATCACCAATAAGCAAACCGATCAACACGAGCTAGAGCAATTGCCTAGCTTGGAACAATTACGAGAGTTTTCACAGCACCTTAAAGAAAACAATGCCAATCAGGAGTATCTTGAACGCATTAATGAATTAGAGGCTACAGTCGAACTTTTGCAAAAGCCAGACCGCTCAGAGGACGAAGTGCTGCAGCTTATTTATTTGATATACCACTGCCGGCGAGAAGATGCAGGCAAGTTTTTGCAAGATTGTACACAAGACTGGACGGGCGAAAAAATAAGAACCCTGTTGATAAGCGAAATAAGAGCGATCCGACATGAGGACGATAAAACAAGGTACAAGAGCCGTAATAAACGTTTGCGTGCCGTGATATACGTGCTAATGAATCAAAAGACGCGCCAAGGTCTGCTTGGGCAAGTGTATGACAGATTGAGCTCAGATACCCAGAAGGCGCTCTACATGGATGTCATAGAAGCGGTGCTTAGTGATCTCATATCCGTGCATTATGAACTATCTCCGCGCTCTCAAACTAACATTGAAAAAACGGAATCAATTAAAAACTTGACAAAAAAAATATGGCATTTTCTTTCAAGCGAAGCCGTTTTTAGTCAGCAAGGCAGAAAGATGCCTCTGTATTTCTTGTTGCTGCATGCACTACAGCTGAGTGAAACAAAGGTTGTTGAGGCTGCATTTCGGCAGTTCGATTCTCTCTCAAATTTACTGGATTGTCTTAAATGGCTCTCGAAGTATGTCTCGGAAGAAGGTAAAGCAAGTTTGTTGCAACTATTGTTAAAACTACCCAGCAAAGGAGGCGATCAGAAAGGAAAAGTCATTGACCTTATTTTTTCAAAAGAAGCGGATAGGGACACTGTTTTTGTAATTGTTTGCCGCCTGTTGGAGACGCCATACATTGTTAAGTATCAACGACGAGCTGTGAAAGATCTATTCGACTATTTAGAAAAAAAAATGGGTGTATCATTTAAAGTTGATAGCTTGGCTGAGTATGGGGCGAACTATGTTAAGTACATAGAGAAAAGGTACCAAGCCTATTTGGCAGGCGATTTGAAAGAGCTGAAGCTGAAGATCGATGCTCGTGATATAGAGAATGCCTGGCACTTGAGTAGAGAAAAGTCGAGCAAAATTAACCTTGCGCTGCAAGGGTTAATAGAACGTTACAAACCCTTAAACGTTGAGTCTGAACTTACTGAGTTTACGAGATATATACGTGATCAACTCGGAAAATTAGTTGGGAAGGATAAAGCAAATGCTGCTCTCGCCGATCCTGCAGCAAGAGCGGCTTATATTCCCTTAGTCGAAGTCCTGGATCGTGACGGCAACCCGACATACGATACGGAAGGGATGCTGCGTGTACAATATGATCCAAAGTTTACGACTGAGCAACGTGAAAGAGCTCGCTATCATACAGCACTTCGGTTTTTATTGCGTGATCCCTTGGAGCGCTCCGATGATCAACTTGATTCTCCTCAATTTGTCCAGCACATTGTTTATCTTTACCGCTTAGCTAAAGATGCTGATGAACTGGATTACTTAGTTGAACATTGTTATGAAACACGTCGTGAACATAACAGTGATGAAAAATATATCGCGACGCAAAATTTTGACGTGGCCTCATGCAACCCGGGAGCAGATGCGCGGTTTTATCGAACGTATTGCTATCTTAACAATAGATATAAAGAAGTAGTGGAGCAAGATAATCAAGAATTTAATAACACACAGTACGATGATTGGTTGGATGGCTACTTAAAGGAACTCATTGAGGCTATGGTTACTGAACCACTGTCAAACGACGCGATAAAATTAGCTGAAAAATTTATTTTGTATTATCAAGTTAAACTTGATGTGCTTCCTGATGACGAAGCGGACCAGGCGTTGCTAGACAAGAAAATAAGAGAGTTGTTTGCTGGCTTAAGTAAAAATGATGAGAAATGGTCTAAGCTAAAAAAAGCCGCACGTGCGATTGCGCGTGATTTTTCGGGCGCTCGTGCGGGGCATAAAAACTCGGTTACGGAGGATATGTTAAGAAAGTTGCTGCAACGCTGCACGCAACGCTTAGCTATTGTCCTTGGCGCTACACACAGCGAGGGCATGGATGAAACGGTTGGGCAATTTAGAGAGCTAATGCTTGAAACTTTAACCTCAGCCCTGTTGTTACATTATTTTAATAAAAATGAAAAATTGGCATTCAATGCATTGATGCTGGCAATTTCTGAAGGACCATTGAAAGCGCTTTGTGTTGTAAATGGCAAGAATTTACCGTTGCAAAAATTAGAAGGCTTGTTGCTCAAGCAAGCTAACGCACTATTTTCATCGGCATCATTCGATGCGCTAAATGAGTCGTTTGGAAAAGTTGAAAATTTTCTTGGAGCAGAGATATTAGCGCGGATTAAGACTAATGCGATCGACGATGCTCCACATGCGTTGATGCAATGGTTTGCACAATCTGAAGAACAAGATTTTCAATGGGAAATTTTATATAACCGTTTGCAAGAGGAGCTTGGTGATGATTTCGCAGCCTCGATAAAAAATAAAGTACAAAAGGATTTTTTGTCATCTGTGTTGGCAGGTGTTGAACGATGCCCGGCGGGGTTGCGACGATATGCCAGGGTTATCATGCCGCTCATCGATAAAACAGAATTGGCAAAGACTAAAAGGATAATGGCTGAGCAAGCCATGGAAAAGATGAACGCCTATTTGCAAGCCGGAAACTTACAGGCAGTAAAAACATTCGCAGAGGCAATAGAAAGTCTTGTGGAGCCACATATCTTAGCTAATTTGATTGGTGGTAATTGGCCCGTGGCTGAATTTTGTCAATCTATCCTTGAACTTATACAGGCGTCTGTAAATGAACCGTCATTGCTTATTGACTTCCTGATAAGGGTAATGGAATTATTTGTGCCAGCTAACTCGTATTGGGCATCGATTAGTCCAAAATTGCTTGATGGCTTACTTAACGCAAAAGAGCTGTGTCTAGATAATAAGGTTGTCCTACCATTTATATTTAATTACTTGTGTAGTCCACTTGATTTTTTAAACAAAATCAATGAAAAAATCGCGCAGGCTGAGTCGTCAGATGACATGACGGGTGCAGCGCACTATAAAGCGCTTTGGAGTCAAGTGAAGGCTTATTTCATTGTTGTCTGTCGTCATTATGACTGCGTGCCACCCGTATTGACAGAGGCATTGCAATTGCCACAGCACAATAGTGCTGGATTGACAACTGTATTGCGGCAAAGCTTTTTTTACCGGGGGAGTGAGTCGTGGCGAGCGGTAGAATCGCTTGCTGATAAGCAGATTGATACAAACAAAGCGGCTGAGATCAATAATTTATTTTCTCTAACGAAACTTAAGGCATTACAAACAAAGGAATCTGCTTTTCAAATAGAGAGTTTCCAGCGATCTATGCCAATGGTTGCGGCATGTAGTTACTGACGTGATGCTGAGCTAGTGTATGATGCGCGTCCCGCGCTTATCCGGGCTACGGCTTACGTAGGAACAAATGCTAATGTAGCCTTGATAAGCCGCGTAGCGGCGCATCAAGGAGCAGCATTTGCCAACACAGGCCCTTGATGCGGGGCTACACAACTACTACATTTCTACCCTTCAATCGTTACTGGTGTACCATTGGGTACAGCAGCGGCGACTTGTTTAATGTCATGGTTGTTGAGAGCGATACAACCGTCGGTCCAATCTTGGCCTTTGAGAATATTATCCCAGTAAACGCCTTTGGGATAACCATGGATCTCAATTGAACCACCTGGTTTGACGCCTAACTTCGCTGCGTTTGCACGATCTTTGGTGTTGGGATAGGAAACACCTAAGGCTTCGGTGTAATGTGAATGCGGGTTGTGGAAGGTGATGTGATAATTACCTTCGGGTGTTTTGTAATCACCTTCGCGCAGTTTGGGGCCGTAAGGTGAACGCCCTAAATCGATAGGGTAACTAGCCATCATTTGACCATGATCATACAAGTACAAACGACGGTCTTCTTTATTGATGACAACTTTGCTTGCTTTTTCACCAGGCTTGATGTGGTTAGCTGTTGCACAGCCGGTTAAAGTTAAGACAGAAAAAATAAAAGACAGAAGAATGAAAGGCTTAGTTCCTTTTGACATGATTTGCTCCCCGTTGTTGCTCGTTATTAATCCGATGTGATCACAAAAGTTGCGCCATAGTAAATAAGTTGATCTTGTTGCGCAAGAAGGCTTCTAAAAAACTTTTTGGTCTGTATAAATGCTTGCCTTAATTCTTGTGAGCAATTGATTCATTTGTAGCCTTGACAAGCCTTCTAGGGACAGGGCGCATAGTGGCGCATCAAGGATCAGCACCACACTGGATAAGTCAGTTCACTGGTTGTTAAAGCGATAATGAGGTATCGCTGATGGGCTTATTATTGTCAATCATTGGCACACTTGTAGCCTGGATAAGCGCGGTACGCGCGTCATCCGGGGAGATTGTTTGCGATTGCTGTTCCCGGATGACGTTGCTGCGCCACTTATCCGGGCTACATCTAGGCTTGAGGCAGAAGACAGTAGAGCCGTCGCCTGGATAAGCGCGGTACGCGCGTCCAGGGGTAAAACAAACCTGGTTTGAACAGCCACAGCGTCGACCTGGATTAATGAAATCCTTGCAAGCAATTGAGCAAGCACAAGCTGGCGGTGCTATGAATTGTGTGCGCGCAGGTTTTTTGGCCGTGAGCAGCTCAGCAGTACGCCAAAAAGCAGCGAGTAATACTGGTCAAACGCTACAGACAAAACAAATGCAGAACGATGAGAATGCACATGTGATTGAAGCATCGTCTTCGACGAGTGAAAAGCAAGCGCAACCACAGCATGCGGTTGCAGCAGCATCGTCGATTTAATTGAAATTTAAATATATCTTACGCACAAGGATCAATTCGAGCGTCCATTCAGTTTTCGCCGGGTGCATAGCTTACAGATATCATAGAAGCTACCCCTCATTCACCACACCATGTGGCACATGTCCCGTCGCAACATTTTTTTCGCTCGCCGATTGGCAATGACCATGTTGATCATCAAAAAAGAAATCGGCACCAAAGGCATGTAAGAATTCACCTTTTTTCATGCCGCCTAAAAATAAAGCTTCATCGATACGGATATTCCAATCGCGTAAGGTTTTAATGACCCGCTCATGTGCTGGCGCGGAACGCGCAGTCACTAAGGCCGTGCGGATTGGGCATTCATCCGCGGCGAACAAGGATTGCAATTCATGCAAAGCCATCAAAAAGCCTTTGAATGGTCCGGCGGGTAAGGGCGTATCAGCATCGCTTTTTTCTTTTTTAGCAAAGGCATCTAAACCTTGTTCTTGATACACGCGTTCGGCTTCATCGGAAAACAGCACGGCGTCGCCGTCAAAGGCGATACGCAATTGTTCACTCGGGTTCAAACTTTGATACGAGGGAAAAATGGTTGCGGCGGCGCAACCGGCATCCAGGGCGCGGGTGACATCATCGGGGTTAGCCGATAAAAATAAATGCGAACCAAAGGCGGAGACATATTGATACGGGCTTTTGCCATTGGTAAAGGCTGCACGTGAGATATTGAGCCCATAGCGCTCGATATTATTAAAAATACGCAAACCGGTATCGGCGCTATTGCGTGATAACAGAATTACTTCGACTAAATTTTCACCGCTTGTGGGATGTCGTAAATTTTGCATTTTTTGTACAAGACTGAAGGCGACCCCAGGTTCTAGCTCGCAGTTTTCATGACTTACTTGATAGCGCAAATACGCGTCTAAGCCCTCGTTTTCGTAAATGGCATGGCTTTCATCGAGATTGAAGAGGGCGCGCGATGAAATACCGATGACGAGTTTTTCGTGGGTTTGTTTTTGTGCTGCTGTCATAGCTGCGGGTCCTTGTTGCCCTTGGATAGGTTGTCGGATTATGCCAAAGAGCCAGCAAGGATGCTATCACTGTATTATTGTGTTGTAGTACGACGTTGCAATATTATGTTGAATGTTTGTTCGTTGTTGTAGATGTAGCCTTGATAAGCGCCGAAGGCGCGCATCAAGGGCCTGTGTTGGCAAATGCTGCTCCTTGATGCGCCGCTACGCGGCTTATCAAGGCTACATTAGCATTTGTTCATACGTAAGCCGTAGCCCGGATAAGCGCGGGACGCGCGTCATCCGGGGAGGGTGTTTGTCATTGCTGTTCCCGGATGACGTTGCTGCGCAACTTATCCGGGCTACAGGGGTGGCTTTCCAGAGATTTGTTTACTATGACCAACAAACGTACTCCCTGCATTGGATGCGGCATGTATACAAGGTAATTTGGACAGTGTGGTGGAATCATAGGATTGCCCCGCACAACGCAATGATAGGATAGAGGCTGTGTTCATCAAAATTGCGATTATATTTGGGATAGTCTTAGTTTTTTGCCTCATACCATTTCTGACACGTAAAGCAAGTGAATTATGGACTCGTTATACTGCAGGAGAGGGTGAAGCCACACCATTGCTGGGTACCATCGGCACAATCAATGCAGTTGCCGCTCCGCACGGCGCACTCCCTGCAGAAGGTGAGACGACGTCTGCGTTTAACTGCGCTGGTGATCCTCAAGATGAAGTCTCTGATCTTGATTCGACAACGTCATCTGATGCTGGCTCTGATTCTGATTCAGCAATTTCCTCTGCTACAGATGAGGGCCCTCAACATGAAGAGCCAGGCCAAGAACCAGAGTTGGATTTAGAAGATGATAATTTAGCCAGCGTTACTTACAGTAAGCAAATAAACGCGTTCTAACTTAACCTTGTAAAACAATAGGTTATGCAAACATGCGGAGAATAAGCCCTGTATTCTCCGCAATTCTTGCGGAGAATAATTGCGTTTGCGGAGAATAATGGCTATAATCTCCGCAAAATATGAGGCGATTATGCAATATATTCACCAACAAACCGAATGGCCAGACCTGTACTGGGACGATGAACAATTGGCCCCAGCGTTGGCTAATGTGCGTCAAAAAATGGCTTTTTTGCTAGGGCGATTGAGTACCCTGGGTTTTACCATTAAAAGCGAAGCGACGTTAGAAGTGCTTAGTACGGAGATCCTTAAATCCAGTGCTATCGAAGGAGAGTTACTCGACCCTGAGCAAGTGCGTTCATCATTAGCGCGACGTTTAGGTGTCGATATTGGTGGTTTGAGGCCTGCTAGCCGTGACGTTGAAGGTATTGTTGAAGTGATACTGGATGCGACGACTCATTATCAGCAAGAGTTAAGTGAAGAACGCTTAGGTAAGTGGCATAGCGCACTGTTTCCAACAGGGATGAGTGGCTTACATAAAATTACCGTTGGTGCGTGGCGTTTACCAAGTGCAGGTCCAATGCAGGTTGTCTCTGGTCCTATGGGACGCGAATGTGTGCATTTTGAAGCGCCTGCTGCCGAGCGTTTGGCAGAAGAAATGAATACATTCTTAGACTGGTTTAATTATGCTGAGGGCATTGATCCGATTGTGCGTGCTGGCGCTGCGCATTTTTGGTTTGTCACCATTCACCCATTTGAAGATGGTAATGGACGTATAGTGCGTGCGATTACCGATATGTGTTTAGCGCAAGCGGATGATATGCCTGAGCGATTTTACAGTATGTCGGTGGCTATCGAACGTGAGCGTAAAGCGTATTATCAGATCTTAGAAGATTGTCAGAAGGGTGGTCTCGATATTAGTGCCTGGTTAGAGTGGTTTCTCGCTTGTTTGAATAGTGCTTTAGATAGTGCCGAAGATACGTTGCAGCGTGTCTTGCATAAAGCGAAAATATGGCAGCATTTAAGTAAATATTCTATTAATGGACGTCAACGAAAAATCATTAATCGCTTGCTCGCTCACTTCGAAGGCAAACTCACTACCAGTAAATATGCTAAATTAGCTAAGTGCTCACAAGATACGGCGCTGCGTGATATCCAAGCTTTGATCGAGTACGGGGTCATGCAAAAAGAAGCTGCTGGTGGGCGTAGTACGAGTTATGTGTTGGTGGGCAGTGATAGGCTATAGTTCGTGTAGCCCGCGGATGGTTTTTATCATCGCTGTTTCCGGGTGGCGTTGCTGCGCAATTTATCCGAGCTGCGATTACTAACCTATTCCCTTGATGCGCTGCTACGCAGCTTATCAAGGCTACAAAAAAGATAGTAGCCTACACTAGAGTCTCAAGCTGGCTACGTTGATGCTCCCACACCACCCACGCTGCATGTAACGGAAAATACAAGCCCAAGCGGATAGGGCGTGAGTCTAATTGTTGCATGACTTGTTGTTCTAGAATTCTCAAATGGATTTGAGGCTAATTTTGAATAGCTGCTAAAACCCCTTGAATAATCTGAATAGGTGTTGGTGGACAACCCGGCACAATAACATCAACAGGGATAATATTGCTAACGCCATTTTCTACCGCGTAACTACCTTTAAAAATACCACCACACTGCGCACAATCACCTATGGCGAGCACGCGTTTAGGTTCAGGTATGGCCGCATAGGTTTTGATAAGTGGCTCACGCATATTTTTAGTCACTGGGCCTGTCACTAATAGCAAGTCTGCATGACGTGGACTGGCAACAAAATGAACACCATAACGTTCAAGATTGTAAAAGGGATTACAGCTAGCATTGATTTCCAACTCACAGGCATTGCAAGAGCCTGCATCAACTAAACGAATGGCGAGTGCACGCTTAAAGTGTTTGGCGATGTTTTTCTCAAGGCTTTTACCCAGCTTTTCAATGTGTGCATCTACTGGTTTGGCCATGGGTTCTGTCTTGATGCCGGTTTGGATGATTTTTTTTATGAAAGTCCACATATTAACAATCCTGACCACTGTAACTTAAATTGAATGACTTATTAATTAAGGGAAAATCCGCAATAATATTGTCGATAACAGCATATTCTATTGCCAACCAATTTTGCCACGAGGGGTCATGAAAATGGCACCAGGCGATACGTTGTTGCGGTGTAAGTTTGACAGCAACGCATATCGGCCCACGCCAGCCTTCAACACAGCTCAAACTAAATGTGAGCGGTGCCGGTCCAGCCTGTGCCTGAGGTTGAAGCGCAGCCTTGGGTTGGGTGGTTAGCAAGTGTTTGATGATCTCAATGCTTTGCAAGGCTTCTTGAAAACGGACATGAACACGTGCAGCAACATCACCCGCAGTTGTGTTTATTGGTGTGAATTTATTTTGTGAGGAATCGTAGTATGGCTCAGCCACGCGCGCATCAATTGAAACACCAGAGGCTTTGGCCGCAACCCCTAATAATCCTAGAGACAAAGCCGTTTCTTGACTAACAATTCCTGTGGTCCTTAAGCGATCTTGTAACCCATAATGGCGTGCACAAATGATTTGCAATGTTGTTAATTCGGATTGCGTGTTGCCAAGTTGAGCCAAAAGTTTGTGAACAACGCTCTCACTCCAGGCATCGATGCTTTGCGTGGGTATAATGCTATCCATCATATAACGATGGCCTATTAGCATTTCATTTTCTCTGACAAGAGTCTCTTTTAAGATTAAAAATTGTGAACAAAGGCTAGCAAAGCCCGTATCGTTAATAATTGCACCGATATCACCAATGTGGTTAATCAAGCGTTCACGCTCTAATAATACAGTACGCAGCATAGCCGTATTATTATCAATATGTATGCCTAATTGCTTTTCACAGGCTAAAGCAAAGGCGAGACTATAGGCGACGGTCGTATCGCCACTGACACGCGCGAGTAAGCGACTTGCCTCGGGTATTGTTTTTCCGATGAGTAACTGATGAATACCTTTGTGCGTATAACCTAAACGCTCTTCCAATTTTAGTACCCGTTCACCGACTGCCGAAAAGCGAAAATGTCCTGGCTCTATAACCCCTGCATGCACAGGACCGACCGGGACTTCATGCACACCATCACCTGAGACTTTGTGAAAGTGGTAATGACTACTCGCATGGCGATTTGAGGCTGTGTGCGGATTTAATATCCCAGTTTTGTGATGCCCATGACTCAGCCAGGGGCGTTCATCTTGTGAACGTTGCGTTGCAATTTTAGTGAGGTCGTAGATTGCTCTTTGTAGACGATTTGCGACAGGAAAAAACGAGCTTAAATCGCTTATCACCGGGCGTTGAGGGTTGAGTTGTGAAATGCTACAAATCCAGTGGAAGCGACAGTAATATAAAATATACCAATAGGTTGTATTGCCGTCTTGTTCGCGGGCAATCCATTCAGTCATTAATGTCCCTTGGTTTGCCTTAATGTAGGCAGCAATGCTTTGTTGCTCTGAAATAGGCGTCGCCAGGTGGCAATAACTATTGTCACCTAGAAGTAATTGTTTGAGGGTTTCTTGCCAGTGTTGCTTCATGACAACCCCCCAGAAATAGTGTGTACAATGGGTTGTAGCAGCCATAGCGGGATTAAAATCCCCGAGAGTATGACTAAGCTCAAATGCAGCGCGCTAGCCCAATAGGCATGCAGGCTATTTTTTAATGGTGGCGTGGTAGCAGGGAGGTTTGTCTGTTTACTCCAGAATAATGGCTGTACCTTTAATAAAATAGCGAGAAAGGCGAGCCCTAAACCAAGCAGTAGAGGAATAGCCAAAATACTATTCGCTTTTAAGGTTGCCAGAATTAACAATAATTCACTGATAAATAACCCCGAAGGTGGCAACCCTAATATCACTAGTGTACTGGCTAATAGTAGTAGGGCTGATATTGGCATTTTAGTGAAGAGTCCACGCAGGTTACTAATACGTTGTGTGCCTAATTGTTGTATAACATTACCACAGGCAAAAAAGGCGGCTGTTTTACTTAATGAATGCATGAGCATGTGGAACAAAGCGACGAATAATGCCAAGGGTGTTCCGAGACCAAAGGCAATGCTGATTAAACTCATATGTTCGATGGATGAGTAGGCGAATAAGCGTTTAAGTTGGCGTTGGCGGAACAAAGATAATGCGGCAAAAAGTAAACCGATAAATCCAAACGTGATCAGCAAGTGGCTTGCTAATGTATGAACGCTGGTGGCAGCGAGCACCCATTTAAATCTAAGAATGGCAAAAAGTGCGACATTCAGCAGTAATCCTGACAATAATGCAGAGATTGGTGCCGGCCCCTCAGCATGGGCATCAGGCAACCAATTATGTAACGGTACAAACCCAACTTTAGTGCCATAACCGACAAAAAGAAAAACAAAGCTAATTGCAAGTAATTTAGCGGGTAGATGTGGTGCACTACGCAGTAATTGTGTCCACAATAATCCAGCTTTGCCCAAGCCTTGCGTGTAAGCAGCAAAGTAGAGAATCACTGTGCCTAATAATGCCAAACCAATCCCAACACCACAGAGGATGAGGTATTTCCAAGCTGCTTCTAGCGCTTCATTGGTATGGTAAAGCCCAACCAGGGTGACACTGGCAATAGTGGCCAATTCAATGGCTATCCACATCATGGCAATATTGTTACTCAAAAGAACGATCAGCATGCCGAGTAAAAATAATTGATATCCCGTATGGTAAAAACGATAGACAAAAGGGTGTAAATGTTGATCATTTTCATTGCTTAAATAACTAATGGCATAAAAACTCGTAGTCATACCAATAAAGCTATTAATTAGCACAAAAAAACTAGCGAGCCTGTCACATAAGAACCATTGATGGAAGAAAAAAATCGAAGTTTGATTTTGATAAATTTGGCAAGCTAATAGTAACGCAAAAATAAAACCGAAGGAGCAAGCTGTCGCACTAATATAGCCTGCCAATGTTCTATTTGCCACCCAAGGTAATAGCAATAAAGAAATAAGGTTTGGCAACAATAATAAAGCTATATGATTCATAGACGCTCCTTGAGTTTTTCGACATGTTGCACTTGCAAGGAGCCGTATTCGCGTTGAATACGCAATAAAAATAGCATAAATATCATGACGCCCATCAATATATCAAAGCTCATGCCAACCTCAATTAACCACGGAAATCCCGTAGAAAGGGCGGCAGCAAAAATAAAGATACTATTCTCGAGCACTAATAGAGAGATGATTTGAGTCACTGTTTTGCGCCTTACGATTATCAATAATAAGGCAATAAAAGCATTAGCTAAGGCTAGTGAAAATCCAGCAATACTTGGATGTGGTAAAATAATAGCAATATTTTGGCCCAAAATTAAGGCGAAAAGCACCAAGGCTATCGTTAATATTAACAAGGTTGGTCGATTGACTATGGGTTCGATCCTACTTGAAAGCTGTAAAAATCGTGTTAAGTGCCAAAGCAACCATGGCAAGACAATGACTTTGACGACACAGGTTATTGTAAATGTGAGCCATAGTGTGGTACTCGATGTTTGTATAGCATTAGTGAGCAAGTAGCTGGTGAGCAAAACGTTCTGTAAGATTAATAGCTTTATCACCGTAGTGATGTGGGTTTGAATGACCATTAGGCTACTACATAACACCATAATACCAATGAGAAATAACAACCAATTACTCATTAGGCCATCACTCCTGTCAGTTGAGTTAGTATGATGCCGAGTAAGGCTAAAAATAACGCCACACCTAAATATTCAGGCACGCGGAATAGACGTACTTTAGCTTGTAATGATTCGGCTGCTGCTAATAATATGAGTAAACCAAGTAACTTAGCTACTGTTGAAACTAAGCCAAGTAGTACGGCATGCCACGATAATTGTACTGCTAAACCGCATGGGAAAAACAAAGTGATAAAAAGGAGCAAAAAAACTGTCAGTTTGAGCGCATTGCCCCATTCAATCAGGGCGAGATAACGCCCGGAATACTCCAATACCATAGCCTCATGGATCATGGTCAATTCTAAGTGTGTGCTTGAGTTGTCGAAAGGAAAGCGACCATTTTCAGCAAGCAATACACACACAAAAGCGCACAGAGAAAATGCTAAGCCTGGGTGTAAAATACCGTTTTGGATTAAAACATAACTGATATGGCCGAGGGTTAAATCGTGGGTGATCAAGCCAAGGTTTAATAACACTAACAGTAAGACAGGTTCGACTAAACAGGCGATAAAGAGTTCACGCCTTGCACCTAGTGAGGCAAAGGCATTGCCGACATCCATTGCTGCTAATAGCATAATGATACGGGCTAAGGCAAAAATGCCGACAATGACAATAACATCAAAATACGTTGCAAGCCCACCACGATAGAGAAAAATTGGTACAACAAAGGCAAGCGCTGCCAAGCAAGCCACATAAAAATACGGTGCGAAGCGAAATAGCCACGAGGTATCGTGCGCCACAATCGGCGTTTTTATCAGTAGCTTAAAAAATATAAAATAAGGCTGAAAAAGTGACGCAGACGAACGGTTTTGGCTCCAGGATTTCAGCATCCTCAAGCAACCGAGTAATAACGGTGCACAAGCAATCACCATAAGCCCTTGCAGGGTGAATAGGATATTGGCGTAGAGAGTGTTATCGGTCATAACCACAAGACTCCAATTAATAGCACCAATAAGGTGAGTGCCATATACGTTAAGTAAATGGCTATCTTACCTTGTTGCACCCATTTTGTTAGAGCGACGATAAAAAATACGCTATGTCTTAACGGGTCGTAAAATAAAGACCAAATACGTTCTTTAACTTGGGCACTATAATGCGGATTTGTATCCTCTGCTTTTGGCAGTACAAGTTTGGTTTGGATAAGCTTGGCAAAAATAATTTTGAATGGTTGTGAAAAGCCTTCACTCGTTTCTTGCATGCGTGGGGTCATAACATTAAAGCCACAGCCCCATAAACTATTTCTTTGTATGCTCGGCATCGCGTAGCGTCTAATCAACAGAAAGATCAGCATGATCGCCAGAAATATACTGGTTAGTAACAAGAGTGGTAAAAAGCCATTATGGTAGGCTGCTTGTTGTGGCCACGCTAGGGTGAAAGGCCGTGCCTGTGGCAAATTAAACTGGGTTGAAATACCGCGCAATAAAGTTTGTAATGTTGTGATGAAAGGCATTGGATAGAGACCGATCAATAGGCTCCAAACTGCAAGCCAAGCCAAGCTGATTCGTTCATACCAACTTGCCGGCTTGGCGTGGCTTAATTGTGATTCGCGTGCTTGCCCTAAAAAGGCAATACCAAAGTATTTTACGATGACAAAACCGGCTAAGGCGAAAACCAAAACACTAATCGCGACAATGACGCTAGAGAGCATGACAAAATCAAGGTGTGCAGTCGCGTTCTGCGCGAAGAAAATACGTAAATAAAGCCATTCAGAGATAAAGCCGCTGAATAAGGGTAAGCCGGCCATGGATAAGCAACCAATTAAGGCGCAAGCACTTACCCAAGGCATTTTTTGAATGAGGCCCCCCAGTTTACCTAGGTTGCGTTCACCGGTGGCGTGTAAGATTGAACCGGTGCTTAAAAATAAAAGCGACTTAAACACACTGTGACTCAAGCTATGTAATAAAACAACCAATAATGCGACGTTAGAGAGCATATATTGTTGGTATTGATATAAAACAATAGCAAACCCTAAACTCACAGCGATAAAACCGATATTCTCCATCGATGAATAGGCTAGTAAACGTTTCATATCGGTTTGTAGCGCTGCATGGATAACACCGATCAACATACTTGCTAAACCCATAATGATAAGTGAATAACCCCACCAAGCTTGTTGATATGCCAGTAACCAGTAGAAGCTAAAGCGTATGAGTCCATAAATAGCCGTTTTAAGCATGATGCCACTCATTAATGCAGATACTGGACTTGGTGCTGCAGGATGGGCTTCGGGTAACCAAATATGCAAGGGAAATAATCCGGCTTTCGCGCTAAACCCCAAGAGTACTAATACGAAAATACTATTTGCCGATACCTGAGTGAGCGTTAAACTGCCTAATAAGAAAAACGCGCTGGCAATCCCTAAAAATCCCAAATGAGCGATACCTAAATACAAAAAACCTGCGCGGCGAATTGATTTATCAGCGTGATGAAATACGACCAAAAAATAGGAACTTAATGTCATCAATTCCCAGGCAAACAAGAAGGTTAACGTATTGCTGGCAGTGAAAACCATTAGCATGGCTAGAATAAAGATGGGCAAAGCAGTCTGAATCAGTTTTTGTTGCTTTAAGGTGAAGTGTTGAAAATAAGAATGGCTAAAAACGCTGACAGCCATTGTAGAAAGGCTTAATAGGGCCACGAAAAAACGCGATAATGCATCAAATTGTACGGCAAAAAACAAATGGTCGGGTAATAATTTTATATCAAATGACCAACTGGATGTGTGTGAATAAAAAACAGCCAGTAAAAATGTCAGTAATGCAGCAAACATTGAGACAAAGCGACAGCTGTTTAATACAGCGCGCTGTGCTGGGAGTACGAATGCTGCACAGCCTAAGCCTAACCATATCAATAACATACTGTCGAGTAACACAATAGCGCCCACCTTTAAAAGAAGGCGAGCATCATAAACCGCTACAGGGTAGATGGCAATTGGCAGCCCTAATCGTTTAATTCAATTCCGAGCGATTTTAATTTGTTGCATACTTGAGCAGTTGCAGGGAGCGATACGAGTTTTATGCGGCTTTTTTCACCGCGCACAATATTGATATCTTGTTTTTTCAGTTGCAAAAGCTTAGCAAGAAAGTCGATTAATGCTTGGTTTGCTTTACCCTCGATGGGGGATGCTTGCAGACGAATTTTTAAACGCCCATCGTGTTTGCCTGCTAGCGCGGATATTTTCGCCCCTGGCTGGACATAGATTTCGAGTAATGTGTTCATAGCGTCCATTCATGCTCCCACTCCACCCACGCTGCATGTAACGGAAAATACAAGCCCAAGCGGATAGGACGTGAGTCTAATTGTTGCATGGCTTGTGCATAACGTTGGAGTTGGGCACGGTGCAATTGCTTTTCGCGGGCTAAAAACGTATTTAAGGCTTGGTCATTTAAATGAGAGTCTGTGCCGATAAGTCCACTATGCGCCGTCTTGTAATCAATGATCCAGCGCACACCATCGGCAACAAAAGTGCGATCGATCACTAAATGCTGTACTTTTTCGTTATGCAGCATGGTTACGGCATATTCGGTGTATGCTTCTTGATGCTGATTATCAAGAATCCAACGCCCGCGTTCATCATGCGTTACGCGATGTAAAGTTTCACTGCTGATGAGCAGTGCCGCGGCGATGTCGTTTTCAGACATACCTAATAAACATAATTGCACACGCCAGTGTGCCTGGCGTTCGGCGATCGGTATGGCGAACCAAGCGCCAACCCCGATGTTAGCAATATGCTGTAATTGTTGGTGGATAAAGGTCCCTAAAAGACGCTTGTTAGGTAGACATTTGTTAGGTTCAGGGGTCGTACACGCAACCAAGCTAGACATCTCGTCAGATGCTGGTTGTGCGTATTTGGTAATCAATGTTTGTAAGCGTTGCGGATGGTTTTTGCCGCTGCTAACTGCTTCAGGTGTTTCAATATTAATATCGAGAGTGCCGCGTAAGCGTGCAAAACGTCCCGTTTTTACTGATGAAGATGATGCCGTCGGTAATTTTGCTATTGTCTCATCGTCTTTCACGCTTGAGACAAAGTCCGCGGCACAACTCGACCACAATTGTGCGAGCAAGCTTCTTTTGCCGGGTTTTATTGGTGTTACATCTTCATCAAAACGCATAGACGCCAATAAATATAAACGCTGTTTAGCACGTGTTAGGGCGACGTATAACAAACGACTCATCTCATGTTGTGCTTTCGTGTTTTCTTCACGTTGCAAATAACGATAAATCGCATCGTGTTTTTCGTGAAAGGCTTTCATCGGTGCCAATAATAAATCTGGTTCGCCACGACCACTGGGGTATTCTAACCAACGTAATAAGGGATTGCTATCCGCGGCAGAGGCCAATTCTAAACACGGGATAATCACATGATCGAACTCTAAGCCCTTAGATTTGTGGATCGTCATAACTTGTACGGGCGCTTGTGTGCTATCTTCCACGCTTTTAGGTTTGGCAAACAAATCGCGTAAGCGATCCTCAAGCAAACGAAAATCGATGCAATCACCACCAATATCTAGCTCTGCTAATAAGGCGAAGAATGTCGCGGCATTGTCGATATCACTGGCATCACTTAAGCATGCTGGCCCGCCCAATGCTAGCCACACACCTTCGATCCATTGTGCTAAGGGTTTACGGTAACGTTCGGCCAAGCTTGCCAAAATAACTGGCAAAACACGCCGTAATTGTGTTTGCCCAGTATGACTGAGTGACTCAATAATGTGTGTCTCACGTAAATTATCCAATAAACAATGCTCAGCCGGTTGTGCTAAAACATGTAAATCAGCCAGGCTCAACGCACACCAAGGAGCGCGTAAGATAGCAAGCCAAGCTGTACGATCGGCAGGGTGTAATAGTGCACGAGTGAGTGCGACCAAATCACGAATCACAGCGCGGACTTGCAAGCTTTCAATATCGTGTGCTTGATAGGCAATGCTTGCTTGCTGCAGGGCCGGTAATACATAGCTTAAATGGCTGCGTGCGCGTACTAACACAGCAATCGACGTTTGCGGATCATACTGTTGTGCTTGCTGTATTTGCGTGACGATATATGCACCTTGTTGTACGGCATTATCGTCATTTTGAGCGTCAAAACCTGATAATTCTACCGCCGCAGTCGCGTCGCTTGCGCCTTTAAATGCAATGGCAGGGGTATACGCAACCGCACCACAACGCATGTCTTCTTGCTGCGGAAATACGTCGGTAAACGTATCATTAAACCACGTTACTAATGCTGCTTGCGAACGGAAGTTGACTTGTAAGGTGAGCGCTTGCAAATGCACATCACCAATGCCCTGTTGGCGCGCTTGTAAAAATAAACCGACTTCGGCTTCGCGAAAGCGATAGATCGATTGCATCGGATCACCCACTAAAAAAAGCGTGCGTCCATCGCCACTGTGCCAATCGTGAGTTAAGCGTTCAAGCAAACGAAATTGCGATGCTGACGTATCTTGAAATTCATCCACCAACACATGCTGAATACGATAATCCAAACTCAAGCCCAGTTCGGTAGGTTGTTCGGGCGCACCCAAGGCAAGCAAAGCTGCTTGTGCAATTTCACTGAAATCGCATTGACTTTGTTGTTGGAAAATGACTTTTAATTGTGCAGCGGCAATAGGTAGCAATTCGATCAACGCTGCGAGCACTTGCCATTGATCATCGCGATAATGGCTCGGTGGGGCTTGTGCGAGATCGTGCAGGGCATTATGCAACTCTGGCAATGCGCGCAAATGTGCCAACAAATCCAGCATACGTTTTTTTAAGCGCTTGGCTTGTTCACTATCTACTTCATCGATAATGGTACTGGCAGCAGGAAAGCCCGTGTTTTTATTAACCGTCTTGCGCCATTGTCCATCTTTGGTCAGCAAGAGTTCACATAACCATCGCCAATCCTCGGTCGATTCTAATTGTGTATTAAATTCTCTGTCTAGATTGTTCGCAGCAAAATTCGCTAACAAAGTAAGTTCGGCAAGTAACTCACCATCGAGCTGCCGTTGTAGCGCTTGAATTTTTTCCAAGACAATTTGCTGCAAAGTGTTCTCTAATTGCGCACGCAATTTTTCACTATCAAAACGCTGATGTTGGTGGGCATTCATAATGTGGGG
Organism: Gammaproteobacteria bacterium; assembly: GCA_021773335.1. Lineage (GTDB taxonomy): Bacteria > Pseudomonadota > Gammaproteobacteria > JAJFKG01 > JAJFKG01 > JAJFKG01. The sequence goes on from JAJFKG010000032.1 coordinate 27,679, forward strand.
CAACCATTGATCACGCCGCGCCAACATCGCGGTCAACAAATCGATCAAGGTTTGCAAACGATTGTCGAGGTGCATAAGTAAGGTTTCAATCGCAGCTGGATTGAGTAAATTTAATGCTGACTCATCTTCTTCCAACAAACTGACGACATTGGTGGCAGCAGCGTGATAGGCCACATTGGGATCAACCATGATTTCTGGCGTTGGCCCCAAGCGTGACAGGGTTGGCATTTGCCGGGTGATACTGGCACATAAAGCGTCAATCGTTTGGATGCGCAAACGATTGGGGGTATTGAGCAAACCCCAGTTGAATGCTTGGTCTCGTTGCACGACTTGTTTAGCAAGTTGCCAAGTGGCGCGTTCGTAATCATTGTCGGGTTCGGCAGCGTGTTGCGCTTTTTGCAAAGCGGCCATGATGCGTTGGCGCATTTCGCCCGCGGCTTTGCGAGTGAAGGTCAGGGCAATGATTTCTTCGGGTTGGTTCACCGCTTGGCCAAGCAAAACCAAAAAGCGCCGAGTGAGTAATTCGGTTTTGCCGGAGCCAGCGGGGGCTTGCACGATGAAAGAATCTTGGGTGTCGAGTGCTCGTTCTCGTTGTGCTTGATCAGCGATAGCTTGCGTGGCGATTGTTTGTTTGACGATACTGGGGTTTGTGTTATTCATCATCAACTCGGCATAAACTGTGTAGTTCACAATATTGGCAAGTGATACCCGGAATTTTGGGGGCCACCTGGGCATCACCGGCTTGGAACTTGTGACTCAATGTCATCAAGCTGGTGCGCCAGAGTTGTTTTTGTTCAGGCCATGTTTGTGCGGCATAACCATTATTTAATGTATCGACCGTCTGTGTGCCGGGTAATTGATCCGCCACACAGGTGATACCTTTATAACGCATGTCATCGGCACGCACTTGGGCAAACGCAATTCCATTGATCGCTTGTTCATGTGTGACACAATATAAAGGCAATTGCGGATCGTCAGGGCGATCACCAAACCATGCGTTGGGGCTAGGCTTGCCAGTTTTGTAATCAATAATGATATTTGAGCCATCAGCTAGCGTATCGAGCCGGTCGATCTTCATGTGAAACTCAATTCCCGCGAATTCACTTTCGTGCCAGCTTTCGATACTGGTGACGGTAAATGATTGTCGACTTTTTTCTTTATCTAACCAATCAGTTACTAAGTTTATTAAACGTTGTTTCTCAAGTTGAATAAAGCGTTTAGGTAAGCGTTTGTTAACACGTTTCGCGAGATTATTGATGGCTTGTTGTGCAGATTGTTCGAGTAGCGAGTGCAATTCATCGCCGCTTTTGGTGAGCAGAGTTTGTTGATCACTGAGTTCACGCCACACCAGCTCTAAGAGATCATGAACGAGAATGCCACGATCAAGTGCCGCCAAACCGAGTTCAGGTTCAGGTAAACTTTCTGCATGTAAGCGGAATTCGGCAAAGGCACGAAACGCGCACGCTGCCTGTTGTTTGAAGATCGCGCTGCCACCCGAAATGTGTTCATTTTTAGTCACGGCTGGTGCTTGTTCATCATCAAACCATTCAAGCTGTGTGTTGCTATTGGTAAACAATTGTGACGCTAATGATTGGGTGGGAAGATCGATGACTTGGCTGATGTCTATTTCTGGAAATTGCGCAATCAATGGGCTTGCCAATTGAGCTTGATCACCGTCTTGTTGCGCATAACTGAGCATGACTTGGTTAGCACTTTGTCTGAGGCGCTGCAAACTGAGTTCACTAAATTGACATTCACGTTCGGCACTGGCATGTGGCATGCCTAAACGCCGTTGGCTTGTTAAGGGAATAAAGGGGTTAGCATTGGGTGCAGGTGGCCAGTGTTGTTCATCCAGCCCCATGATCCATAAATGCTCGAAACGTAAACCAGCCGTTTCTAAGATACCCAACACTTGAATCGGTGGTTCTTGGGTGGTTTCTTCTTGGAAGAGGGTGCTTTGTGCCAAGTGTCGCAAATGGTGTAAGGCGTATTGCGCGACCATTGCGCTTTGCACTTGATCGATGCGGCCACCTTCTTCACACAGTGTAAGAAAACGCGCTATTTGTTGGTGTTCGCTGCTGTTTAAAGAGCGATCGCCAGGCCAGCCGGCAACAATGAGTAATTGTTGGAAATAATCACACCAATAGACAAATGATTGCTGTTCTTGATAATGAATGTTTTGCTTTAACTTTATCTCATAAATTTGTTGAAGAGTGTCTTTTAATGAATTGTTATTTTTAATTTTATTTAATATCTCAAGTAGATTCTTAAGTGTGTATTCAGAGGCGCCGAGGTAGCGTAACTCCCTATCGAGTTGCGCACGCTGAGTAAATTCGATGGCACCGCGCGCGAGGTAGGGAGAGCGTAACAAATAACCGAGCTCACTATAGCTAAGGTAGGAAATGCTTAATTTGATGAGTAAAAGAGCGCAATGTACCAGAGGATAATTGGCGAGAGCCTTACCACCGGAAAGGTTAAATAGGTGTTGCGCGCTGCTGTGGCCGGGTAAGTTCGCTCGCGGATAAAACACTTTGTTGAATATAGCTTCAACTTGCGGCCGAATTTGATGCAAGTTGGGGACGACACACGCAATAGTGTCGGCTTGATTCTGCGGCCAAGTTTGCTTAGCCCAATGCGCCATTGCTGTGATTTCATCTTCACTGTTGGCAAAGCTAACACGCCGCGTTTTAGCGGCGGGGGATGTTTGTTCGAAAACATCAACTTTGCAGCCATTTGCTTCGATATGTTGAATAAGCTGGACTATTTGGGGGTTAATTTCGTCAAAGCCGACGAAGGTAATTGCCTCTGGTAACGTCAGTTTACGCTGTTCCAATTGTGCCATTAAATAATCAGGAAGGCTGGCTTGATCGATCCAAGCGTGTTGTGCGCAAGTCTCACGATAAGTGTGTGACCAGTTTAAAAAGGTTTGGCAATCTTCGCTTTGATTGATAGCTGAGTTTGGATCGCTGTCTAAATATGCCAGTAATTGCCATTGGTAACACAATTGCCAGGCTTGTTGTGCCAATTGTGCAGTTGCTGCAACGTTTAGCAACGCTTGGTCGTGATGGGTATTTTGAATAATTTGTTGCCAAAGATGTAACGCTTGTTGTTCATTTAACAACAATGATGGAGGCGCGTGGTTAGACTCCACAGTATTTGGATTTAGTGTTTGTTGATAAAGTACAGTGCACCAAGTGTTAAAGGCAAGAATGTTTGTACTTGGCCATACTGTTTGTAAATGGGTTTGTTGCTCATGTTCATAGACTTGCGTGAGATAGGTCACCAAACGTTGGTTAACGGTGATGATCGTGTGCGTGCCAGAAAGTTGTGAGAATAATTGTTTATACATTGGCAATGTTCGCTACTAAATGTGGCAGTTTATGTCTACTTGGATATGACTTTGTAGGCATAGTGATTATTTCACAAAAAACTGTTGACAAGATTTTTTATTTACTGTTTTGTTCATGTGAGTTGTGCACAGGTCGCGTTTCGTAATTTTTAGTCCTTGTCAAGCGTTTGATAACGTAAACATGTCATTTATTGTTATGCGGTATTGCGATTAACTTACTGATAGTTGGATTTTTTTATCGTAAGTTTATTTCCTGCGCAATGCTCTGTTTACGAGAGTTCTTGTGCCTTAGCGGCGTATTCTAACGAACTCTTCACAGAGATATCCACAGAAATTGTGGGTAAGATTTTTTGTGATCGATAACAAGCTCTTATCGTAGACTACCTCTAACCCTACATTCGGTGATGATTTGAACTGCTATTAAACAAGATAATTTTCACTAAATACGTCTTGACAAAAATATCGGGCCCGTGTTTCACACCCACAAAGTTGTGCACAAGCTAGTACAAACTTTAAGTACGTATTGAAGTGTTTTATGGCGCTTGTCACGCTCACCAACAAAGCTTTGCAACTTATTGATTAATATGAAAATAAAAGGGAGGGCATTTTGTATTCAATCTAACTCAATGCTAGAAAAAACGCTACTCGGGGCCGTGTTTTTACGACTTACCCACAAACTTATCCACAGAAATTGTGGGTATTTTTAGTTTACACGGCAGAAACAAGTAGTTAGCGATGATTGCTTATTTTTTACCGCGACAAAATTGCTTAAACGTTAAGCTGATACGAGTTGATTTTGCGCCCGTTTAACCCAAAATTTTTGTACGTGACTTATCAAAATGAAGCCCCTAAACTGCATCACAAGGTGGCACAGGGTTTGCGTTTTTGATTTCAATGTTTAACGGGCAAGGATTACCAATATGGTTTTTATCGACATTGCTGTTTTGATCGTTTGTATTCTGAGTTTGGGTTTTGTGCGCGCCGGCATGAAGTGTTGGTTGCCGACGTCGACAATAGTGTTGCTGTTGTTAAGTTACTTCCAAACTTTGCATTGGAGTGTTCTCATTGTCGCGTGGGCATTGTTAATGATAACCGTCGTCGTGTTTGGTATTCCTTGGCTGCGGGTGACACTCTTATCGCGTCCTTTCTACAAACGTTTTCAAAAACTCTTACCACCCATGAGTCGTACCGAGAAAGAAGCACTAGACGCCGGTGACGTGTGGTGGGATGGTGATTTATTCGCAGGGCGACCGCATTGGCAAACCTGGCTAGACAAGCCCAAACCAAGTTTGAACACAGAAGAACAAGCTTTCATCGACAATCAAGTCGAAACACTGTGTGCCATGCTAGATGATTGGCAAATCAGCTTCAAAGATAAAGATTTGTCGCAAACTGTCTGGGATTACTTGAAAAAAGAACGTTTCTTTGGCTTGGCTATTCCCAAAGCGTTTGGTGGTATGGGCTTTAGTGCGCAAGCACAATCGGCCGTTATTGTGAAGATTGCATCACGCAGTGTCAGTACGGCAGTGAACGCAATGGTGCCCAACTCGTTAGGGCCGGGTGAATTGTTAGTGCATTATGGCACGGATGAACAAAAACAGCGTTGGTTACCCGGTTTGGCCAAAGGCGATGAAATTCCCTGTTTCGCATTGACTAGTGAAGAAGTCGGTAGTGATGCCGGTGGCTTGGTTGATTATGGCGTTGTGTGCAAGGGTGAGTACAACGGTGAAGAAGTTTTGGGAATGCGTTTAACGTGGAACAAACGCTACATCACCTTGGCACCTGTTGCGACGGTGTTAGGGCTTGCAGTGAAACTTTCTGACCCTGACAAGTTGCTGGGCGGTGAAAGTAACCTAGGGATCACGTTGTGCTTGATTCCAACGTCACACCCAGGCGTTGAAGTAGGCAAACGTCATTACCCAATGAGCTTGGCATTTATGAATGGTACAACGCGCGGCAAAGATGTGTTTGTGCCGTTGGACTGGATAATCGGTGGGCAACAAAATGCGGGCAATGGTTGGCGCATGTTGATGGATTGTTTGTCAACGGGGAGGGCGGTTTCACTACCCGCGTTAAGCACTGCAAATGGCCAATTATGTTATCGAATGACCGGTGCCTATGCGCGCTTACGTAAACAATTTCGTTTAGCGATCGGGCAATTTGAAGGTGTGCAAGAAGCTATGGCGGATATTGCGGGTTTTACGTACATGATGAATGCCACGCGCGGCTTGAGTTGTTCCGCAGTTGACCAAGGCAACAAACCGTCAGTTGTGTCTGCGATTGCAAAATATCACATGACGGAAATGAGCCGCAAAATTATGGAGCGGGCGATGGATATCCACGCTGGGCGTGGGATCCAGATGGGGCCGCGCAATTATTTGGCGGGGGGATATTTAGGCATCCCAGTGGGCATCACGGTCGAAGGGGCCAATATTTTAACGCGTAATTTGATGATCTTTGGTCAAGGTGCAGTGCGCTGTCATCCGTTCATCCTACAAGAGATGGAAGCAGTGCAAGCTGAAGATTCACGTAAAGGATTAAAAAGTTTTGATAAGCTGTTGTATTCACACATAGGCTTCGCTGTTAGCAATTTCATTCGTTGTTTAACTATGGGGTTATTTGGTGTCTCCATGGTGCAACGCCCAGTGTCAGGACCGACCGCTCATTATTTTCGTCACCTCACGCGCATGAGTAGTGCGTTAGCGTTTTTGGCGGATGTCTCTATGTTGATCTTAGGTGGTGATTTGAAACGTAAAGAAAGTTTGTCGGCGCGCTTCGGTGATGTGTTGAGCTATCTGTATTTGAGTTCAACGGTATTAAAGCATTACCATGATAATGGCGAAAATGCCGACGAATTGCCGCTTGTTCACTGGTGTTTGCAAACAAATCTCTACAAGATGCAAGATGCCATCTATCAAGTTTGTCGTAATTTTAAACCGCGTTGGTTGGGTGCGGTATTACGTTTTATCGTCTTTCCTTTAGGACGCAGTTACCGTTTGCCGAGTGATAAAACCAGCCATACGATTGCTAAAGCAATGATGCAGCCGGGTGAGTTGCGTGATCGTATGACAGACATGATGTATGTGAATAGAGGTTTAGATGATCCGATTGGCCGTATGGAAAATGCCTTATTATTGAATGTAGAAGCGGCAACTATTGAGAGAAAACTTCAACTTGCGATGAAGTCAGGGCGCTTGCAAAAAGAATCCGATATGGAAAAATTAATTGCAGCTGGCTTGCAAGCTGAAATTATTGATAGTGCTGAGGCTGGCACTTTACAGACAGCCGAACTCGCACGTTTGGATAGCTTGAAGGTTGATGAGTTCGACTTTGATGTGTTTAAACGGAGTTGATAAGCCGCTGGGCGCACAGCGCCCGTAATGTTTCCGTCCCACCCCAGAGGGATGGGACGAGCCGCTCCCATCCCTCTGGGGGCACTGGTCCCATCCCTCTGGGGTGGGACCGTAAGCTTACCGACGCTATGCGCTCGTTCGTTATATATCCGGGCTACACCACAACTGAGCTCTGTAGTATCATCCACACCAGTTAACTCCCACTCCGATCACAAAGGGCACAATAGTGGAAAATCTCAATACAACACGAGGCGGTGTCTATATTGTTGACGCCAGTCGCACGCCATTCCTCAAAGCTCGTAACAAACCCGGACCTTTCAGCGCTTCTGACTTAGCGGTTGCCAGCGGCCGTGACTTATTATTACGCCAACCATTTTCAGCCGAAGATATCGATGATGTGATTATTGGTTGTACCATGGCCAGCGCTGATGAGGCCAATATCGCGCGCATTATTGCCTTGCGCTTAGGTTGTGGTGATCAAGTGCCCGGTTGGACGGTACAACGTAATTGCGCCTCTGGCATGCAGGCGGTGGATTGTGCTTTTCAAAGCATAGCCGATGGCCGCCATGACTTAGTGTTGGCCGGGGGCACGGAAGCGATGTCACGCGCGCCTTTGCTATTCAAACCAGCCATGGCGGCATGGTTGGGTGGCATGTATGCAGCACGCAGTTTACCTGCAAAATTGCAACAAATCGTGAAATTTCGTCCCCATTTCTTAACACCCATTATTGCTTTGTTGCGCGGTTTAACCGATCCCGTCGTGGGTTTAAACATGGGCCAAACCGCTGAAAATGTCGCTTACCGTTTTGGCATCACGCGTCAAGCGATGGATGAATTTGCCGCGGAAAGCCACCAACGTGTGTTAACTGCACAAACACACGATCATTTTGCTTATATAACGCCACTGTTTGATACGCGCGGACATGCTTACCAAAAAGACGATGGTGTGCGTGAAGATTCCACACCAGAACGTTTGGCGAAATTACGTCCTGTGTTTGATAAAAAATATGGCGCAGTGACCGCGGGTAATAGTTCACAAATTACCGACGGTGCCGCCTTATTGATATTGGCCAGCGAGCAAGCGGTTAAGCGTTACGAATTAAAACCCATTGCGCGCATTGTTGATGTGCACTGGGCTGCGTTGGATCCGGCAGAAATGGGCTTAGGCCCAGTGTATGCGAGCACGCCTTTGTTGCAACGCCACGGTTTAACGTTGGATGACATTGATTATTGGGAGATTAATGAGGCGTTTGCTGCGCAAGTCTTAGGCTGTCTCGCGGCGTGGCAAGATGATCGTTATTGTGAAAAACACTTTGGTGGTTTGGCCGGCGCGTATGGGGCGATTAAACCCGAAAGTTTAAATATCGATGGTGGCGCGATTGCTCTGGGGCATCCAATTGGCGCCAGTGGTGCACGTTTGATTATGCAATTGGCGCACATTTTACAACGCCAAGAGGCTAAGCGCGGGATCGCAACCTTGTGTATTGGTGGGGGGCAAGGTGGCGCAGTGTTGATCGAAAGGGTCTAAAGGTAGCCTTGATAAGCGCGTAGCGCGCATCAAGGTTTCGGGGCTTAGAAGAAATGGGTGTAGCCCGGAGGGTAGGGTGGGACCTAAAAGCAATTGACGCTCTGCCTCCATTCATTAACAGGACATAAAATGACAAACGAAGACAACTACAACAACTGGCAAGTTGAGCACGATGAAGACAATATCGTGTGGTGCGGTTTAGACCGAGAAGATAGTAATGTTAATTCTTTAAATCACCCGGTTTTAGAAGAGTTACAAACTATACTTAATGTTGTTTCTCAAGATAAAAATGGCAAAGGCTTGGTCATTTATTCACTCAAAAAAACCGGCTTTATCGTCGGCGCGGACATCGAACAATTCACTAAGATCAACAGCGAACAAGAAGCCTTTGATTTGATCCGTCAGGGGCAAATGCTGTTTGATCAACTCGCGGATTTAGCGATTCCTACGGTCGCGATGATTGAAGGTTTTTGTTTAGGCGGGGGCATGGAAATGGCTTTGGCATGTGATTATCGCATCGCCGAAGACAGTGTTAAAACGCGTCTCGGTTTACCCGAAGTGATGTTAGGTATTCATCCGGGTTGGGGAGGCACCGTGCGTTTGCCACCGCTAGTCGGGATTCCTAACGCCATGGATATGATGTTGACCGGCCGTTTATTGCGCGCTAAAGCCGCAGCAAAAATGGGCGTGGTTACGGATGCCGTGCCCAAACGCCACTTGCGCACAGCGGTTAAACATTGTATTCAACAGCGCCCACCGCATAAGCAACCGCCAATTTGGATGCGTTCGTTAAATCGATCTTTTGTTCGACCTTGGTTTGCCAGTGTACTGACGAAAAAAGTGGCGGCGAAGGCGCAACGCGAACATTATCCCGCGCCGTACGCGATGATCGATAACTGGGTGAATTTGGGTAATTGCACAAACAAGAGTGCCCGCGAGAAAGCCATGCTCACCGAAGCCAAATCGGTTGCCGAATTGATTGTCGGTGATACTGCGAAAAATTTAGTGCGTGTATTTTTCTTGCGCGAACGTATGAAAGCTATGGCCAAAGACACGCACTTCAAAGCAGAGCATGTACATGTGGTGGGTGCCGGTATCATGGGTGGTGATATTGCCGCCTGGTGTGCTTTGCGTGGCATCAAAGTGACCTTACAAGATCGCAGTGCCGATGCGATCGCGCCGGCGATTAAACGTGCCAGTACATTATTCAAGCGACGGTTAAAAATACGCCGCGAAGCACAAGCGGCAATGGATCGTTTAACTCCCGATCCGCACGGTCATGGTGTGGCGCAAGCCGATGTGATCATCGAAGCAATTTTTGAAAACCTGGAAGCCAAACAAGATCTTTTTAAAGACATTGAACAGCGTGCGCGCAAAGATGCGGTGTTAGCGACGAATACCTCCAGCATCCCATTGGATGAAATTAATGCTGTGCTAGAAAACCCCGAGCGCTTGGTCGGTATCCACTTTTTTAATCCCGTGGCCAAGATGCCATTGGTCGAAGTTATTCATGGTGAGAAGTCAGCACAAAAATTCATTAACAAAGCCGCGCGCTTTGTCAGTCAAATCGATCGTTTGCCACTACCCGTTAAAAGCAGTCCTGGCTTTTTAGTGAACCGGGTGCTGATGGCATACCTTATGGAGTGTGTGGCGTTGTGGGAAGAGGGCGTGCCAGCATCTGTGATTGACCAAGCGGCATTGGCGTTTGGCATGCCGATGGGCCCGATCGAATTGGCCGATACCGTGGGCTTAGATATTTGTCTGTCGGTGGCTGAAAATTTAACGTCGCATTTGGGCGGCAGCGTGCCGAGTATCTTAAAAGATAAAGTAGCGAAGAAACAGTTGGGTGTTAAAAGTGGGCGCGGCTTTTATACCTATAAAAACGGTAAAGCTGTTAAAGATACTAAAACGGTTTCTAAAGGCAAACGTAAAGATATCAAGCGTCGTTTGATTATGCGTTTGATCAATGAAGCCGCCGCGTGTTTGCGTGAAGGGATTGTCAGTGATGCTGATATGATCGATGCGGGGATGATCTTTGGGACGGGGTTCGCGCCGTTTCGCGGTGGCCCAATGCAATATGCACGCACGCTTGGCAAAGAGCGTCTCGATGAACACTTCCAGCAGCTCAGTGACGTTTATGGCGAACGTTTTAAAGCGGACGCGGGTTGGGAGCTGCTCGCTGATACCTAATTCAGTGCTTACACTCAAACATGAATTCATCTCGTCCCACCCCTCTGAGGTGGGGGACCTCGTCCTATCCTTCTGGGGTGGGACGTTTATTATACGAACGCGGAGCGTTCGCCACTATTGAGGTACCACCGCACAGCGGTGGTACCAGGGCAACTTCCCGGATGACGTTGCTACGCAACTTGTTCGGGCTACAAAGCGCCATTTTTTATGGGGAATGCTATGCCCAAGAGGGACGGGACCAGATCGGCATCAAGTTCATCTTCATCGCTAGCGTTTTCACTGTCATTAAATTTACGGGAAAGTTAGCGACTCAATAGGATCACGAGCATCTTTAGCAACCCTGGGTAATACTATGTGAGTTTCTGCTTCCGGGCTAAAGCTGCCTCGAGTCTGAGGAGTGCGGGAACTACTATGAGTATGAAAAAGCCTGCTAGGTGATTCCCAGCCTAGACTTTCGTGGATAATAAGCTCTTTTCTTGCGCTTGAAATTGAGGTTCTGACGCCTTCCTTACGCATATAACCATAGAAAATGTTAAATACTTGTCTGAGAGTTAATGTGGTGGAATTATCCTTGGCATCTTGATCAGCTAAAACAGCGGCAATCCAGCCTTGGCAAGTCTCATCAATGCATTGGTTTTCGAAATAAGTTGCTGTCTTGCAAGTATTCGTGCCAAATCCACCTTTAAAGGCCAATGCCCAAATACTCGCACGTGAAATTTTTTCGTCTTCATCTGATAATCGTGAATTGATAGCTTGCCAGAGGAGATTTACGGCAATGGTGATCTGCCTTACTGCATTTGTTTTTTTATAATAATAGTGACTTATTGCAGCGTGGGGAACTGTTTTGCTTGAGCTGTCTGTATCTTCACTTGACGATGATTCGGCATCATCACCGGATAAGTCATCACTGCTTATTGCTTTATCACTTGATGTATCATCCTTTATCCCATCAAGAGGGGGCAGTTTTGTCTTACATACGCCGATCAGTGTTGTCTTTATGTAAGTTAAGTGTTGCTTTGCTAGTGAATCATAAAGGCTTGCCCCATACAACGCTTGCCAGTGACCTTTTGGGCATCGGCCCATGAAATCTGGATCTGTGCCTTCTGCACTCAGCTCTGCTGTGTCGTGGGATGAGCTACTGCTGGCAGCAACCGGGGCACCAAAAGGTGGCGCGGTTCCTGTCATCGCTTCACGTACCTGTTCATAATACTTAGTGGCAGTGTCACTTAAATTTGTGAAAAAACTGTACATCGCTTGTCACCGGAAATATGCTCGAGCTTTCATTGAGTTCGTCGGATTTTATTGTATCTGCTGGGTCAATCATAGGTTACAGCTTGTGCAGAATTGTAACAGGTGTGAGACTTTTGTCCATTGCGTAAATTTACGGGGACTAAGGGCCAGGTGACGGATTCGCGATCGCGTCCCACCCTTTGCGCTAATCAGGGAGCGAACGCGGAGCGTTCGCAATTGTTTAAGGTACCACCGCAGAGCGGTGGTACCAGGGTTGGGGTACCACCGCAGAGCGGTGGTACCAGGGTTGCTTTGAGCGGTGGTACCAGGGTTGGTTTGAGCGGTGGTACCAGGGTTAGTTTGAGTAGTGGTACCAGGGTTGGATGGCGCTTACCTTGGGCTGTAAATCTAATTTATTGTTAGAGTAGTGTCAGCTGGAGTAGAGCCCGGACTCGTTAGGGCGCCAGCAATATGCTCATTATCGAGCGTTCGGGCTTTAACTTCGTGACGTGAAACACCAAAATAAGTTTTAGTATATGAGTCTCTGAACGACTTGCCTTCCTCGAACCAGTTGCTTAAATGCCAGCCTTGATAAACGATGTCTATGATCTGAGATTTTGTGAATGATTGGCTGTTGGCAGTATCAGCATTCTGAATGTTCGCATTTACTAAATCTAGAACTGTATCGATTGCATAGAGGGCCGCAACAAGACGTTGATTGTCCGCTAACAGCTCAAGGCTATCACGGAGGTAATTTGGGAAATGTTTTTCGATATATTTGTCAAATAAGTCTCGAGCCGCTCTTTTTATTGCATTTTGGTGGTTTCTTCCGGTCGGCGTTTTATTGTGTCTATTCGATAGTAGAGGACTGTTGACAAATTGTACTGCAGCCAGTCCAGCAGCAACGCTGGCAGTGTCGATCTCGCCAGGTGCATGTGAGTTTGAGGATGACGCCTCAGCAGCTGACAAGCTTTCTGTGCTAGTTGATGATAGTGAGGCAGTTGTTTCTGCTTCAAATCGTTTTGGCCGTTCTTGTTGTATTTGCCTTCTAACTTCTAGCTCAGCCGTTAAGATTTCTCGATCACTTTCGTTGAGTGGCTTTTCGGGAGTATCACTTTTTGCTGCTTTAACCAGAATTTGTGCATATGCCCTAAAATCAACGGCCTCAGGCGTGGTTGTTGTTGAACGGCCCAAATCAGTTATTGCAATCATTTTGTCTTGGTTTGCATTGATGCAATCCACATGCGTTACAAGCTTGGCATATTCCAATGCCTTGACCTTTTCAACAAATTCTTCAACTGCACCCGCGTTATGTGGGGTGCTCTGGGTTGAATAGTCTATAACAATACGCACATTTGTGGGAATTCGTTCGCTGAGATAGCTGGATGCTATATTCCTGAGCGTGCCAGAAACCCCGTTTGGTAAGGCTTCGTATGATAAAAATTCAGCTGGTATAGCCACGAGGATGACGTCTGCAGGGGTTGTATGCTCACGAAGGATGCTCTGATTAAAAAAGCTTTCTGGTGCAGTGAAAACTAGCTTGTTACTGTATTCCGCATTATCTTTGTCAGTCGTGATGGAGGAGAAAGTATAAGTGCTTGTGGACTTGCCTTGCGTAAATCGCTCTGCCAGAACGCTATTTAGTGACTTCAGGCTTGGAATCTCAGCGTTTTCCCAAGTTCCGTATGGGTTCAAGACACAAACTCTACCTGTGAATGATATTGGACTTTGAGCTTTGTTATCTCGAGTGCTGTTAAAGAAAAACATACTTCCCCCTAACTCGCGCGCCCTCCCTAGCGACTGACAAGTCGTTATTAAAAAATTAATACAGCTTATTTTTTATTGTTGTCTGTGGCTTGATAAATAATCGTAAAATGATTGTACTAATCTTTTGTGTATCGGTCAATAAGTAGTTTTCCGGACAAGATTGTCGACTGATGTTGCTGATTATTTTCGTCTATTGTACAAAAAAGTTTAGAAAAATAATAAGTTAGTTTGCTTTTTTGCGTGTTGTATTGGTGTTGAAGATGATGATTCGTTTAAATGCATAAATGAATTATTATTTTTTTTCGCTTCAGTAGCCGTTGCCGGATACAAGGTGCCAATCGTTGGATTCGAGTTAAACCGTAGCCCGGATAAGCGCGGCACGCGCGTCATCCGGGAGCAGCAGTGAGAATTTCATTCACCGTACCGCATAAGCCGGTTATCATGCTCTTCACGCCCAGCCCAATCAATTGGTAATAACCCGCGTTGTACATACGCATGAAAAGAAGAATAAGGCCACTCCAAGGCCTGTTTAACCATGCCGTGTTTTACGGGATTAAAATGGATGTAGTTGATGTGCTGCTCCATATCGATTTCATCTTTAATTGTATGCTCCCAATAACGGTTTTGCCATATTGGCGATGATGACGTTTTTTTTGCTATCGAGCATGTGTCATTTTCTCTAATAGCCTTTGTGAAAGCTTTTTTTATGGCGCGTAAGCGACCGGGATAATCCGTGTCATTTTTAGGAAGTTGCCATAGGAGGTGATAGTGATCGGGCATGATTGCATATGCGATTGTTTTAAACGGTTTTTGATTTTTTACTTTTGTGTACGCGATTTTTAGTTCTTGGTGATGGCGGATTAGATAGTCATTTTTCCTATTGTACAATGTTAACGTGAAAAAGTAAGAGGCGCCTTTCACATAATTTCTGCGATAATTAACCATTGTTACTCCGGATAATTTTTTTGATCATGATGAATTTGAATGGTAGCAATAAATATGTGAGACAGATGTAGGAAATTGGCTTGGATAGTGGTTATTTTCCCGGATGACGCACCTACGGTGCTTATCCGGGCTACGGGTGTGAGTAGTTGCGGTAGTTATTATGAGTTAAAGCGTAGCCCGGATAAGCGCGGCACGCGCGTCATCCGGGAGTAGCGATTAATGTACGCACATCGAACGTAATTCTATACTGTTTGGTTCAACGCTCTTAGACGCACCGGAGGTTGTCATTGATGTATCTGAGGTTGCTGAACGGCTGTGTTTGCTGGCTCGTTTTGTTTGTTCATGCAATGAAGTTACTTTGTGTTCCACGGTTTTCTGTTTCACTAATGGCAACACATGATGGAGCTTCACGCCCAAGTCAATTTTGGTTTGGCAATTAAAAAATAAGCCATATCCATAATTACCTTGGAAGGTGAGACGGGCGACACGCTCGGGTGTGTAATAGTCTGTGAGTGATTTGTCGCTGCTAGCTTGTGTGCTCGCGCGAGCGTTGCTTCCGATCGTAGCGGTAACGCGCAAGATGGCTTCGACAACTAGGTTTAAACGCCGTTGATAATGAGCTTTACCGCCTAGGTTTTTGTTACCTTTTAACTCGCCATAGATGCGTTTGACTTCGGCTTTGATCCAACGTTTACGTTGGTGTTGTTTGCCATCGAAGTCACTGGTGATGTCGTAATCGAGTTTTTTGGTTAGGTGCAGCCATTGGGCGGCGGCCTTGCTGGGGGTGTGCCAAACAGGGGTGGGGTGTTTGCTTGTAGTGGAGAAATGGCGCGTCCCAGCGTCTGGGGTGGCAACGCTGACAGGCTTACTCGCGAATGCACATTGATCTAATCTGCTCCATCCACGTTGCATGTATTGCACAATTTCATGGTTTAACTCGCTCAAGGCTGTTTCTTGTTGGCCGTCGGCTGAGTACCAACGATTTGCGGCGGCGGAAACAAAACACACATCGGTGTAAATTGCGTCATCATTTATCTTGAGTGTTACTTGATCTTTTTCTGTGCTTGCTCGTACGCGCGCCGGTTGACCCAACGCTTCTGCAATCTTTGCGCGCGCTGTTGCAAAGTGCGCTTGTTGGCCTTCGCATTTATTGAGCACGATAATGGGTTTAATTGCGCCTGTATCAAAACTCTCATTCACACTGGCAACTTGCGCCCTTAAATTTTCGATAAATTGCTGCGAACTGGCGACATAATCCTGCATGCTGACAACGATCAGTGGAATATTGAGCTGCCGTGAGGTTCCCTCAGGCGAAGTTTTATCCATGGCGGCTGCTCGGCGAAAACTTGGCTGTTGCGTTAAATATTCTGCGCTTTTCCCGGGAAGATCGACGATGTTCAGCGGAATTTTTCCACTTAAGCTGAACAGTTGCCCATACACCGAGCGCTGGTAGGTGTGTGGGCGTGGCGTTGGTGTGTAGTCTCTTGCGATGCCTGCATAAGGATAGACTGTCGCAGCTAAACGTGCGGCGAGAGCGCTTTTACCAGGTGCTGCGCCAGGCGGCATTCCTGTGTCTTTTCTTCTTATTGTTTTTTGTTCTTCTTGTTTTTGTTTAGCGCTCTCACCGAAGACGAGTAATGTGTATTTAATTGGCGAGTGTTTGTGTTTTAAAAAACTATGTCCATCATTGACTGCCATGATTCCCTCGATTTTTTATTTTTATTCTTAAAAAGATTTCAAAAAACTGTATTTTTACGCGTTATTTACTGCCGAAACGCGATTCGGAAATTTTTATGTCGGATGTTTTTTTTAACGTTGTGTTTGTGAAATAAACGTTTTTATTTTTATATTGCGTAAGTCTGAAACGAAGCGTGTGCATTGTGTTCAAATCCGTTTGTTTTTATACACTGTTATGTCGTTGAAAAGATAGTTTAAGCCTAAAAGAATATAAAAAGAAAGTGTTTTTATTTGTTCGTTAGCAAGGTTTGCTCTACACTTAAGCTGTTTGTTGTTCTATGTCATGAAACAGCGCCATTTCAAATAGAAAGTACTTACCCAAAATGAAAAGCAAAAAAACAAAAGCGAGCGAATTACCTAATGACCGCCAACCTGAGTTACGGGTGACAACGATGCCGAATGATGCCAATCCGGCGGGTGATATTTTTGGGGGTTGGTTAATGTCGCAAATTGATATCGCGGCGGGGATTGTGGCTTGCCAAGCTGCCAAAGGGCCGGTGGTCACAGTGGCCGTCAAGGAGTTGCGTTTTATTAAGCCATTATTTGTGCATAATATTGTGAGTTTCTACGCCGACGTACAACGCGTTGGTTCAAGTTCGGTAACGGTTGAGGTTGATGTTTACGCGGAAAGTATTAAACATGGCGTAAAATCCGTGAGCAAAATTTCTGAGGCCGTGTTAATATTTGTGGCAGTATCTGAACCAGGTAAAAAACGAACCATCCCAAAAGAGTAAATTGCTACATGATTCTGAGCTTTTTGACATTTTGTCGCCAATGCGCCGTTAAGCACACTTCCATATTTTTCCACAAAATACCTTTATTCGTCGCGACCTTAACGGTGTTGTTATTTTGCACGCCGACCAGTGCATTGACGTTTACATTACCTGAACATGCCGGCGATGTGGTTGGCCACATACAAACCACCCATATTGAGCCGGGTGAAAGCTTTAGCTCGCTCGGACGACGTTATGATGTGGGCTATTATGAATTGATTGAAGCCAATCCCAATGTGAACCCGGACGCGCCTAAGCCTTGGTCGATGATTGTCATTCCGACCGAATATGTATTACCACCGGGGCCACGCAAAGGCATCGTGATCAATTTAGCGGAATTGCGTTTGTATTATTACCCTAAAGATAAAAATGTCGTTGAAACGTTTCCGGTCGGAATTGGCCGTCAAGGTTGGGTGACACCACAAGGTATTACTAAGATTACCCATAAGATTAAAGATCCGACCTGGTATGTCCCCAAATCGGTGCGTGAAGACCGCGCCAAAGAGGGCGTGAACTTACCGTGGAAAGTGCCGCCGGGGCCGGATAATCCGCTAGGTAAGTTTGCGATGCGTTTAAGTTTACCGTCGTATTTGATCCACGGCACGAACGATCCAAGCGGTGTTGGGCGACGTAGTAGTGCGGGTTGTGTACGCATGTTCCCGGAAGATGTTAAACATTTGTTCAAACAAGCCGGCATTGGTATGCCTGTGCGCATTGTCGATATGCCCTATAAAGCGGGTTGGCAGCACGGTGAATTATATCTCGAAGCGCACGTGCCATTGCAAGAAGACCAAGCCAAGCAAGATGAATTGCTGCAAAAATTAATCGACAGTGGCGATGCCTATTCGCTGAATGCGGTTGAGCAAACTGAGATACGTAAGAATCCTATTTTAGCGCCAATGGTCGGCGTTATCGAAAAAGCCATCAAAGATAGACATGCCGATGTCGATTGGCATGAAGCTAATCGTGTTGCCTTTGCCGAAAATGGTATTCCGGAAGTGATCGGTTATCGCCAGGATACGCATGAGAATTGATGGTACATTATTCTGAGCACGGTTCATTCTATAGCCCCCTCGTACCTGAAGCTGTCAATCATCTGACGTCGTCCGATAAAAATGTCGAAATATTCACAAAAAGCTTGCATTTTGGCGAATATTTGTATATTTTACGACCCGATGTTGACGAATGGTACTGAGCAACGATAATCACTGTCAAATCAACAAGGCTAGGACAAGGCCGAGATAATAAGAATAATATCCTCTTATAATCACAATAACACTCTGATTGGAAGCATAATCTAGCTTGGGGCATAGGGTCTCAGGTCGTGTATTTCTTTGATAATTGAAAAGGTTGAACTATGCCTAATCGCTTTGGACACAATAACATACCTGGTTCTAAACTCAGGCTCAAGTTAACGCCATCTCCTTCTGATGTCACCCAGGGGTTTTCCTCATATGCTTCTTCCTCAGCAGCGGGACAAGCTGCTCCAGATACTAATGCTTCCGATAATGGGCGACAGCATCGGCCAAAGCGCAGGCATTCAAAAAACAAGAAAAACATACCCAATGGCAAATCCAAACGTAAAACAAAGACAAGGACGAGGACGAAAAACAAGGGCACAAGTGCTGCTAAACCGAATGATTTAACCCGCTTATATGAGTTAATCACCCAAGATTCGAAGGCGGAATTAACGAACAAGGCATTTTTCACTTGCCCAGAATTTTGTGCGGCGGATGACAAATTAAAACTTGTTTATTCACCCATACGCGTTTATTTATCTGCCTCTGAATACCAAGCGCTACCGAACTATTTTTTGCAATATTTGATGACTTATACGCAATTACAACATCATCGCTTATTTGCTGAGTTTGTATTGGACTGTGTATTAACGACGTTCGATAAGGAGTACGCGACTGAAGACCCAGTGAAAGTCGAGCTTCTCCGCAAGCTTGTCGTGACTGAAGCCCGTCTAGCGATCAACCGACATGGGGCTGATAAAGGGGATACTAGGGATATCTTTGCCGATTTTATCGGCGAGCTGCCAAACCGATTAAAATCAAACCTGCTGTCAATGCCATCAGTAAATATTTATCAGCAAAAATTCAAAGCCTATGCTAAAGGGATACGAGATTACCAAAAAGCTATTGCGCAACTCGCTGCAAGCGAATTGACGCCATCAGCTGCCAATTGCTCTTCCACCTCTAGCACCACAACCGTCGCAATTAGCTTAGCATCTAGCAGCACTAGCATGCTATGGCCTAAACACATTCCAAGCCCAGCGGCTATCGTTAAGGTTGTCGAGCAAACTTTTATAACTAATGTGGCAGCCGCCAGTCATCTGGAACAATTGCGTCGCAACGATGATAACATCACATTGACAAAGCAACGCGCAGCCGAAGATGCTAGGGTATTGGATCGTGATTGTAGGCAGCATCTACACAGCCTGCAGTATGAGCGTATGTGTGAAAAATCACGTACAATATTGCGTAATCCGCAGATCCAAGCAAAATTCTTAGGTGCACTTAAGACAGTCGAAACTCTATTAGCAAGCGACGGTGATACAGCATTACAAAGCCAAATAGCAGTTTGGCGTAAGCTTATCGTTCAACCTCAAGATCGCATCACGCCTGCTGAAGTTGGCCTCTTGAAGCGGCTAGGCAAGCACCTAGGGCGACTGGCTAAAAAGCTTGATGCAATGGATGCTAATGTCAACTTACCGCGGGAGCAACAAAAATACGATGCACTGTGCACAAGAGAGTCTGCATTAACTGATGCATGCAACGTCTTAAGCAAGCGTTATGAACTATTGATCATGCTTGCCGAGACGATAAAAACCCAGGACATGCTGGCGGCAAGACCGGAATGCGCACAGCGTTTTGCGGCGCTGGGTGATTCACTTGAGGTGTTGGTTAGCTTGAGTGACGGGGATCACGCACTCGATTCCAAACAAGTGCCACAGCTTTATTATTTTCGCGATACCCTGGAGCGAGCGAAGCAAGCCTATGATGTAATATCAGCGGAGCTACCATCGGAAGAAAACTTAGCTGGAATGCTTAATAGAGATGATGACACCAGCAATATTGAACTCAAGGCGTGGATGAATCAATATGTGGTTTATGATCTTTCTCGCTCAACTGAGGAAACGCTGGTATTTGAGGCACAACTGCCTACAGCTCTCCTCAAGTGGTGTGCTGAAATCGATGCGCGTGTTGCAGCATCTGTGACTTCGGCAGTTGCGAGAGCAAAGCCGTTGGCACCACAGGGTGGCATGAATGAAGTAACTAACTCGGGCTCTTTGAAAACAGAAAATTTAAGTCTTGAGCAATTTAGCCAGATCAGAAAAGCATTGGGAGAGCGGCCACAAGCAGAACAAGCAGTAACGCCAACAATGGCCACGCGTGTGACGACAACGGCGACTAATTTTGATGCTGGTGATGACAATACCCTTTCTGACAGCGAGGACTCGATAGAGTCACTGCGTTTGGGCTTATAGCCAAATCGTTTTTGAGTTTTATTTAAATTCTTAAATGTTGATGACCGAAGGTTTAGCAGGATCAGGATCGTAAATGCCGACATATTTGCCTCAAAAGGCGTATACTCTGCGCTGAATCGCGGAGCTTACAGGGGGAAGTAGCAATGTTGGGTTCAAAGGATAAAACACGAAAATTTACAGCGGATATGGCGCGGGAGACACTCGCGGCTCACTTATTAAGTGCAACTTATAACAACCCGGGTAAAGATACTAAGGATTTTGTGCGACGTTGGGTTTATGCGCTAACGCCATTAAAATTTAGTGCATTGTCAGTAAAGGATCAGCATATAGCATGTGCTGAAATTAGAAAGCATACAGCATTACTTGAATTTAGCGCTTTTCGGCGCAGCCCCGCATCTTCACAAGCCCAGCAAATTCAAAATCAGCATTACCTCTTTAAACATTTACTCGAAAAAATTAATCCTAGTTATGCCACTAGAGAAGACTATCAGAAAGTTGTGAAATGGCTCGCTCGACTGCAATTACCCAAGCAGATCGCTTACTGTGAGGATTCAGGTAGCCCGTATGCTGTTATCGATTTTGCCGCTCTTGCTGATGAAGTGTTTCAGCAAGTGCATCGCATTAAGGATACTACCGCTTTCGATCTTGTCACAACAACGCCTACATGTGGCAATTACTTTTTATTGTTTCGACCGCCTGTGCCTGAATCGTCAGCCACACCTAATTCGACCGCCACTACTCAGGCAGGACCCTCAACAGATGGTGGCAACCGGGGCCACGTTGCCTCTATATTGCCTGCGTAACTTGCATTCCAGATAATATTTGTGTATTTTATTGTCAGTTGTGGACGGTAGTTCTCATATTGCCGACGCTATCTTTATAGGCAACTGATCTATAGCTAGCAGACTCAAGGCCGGCAATGACTATCGATGGATTTGACAGAATAAGAATAACATTCACTGGTAGCTACAACCTTATTACCATGGAATCTAGGAGATATCTGTCGCCATGCTTGTAACGTGGTTAGGCGCATTTTACTGAATTCAAACTCAAAGGCTCAAGAATGCAATCATCAAAAAAAACGGGAGCATCGCGACACGGAACTAAGCAGAGCGAAGAGGAGGCTCGTCCACTACTCATCATCCGTACATATTATTCTACTACACTGAGTGATGCATTAAGGGCGCTTTCACCCAAAAAAATGCTTGCCCCTGGTTTTCAAAATGCTTGTCGTGATTTTAAACAGGCTGACCGCACATTAAAATTAATTTATTCACCACAGCGCTTGTTTATTGATACAAATACGTTTGCTCAGTTTCCAATGCTAGTCAGACATTGTGTCGCCGCTTACGCCAAACTCTATCGTAATGAGCTGATTGCCAAAGCTATCTTTAGTGTAAATACAGATGCAGAAGGATTATCGAAGCGCACTATCAAGCTAATAGCGCCACTCTTAATGGAACTTGATAAGCGTGATCATGCATCCAAGTTCTTCAAGAAATCGGATTTTATTGAGCGATTGGAAAAAACATTTAACAGTGATCTAACACAAAATGAAAATTGCCAAGCTGGGTTGGCAAAAGCTGAATACTATGATCAACTATGGCGGCAGTGTTTACAACCACAAGAAGCCGCGCAACCTATAATGCAAGCATCCTCTAGCCAGGATGTGGGTGCTTCTCAGAGTCAAACTGCCGTTGCATCCCCTGATGATAGCGACCTATTTGCTTTGCTCTCTGACAATGAGCTAAGTGCTATGTTGTCAAGGCAATTTATACCAGACACTGAGGCAGCAAAAAAATTAAAAGAATTCCAGCTTGGTGCGAAATTTCAGCGCTCAACTGAGGGGAAAGCAGAGGCTAGAATCCGCTTGAATGAAGCTGCACGGGATCATTTGGCAGTTTTTTTGAAATTCTTGAGTCAAAAAAATCGTCGCGCTAGAAAGGAGATTACTAATGAATGTAATGCACAAGAAAATCTTAAAGCTCGACTTTGCAGTGTCATAACAGAAGCTTTATTTTGCATCCATAATATTAATGAAGAAGATTCGCGTCAAATATTATCGATTGATGCTTTTGGTCTAAATATTCATAATGAAGGCTCATCGAGCATAAAAGCACATTTTGCTAAATTCCACAGTGCTAGGTTAGTGTATTTTTCCGCACTTAAAGCCGAAGGCTTTACGCTAGATTTGCAGGTAAAGTTGGGTACATTAGTCTCTCAGTTAAGGGAAATGCCTGATATGCCCAGAGTTCAACGGGTGTTACCACAGTTGCAAGAAACTCTAATCATTATAAGGAAGTACTGGGATCCACAACACGCCGTACCGCTCTCCACAAAGCAGCAGTCATTACACGATAGTATTGCCTTAGGTGCCGCTTTAAAAAAAATGAATCTGCCTGTGAAAAAGACAACAACCGTGCAAGCGGCTGCTATGCATTCTGAACCCAATGCCGTAAGACAAGGCACTGTTGACACTTTGTATTATCGCATCCAAGCACTTAAGCAGGCCATGGTTGATTTTCCGGAGAGAGCTCGGCCAACAGCGGCTCAATTTTTTGCCGCAAGCCAGCAACAGCAATCATCCTTTTCAAAACAAACAGGGCCTTCTATGCTAAAATGTTGGTTCGATAATGCATCTTACGGGATACATGGGCCAGCGATTTCAGCTACATTACCACGTGAAATTAATGCGTTATTGGTGCAATTGGATAAGACTGTGATGGCATTATTTCCAGCAGGTGGGCAACAATCAAGAGACGACAATTTATTTACAGATTTTGAGATGCTTATCTCTGCAACTACAACAGCTTCAAGCCCATTCAATCCGAGCTAGCGGAAATTATCACAAGGAGAGCGATATGTCGATCGAGGCTGATCCAAAGCGTGAAACGCTTGTGCGTTATATTCTTGAAAAAGAATATGAGCCTAACTATTCAAATAATGGAGACACACAGTACGCTGATACGGTTGTTACTCAAGTGACTCAATTTGTGTATGCTGCATTGCCCTTGGGTGACGCCGATACAGCATTAGTTATTTACCGAGATTTTGTTAGTCAAACGCCTGATATGGATACCCAAACGGCGCGGCGAGAATTACTTTTTTTGCACATTGCTCATCAAGTAAATCCCGGTGCGGTTGAGCATGAGGCCCTTCAGGTACAAAAGATTCTTAGAGACGAACAGAACTTGCCATTTGCAGACTTTGCGTTACCGAGTGATGGGGGGCAGGATGTGATCCATTATGCGGCCATGGCAAAAGCCCTCATTGCACAATATAAGCTGACGGCACATCCAATCGATATAGGTCATGACCTGCTTGCAGGAACGTTGTTTTTTGCGCCGGCATCACCACAAAAAACTCCCGCGCCAAACCTATTCGTGCCAAAATTATCCGCGGAAGAAACACCCACTAACGCTAGCGCTGTAGGTGGTGTCACTCTAGTTACTTGATAGCCTTTTGACGCCATTGCCAAGGGCCGCCGGTGCCTTTGCATTAGGCTTATTTAAGTGCGATCCAAAACTCAGCGTAAAGGCCCCCAGCAGGGGGGCTAGCAGTGACGTTGAGCCCAGCCACGAGGGTGAGGCGGACCATGATGTGTCGCCATCATCATCTTACACTTCTGACGCACTAGCACAGTAGTATTAACTACCCACTCAACTGAATTTGTTGGGGCTGCACAAAAAAATTTGCATTTCCGGTAAAATTTGTATATTTTGTTGTCGTTAGTAGACTGGCATTCTTAAATCCCTAGCTTATGAGTAAGCCAATATAGGCCAAGTCAGCACTATTATCGAATAACAGTATAAACATTGCATTCACTAATCATCGTAGTAATTGTTCACAATGGAACTTGACAGTTATTGGCAGCCATAGGTTTCGGCTTGGTTGCGTTATTAATTAACTTAAGAGCAACATTATGAACCTCAGTCAATCTGAGAAACCTCGCCACAGGCGTAAACATCGTCACCGTAGCGGTTCTGCAACACACTCGTCTCGCGATCGAACATCGAAACACAGGGGCAAAAAAGGCAAAAGTAGAAGCAGAAGCGGAAGACGAGAGAAAAGTCAACACACGGTTGTCTCTAGCCCAGGACAAGCGTCAAGCCAACAGATCACAAGCATGCTCGGGCATGCCCCTACTCATTGGGGTACGGCTACTTCGGCAGCATCTTATTATCCTATAGTTAACCTTGGATTTTTGTGGTTACTTTCTGGGATAGTTAGTCAAGCTTGTCCGGGGTTGTTGGAAACGCTTTTTTTCACTGCGCATGAAAATTTTTGTTCGGCACAAAAAAAACTAGAGATTTTATTTTCACCGCAGCGTTTGTTTATTGATCAGAATGATATAGCTTATCTTCGACGAGCTATACGCCGTTATCTGCTTGCCTTTGCCAGAGTTCAGCGTAATGAGTTGATTGCAGAAATATTGGTAGGGCATGTCAAAGTGTTGTATGGCGACATTGCTGATGTTGCTAATGATTTTCAGGTATTGATAGTAGCCCTCTTCATGGGGCGACAGAATGATATCGACATGGTGGAATTTCGAGATACTTTGTCAAACGATGGGGTTGCCAGCAAACTTGATTTTGATGGCAATGCAATGACTGACTTATTTGCAAAGATCCAAGCTTGTGATGATTACATTAAAGGAATAGACAAAAACATCGAGCGTTTTATGCAAGGGAGTGGTGGTTTGCCGAAAGGTTTGCAAGGTATTTTTACTCGCGATAGTGCCTTGGCGCAAGACATTGCAGCAAGAACCACATTAAATAATACTGCCAAACAATATTTGCGTGTTTTTTTAAACGAAATCAAAAAGCACTATTCAACAGGTACGCAATTGATTGAGAGTGAAGCCAACTCATTACCCAAAGAGTTGCTCGTGTTACACGCAAGGTTAGATTGTGTGATTACTGAAGCATTACTCTGTTTGCACGACATAGATAGCTCGCGCTCACAGTCTTTTCTACAGATATTGGCTTTCGGCGCAGATGCAAAAGGCAAAACTATTACGTCTGTACCGAGTGAGTTTAATCTTGCTCGCAATGCCTACGTCAATTTATTAGCTCGCGCAGGATCGGCTAATGTTGAATTGCGTAATGCATTGATTGAATTGCAGGAGCAAATAAGCGCTAAGCTCACCACGTCTTGTGCGGGCGCTTCTGCCTCAGCACAAAGCGGAAGCGCCACCCCTGAAGCTGAACGCTGGCAAGTGGCACTTGCTAACTTGCGTGCTGTCACCAATAAATTAGATAGTTTAACGGATCAGCAACGCTGTTTACCATGCAAACGGCGGGCAATGCGAGAGGTTAAATTCATCTATACAGCGCTAAGCATTTACGTGCGCAAGAAAAATGCCGATGAAAGTGCGGGCAAAACTGCCGGCAGTTCTTCAAGCGCAAGCGCAAGTGAAATCCAAGAACAAGTTACCCTCTATTATCGTAGTCAAGCATTAAAAGAGGCTGCTCGGATTTATCAACCAAAAGCTGCTAGTTCATCTGCTATGTCAGCCACCCAACCTGATTATCCCGCCATGATAAAATCGTGGTATGATCAAGCTGCTGTCGGTAAATTTGGGCCACCAGTGACACGTACCATACCGAAATGTATTCATATCTTGTGCGGGGAATTAGAGCTGCTTATGTCAGGGGTAACGTTTGCGAGCAATGTCGGTGCTGCTTCTTCTGCGGCATCGAGTGTGACACCGTCAATGCCAGTAGGTACATTGAGACGATCCAGCTCTTGTCGTCTTTTTCCTGCTGCAACGCAGGAGCAACCGCAAAAAACACCTTCAGCGCAATCATCCGATAAAGCTATTACGCAGCATACGGAGGGATTGCAGCCTGGCTTTGATTAAGGAACGGACGCTGGAGCGTCCGTGAGTTTAAGGTCCCAACCCTAGAAGCTTAATTAGAGATCCCGATACCGCTTCAGCAAATCCCCATAAGCATCAATGCGGCGGTCGCGTAAAAACGGCCATGCTTGGCGGACTTTTTCGTTGTGAGCAAAGTCAAATTCGGTAACTAAGACACTGGCTTGATCGTGTGGCGCACGCACGAGGAGTTCACCTTGGGGGCCGGCGATGAAGCTATTACCCCAGAATTCAACGCCAGCATTCGAATCGCCGACAGTTGCGTGTGGATCTGCTTCAAAGCCAACGCGATTACAACTCAACACTGGAATACCATTGGCAATCGCATGGGCGCGCTGTACAGTGATCCACGCGTCCAGCTGGCGGTCTTTTTCAGCTTGATCATCTTGAGGCTCCCAACCGATAGCGGTCGGATAGAGTAAGACATCGGCACCCGCTAAAGCCATTAAACGCGCCGCTTCGGGATACCATTGGTCCCAACACACCAAAATACCAAGCTTACCAACAGATGTTTGAATAGGCCGAAAGCCATGAGCGCTATCGCCATCACCCGGCGTAAAATAATATTTTTCATAATAACCGGGGTCATCTGGGATATGCATTTTGCGATAGCGACCCACAATGCTACCATCACGTTCGATCACGACTGCAGTATTATGGTAAAGGCCTGCCGCACGTTTTTCGAAGATAGAAGCCACGATAACGATATTTTTGTCTCTAGCGATTTTAGCTAAGGCATCAGTGGTTGGCCCTGGAATCGTCTCCGCTAAAGTGAAATTCTCAGCATTTTCTTGCTGACAAAAGTAGGGGCCCGTGTGCAATTCTTGCAAAAGGACCAGTTCAGCGCCTTGCGCGACAGCGTCGTGAATACCGTTGATACTGGCGTCAAGAGCTTCAGCAGGGGTGCTAAGTCCTTGATGTTGAACCAATCCGAACGAATGTTTACTCATATTTACAATGGCTTATGTAATGCAAAAGTGAAAAATAACTTGCAATAAATATTATTTTCTGTATAATTTTTACGCTTCTGATTTCAGATATTACTAAGTAACCATTCTCGCTGTCAATGCACAAGGATCGCCGCAAACCATGTCAGACCATAGGTAGCAGCACGGGACTCGAACGGGCTAAGCATTTTATTTTTATGGGGCAAGATATGTATCCAAGCGGCAATAAAGACGGTGACGACAAAGAGAAAACAGGCGTTACGGCAACAGCAACAACCACGCTGGAAGTGAGCATCTCTGGTAGTAGCAGTGCAGCATCACAACCAAGTTCGTCTTCATCCTCGTCATCATCATCTGCGTCTCAAAAAGAAAGCGGCAGTTCAGTTGAAGAAGAGGGCGGTTCGAGTGCTACTGAGAGTGGTGATTCCGATGATGACTCTGCTGGCAAAGGTAAAGCACCCAGTGTTGCTGCAGCAAGTAGCTCAAGCTCTAGTCACAGTACGCCTGTAGTGCCACCACTTGCTCGCGCTGAAATTACAGGCGAGTTAGCAACCTTGCAGCCGCTTTTTCAAGAATTAGCGTTGTGGTTACAACTAGAGAATACAAGCAATAAAATTGGTGGCTTTTTCAAATCTGAATTTCTAGAAAAAAATGCACGTAAAGTATTGCAGCGAATTTTTTCTTCGCAACGTTTATATTTACCGAAAAGCGAATTTGATCAATTTCCAAAATATGTTTATCGCTACCTAGCTGATAGCGCTACCCATAAACGTAACCGCGCGATTGCCGAATTGTTTCTAGGCACAATTAGAGAAATCCATACTGCTTTGCCGGGTAGGCACAAAGCAGGCTTTATAGAAAAGTTGAGTCATTTGTTTACCGACTATGGTTCTCTCTATGATGTGAAGCTTGGAGGCTTGGTGAGCACACAAGGCTACAGCCCTTTTTCACCTGATATCTTCTTTAATCTTAAAAGACACATCCCTGAAAGTCTTCACGAGATTCTCTCCATCTCTAGCGTCTTGGATGGCAATTTTTCTAACTATCTTAATCCTGAACGTTTAAGCGACATAGCGAGCAAATATGGACTTGAAGTCGATTTTGTGCGTAACATGCGCTTCGCATTTGTTAAGAGTTATCTCAGAATTGATGCTTATGATCAAGCGTATCGAAACTACAATAACTTAAGCAAGCGCGTCGATAATGCAATAAAAGGTGTTGTCAAAACCTCTGCAATGGTTGCATCCAGCAGCAGCTCCTCGAGTAGTTCTGTGAGTAGTTCAAGTAGCGAAGTCTTATTGTTAGATTTAGAAGAATTGCGTTTACAACCCAGCGTCTCTCCACGTAAGCGCAAGTCAAGTTCGAGTAGTAGTCTTACAATGAGTGTAAGGAATGCCATTGACGAAGTATTAACAAAAATTAATACTGACGCTGGGCCAGCGGCATTGCAGCGTGCGTTAATGACCGTATTTGTCACTGATATTGCGGCGATGCATATGTTACATACAGCATCGTCAGGGAGCAATCCGAGTTCGCGCCTTGCAAAAACAATGGCTAGACTTCGCGCGAAGCAAAATCAGGCTGAGTTGAGTCAATTGGTGGTGGCATTAAGAGCGCGCTATAAAAAAGATTACAGCACAGAAATGCAAGCTTTGTTAGATACAGCTAACAGGCTACATGCTTCGAGCTCAAGTGCAGCCTCTGCTGAACGCAAAGAAGTTGATGCTGCAGCCTCTGTTGTATTCACAGAACTTAATGATATTGAAACCTATTTAAATTCACTAAATACTCAGCTGAAAAAAGCAGTCATGCAAGTCTTATTATGTTTGTATTTGCTAGATGATAAAGTGGCCGCATATGCAGGCACGTTCAATGGTGCTGCTGAGCACATGTCCGATGCTGCTTTTGCTGAAATGAAAGAAAAATTCGAGTTAGTCAAAAAAGCGCTAGAAGCTGATGATATTACGCCAGTACAAGAGCTTCAGGAACAACTTAAGGGCAAAGCTGCTTCTAGCCTAGGTATTATTGCAACGCATTATACAACAACTCGCGATAATCTTGAGCAAACACTTGGGCAATATAGGCGAGCATTTAATTTAAGGCAGTTCTATGCTGTTGAATGTAAATTATTTAAAAATAGATTTAGTAACTACGATGGTTTTATCACAGAGCAATGTAGATATGTTGGGGATCCAGAAACCGAATTACCGCATGCACTTAATGTTACTCAAAAAGAGCTACGAACTCACAAAAAATTTGAGTTACCGCCGAGTGTATACCACATTGAAGCAGTGACAGCATTGGTTGCTAGATTTGTGCAACAGCGTGAAGCCATTGATCGTGAACTAGCTGAACAACAAACCAGTGCCAGCAGCTCAAGTTCGTCCAGTAGTTCAAGTTCAAGGCGTAGTAGACGCAGCCGGCGTTCTCAAAGTAAGAAAGCTTCACCACAGGTTGATGCAGGCGCTGGTATTCTTGCTTGGTTCAAGAAGGCTACAGCTGACTATAGACTTGATCCCTATACTCCGGAACAAAGACTACCAAAGTTTATTGACAGTATTATGCAAGCATCTGAAAACGATGCGTTAGAGAAAATAAATGCGCGCTTAAGCCAACCACGTATGCATGAGATGCAATCGCTTGTTGCGAGGGCTACTGTATCTGCTGTTCCACGCTTAACATTATCGGGTGGTGAGCAGCCGGCGTCTACTAAAGGGATTGGAGTCGCTGCAGCAACGGCTGGCCATTTCAGTGCTGCTAGACAAAATGGTACAACACACGCCTATGACGATGTTCCTTTGCCACCACGTGGAGACGGGGCGCGATCACCTGAGTACGAGGCTGCTGTGTCAACACGTAGTGATACTGCTGCGAGCGCAAGCTCTTCTGAAACGTCAAGTAGTAGTGCTGCTAAAACGCCCTAGTGAAGATAAAAAATCTAACAGCATGAATGTAAATTCATGTTTGCATTTTTAATGCGGTTTTATTTGATTTTTTATGTTTATTTACACATAAATTCAAGGTAAATTCCGTGATTATTCCGAGGAAATTGGCTTAATTTCCCCGCCTTAATGGACATTTCTTAAATGTGGCGTATAATTGGCAACCACATTGAACCAGTTAAGGAGAAGCTAACATGGCCAGCGAGAGACAGAAACGGTTACTCGAACTAGCGCCGGTTTTAGTGAGTGAAATGTATGGGACTGTTGACCCAGATAATTTGCATGAAGTGAAGCAATGGCTATTTTCATTGCCAGCTGGTACCGATTTAGATTTTGATGATTTGTTTGATAGCTATGCTGAAGCGTCATCCGGGACGTTTTCTATTGGGGTAGCAAAACCAACCTCTGGTGAAGATAAAATTTTTGCGTCATTGCTTGATACCCTACACCCAGAAGCTACTGCCGATCAGAAAGCCTCAGTTGGGGATTACTTCGATAGCTTAACTGACGATGATTATGCTGCCTTAATCAAGGCGCATACTGTTGATGATGGTGTGGTCGATTCTGTGGCTGCTGCACAGCAGTTAGCAGAGGGCTATCAGCGTAAAGAGCAAATTTTTAAAGACTTGGTGAGCGAGCTTTACGGCGATGATGCTAACACTGATTCAAAGCATCTCGTACAAAACTTTGTGGACGAAGAAGTCTCTGCAACACAACTATTAGCGACGGATTTTAATCGTGATGAAATAGTTGATAAGTTATTCGAAAATTATGCGAATCGATCAAGTCAAGAATTAAGCCCTGGCACCACTCCAGCTGCTAGTGCAGGTGCATCTCCTGTTGCTTCATCAGACGAAGATGAAGTCATGCGACATGCAGAAGAGTATGCGAGCTCATCGTCTGACGATGAAGGACATAACTTAAGCGGCTCGAGCTTTGACGGCGGTACGCACCACGGGATACTCGCAGCATTAACTAAAGGCGACAAGCCATTACCTCATCAGCAGCAGGCAACAACAACGGCGGTATTAACGCCTAGTGTTTTAACTCATGCTTTAGCAGCGCTTGGTGGAAAACAGCCGGCGCCATGGTCTTCTGTTAAAGCAGCTGATACAGAAGAGCAGGATGCTGCTTCACAACAAAGTTTTGCTGCTAGCCCACGCTTAGTTTCTGCAGGCGGCGAGTAGAGATTTTATCTCACCAAGTTTTTATCCAGGCACACCCAACGGCAGCCTATATTCATTGTCACACAATGTGGGCTGCCGTTTTTGTTTCGACTAACTCAAATTATTTCTCCGTATTACGCAGCAAATCAGTCCACACAACAATAAACGCTTTTGATTAAAGCTATTATCTTGTTCAAAAATAAGATGATTTAACAAAAATACGATTGAATATCGTGAAAATCAAGGAAAAACGCGATTAGCGATCGTGTTTTTTGGAGGCAACTACACCCAGCGGCAGCTGCATTGTCACACAATGTAAGCTGCCGTTTTGTTTGATTAAGCTGCGACAATCGATGCCGATTATTTTTCTGTCTGGAAAACACTCATTTAAACGTTGTTCGGCAACTTTATCGGCGGGGTCGTTGTAAGTTGGCATTAACACGGCGTTATTGATTACTAGAAAATTAGCGTAGCTTGCTGGCAGGCGGCGTTGGCTGCCATCTTCTTCTTCGACCTTGATTGCTTGGGGTAGGGGGAGTGGCACCAGCTTGTACGGCCGTGCTTGATAGTTGTGCAAGGCTTCGAGTTCGCTGCGCATGAGCTTTAATGGGCCGTAATGCTCATCTTTTTCATCGTCGCAACTGACATAACAAATGGTATTGGCATCGGTAAATCGGGCGAGGGTATCGATGTGGCCATCGGTGTCATCGCCAACGATATTGCCGTGAGTCAGCCATAAGACATATTCCACACCGAAATAGGCTTTGAGTGCCATTTCGATTTGCTGTTGTTGTAGGTTGAGATTACGACCTTCCGAAAGTAAGCAGCTGCGTGTGGTCAACAGCGTGTTTTGGCCATCAACCTCGATACTGCCACCTTCGAGTACTATGTCGATGGTTTCCAGGGTGATATCACCAAATGCACCTTGGCGATAGAGCGTTTGTGTGATTTGGTTATCTTTATCGGCTTGGTATTTTTTACCCCAACCATTAAACGTAAAATCCAATAACACGGGATTGCCTTCATGCATGACGGTTAGAGGACCATGGTCACGCGCCCAGATATCGTTTGAGGGGACAATATGCAAATGCACGTTGTCCATATCGATGCTGGGTTGATGGTTGCGTAGATTTGCTTCGACGTGGTTACGATGCGCAATGTCGTAACAGCTGATCAACAGGGCTTGCTGCTGGCTAATGTGGTGAGCAATTTCTAGAAAAGTTTGTTCTGCTTGTTGAATATCTTGCTGCTTGTCACTGAGGCCATCGCTGTGTGAGTGAGGCCAGGTGAGTAAGATGGCACTTTGCGGTTCCCATTCAGCCGGTAAACGGTATTTTTTTTGCATTGCCATGGCGCAGATTCTCCTGTTGGATTTGTGGATTAAGATACTCGAAAATTCTGGTTTTAACAAATTTCTGTCGTATCAGGGCAGGAGTCTATTTCAATCCTGGTACCACCGCCCAAAGTCAAATCCTGGTACCACCGCCCAAAGTCAAATCCTGGTACCACTGCTCAAAATCAAATCCTGGTACCACTGCTCAAAGTCAAATCCTGGTACCACTGCTCAAAATCAAATCCTGGTACCACTGCTCTGCGGTGGTACCTTAGTGGTTGTGAACGCTTCGCGTTCACACTTTGACGAACGCACAGCGTTCGGTATTAAACGTCCCACCCCACAGGGGTAGGACGAGACCCAAGGATAGGACGAGACCGATTATGGGGAACGCTATGAGCCCAGAGGGGTGCGGCGAGGCCTAGCGAGGCTACACTGAGGATGCTGTGAGTGGTGGTATGCCATTTTCTTTGTTATTATCGCTCGGTTTTCAAGGGCTTAATGTCCAAACTAAGGTGATTCATCAATATGTTCAAACCGCTGTCGCTCTATATCGGCTTGCGCTATACACGCGCCAAGCGACGCAATCACTTTATTTCTTTTATCGCTTTAAGTTCGATGCTGGGTATTGCCATTGGTGTGGCCGTATTGATCACGGTGTTATCGGTCATGAATGGCTTCGACCAACAAATCCGTGAGCGCGTGTTTAGTCTTGCGCGCCAGGTGACGGTCAGCAACTTTCATCGGCAAATCCATGATTGGCAAAAGATGGAGCATCTGCTTAGTCAGCAACCGGGTGTGGCTGCGGCGGAACCTTATGCCAGTGCGCAGGGCATGGTCGCCAGTGGTGGCTTGGTGCATCCGACGGTGGTCAGTGGTATCAAGCCCGAATACGAAGCGAAGATTTCTAAATTGCCGCAACTGATGATTGCGGGTTCATTGAAAAAATTGACACCGGGTGCGTTTAACATTGTTCTCGGCAAAGAATTAGCGAACCAACTCGGTGTGTATATTGGCGATAAGGTCACCTTAGTCTTACCCGAGGCGAGCTTGACACCGGCGGGTGTAATACCGCGTTTTAAACGTTTTACGGTCGCCGGCATTTTCGATGCCGGTAGCGGTTTTGGCTTTGATAGCCTGTGGACATTTATCAACTTAACCGATGCGCAAAAGCTCTTTAAACTCGGCAATGCCGTTTCCGGTTTTTGGTTGCGTGTTGATAATGTCTATGCGGCGCCGCGTATGTCGGTGCAAATCATCGATAAATTACCGCGTGATTATACGATCTCCGATTGGTCACAAGAGTATGGGGCGTTTTTCCAAGCTATCAGTATGGAAAAGACTATGATGGCCTTGATCCTATTGTTGTTGATTGCGATTGCGACCTTTAATTTGGTGTCGAGCTTGGTTATGGTCGTTAACGATAAACGCTCGGATATCGCAATTTTACGCACCTTTGGAGCAACGCCACGCACCATTATGGGCATCTTTATTGTGCAAGGCTCAGTGATTGGTTTTATTGGTACCTTGCTTGGCGTGCTCGGTGGTCTTGCTTTAGCCTTGAATGTGACGGCCCTAGTCGCGTGGTTAGAACACGTGACCAATATTCAATTCATTTCATCAAATGTGTATTTTGTGAATTATCTACCATCGAAAATAGAAGCGAGTGATGTCATCAAGATATGTATTGCCGCATTGGTGATGAGTCTGCTCGCGACATTGTATCCGGCCTGGCGTGCCTCACGTACGCAACCCGCGGAGGCCTTACGTTATGAATGATCGACGTATTGTGCTTGAATGCAAAGGCTTGAGTCGTTCCTTTGGTAGCGGCAAGTTAAAGATCAATGTCTTAAACGAATTAAACTTGGCGATCTATCATGGTGAGCGTGTTGCTATTGTTGGCAGCTCAGGGTCGGGTAAGACAACCTTGCTGCATTTGTTAGGTGGCTTGGATAAACCCAATACCGGCCAAGTGTTGCTGATGGGGGATGATTTGGCAAAAGTACGTGAGAAACAGCGTTGTCGGATCCGCAATACTAAGCTGGGCTTTGTTTATCAATTTCATCATTTGTTGCCGGAGTTTACCGCACTCGAAAATGTTTGCATGCCTTTATTGATTGGGCGTATGCCGGCGAAAGTCGCCAAAGTGAAAGCGGCTTCTATTCTCGATAAAGTGGGATTGGCGCAACGCCACCAGCATCGCATCGGTGAATTGTCCGGCGGTGAACGTCAACGTGTCGCCATTGCCCGCGCCTTAGTAACAGATCCTTTGTGTGTGCTAGCTGATGAACCTACTGGTAATCTTGACAAACACACCGCGGAAAGTGTGTATGAGACAATGTTACAACTCAATGAAGAATTACAGACCGCCTTTATCGTAGTCACCCATGACCATGAACTTGCCGCGAAGATGCAACGCGTATTTACCATCGAAGATGGGCATTTGGCGCATGTTGAGCGGCAGGATATTTGACGTATAACGACTTACCAATATTGTCGAACGGTGCTTATCAAGGTGTTGACGACGCTTTATTTAGCTCGCCGCAATTGGCGGGCACGCCAGTGGCTGATGATACGATAGCGCCAGAATAGGCGTATAATAAGATAACCCAAACCTGCGCTGGTGATGGCACACACCAGAGAACCTAATAACAACGGTGGCCATATGTTTGCAATACGCTCTAATACCCACGCAAAAGAGATACCGCCATTCGGTGGTGCTGCAGGCACTTGTAAGATAAGCGTACCAACTTTATAAGCGAAGTAAAACATCGCGGGCATGGTGAAGGGGTTAGAAATCCACACCAGTGCAACGGATAGTGGCAGATTAGCGCGCCCAATTATAGCCAAACCCGCGGCGACGATCATTTGAAAAGGTAGCGGTAAGAACATAGTGAAAAAGCCAATGGCAAAAGCGCGTGAGACAGAATAACGATTAAGGTGCCATAGATTAGGATCATGAATTAATTTGCCAAACAAACGTAAATGTTTGTGGTTTTTAACATGATGCGCATGTGGCATAAAGCGTTTTAATAAACGTTTTGGCATTTGAAATCCTTGTTATCGCCATTTAGTTATATGTTAGTATGCGGTGCAAGCGCGAGCAGGTAGCACGCGTAGCATTAAAATGATAACAATAATAAAAATATAGTTTAATAAAATGTCCTTTACTATATGGCATGCTGCCCTGAGCTTTTTGTTGGGCAACCTATGTGCAACCCTGATAAAACATTTACCTTATTTAGGCAACATTCTCGTGCTTATGGGGTTGGCCACCTGTCTCTTATTCATTGCGCCGATAACTGTGCGAATCGTGGCACGAAAAAGCAAGCACGGCAAGCTTATTGTTATCACACAATGTCTCGCGACCGCATGTCTTGGTTTTGCATGGCCATTGTTATTTGCCTGGCCAATCTTAGATAAACAATTGCCGACGACATTGATCGGCAAAGACATTACCGTGCAAGGTCAAATCGTTTCAATCCCGCAAGTGACTGTCACCGAGCAGCAAGCCCAAACCCGTTTCCAATTTTATATCCCCACGCTTAAACAACGTGTGTTACTAAATTGGTATCAAGCACCAGCAACGTTGCAGGTCGGTGATAACTGGCAATTACACCTGCGCTTGAAACCGGCGCGTGGTTTTATGAATCCTGGTGGCTTTGATTATGAGCGTTGGTTATTACAACACGCCCTACAAACCAAAGGCTATGTGCGCAATAGTCAGGCAAACCAGTTACTCGTATCACCTTGGTATCAACAGCCATTAGCGCGTGTACGTGAATATATGCAAACAAGATTAAGCCAAGCCGCTAATCAAGCGCGATTCTTGGGTTTAATTCAAGCGTTAGTAATTGGTGAACGCAGCGCCATGACAACAAGCCAATGGCATGTGTTACAAGCTACGGGAACGACCCATTTGATGTCGATTTCGGGGTTACATATTGGTTTAGTGGCAAGCGCTGTATTTTTCCTGATGGCCTTATTATGGCGGCGTAGTGAGTATTTGTTGCTGCGTTTGCCCGCGCAGCGCGCGGCGTTAATGGCCGCTTGTATTGCCGCATTATTCTATAGTGCCTTGGCAGGGTTTGCGCTGCCGACGCAACGGGCGTTGATAATGCTTGCTGTGTTTACTTGGGCTGCCTTACGTTACCGCCATACGTCATTATGGCAAGGTTGGGCGACATCTTTATTGCTTGTGCTAATTGTCGATCCTTTTGCGAGTTTGGCCAGTGGATTTTGGTTATCTTTTGCTGCAGTTGCGGTATTGATTTATGGCTTAAGTGGACGTATACATACATCACCGTGGTGGCAGCGCTGGGGCAGGGCGCAATGGGTGGTGACTATCGGTTTATTCCCGTTGACGCTGTTATTTTTTCAGCGTAGTTCATTGGTCGCCTTAGTTGCCAATATTATTGCGATACCGTGGGTGGGTTTTGTGGTTGTGCCCTTGAGTTTGTTAGCCGGTATTGCCAGTCTATTGCCATTATCATTGCAATGCTTAACCCATGCCTTATTATCATTAGCCAATATTGGCTTAGCCGTAGTGTGGCCGGTATTACAGTATATGAGTCAATTGCCTGGTGCGCAGTGGCATATGGCGCTGGTATCGCCGTGGCAATTTGCAGTGGTTGCAATTGGGGTAGTGTGGTTATTAGCGCCGCGCGGCTTTCCTCATCGTTCTCTGGCTGTCATCTGTTTTTTGCCCTTAGTCTATATGCAGGTGCCACGACCGCCATACGGTCAAGCTTGGCTGAGTGTGTTGGATGTTGGCCAAGGTTTGGCGTCGGTGGTGGTAACACAGCACCATGTCTTAGTTTACGATGCGGGGCCGCGTTACAGTGCGCGCTTTGATACGGGTGATGCCGTGGTCGCACCTTATTTACGTCAC
This sequence comes from Gammaproteobacteria bacterium, assembly GCA_021773335.1. Taxonomy (GTDB): domain Bacteria; phylum Pseudomonadota; class Gammaproteobacteria; order JAJFKG01; family JAJFKG01; genus JAJFKG01. The sequence continues at coordinate 65,201 of JAJFKG010000032.1, forward strand.
CTCGGGATAAAACGTATCAACACGTTAATGATCAGTCATGGTGACAATGATCATATCGGTGGCGCATTTTCGTTGTTACAGCAATTTCCAGTAACGAATATTCTCACCAGCGTGCCAGAACGTTTTACCGGCTTACAGGCACAAACCTGCCGGGCTGGCCAGCATTGGCAATGGGATGGGGTTAAATTCGTGGTGTTATTCCCGCCGGCAACTTGGCAGCGCAGCGGCAATGACAGTTCGTGCGTATTGCGTGTCGTGATTGGTCACCAATCGCTTTTATTACCAGGTGACATTGAAAAGAAAAGCGAACATTATTTGCTCACACATCAAGCTGCTGCGTTAGCGTCAGGGGTTGTAGTGGTCCCTCATCATGGCAGTAAGACTTCATCTACGCCGCGCTTTGTCTATGCGGTACATCCAAAATATGCTTTATTTTCATTTGGTTATCGAAACCGCTATGGCTTACCTAAGAGCGAAATCGTGGCGCATTATCGGGCTTTGGGCGCACGAGTATTGTTCTCACCAGCGTGCGGTGCTATGTTGTTCAAACTTAATGGCACTAGCCAGGCTTTACAACCAATCTGTTACCGTCAGTTAGCTGGACATTATTGGAACTATCCTGCATAATTTCGCGGATTTACAATAGCATACGTTCGCAAAGGACTTATTCATTAATGACTAAACAAAAATCGGCTGAACAAAAATCTAGGGCTATCGCCATCTATAAGCGCCTATTAGGCTATGTGCGCCCTTATTGGGGAATTCTACTCATCGGTGTGATTGGCACAATGTTGGGATCATTGGTTGATTCGGCGTTTGTGTGGGCCTTAAAGCCAATTTTAGATAATGGTTTTATGGGCCAAGATCCTTTGTTTATCCAAATGCTGCCTTTCTTGGTAATAGTCGCCTTTATCGTGCGCGGTAGCGCTGGTTTTGCGTCATCGTTTTGTTTAAGTTATGTAGGCCGTAAGATTGTCATGATTTTCCGCCAAGCGATCTTTAGCAAATATGTTTATATGCCGACTAATTTTTATGACCAAAACAGTTCTGGCGAATTATTATCAAAGATTATTTTTAACGTCGAACAAGTCACCAAAGCCAGTACCACCGTGCTGGTATCATTAGTACGTGAGGGCTTCTTAGTGCTTGGTTTGCTCGGGGTGATGTTTATCGCCAGTTGGAAATTATCGCTATTGATGATGTTGGTTGGCCCGGGTGTGTATGTGGTGATTCGGGTGACGAGCAAGCGTTTACGCCGCTTAAGTCGCAATGTACAAAACCTGATGGGTGGAGTGACGCATGTGGCGGAAGAAGCCATCGAAGGCCATAAGGTGGTAAAAGCGTTTGGCGGTCAAGCGTACGAAGTCAACAAATTTAACCAAGTGACAGAACAAAATTTCCGGCGTGAAATTAAAATCAATATGACCAGTGCCTTAAGTACACCGATTGTGCAAATGATTTTGGCCTGTATCTTGGCAGTGGTGTTGTATCTAGCGACCAAACATACCAAAGGTTCTATTGCTGGCGGGATCACACCAGGGACTTATGCTTCGATGATTGCGGCGATGCTGGCCTTATTAAAGCCCGTCAAGACGCTCACTAAAATCAATGGCGCGATCCAAAATGGTATCGCCGGTGCTGAAAGCGTGTTTGCCATTATCGACCAAGATGTGGAAGTCGATCATGGCAGCAAAGAAATTCCACGCGCTGCGGGTGCGATTGAATATCGTAATGTTGGATTTACTTATACTTCGAGCAAAAAAACTATCTTACATGATATCAATCTCAAGATTGAACCCGGCGAGACAGTTGCTTTAGTTGGACGCTCCGGTGCGGGCAAATCGACTTTAGTGAGCATTTTGCCGCGTTTTTATGATGAATACACAGGCAGCATTACCATCGATGGACACGATATCGGTAGTTTGACACTGCAAAACTTACGCCGCCAAATTTCTTTAGTCACTCAACATGTCACGTTATTTAATGATACCATCCGCGCCAATATCGCTTATGGTCAATCTAATGATATTGATGACCAGCGTATTATTGACGCAGCTAAAGCCGCACATGCAATGGAATTTATTGCGCAAATGGAACAGGGTTTAGATACCATGATTGGCGAAAATGGCGTGCTATTATCGGGTGGACAACGCCAGCGTTTGGCGATTACACGAGCCTTATTAAAAGATGCCCCCATCTTAATCTTAGATGAAGCCACTTCATCTTTGGATACGGAGTCTGAGCGCCATATTCAAGCTGCGCTAGAAGAATTGATGCGTAACCGTACTACTTTAGTCATTGCGCATCGCTTATCGACCATTGAAAATGCTGACCGTATTGTTGTCTTAGATAAAGGGCATATTGTTGAAGTTGGCACTCACCAAGAGTTATTAGTAAAAAATCACCATTATGCTCGTCTGCACCGCATGCAATTCACTGACGGCAACAAAACCGAAGGATTAGGCATTGAAGAAGCTGGAGATGTATCTGAATCAGCTCTGGTATGAGCGTGATCCCAAATACCTTATTCCTTTCACTTGGCCTTACCGTGCAGTGGTCGCGGCACGGCGTTGGTCTTATCAGCTGGGTTGGTTGCCTATAACCCATTTTGATATACCGGTGATCGTCGTCGGCAATGTCACGGTAGGTGGTTGTGGAAAAACCCCGTTGGTCTTGTGGTTAGTCGAATTTTTAAAATCCCAAGGTTATACCCCCGGCATCGTGAGCCGCGGTTATGGTGGTAAGCCAGGCGCCATTCCCGTATTAGTGACGCCTGATAGCACCGCTCAAGTAGTGGGTGATGAAGCATTGGTCTATGCGCGCAATAGTGATTGTCCTTTGTATATTTGCCCTGATCGTGTCGCTGCTGTTGATGCCTTGTTGGCAGAACCAGTGTGTGATGTTGTTATTAGTGATGATGGTTTACAACACTATGCTTTAGAACGTGATATTGAAATCTTAGTTATCGATGGTGAACGACGCTTTGGTAATGGCTATTGTTTGCCGATTGGACCTTTGCGTGAGCCACTTAAGGATGTAGAGGATGTCGACTTTCGCGTCTGTAATGGCCTAGGGCAGGGTGATGAATACAGTATGCGCGTGGTGCCTGACCATGTGCGCGATATTAATGATCCTAAGCGTATGCGTAGTTTGGATAGCCTAAAAGAGCAAACGGTGCACGCAGTAACGGGTATTGGTAATCCGCGACGTTTTTTTACCATGCTGGCCGAGCAGGGCATGAATGTCATTGAGCATGCTTTTCCGGATCATCACCAGTTTGTTGCCAACGAGCTTGATTTTGGTAAAGACGCGGTGGTACTCATGACAGAAAAAGATGCGGTCAAGTGCCGTGAGTTTGTCACGCCTAATCATTGGTATGTCCCTATTCATGTTGAACTCAGTGAAACCTTTGCGCATAAGCTGTTACGCTTGTTGCGTAGTTGTCGGTGATTCAGCTTATTGTTGCCTCAGAAGTTCGGTAGCCCAGAGGGCACGCCCATTCCTGATGACCTAAGCTGCGCTTGCTGTTGGCATATGAGTTGCACTGACTAGGCTCACTGGATCGGCATCTATACTATCACTCATAGCAGCATCACCTCGCATCGCTGCAAAATACCCACTACAGTCTGCCTTTTTCGCAAACATGCCGTGGCCATTACGCCCTAAAGGATAATCTGTCTCAGCAGGCGATGTATTAGCAACAAACTCGCGATGACGTGTAATGGCATTGCTCATATCACTGGCATTAAGCTTATTCGCGAGTTGTTGTGCGCTGAAACCCTCTTGATTACGAAGATCCAACTTAGCACCTTGCACTAACAATAATTCGACCAAGCGCGCATCTTTGTTCATGACAGCGTAATGTAAGCCAGTATTGCCTTGAGCATCCTGTGCATTTAATAAATCCGGGCTAATCTGCGCAAATAGTTTGATTACAGCATCTTGACGCCGATTCAATACAGCAACGTGCAAAGCAGTCTGGCCAGTTTGTGGATCGCGATGACACAATTGCGCACCACTATCAATTAAAATTTCAATAGCTGCCATGCTACCGCCAGTTACTAACAAGTGTAATAATTGCTGTGCCTTTTCTGTCTTGCTCAGTGGTGCACTTGCCGCTGCCTGCCAGTGTTCAATAGGGCGAGCGTCTGCTGGCAAGGGGCGAATAAAGTCCGCAACGCGGGTTTGTTGTTTTAACCACTGATTTAACTCGACTATGAGTGTTGGATCCACTTGCATATCGAGGACAAGACCTTGGTCTGTCTGAAATACATCAAACGCATGCAAACCCTGACTGCCATGCAAATGTTGTATTAAAGATTGTACTTCATCTAATTGTTTATCTGCGAAAGTCAAACGTATATGACCTTGTTCAGCGTTGCCTGCATAGGCATGCCGTTTAGCGGCAAAGTATAAAAGCTGACGATCTTTTTGTGCCGCTATATCCAATAACTCGCGACGTGTATGACGTTGGTAAGGCGATGTATAATGCTGTGCTTGTGCGGCAAAAAAATCATTAACCGCTTGCTGACCGTTATTTAACAAAGCTTCTCGTTGTGATTCTGATAGCGAAAAATCAAGCATATTGATGTCGTCAGGCACGGGAATAAAAATGGTATTGCCATTATCTTGTTGCGGACGCGTGCTAGTTTGACCATTTTTAACCGACAACTCAATCAACCGTTTAAGATTGGCGGGCAAAGACCCAGGTGTGTGACCATCTGGGCTAATGCCATGCTTGAGCCAATCGATCGTTGCTTTTCTATCAACGCGCAGTGCCAATGTGCGCGGGTTGCGACCATCGTCTTCGAAAACATTCGCGGGCAAGTTATTTAACATGCCACCATCAACATATTGGATAGCGCCTGTATCGCCGGCACTGCCTGTTTTCAAAAAACCATCTTTACCCATAATGAATTGGCCATCATCGTCTTTAAAAGCAAAAACGGCGCGAAAGAAAAGAGGAATGGCCGCTGACATCATTGCTGCATCAGCCAGTGGTAAATCTGGTGTAGTTTGCCATGAACAAATTTCACTTTGGCCACTCGACACATTGGTTATCGCAATCGAAACATCACGAAATTTTTGTGCGTTAGTATGGCGTTCAGGGTATTGGTTTTGTTCTAATACGGCTTTATGCAAATCCATGAAAGTCGCATTGGGTTTGCCAAGCGTTTTTTCTACTTTATCCGCAATGAATTTACGCAACGCTTTAGGGTCGTGATAACCGTAGCGTGCTAGCACCTGGCGTATGTCTCCTAAGATGCCTCCCTTATACCAAGGTGTTGTCTTGAGCAAATCATTAAAATCAAACTCAGAGATTGCCGCGATATCTTTAGGATGCATGCCCAAGCTAAGAAATAACGCTGCCCAAGAACCCGCAGAAGCGCCGGCGACTTTATCGACACCACTGAGCTTGCCTGCTGTAGCGAGTTGTTCGAATGCACCAGCGTAGGCAAGGCCAGCGACGCTGCCACCTTCGAGGACAAGATTGTTTATTTCAGGAGGGTGACCAAGTTGTTTGTTGGCACGAGGCAAAAAACGATTGTTGGGCTGCCGTGTATTATTCATAACCACCTCTGTACTGCTTATGATTATTAAGCCTAGGCAGTGATGAGGATTTGCGCCAAAATTTACCGGGAAAAAAACGCGAGAATAGTTAAATGTATTTCTTAAAAATGCAATAGAGAATTTTATCGCTTTCGCTCAACCATATCCGGGCTACTCACTCTTCACTTGCGCACATATGGCACATAATGTGGTTTCCACACTTGCTTTGCAATTGCGGCGCGAAGCGCTTTATCACTGATCTTCTCAGCAACACCTTGTTCTTGCGCTTGTTTAGCAACGGCAAATGCAATTTCCAGCGCAACGTCACGGGCATCATCAAGACTAGGCAATAAGGGCGCCTTTGGATCGTTGCTAATCGGTGCTACTTTACTTAGCGTTTGACACGCCGCCCATAACATTTCATCGCTTACGTGTTTCGCATTGACCGCGATTATGCCCAAACCAATCCCCGGGAATACCAAGGCATTATTGCATTGGGCAATCGTGATATTGTGCGCATGGTAATCAACAGCATCAAACAGCGTGCCTGTCGCAATCAATGCCTTACCCTGTGTCCAGGTAATAATATCTTCTGGTGTTGCTTCGCAGCGTTCGGGCGGATTTGATAAAGGCAATACGATTGGGCGTTTGACACCTTTAGCCATTGCTTTGATCACAGCTTGGGTAAATGCGCCTGCAACTGCCGACGAACCAATCATAATAGTGGGTTTCACTTGCTTAACAACCTCGAGCAATTCAATCTGTTTGGGATTAGCGACTTGCCATGGACTGACTTCTTTACGCGCGCGTGCATAAGGTCGCTGACTGTCGGTCAATTCTGCTAAATCATCGATCAGCAAACCGGGGCGGTCTAATAACCAAAAGCGCTCACGTGCTTCGTTTTCAGTTAAACCAGAGCGCAGCATTGCAGCATAAATTTGATCGGCAATACCGGTACCCGCAGTGCCCGCACCAAATATGATAATGCGCTGATCATGAAAAGTAGAGTTTGTCGCATTGATCGCCGCTAAGATTGCCGCTAAAGTCACTACGCCAGTGCCTTGCATATCGTCGTTAAAAGTACAGATTTCATGGCGAAAGCGTTCCAAATTACGTCGCGCATTATCCCGACTAAAATCTTCCCAGTGCAGAAAAATGTTCGGAAATTTTTTATTAACAGCGGTGACAAATTTATAAATAAACTCATCATATTCTGCACCCCGCACACGTTCATGGCGCCAACCCAAATACATCGGATCATCTAACAGGGCTTGGTTATTGGTACCTACATCTAACAAGATAGGTAAGGTGCGTCCGGGATTGATACCGCCACACAACGTGTAGACCATCAGTTTTGCCACAGGGATATCCATGCCGCCAACACCTTGGTCACCAATACCGAGGATGCCTTCACCATCTGTTACAACGATCAAATCAACTTCTGGGTTAGAACGATTATCGAGAATTTCTTCGATCATATCGCGCTCTTCATAGGTGATATACAAGCCGCGCGGATGGCGATATTCACGACTGTATTCTTTGACTGCCGTACCCACAATGGGCGTGTATATTACCGGCAACATTTCGGCAAGATGTTCGCTGACTAAATGATAAAATAAAACATGATTGGTATCGTGCAAACTCGACAGATAAATGTTTTTATTGAGTTTGACGTTATACGATTGAAACTGTTGATATGCGCGCTTAACTTGTGATTCTAAACTTTCAACACGCGCAGGTAACTTGCCTAGCAGCTCAAACTCATGCCGTTCTTGTTCAGTGAAGGCTGTGCCTTTATTGAGTTGGGGGGTCATCAACAATGGTTTGCCTGCTAAGCTTGTTTCAATCCACTCTTTGCCGGTTTTACTGTCGTATTTGAAGGTAAAATTTAACATCGCTTATCCTTTATGTCCGTAAATGATATAGTTTCAATCTATTATCAGACATATGCATAATGCGTGCAAATCCAAACCAAAAGGAAGCAAATGGGCGACACACTTTACCTCAATGATACAATTTATGATTATTTAGTGAACCATTCTGTACGTGAAGACGACATTCTTAAAGAATTGCGTCAAGAAACCGCGAAGTTAAGTTCAAGTTTAATGCAAATTACGCCCGTGCAAGGGCAATTCATGGGCTTATTGGCCGAAATTTTGGGCGCTAAAAAGGCGTTAGAGATTGGGGTGTTTACCGGTTATAGCGGCATTTGTGTGGCGCGGGCTTTGCCAGAAAATGGCCAGCTTATTGCCTGTGATATCAATGAAGAATGGACGGAATTGGCACAGATGTATTGGCAGAAAGCCGGTGTGCGCGACAAAATCGAGCTGCGCTTAGCGCCAGCGCTTGATACTTTAGACACATTGATCGCTGACGGGCAAAATGACAGTGTTGATTTTGCCTTTATCGATGCCGATAAACAAAATCAAGGCCATTATTATGAAAAAGTGCTGACATTGTTGCGTCCAGGCGGTGTTGTTATTGTGGATAATGTGTTGTGGGATGGTAAAGTGGCTGCTAAAGAGATCACGAATCCCAGCACACTCGCCATACACCAACTCAATCAACGCATTTTTGCTGATGAACGTGTGTCCATGAGTATGTTGCCGTTAGGAGACGGTATTATTGTGGCACGCAAACGATAACCTCAAGTAGTCAATCAAAGGGATGCCAGCTCATGCCAGATAAATGCAGTATTGAAATATTAAAAGATAATCCGATGGGACTCAATGGTTTTGAATTTATCGAGTTTTGTGCGCCTAAACCATCACTTTTGCACCAACATTTTCTGCGATTTGGCTTTCGCCCCGCGGGCAAGCACCGCTCTAAGCCGGTGACGCTTTACCAACAAGGAAAAATTAATTTTATTGTTAATGCACAAGAAAACTCACACGCCAGTGCCTTTGCTAAGGCACATGGGCCATCGGCATGTGCCATGGGTTTCCGAGTGTGTGATGCTGATCGTGCTTTTAAACGGGCACTTGAATTAGGTGCAAGACCTTATGAGGGGCTTGAGCTCGGTAAAGGAGAGTTGGAAATCCCTGCGATTTATGGCATCGGTGATAGCTTAATTTATTTTGTCGATTATTATGATGCCCATTCGATCTACGATATCGATTTTATCCTCGATAAGGAAGCGGTACCGACAGTGCCGCATGTTGGTTTAACGCATATCGATCATTTAACTCATAATGTGCGTCAAGGAGAGATGGATAAATGGACCGATTTTTACCAACGTATTTTTGGTTTCAAGGAAATCCGCTTTTTTGATATTGAAGGTGAAAAAACAGGTTTAGTGAGTCGCGCATTGGCAAGCCCCTGTGGCAAAATTAAAATTCCACTGAATGAATCTAAAGATGCTAAATCACAAATTGAAGAATTTATTCGTGAGTTTAACGGGGAAGGCATTCAACACATCGCTTTAGCTACCGACGACATCTATAAAACGGTTGAAACCATGCAAGCACATTCGGTTGATTTTCTTGATGTGCCTGACACCTATTATGAAGCGATCGATAAGCGCTTGCCCGAACATGGTGAAGACTTAGCACGTTTGCGGCAGGATAAAATTTTGATTGACGGTGAGTGTGCCGCCGACCATGATCCACGTTTATTGCTGCAAATATTCACCGAAAATATGCTTGGCCCCGTTTTTTTCGAAATCATTCAACGCAAAGGTGATGAAGGTTTTGGGGAAGGGAACTTTCAAGCGTTGTTTGAGGCGATTGAGCGGGATCAAATTAAACGCGGCATCCTGTAAAGCTTCGGCTTTTTTGTCTGGGCGTTGTTGCGAGGATTTTTTTATTCGATCATTTATGCTAAATAAACTCCCTCATAAAAAATGCTGTGCTCAGGATGACGTAGTTGCCATGCGATACCCATAAAATAAAAATATTGGTAATATCATCACGACTAAACCACCAACAAACATGGTTTCATAATGCCAAAAACCACCGACATTGATACTGTCTGGCGGGAAGAAGCCAACTGTAATAGTGACACCACAGCCTATTAATCCAAGCAAACACGTGATCCACATACCAAACCTCCCACCAGGAACTCGAAAAGGGCGCTCTTTATCTGGATATTTATAACTGAGCCGAATGGCTGCAATAAACATTAATACATACATGAACATATACATTTGCGTACTTAAGTCGGTTAATAACCAGTACGAAGCGTTGATCGTCGGCATCAGCAAGAAAGCCAAACATAATAACGAAACTAATATTGCTTGCAAGATTAACACGACACTGGCTACGCCATTGTCATTTTCTTTACGCAGAATGTTTGGCAAATAACCGTGCTGAGCTGCATGTAATAAGCCTTTTGCAGGAGAAATAATCCAATTTATCATGCCACCTAGGGCGCCAATCAATAACATAATCGCCATCAAAGGCACCAAACCATGCAGGCCAAAACCACGGAAAAAATACTGAAAGGCTTCCATGACACCATCAACCAGATTAATTTCATTGTGTGGGATAACCACTGCGATCGACAATGCGCCAAGCACAATCGTAACAACAATGATTAACACAACAAAAAACATGGCGCGTGGAAACGTGCGTTGCACATTCACCACATTTTTAACGTGCACAGTTGCTAATTCAATACCTAAAAAAGACGTCATGATCGCCGTTAGCGATATCCAGCTAGCACCATGCCCTAGACTCGGCACGAGGGTGTGTTGATTAAGGAGGATTTCAACAGGATGGCCTTTCGCCGCCCAAAAAATCGCAAGCGTGATGATTAATGCCATGGGGATCAACATGCCGACGATAGTACACACGGTCGCAAACCAGCCTGAAGTTTTTAAACCGCGTAAATTAACCAACGTTAACAACCAAAAGGTAAGCATGATCACACTCACCAAATAAAATTTTTGTTCAGCTAACTGTGGATCAATTAAAAAGGCGAGGGTAGCCGCAATAAATGACAAAATCGTCGGATACCATACAACTGTATTAATCCATTGCAGCCAAATACCCAAAAAGGCCCAACGTTCGCCAAAAGCCAAATTTACCCAATTGTAAATCCCACTTTCTTCGCTAAAACAGGCAGACAATTCAGCTGAAACCAAGGCGACGGGTAACAAAAACACAATCGCCGCAAACACAAAAAAGAAAATCAATGTGCTTCCGAATAGCGCCATAGCCGGCAAATTACGAATACTATCGATGGAACCAGCCATCAACATAATTAGAGGAAAGAGGGTAAGTCGTTTGACGCTATTTGAAAAATCCATATGCTCCACACTTAATTTTAATGGAAAACAGTGAGTTAAATTTAATAATTAAAGTGAATTCAGCTTTATTCGTAAGGCCTTATTTCCATCACCATGTTATAATGCGCGCCAGTTTAGCATGTTTGTGAACAAAACCAGAATGAATTACTTTTATCAATCGATAAGCAATTTTCATCAAGAGCAATATTGTGGATAGACTCAATCGCACATTTTTCCGTAATTTTTGGCGTTTGGCCAAACCTTATTGGTACAGTGAAGAAAAGTGGCATGCCTATAGTCTATTGACAGCGGTAGTTGTTATTACCCTGATTTTTGTAGGTTCTACGGTACTGTTTAATTTTTGGCAGAAATCATTTTTCGATGCCCTACAAAATTTTGCGGCGCGACAGTTGATCAAAGACTGCTTTGTTTTCGTCGGTGTGATGGGGTTAATGTTACTGTCATTTGGTTATCTCGGTTATGTCTCTGGGGTGCTCACTAATCATTGGCGACGTTGGTTAACCCAGTATTATTTACAGCGTTGGACACACAACCACAACTGTTATGTCATGCAAACGCAACAGCAAGAATTTGACAATCCTGACCAACGTATCAGCCAAGACCTCTATGAATTTCCTAACTTAATTTTAACCTTACTTAATGGTTTATTATCGTCAATTGTGGCAATTGCTTCGTTTAGTTATATTTTATGGCATAACTCGACAACGCTCAGTGTGCCACTGAGTAGCTTTGGGATAATTCATATTCATGGTTATTTATTTTGGTTGGCGGTGTTAGTTGCAACTATCGGTAGCTGGCTTGTGGTTCGCGTAGCACGACCTTTGGTAAAATACAACTATATGCAAGAACGTTATACGGCAGACTTTCGTTTCAATATGGCACGCACACGTGAATACAGCGAGCAAGTTGCGTTTAACAAGCTAGATAAATACGAAAGTCAGCGTTTACGTAAACGTTTCAAACCAGTCTTTAATAACTATGCCAGGTTGATCAAAATTGAAAAAAATTATAATTTTTTGAAAAGCGGTTACAACTCCATGGGTTATATTTCTGGATTTATTGCGGGATTGCCATTGTATCTCAGCAAGCAAATTCAACTCGGAGGCTTGACGCAAATTGGTGGGGCTTTTGCTAATATTCTTGGTGCAATGTCGTATATTTTGATACGTTATAAGGATATTGCAAACTTGCAAGCGGTAACGGGGCGTTTAATCCAATTCGAAGAGCGGTTGACAGGTTTAGAAAAACAAAAAACTGAAAATAATAGCCTACACATACAGCGAAACTACCCCCAGCAATTACACATTAAACTTTCACACTTAAATTGCCCAGATGGCCAGACTTTATTTGCCCAGCTAGATTTAAGGATTATACAGGGCCAACATACCTTATTATCCGCGCCCTCAGGCAGTGGCAAGAGTACCTTACTCAAAGTCATTGCCGGTATGTGGCCATATGCAAGTGGAAATCTTTGCACCGCCGCCGCAAGTGATATGATGTTTCTAGCGCAAAAACCGTATTTGCCGATCGCGAGTTTACGTGAAATTGCCATCGCACAGCGGAGCAATAACGCGCAAGCGCATGCTGCTTTAGCGCGGGTTTTCAAACAAGTGCAACTAGAATATCTGTTGCCACATCTCGATGAAGAACGCCATTGGTCGCAAGCATTATCACTCGGTGAGCAACAAGCTTTGCACTTGGCGCGAGTATTATTACAAAAACCGCTGTGGGTATTTTTAGATGAAGCGACATCAGCCTTAGATATCGAGCGTGAAAAACTAATTTACCAAGCTTTATTGGCATTACCTAATACAACGATTGTGAGTGTAGGTCATCGCGCGAGTTTAACGGCATTTCATGTTAAGACAATTGAGTTGTTGGAGTTTAGCCCTAAAGTAGCCTTGATAAGCCGCGCAGCGGCGCATCAAGGGAATGTATTAGCAAACGCCGATCCTTGATGCGCGCCGGTGGTGCTTATCAAGTCACGTCATTCCGCACTTGATGCGGAATCCAGAAGCATATATGACGAAAGGAGGGGTCAGGTATTCACATTACACAACTTGCAACAAACAATTTGATTGCTGGTAGCAAAAAGTTGTGTAATGTGAATACCTGACCCCTTAGCCCAACAAAACCAATTTTATCCTCCGCCATATCAAGCTCCTTCTTGACCTAAACCCTGACAGAATATAAAATTGGTCATTTTTTTTGCTGATTTTTAATGGGGTGGCCCTGTGTAAGAATTGCTGGGACATATAATTCCTCGTGAAAAAATAGTAATATTCACCCACTTATGATCAAGCGGAGTTAAACAAGTCGTGATAAACGGAACTTATTTATCGGATTTATTGTACGGATCAGCCCTTTTTGTTAATGCAGCCCTTTTCATTCCTC
>JAJFKG010000033.1 GCA_021773335.1 Gammaproteobacteria bacterium
ACGTTGCTGCGCCACTTATCCGGGCTACCTCTGGGCTTGACCCAAAGACAGTAGTCTACAGGATTGCATATAACCAATTTATAGGCGGTATCTTCTATGATCTCTGTAAGCTTTGCACCAGTTTTTATGGGGAACGATATGTCTGGGGTGGGGGGGTGGTAATATCAATTCGTTTGCGGTGATGGCGCAGCGAGGTGAATAACGGAGAGATAGTTCAAAACCCGAAGTTTTAAAGCGCTAAAAAGAAAAGGCCCGTTGCTAACAACAGGCCCTTCCCGACAAAAAAAAGCTCGAAATTATTTTTTCTTTCGAGCTGTTCTTCTTTTCGTCGTTCTACGTTTAGCAGTCGTACGCTTTTTAGCAGCAGGGCGACGTTTAGCAGCCGTGCGCTTCTTAGCGGTAGAACGCTTCTTAGCGGTAGAACGCTTCTTAGCGGTAGAACGCTTCTTAGCGGTAGAACGCTTCTTAGCGGTAGAACGCTTCTTAGCGGTAGAACGCTTTTTAGCGGTAGAACGCTTTTTAGCGGTAGAACGCTTCTTAGCGATCGTACGCTTTTTAGCGGTCGTACGCTTTTTAGCGGTCGTACGCCTTTTGGCGGTGGTACGTTTTTTAGCAGTGGAACGCTTCTTAGCGGTTGTCTTCCTTGCTGCTTTCTTTGCTGTCTTTGGCATAGCTATACTCCTAGACTTCCTCTCTCTCCTATTAAAGGCAACTTGCCAAACCTAATGCGTCTATTAAATAAGGGTGAGCATTTGCTCGGGACTACCTATTAATACCACACTCAGTTTTTCAGTTATCTCTAATCTCCTAATAGAACTTCCAACATGCATGATAGCAGCTTGATTGTACAGCGAAATTATTTTAATTCCAACACTTTAGATTAAAAAAATAATTAAAATGCATGTTTATCTAAAGTTTTTTCGCTACCAACACAAAATAACTTCGCAAATTGTCATGTAGCAGAATTATTTTGTGTTGGTGTGCTATCGAATTAGTGTGTTTTAAACTGTAAATCATATAAAACTGTTTAAAACACATCCAATCTATGATCAAGTATATGAAAACTTTTAAAAAACGCAAAATTTCGCTTTAAATATTTTTAAGTTTTGTTTTTTACGTAGTGATGTTTGCAGGTTTATGCGTAAAAGTTTCAAAATTGCAGTGCGTGATTCGATTTTTTGAATGATTTTTATAAATTTGTTGGTGTGAAATCTGTTTCGCGCATTTTACGACGAAGAAAAACGCGCGTTGAGCAAGGTAATAGTGCTTTGCGGGCAGTGTAAACCGAGTTTGCTGCGACGCCACAAGATATCGTGGCTTGAGCGTGCCCACTCATACTTTATCATGTAGTCTATTTCGTTTTGATAAAGCGTCCCACCGCAATCTGAACCCAAATCAGAGAGCTTGTTGCAATTTTTTAAGAGGATATACGCGCGTGTGCCGTAAGAACGCGCATAACGCGTTGCTAACGGCTTTGGCAACCATGGATAATCAAGCAAGAATTTTTGTAAAAACGCGTTAAAATCGTGATTTGGCATGTCTCCTCCGGGTAATGCACTTGTTTTCGTCCATGGCGCAGTGCAATGTGGGAATAAATGCTGAATCTTCTGCAAAACTTGTTCAGCAAGTTTACGATACGTTGTGATCTTACCGCCAAAAACAGATAACAAAGGTGCGTGATGTTGGGTTTCATGCAAATCTAGAGAATAATCACGTGTGATCGTTGCGGGATTATTGGAATCACTCTGTTGCAATGGACGCACGCCAGAAAAACTCCAAACAATGTCTTGAGCGTCGATTTTATGGCGAAAATAATTGTTAATTGTGGTACAAAGGTAATCAACTTCGTTAGTTTCGATGCTAACAGCACAGGGATCCCCGCTATAAGGCACATCGGTTGTACCCACCAAGGTGTAATTTTCTTCGTAGGGAATGGCGAATATCACGCGCTGATCGGCGTTTTGCAAAATGTAGGCATGCTTACCCTCATAAAGGCGCGGCACGACGATATGACTACCCTTTACTAAGCTAATTTGCTGCGGGCTGCTTAAGCCGACAATCTCATTAATAATGTTATTTACCCATGGGCCAGCTGCGTTAATTAGTAGGCGTGCATAAACTTTCTGGCTGCGCTCGGGATGCCGTATATCTTGTAGATCCACTTCCCAGTAATCGCTATGCGCGCGTGCATGGCTAACACGTGTGCGCGTCATTATCGCAGCGCCATTTTCACTGGCTTGCTGCGCATTTAATACGACTAAACGGGCATCATCGACCCAGCAATCAGCATAACTAAAGCCACGTTCATATTGCTCATCAAGAATATTGGCATAGGGATTCTCCGTGAACTTAAGCGCGGTTGATGCCGCTAATGTTTGGCGCTTGGCGAGGTGATCATAGAGGAATAAACCCAGGCGAATCATCCAAAATGGGCGCCGAGATTGATGGTACGGCATAATAAACTCTTGCGGTCGGATGATGTGAGGAGCTTTTTTGAGCAAAACTTCGCGTTCATTGAGCGATTCGCGCACCAAACGAAATTCGTATTGTTCTAAATAACGTAAACCACCATGAATTAACTTGCTGCTAGCGGATGAGGTTGCACTGGCTAAATCGTCTTGTTCACATAAGCAAACTGACAAACCGCGTCCCTGCGCGTCATTGGCAATACCAACACCATTAATCCCACCACCTATTACCAAAACGTCATGCATCGGAGAGTCATTAATGTCCATATAATATCCTAATCAACTGTCAGTAGATCTTACCGCAGGAATCCTTTATGTTAGCTTTGCTTCGCCCAATTTTAGAGACTAACCTCAGGAAGTTTAAATGAAAAATTACATTCTTGCTATCGATCAAGGAACGACAAGCACACGCGCGATTGTATTTGATGCCAAAGGCTTATCTGTTGGCCACGATCAAGTTGCGTTACAACAGTATTTCCCAGATGATGGCTGGGTTGAACATGATGCCGAAGAAATATGGCAAGCGACGCTCTCCACCTGCCGTGGCGCACTTAGCAATAGCCATATTGACGCTACTCAGATCGCTGGTATTGGCATATCAAATCAACGTGAAACGACAATTATTTGGGATCGCAAGACGGGTAAGCCTATGCATAAAGCTATCGTGTGGCAAGACCGGCGCACAGCAGATGCTTGCCAACAATTTATTGCTGATGGTTTAGAGCCTATGGTGCGTGCGAAAACGGGTTTACTCTTAGATCCCTATTTTTCTGCGACAAAAATCGCTTGGCTTCTTGATAATATCCACGGTGCGCGTGTCAAAGCAGAAGCGGGTGAGCTTGCGTTTGGTACGGTTGATAGTTTTCTCATATGGCGTTTAACTGCAGGAAAATCACATTTTACCGATGCAACCAATGCGTCACGTACCTTGTTATTTAATATTCATACGCAGCAATGGGATGCTGAATTATTAGAAACCTTCAATATCCCGATTGCATTACTGCCTGAGGTAAAAGATTGTAGTGATGACTTTGGCCTTACACAGCCATCACATTTTGACGCACCGATTCCTATTTATGGTGTCGCGGGTGACCAGCAAGCAGCGACGTTTGGGCAAAGTTGTTTTAAACCAGGCATGGTTAAAAGTACTTATGGTACGGGTTGTTTTATTTTGATGAATACTGGCGCACAGGTTGTCGATTCAGCGAATCGTTTATTATCGACTGTGGCGTATCGTTTGGGTGGCAAAGTCACTTATGGGTTGGAAGGTAGCATCTTTGTTGCTGGCGCAGCAGTTCAATGGTTACGCGATACGGTGCGCCTGATAAGTGACCATAGTGAAGCCGAACGTTTGGCCATGACAGTCCCGGATAACGGTGGTGTGTATTTAGTGCCCGCTTTTACCGGATTGGGCGCACCATACTGGGATCCATTAGCGCGTGGTGCGATTTTAGGGTTGACGCGTGATAGTGGAGTAGCGCATATTGTGCGGGCGGCTTTAGAAGCCGTTTGTTATCAAACCAAGGACCTGATGGATGCCATGGTCGCTGACGGAGCTAGCAAACCAGCTACTCTGCGTGTCGATGGTGGTATGGTCACCAACGATTGGTTAGTGCAATTTTTAGCGGATATCTTAGACGTCGCTGTCGAGCGCACCCAACTTCATGAAATTAGTGCCTTGGGTGTGGCTTATCTCGCTGGACTACGCGCAGGTGTCTTCGCTTCACTAACTGATATCGAAAATTTATGGCAACGACAAGGATGTTTTGCAGCAAAAATGGATGCGCAAACGCGCGCACATCTGTATGCAGGGTGGTGTGAAGCGGTGCAGCGCATAACAACGGTAGAACAATAGATAAAGGTACTTACACAATGAAAAAGAAGGTTATTTCTCGCAGTGCATTAACTCTGAGTGCATTAAGTTTGGCAACGCTGGTTGCAATATCGCCTAATACGATGGCAGCATCACATGCGGCGTCGAGCAATAAGACGAAAGAGGGTGATATGATGCCGATGTGGAATCGTGCAGGCACCTTTGTTGTAACCCCTTATGTTGGCGGAATGGTATTTGCTGGCAAGCGCGAGTTGAATGATGTGGCCATGCCTGCAGTCGGCTTAGGCTATAATTTTACGCCACATTGGGGTGCGGAATTTTATGTCGGTGGTTTTAATACCGATAGCAATGGTTCCTTGAAAGAAGATGTTAATGGCCAAATCTACACATTTAACGGACGTTATACCTTTTTCCCTGAGAAAAAGCTGCAGCCTTACTTGTTGGCTGGTGCGGGTTTAACCCATATCTCACCGAATGGTACAATTGACGCTGCACATCGTAATGGTAATGCCGATAGTGTTGATGCGGTTATTAACGGTGGTGCCGGCGTACAGTATTTTGTTGGTAAGTATGTTTCGCTACGCGTCGATGCGCGTGATGTGTATACACCACATGGTGGCAAGAATGATGGTTTATTTAATTTAGGTGTTAACTTTTACCTTGGTGGCTCAGGTCATGCTACGAAATCAGGTTTGCCCGGCGGCATGCAGGCGTGTCTGGGCAAACAAGCTGATGTACATTTCCCGAATGATTCTGCTGTTGTGAATCCAAAAGATAAAACACAAATCGCGCATGTTGCTAAGTGCATGAATACTTACCCAACCCTGCGTGCCAAAATAGGTGGTCACACCAGTAGTACTGGCACGCCGATCTATAATATGGCGCTGTCAAAACGTCGAGCCTATGCGGTCAAGAGTGAGTTAGTTAAAGATTATGGTGTCTCTAGCTCGCGTTTGAGTACCAAGGGTTTTGGTTTGCAATCACCACTTGCGAGTAATAAATCTGAATCTGGGCGTGCGCAGAATCGTCGCGTTGAGACGATTATTCTGACGGCGCCTCAGCAATAAGTTGCGGCCATCCCGTAGCCCGGATAAGTTTGGACCTCGTCCTACCCCTCCAGGGGTGGGATGGTTATAACACGGGCGGGACCTCGTCCTACCCCTCCAGGGGTGGGATGGTTATAAACGGGCGCTCCAGCGCCCGACGATTAAAGGAATGGACGCCAGAGCGTCCATGAGGATAAGGTCCCGCCGCTGGAGCGACGGGACCAGTCCATCTTCTCAGGAATACAACAATGAAAGAAATAGATTGGCATTTATTCTTTAATACACTCAACAGTGAAAATTTACCCATTCGCAAAATCTAAGTAGGCGATTCTCAAGTAAAATTGGTATTGCCCAAAGCAGCGGCAGAAGCTTTCGCGGAGAAATTGCCACAGGCATTAGCTTCCCAAAGCTGACGTAGAAAAACAGTTAGCTCGTTTGCGTGAAACGCAAGAAGCCAAACCTATTTCTAGCATGTTAGTTGGGCTAAATGGTGATAATGGTAGTGGAGCAAGCTATGATGTTGCTCTGTTCAACAGTCTATCAAAAGCAAGTGGTGCACCATTTTTTGATATTTCTCAAGCTGCTGGTGCGGCAGGTTTCTCGACGCTATTATCTGAAACAGCACAAAGCTTAGCTAAGCCTCGTCGGGATATAGCATTTGTTACCCAAATAACGGGTAGTGGATTGTTATATCGTATCCCTATCTCTGGGCAAAAGAGCGTTGTGGTTGGTGTTGCAGGCTACGAATGGTTGGTTAGCGTCGGTGATCCCAAGTCACTGCCAGAAGAAACAATTATTGAAGTGGTAAAACGCAGCTTAGCAAGTGCGCATACTACCATGGCTGATGAAAAAGTGGATAACCACAGTAAAGTGGCCCGACTAAAACAAATCCAGCAGACGATGCTAAATTTGCAATCAAAACTGTCTGCGGCTCAAACAGTCGAGGGTGATTTTATCCATAGTTCTTTAGCCACAGTGCAACAGTATATTGAGGCTGCACTGTCATCAAGCGTTAGCGGTACACGCAAGAGTCAAGAAAGTTTGGCGCGGCATGCGACTGGGCTTGTTCGGGTGCAAACACATCGTGGCATTGAATATTTTCCGGCGTCACCGCGAGTGCAACTGCCTGCTGCTGATGATGCAGTTGTAGCTTTCTCTTCCTCATCATCACCATCGTCTCATTCCAGCGCAGCTTTGATTGGCTCTCTTGGTGCATTGCCTGCACCTAAGGCAACTGAGTCTGTGCCTACACCCCAGACATCATCGTCAGCACCCAGCCTGCTTTAATGAATGTGCTTGGGCTTTCCATCTGCCAATAAAAAGCCCCGCTTAAGCGGGGCTTTTTATTGGTTACTTACGCTTATCAATTGGCACAAAGTCCCGCGTATCTGCACCCGTATACAATTGACGTGGGCGACCGATGCGTTGTGCTTCATCACTGATCATTTCGATCCAATGCGAAATCCAACCGGACGTACGCGCCAGCGCGAAAATCACGGTGAACATGGTACTTGGAATACCGATAGCGCTTAAAGTAATGCCGGAATAAAAATCAACGTTGGGATAGAGTTTCTTCTCCACAAAATATTCGTCTTCTAAGGCGATTTTTTCGAGTTTTAACGCGATCTTAAATAAAGGATTATCATGCGCGCCGACAGCTTCTAAAACTTCGTGACAAGTGTCACGCATGACTTTGGCACGCGGATCATAGTTCTTATAAACGCGATGACCAAAACCCATTAAACGGAAAGGATCATCACGATCCTTCGCGCGTTTAATGTATTCACCGATGCGATCAACATCGCCGATTTCTTCCAACATATTGAGTGCTGCTTCATTGGCGCCACCATGTGCAGGGCCCCACAATGCAGCAATTCCCGCAGAAATACATGCAAATGGATTAGCACCGGTGGAGCCAGCCAAGCGCACGGTCGAGGTTGACGCATTTTGTTCGTGATCGGCATGTAGCATGAATATGCGATCCATCGCACGTACTAGTACGGGATCAGGCTTACTGTCTTCACTGGGAATTTGGAACATCATATTCAAGAAATTTTCCGCGTAACTCATTTCGTTACGTGGGAACACAAATGGCTGGCCGACAGAGTATTTGTAACACATCGCGGCCAGCGTCGGCATTTTTGCAATCAGACGATAGGCTGACATCATGCGGTGTTCAGGAATACTGATATCGAGTGAATCATGATAGAAAGCCGACAGGGCACCAACCACACCCATCATGACTGCCATAGGATGGGCATCACGACGGAAGCCATTCAAGAAGTGGCTCATTTGCTCATGTACCATGGTGTGCATGGTAATGTTATTCGTGAATGCTTGTTTTTGTGTTTTGTTAGGTAACTCGCCATTGAGTAGTAAATAGCAAACTTCTAAGTAATCGGCCTTTTCTGCCAATTGTTCGATAGGGTAGCCGCGATATAACAAAACGCCTTTGCCGCCATCGATAAAGGTAATCTTAGATTCACACGAAGCCGTTGAGACAAAGCCGGGATCGAAAGTAAAAACACCATTTTTGCCGACTTGATTAACATCGATAACGTCTGGACCAAGTGTGCCAGAACGAACGGGTAATTCAATTGATTGCTTACTGCCCATTAATTTGAGTTGTGCTTTTGGGTCAGCCATGTAAATCTCCTTGCTAATCTGATTATGCTGTGCAGTTTCTATACTAAATGCGCTTGGCGATGGTACCTGAGTTATTTAGATATTACAAAAGTCGGCAGCTGCTAGAAGAGACTTTAATCAACTTCCAATACAATTTTACCGTATTGGCTGCTTGACATCATACGCTCGTAGGCTAATTTGTACTCATTAAAAGGATAGGGGCCATCGATCGTGGGTTTGATTTTGTGTTTTTGAAAAAGCTCCAACATGGCTGCAAAGTCGGCGTTACTACCCATGGTAGTGCCCTGTAGGGTAATTTGCTTCCAAAACAACTTGCCGACATCTAGTTTAGAAGGGATGCCTTTCGTCATACCAAAAAAGACAATCCGTCCCCCGGGTTTGACGATCTTTATCAAGTCGTTGATGCCATCACCGCAGGCACTATCGACGATCAGATCAATTTGCTTGTTTGCGACTTTACTGTTGAGCAAAAGCTTGTTGAGTGTTTGCGGCCAGTCTTTGTCTTTATAATTCACGCCGCCTTGCGCACCGGCATGACAAGCGCGGTCAATCTTGGCGGCGTCACCTGACGTGACATACACATTTGCGCCGGTTGCCACAGCCATTTGCAACATGAGTGAAGCGACGCCGCCACCAATACCAGTGAGTAATACATTTTGCCCACGTTGTAATTGGCCTTGAGTAAATAGCGCCCGATAGCCAGTTAAGCCGCCGAGTGGCGTTGCGGCAGCTTCGGCAAATGATAGGTAAGCGGGTTTTGTTAGGACATTTGCCGCAGGTACGGCGACAAATTGTGCTTGCGTGCCATTATCAGGCAAGCCCAGAATACGATAATCATCACTTTGCACACGCGGGTTGTCGCCCCAGCCTAGGCCAGGGTTAATGATGACCTCTTTGCCTAGCCATTGTTTACCTACATCACTACCGACTTGTTCAACAAAGCCGGCACCATCAGAACCGAGAATAATCGGCACTTTGATACTGGGATATAAGCCCTGAGTTATCCAAACGTCACGATGATTAAGGGCGCAGGCTTTAATTTGTACAATTACTTCGGTGGGCTTGGGCTGTGGTTTATCAACCTCTTTGCGACGCAATGCGTCAAAATTCTTTGCTTCTTCAAAAACGATGGCTTGCATGGTGTTCATGAGGTGCTCCTTGCTGAGTGGTGCTAGTGTAGCGAAAAACTAAAGGAGCAGGTAGCGAATCACTACCTTTTACATATAACGGTTTGTTTTTTCGTAGTGAAATGAATATAATTCAGCCCGCAATATGGGGTGAAACCACTATTAAAGGTAACGCCAGTACCCATTCAAGTGACTCTAGGTGATTTGGTTGAAAAAAAACCAAGTCATAGTAGTTCTAACATTGCTAAGCAAGGACATAATGTGAACAAAAAAAGACCGGTCAATCTCGACCTACGTACTATTCGTTTTCCATTGCCAGCGATCACATCCATTTTACACCGCATCTCCGGATTCTTATTGTTTTTACTGATCCCGGTTTTGTTGTGGGCGTTGAGCGCATCGTTGTCGTCAGCCGATAGTTTTGCGGCACTTAAAGAATGTTTTTCTTATCCCATCGCTAAATTTTGCGTGTGGGTTATCTTGTCGGCGTTGGCCTATCACCTGGTTGCCGGCATCCGTCATTTACTGATGGATTGCGGCTGGGGTGAAAGTCTCACCGGGGGACGCATGGGTGCTAAGCTCATCCTCATCGTCAGTGCAATATTGATTATCGCAGTGGGAGTTTGGTTATGGTAGAGAGTGTGTCAAACCTCAGTCGTAGTGGTTTACGTGATTGGTTATTGCAGCGTATTACGGCAGTGATTCTCGCAGCTTATGTTATTTTCTTAGCGTTTTATTTTATGTGTCATCCACATGTGGAATATAACATGTGGCAAGATTTATTTATGTCGAACTCGGTGCGCATTTTTAGTTTGCTTGCATTGATGAGCTTGATGGTGCATGCGTGGATTGGCGTGTGGACGATCGCGACGGACTATATCAACTGTACAATTCTACGCGGTTTATTTGAAATTATTGTTGCCCTGGCACTTATCGTGTGTTTTATCTGGGGCATTACTATTCTTTGGAGTGTGTAACACATGGCGATGGCGACTCATAAATTTGATGCAATCATTATTGGTGCAGGTGGCGCGGGCATGCGTGCGGCTTACCAGCTGGCAAATTCAGGACAACGTGTGGCGTTACTCTCGAAGGTATTCCCGACGCGATCACATACGGTATCGGCACAAGGCGGTATCACTTGTGCCTTAGGTAATGCGGATCCCGAAGATGATTGGCGTTGGCATATGTATGATACTGTTAAGGGATCAGATTACTTAGGCGATCAGGACTCAATTGAATATATGTGTATGACTGGTCCTGAAGTCGTTTATGAATTAGAACACATGGGTTTACCATTTTCGCGAATGGACAATGGTAAAATCTATCAACGTCCGTTCGGTGGACAATCCAAAAACTTTGGTGGTGAACAAGCGGCGCGTACTTGTGCGGCAGCTGATCGTACGGGGCACGCCTTGTTGCACACGCTTTATCAGAAAAACGTTGAGCATAACACTCACTTCTTCAACGAGTGGTATGCTGTTGACTTAGTTAAGCGTGCTGATGGCAAAGGTATTGCGGGCGTGATTGCGATTTGTATCGAAACTGGCGAACAAGCCTTTTTTAATGCACATGCCACTATCCTTGCGACCGGAGGTGCCGGGCGTATTTTCCAATCCACGACCAATGCCTTAATCAATACGGGTGACGGTATTGGTATGGCATTACGCGCAGGCTTACCGGTGCAAGACATGGAAATGTGGCAATTCCACCCTACCGGTATTGCTGGTGCAGGCGTGTTAGTCACGGAAGGTTGTCGTGGCGAAGGCGGTTATCTCATCAATAAAGATGGCGAGCGCTTCATGGAGCGTTATGCACCACACGCAAAAGACTTGGCCTCACGCGATGTGGTCGCGCGGGCGATGGCGTTAGAGCTACGTGCGGGTAAAGGCTTTGATCCAGACGGTATTGATCATGTGAAATTAAAACTCGATCACCTTGGTGCTGATTTAATTAAGTCGCGTTTACCAGGCATTCGTGAGTTATCAATCACTTTTGCCGGTGTTGATCCGATTACCGCGCCAATCCCGGTGGTTCCAACCTGTCACTACATGATGGGTGGCATGCCGACCAACGTGCATGGCCAAGTGCTAATGCAAAACAGAGCAGGCGACGATGAAATTATTGGGGGCCTGTACGCGGTTGGCGAATGTGCGTGCGTCTCTGTACACGGTGCGAATCGTCTCGGCGGTAATTCACTCTTAGACTTGGTTGTCTTTGGTCGTTCTGCTGGTTTACACGTTACCGATAGCTTGAAGCAAGGTATGCCCGAACCTTATGTGGGCCAAGATGATATTGATGCGGCAATGCAGCGTGTGCAACGCTGGGATAACACGCAAAAAGGTGAAAGCCCACAAGTGATTCGCGATGAATTACATAAAACGATGCAGAATGATTTTGGAGTTTTCCGTACTGAAGAATTTATGCAAGAAGGATTGAAGAAATTAAAAGGCTTGCGTGAACGTTTGCAACATGCGGCGCTCAAAGATACCAGCAATGTCTTTAATACCGCACGCATCGAAGCCTTGGAGTTAGATAACTTGATGGCGGTTGCGTATGCCACAGCTTCAACGGCTGTGCATCGTAAGGAAAGTCGTGGCGCGCATAGCCGTGAAGATTTTCCTAAGCGTGATGATGCAAATTGGTTGAAGCATTTGCTTTACTTCCCCGAAGAGCGTATTGCCGATCGCGCTGTGAATATGCAACCAAAAACAGTTGAGCGTTTTGAACCTAAAGAGCGTGTTTATTAAGCCAACCATATTGAGAGTAGGAACATAAAATCATGGCAACTTATCAATTTTCTATTTATCGCTACAACCCCGATAAAGATACTGAACCGTATATGCAAGATTATAATTTGGATGTCGACGATAGTACGGATATTATGTTACTGACTGCATTGTTACGCATCAAAGATGAACAAGATGAAACCTTAGCCTTGCGTCGTTCTTGTCGGGAAGGGGTGTGTGGTTCGGATGGCATGAACATCAATGGCAAGAATGGATTGGCGTGC
Source organism: Gammaproteobacteria bacterium (assembly GCA_021773335.1). Classification (GTDB taxonomy): domain Bacteria; phylum Pseudomonadota; class Gammaproteobacteria; order JAJFKG01; family JAJFKG01; genus JAJFKG01. The sequence continues at coordinate 12,135 of JAJFKG010000033.1, forward strand.
ATTACCTCACTGTCTTCGTTAAAGATCCATAAAATTGTCGTGCGCCCATTGCCAGGTTTCCCAGTTGTGCGTGACTTGATTGTTGATATGGAACAGTTCTACCGCCAATATGAGAAAGCGCAACCGTATCTCATGAACGATGAGCCTGTCCCGGCCAAGGAGCGCCCGCAATCGCCAGAGCAGCGTGCCAAGCTCGATGGCCTGTATGAATGTATTTTGTGTGCCTGCTGTTCCAGTTCTTGCCCGTCGTATTGGTGGAATCCGGATAAATTTATGGGACCAGCGGCATTGTTGCAAGCGTATCGCTTTATTGCTGATAGTCGCGATACCGCAACGCGGGATCGCTTACGCCAATTGCATGATCCATATAGTGTTTTTCGTTGCCGCAGTATTATGAATTGTGTCGATGTTTGTCCTAAGGGCTTAAATCCAACCAAAGCCATTGGCCATATTCGCGGTGAAATGCTCAAAGAAGAGACATAATCGTATCCAGGGAAGTTAAACCATAGTCAGTGTTAGTTTTCTGGGCACATTTCTTGCTGTGAGCCCATATATATAGGAATGCTGTTATTAAAATTGTTGATGTGATTTCTGGTATGGGGTCTGAAATGAAGTCTGAAGTGAATAAGGAAAGCATGTCTAGCATGCGCCTTAGTTCTTACATCTCTGGCGGTAGTGCTGCTTACCTTGAAGCCTTATATGAAGCGTACTTGCGTGATCCAAAAGCTGTTGCCAAACAATGGCAGGAATGTTTTGCTAATCTACCAAAGTCTGATGGTGATTCTCATCCGGACGCTGTACACAGTGAAATAACCGAATACTTTCGAGAACATGCACGCCATAAAGGCCATGCCGCGCCCGCGACGGCAAGCAATATTGATGTACGCCATGCCCATAAGCAAGCGGCAGTGATGCAACTGATTAACGCTTATCGTAGTCATGGTCATCACCGTGCGAAGTTGGATCCCTTGGGCTTGGCACAGCGCCATGAGGTTGCTGATTTGGAACTAGGTCATCATGGCTTAGAGCATGGTGATTTGGATACACAGTTTGATGCAGGTGATTTCCTTGGATTGAATGGCGAACGCACCTTGCGAGATATTTACGAGGCGTTGAACCAAACTTATTGTCATTCAATTGGTGTTGAGTACATGCACATCACTAATCCACACGAAACCCAGTGGTTAAAGCAACGCATGGAAAGCAATTGTGCGCAGCCGAACTTTAGCCCAGAGGTGAAAAAGCGTATTTTAGAAAAATTGACTGCAGCAGAAGGCTTAGAAAAATATTTGGGGCGCCGCTTTGTCGGCCAAAAGCGCTTTTCACTGGAAGGCGGCGATAGCTTGATTCCACTGCTGGATGAAGTCGTACAAAATGCCGGTGAGCAAGGTGTGAAAGAAGTTGTTATCGGTATGGCACATCGTGGTCGCTTGAATGTGTTGATTAATATCTTAGGTAAATCACCTGAAGAATTATTCCAAGAGTTTGAAGGCAAACACGCCAATGAAGCAATGTCAGGGGATGTGAAATACCACTTAGGTTTTTCGTCTGATGTGAATACCCCCGGTGGGCATTTGCACTTGGCATTGTCATTCAACCCCTCGCACCTCGAAATTATTAGCCCTGTCGTGGAAGGTTCTGTGCGTGCGCGACAACAGCGTCGTGCCGATCAAGAGCGTAATCAAGTATTACCAATCATTATTCATGGTGATGCTGCCTTTGCAGGACAAGGGGTGGTGATGGAAACCTTTAATATGTCACAAGCGCGCGGTTATCGTACTGGTGGCAGTGTACATATCGTGATAAACAATCAAATCGGTTTTACCACGAGCAATCCTTTAGATGCACGTTCCACTTTGTATTGTACTGATGTAGCGAAGATGGTGCAGGCGCCTATCTTGCACGTCAATGGCGATGATCCCGAAGCTGTGTTATTTGCGGCAAGTATTGCCTTAGATTTTCGCATGACCTTCAATAAAGATGTTGTGATTGATTTAATTTGTTATCGTCGCCATGGCCACAATGAGGCCGATGAACCGGCGGGCACGCAACCGATCATGTATCGCCAAATCAAAAATCATGCAACGACACGTAAGCTGTATGCCGAGCAACTTGTGAGTGAAAATGTCATCGCTAAAGCTGAGGCAGATGATATGGTCAATGACTGCCGTGAAACGTTAGATGCAGGCACGCAAGTTGTCGATACGATCGCTGAAGATGAAATTGCTAATCCTTATGCCGTCAATTGGGCGCCGTATCTAGATCGTAATTGGCAGTCCGCGGCGGATACTAGGTATGATCTCAAAAAACTAAAAGCTTTGGCAACAAAGTTAGAAACTACGCCCGAGGGATTCACCCTGCAAAAACAAGTCGCCAATGAAATTAAAAACCGTAGCAAAATGACTGCCGGTGAATCGCCGGTACATTGGGGGTATGCGGAAACGCTTGCTTATGCAACCCTACTGGTTGAAGGCTATGCCGTGCGTTTGTCGGGCCAAGATAGTGGTCGTGGGACTTTCTCACATCGTCACGCGGTATTACATGAGTTTGATAGTGGTGAATGCTATACACCATTAAAACATTTATCAGATGAACAAGCAGACATTACTATTATCGATTCAGTGCTGTCGGAAGAAGCAGTGTTAGGTTTTGAATATGGTTATGCCACTGCTGAACCGAACGCATTAGTGATCTGGGAAGCGCAGTTTGGTGATTTTGTTAATGGTGCGCAAGTGGTGATTGATCAGTTCATCAGCTCCGGCGAACAAAAATGGGGTCGTCTATGTGGCCTTGCGATGTTCTTGCCACATGGCTATGAAGGGGCAGGGCCAGAGCATTCTTCTGCACGCCTCGAACGCTTTTTACAGTTATGCGCACAACACAACATGCAAGTGTGTGTGCCAAGTACACCAGCACAAGTCTTCCATATGATTCGTCGTCAAGTCATTCGTCCGTATCGCAATCCTTTGATCGTCATGACGCCGAAGAGCTTATTACGCCATCCATTAGCGGTGTCCAGCTTAGAAGATATGGCTAATGGTAAATTTCACTTAGTCATACCAGAAATGGATAATATCAAGGCGAAACAAGTCAAGCGCATTGTTTTGTGTAGTGGTAAAGTTTACTATGATTTATTAGCGAAGCGTCGTGAAGAAAAATTAAAAGATGTTGCAATCATTCGTATTGAGCAATTGTACCCATTCCCAGAAGAACGCTTAAGGCAAGAGCTAGAAAAATACCCGCAGGTTAAACAAGTTATCTGGTGTCAAGAAGAGCCTATGAACCAAGGTGCTTGGTATTGTACGCAACACCATATGCGTGTGAGTTTGCTTGCAGGGCAAGCGCTCATTTATGCGGGGCGCGAATATTCAGCGTCACCAGCGGCTGGTTATATGTCTTTGCATCAGCAACAACAGCAACAATTAGTGGCTGATGCATTAGGACTGAAGAAATAGCTGTGCCCTTGAGAATCCCTCATCGCATAAGGGAAGGGAGATTTTTCAGGCTGTTTACATGATGACTAAAAGTTTAGTGAGTAGTTACAGAAATAATATTGTATTGTGTAGTGAGGAACCCATCCAATGTCCATAGAAATTAAAGTCCCTGTTTTACCTGAATCTGTTGCCGATGCCACTATCGTCACGTGGCATAAACAACCCGGCGAAGCCGTAGAGCGTGATGAAAATCTCGTTGATTTAGAAACCGATAAAGTCGTACTAGAGGTACCTGCTCCGGATAATGGCGTATTGGAAGAAATTCTTAGGCCGGAAGGCGAGACTGTAATTGCCAACGAAGTGTTAGCAAAATTCACGGCAGGTGCCACTGCTAGTGCTAAATCCGGCGCAGCAGCAACTGCCGAAGCAACAACCTCTGATGCACCTACAGGGGCGGAAAGCAATGCTGATTTAACCCCAGTGGTACGCCGTTTGGTTGCCGAACATAACATCGATGTTGCGCGAGTAACAGGGACAGGTAAAGGTGGCCGTATCACCAAGGCTGACGTGGAAAAGTTTCTACAAGGCCAATCATCACAACCACAACCACAGTCAAGCGCAGCCCCCGCGATTGCGCAAGTGCCAGCAGGCATGACCATTACCGGTGGCGAGCGCCCCGAAAAACGTGTACCAATGACGCGTCTGCGTGCACGTATTGCAGAGCGTTTAGTACAGGCACAGCATGGTGCTGCGATCCTTACCACATTTAATGAAGTTAATCTGCAAGCGGTGATGAATTTACGCAAAGAGTATAAAGACAAATTTGAAAAGGCCCACGGTGTGCGCCTCGGTTTTATGTCATTTTTCACCAAAGCTGCAGTAGAAGCCTTAAAACGCTTCCCATTGGTCAATGCTTCTATTGATGACAATGATATTATTTACCACGGTTATTATGATATTGGTATGGCGGTATCGACAGAACGTGGTTTGGTCGTGCCAGTCTTGCGTAATGCCGATGTGATGTCGATGGCTGAAATCGAAAATTCGGTCGTGCAATATGCAGATAAAGCACGTAAGGGCCAACTTACCATCGAAGAAATGACTGGCGGTACGTTTACGATTACCAATGGTGGCGTGTTTGGTTCTTTGCTTTCAACCCCAATACTTAATCCACCACAAAGTGCGATCCTCGGGTTACATAAGATCGAACAGCGCCCCGTGGTTGAAAACGGCGAAATCGTGATTCGCCCGATGATGTATCTCGCGCTGTCTTATGACCACCGTATCATTGACGGTAAAGAGTCAGTGCAATTTTTAGTGGCGATTAAAGAGTTACTCGAAGACCCAGCGCGGCTACTCTTAGAAATCTAAATTTTTACCCCGGCTAAGCACCGTAGGTACGCCACTCGGAGACATTCTCCCAGTGAGTGTAGCCTTGATGCGCGCCTTCGGCGCTTATCAAGGCTACGGCTTCTGCATCAAGCTCAGATGTAGCCCGGATAAGTTGCGCAGCAACGTCATCCGGGAACAGCAATGGCAAATACCCTCCCCGGATGACGCGCGTGCCGCGCTTATCCGGGCTACGGCTTACGTATGAACAAATGCTGATCCTTGATGCGCCGCTACGCGGCTTATCAAGGCTACGGCTTCTGCATCAAGCTCAGATGTAGCCCGGATAAGTTGCGTAGCAACGTCATCCGGGGACAGCAATGGCAAACACCCTCCCCGGATGACGCGCGTGCCGCGCTTATCCGGGTTACGGCTTACGTATGAACAAATGCTGATCCTTGATGCGCCGCTACGCAGCTTATCAAGGCTACTAGGCTACTAGCCAGAAAATCTGGCTGATTATTGAACGTATTTGCCGCCCCAAATCTGCCCAACTTCACTGGTACCCACGGCTGTAAATGGTATAATGCCCGCCTTTCTTGAGGCGAGGTCGGCCACAAGAGCGGTTTTTTTATCTTATCTAAAGATTTTCGATGAATAATGACACTTGGAGCAAAAATAGATGAATCTTCATGAATATCAAGCAAAACAAATCTTATCTGAATACGGCTTGCCCGTACCAGCGAGCGAAGTCGCTTATAATGGCGATGAAGCACGCGCTATCGCTGATAAACTCGGCGGCAGCAAATGGGTGGTGAAAGCGCAAGTCCACGCTGGTGGTCGCGGTAAAGCGGGTGGTGTGCGTCTTGTTTCAAGTAAAGAAGAAGTGATCGCCGCAGCACATGACTTATTAGGCAAACGCCTCGTAACCTTCCAAACTGATGAACATGGCCAACCCGTTAATTCATTACTTATCGAAGCTCCTTGTAATATCGACCGTGAACTTTATCTTGGTGCCGTTATCGATCGCGCACAACAGCGCATTGTGTTTATGGCATCCACTGAAGGTGGCGTTGACATTGAAAAGATTGCTGAAGAAACCCCAGAGAAAATTCTCCGAGTGAGTGTTGATCCTGTTGTAGGCGTATTACCTTACCAAGCACGTGAATTTGCGTTTGGCTTAGGTCTTAAAGGCGATCAAGTGAAGCAATTCACCAAACTATTAAATGGTCTCGGCCAAATGTTCGCAGATAAAGATTTCGCTTTATTAGAAATTAATCCTTTGGTTGTGACCAAAGAAGGCGATTTACTTTGCTTAGATTGTAAGATCAATCTCGATGACAATGCGCTTTATCGTCAACCTACACTACGCAGCCTGCGCGATACCACACAAGAAGATGAGCGTGAAAATCGTGCGCGCGATTGGGAGCTCAACTACATTGCGCTCGATGGCGACATCGGTTGCATGGTGAATGGCGCCGGGCTCGCAATGGCGACCATGGATTTAGTGAAATTGCACGGCGGTAATCCGGCTAACTTCTTAGATGTTGGTGGTGGCGCAACCAAAGAACGTGTGACTGAAGCCTTCAAAATTATTCTTTCTGATAGCAATGTCAAAGGCGTGCTCGTCAATATCTTCGGCGGCATCGTACGTTGTGACTTGATTGCTGACGGTATTATTGGTGCTGTAGAAGAAGTCGGCATCAATGTCCCGGTGGTTGTGCGTCTTGAAGGTAATAACGCCGATATTGGTGCACAAAAACTCAATGAAAGTAATCTCAACATCATCGCTGCACAAAGTCTTACGGATGCAGCACAACAAGTCGTTAAAGCGGTAGGGGCAGCATAATGAGTGTATTAATTAATAAAGAAACAAAAGTAATCTGTCAGGGTTTTACCGGCAAGCAAGGTACCTTCCATTCCGAACAAGCTATTGCCTATGGCACCAAAATGGTGGGCGGTGTGACGCCGGGTAAAGGTGGCCAAAAACACTTAGATTTGCCTGTATTTAATACCGTGCGCGATGCCGTTGATCAAACCGGTGCAAATGCCAGTGTGATCTACGTGCCAGCACCATTTTGTAAAGATTCAATTATCGAAGCCGCCGATGCGGGTATCGAATTAATCGTGTGTATTACTGAAGGTATTCCAACTTTAGACATGCTCGAAGCTAAATACTATATCGATAAAAACACCAGTGCGCGTTTGATTGGGCCTAACTGTCCAGGCGTGATTACTCCCGGTGAATGCAAGATTGGGATTATGCCAGGCCATATTCATAAGCCTGGTAAAGTTGGTATTGTGTCACGTTCAGGTACATTAACCTATGAAGCTGTGAAACAAACCACCGACTTGGGCGTTGGTCAAAGTACGTGTGTCGGTATTGGTGGTGATCCGATTCCAGGTAGCAACTTCATCGATATCTTGCGTCTCTTCCAAGATGATCCACAAACCGAAGCCATTGTTATGGTCGGTGAAATTGGTGGTACCGCCGAAGAAGAAGCGGCTGAATTCATCAAAGAATACGTCAAGAAACCGGTTGTCTCTTATATCGCAGGTGTGACGGCACCTCCCGGTAAACGCATGGGCCATGCTGGTGCGATTATTTCCGGTGGTAAAGGTACTGCCGCTGAAAAATTTGCAGCTTTAGAAGCGGCTGGCGCGTTGACGGTGAAGTCGCCGGCGGATATGGGTAAGGGCCTTTCTGAAGTCATGAATCTCCAGTAGCTTCGATTTTTTCACGTGAGCTTTGTTGCGGCGGTTTTTTTATTCGGTCATTTATGTCGAATAAACTCCCCCATAAAAAAACCGCCGCGCCTCGCTCACGCACAAAACTCTCGCTACTGTTTCTACCCTCGTTATCCTGAGCTGATCTATTTTCACGAATAAAGTTCTAAAGTAGCCTTGATAAGCCGCGTAGCGGCGCATCAAGGGAATGTGTTGGCAAAAGCTGATCCTTGGTGCGCACCTACGGTGCTTACCAAGGCTACACAAGAAGCAAGGCTACAAAATAATTTATGGGGATACATCAAACCTTTCGCTACGCTCAGGATGACAATATATCACTCCGGCGCCTTGGCATTAATCCGCAGTGCATGAATCTCACCACCCATGGCATCGCCGATAGCGTCATACACTAAGCGGTGGCATTGCACGGGTGTCTTACCACGAAAGGCTTCTGACACGACGATCACGGTGAAATGGCCTGCGCCACTGGCAGCACCAGCATGGCCGATGTGATCGGCACTATCGTCAATGACTTCGATATTCTTGGGAGAGAGCGCGTCATTCACACGGTTTTTGATTAATTTTATACGTTCTTCACTGGTTAGCATTGGAGTTCCTCTTTGTGTACTGTTATTTATCGGGTTCAATATGCCGTGCTAGGTAAAAGGCTTGGATAATAACAAATATCACCGTTAAACCGAGCATGCCGAATAATTTAAAATTAACCCAGACATCGGTATCAAAGTTATAAACCACGTATAAATTCGCAATACCCATCAGGACAAAAAAACCAACCCAGCTTAGGTTGAGGCGGCCCCAAACAGCTTCGGGCAAGCTGACATTTTTTTCCATCATCCGTTTGATAATTGGTTTTTTACCGATATATTGGCTTGCGAAAAAGACGGCGGCGAAAACCCAATTTAAAATCGTCGGTTTCCATTTGATGTAAATTTCTTTGTGTAGCAGTAAGGTTGCACCACCCAGCACAACAACTAACGCCAAGGTGATCAATTGCATGCGATCGACTTTGCGGAATTTAACCCAGTAAATGGTGACCTGGAGAAAAGAGACGACAATCGCTGACGCGGTCGCCGCATAGATATTGTATAATTTGTAAACAATAAAAAACAGGATAATCGGAAAAAAATCTGCGAGTATTTTCATGGGGGCTATAGCTTGGCTCACGCCTTCCTTATTACTATTTATATGGAAATTACGATTATACCTAATATAATCACTCCATGAGTCAATTTTTTAGTATTCACCCACAAAACCCCCAAGACCGGCTGATTAAGCAAGCGGTCGATGTTATCCGTAACGGTGGTATTATCGCGTATCCCACCGATTCGGCGTATGCCCTGGGTTGTCATATTGGTGATAAAGCAGCGCTAGAACGCATGAAGATTATCCGCCAGCTTGGCCCTAAACATCGCTTTACTTTAGTGTGTTGCGATGTTGCCGAAGCAGCGATTTATACCCAGATCGACAACCGTGCTTATCGTTTGCTTAAACATTGTACGCCAGGACCCTATACCTTTTTACTGGGCGCCACGCGCGAGGTACCGCGCCGCTTGGTCAATGCCAAGCGTAAAGTTGTTGGCATCCGCATTCCAGATAATCCTATTGCCTTGGCATTGCTACACGAGCTGGGTGAACCCATTATGAGCACAACCCTCACACTACCGGGTGAAGACTTACCGATGATTGAGCCAGAGGACATGCTTGATGCCCTAGATCACCAAGTCGACTTGGTGATCGATGGCGGCAATTGTGGCGTTGAACCGACTACGGTGGTTGATCTCACCGCGGGCGAGCCCGTTGTTATCCGTGAGGGTAAGGGCGATACCTTGGCCTTATAGAATCAGCGCGTAATTCCAATGCCAAAAGCCATAAAATTAAGGTAGAATATCCTCTTTTTATGCGAGCGAATTGTAAACAGTCTCAGTTATTCATTCGCATTACTATTATTTATCAATAACTTACTAAGCATGAATGACGTGACGGAAGCAACTACAGACGCGCCAGAAACACTGGCGGAAGCACAAAGCGAGCCTGTTCAAGATGCGAACATACCGGAAGCAGTGGAAATGGCAGCAGCAGTTGAGGCTACCGCCATGCATGAGGTTAACAGTGAACAATCCACTGCAGAAAGCGCTAATTCAGAACAAATTGACAGTAAACACCCTTCGCCCGCAGCTTTATTCAAAGGCCAGGCTATCTTGGAGTTGCCACAAGATCTGTACATCCCGCCTGAAGCCTTGCGAGTATTTTTAGAAGCCTTCCAGGGACCCCTGGATTTATTGCTGTATCTTATCAAGAAAAATAATATTGATATCTTGGATATCCCAATTGCGCAAATCACCGAGCAATACGTCGAGTACATCGAATTAATGCAAGAGATGCGCTTTGAGTTAGCGGCCGAATATTTATTAATGGCGGCGAGTCTTGCGGAAATCAAATCACGCATGCTATTGCCACGTATTGTCAATGAAGAAGGTGAAGAAGAAGATCCACGCGCCGAATTGATTCGTCGCTTACAGGAATACGAACGTTTCAAAAAAGCGGCCGAAGATTTAGATACGATTCCGCGTGTTGGGCGGGATATTTTTCCTGTCACCAATATCGATTTGCCGGAACACAACGTTGAAAAACCGTTGCCAGATGTGAATCTGCCTGATTTGATTTCGGCTCTGCGCGACATCATGCGCCGTGCAGAAATTACCGCTAGTCATCATGTTAAGCTTGAACCGCTTTCCGTGCGTGAACGTATGACCGCAGTGCTCAGCAGTATTAATGCGACGAGTTATACTGACTTTGTTGGCCTATTCGATCCGCGTGAAGGTAAGCTAGGCGTTGTTGTGACGTTTATCGCGATTTTGGAATTGTTAAAAAACGCAATGATCGAGTTGATCCAAGCAGAACCCTATTCACCGATTTATGTAAAGGCAGTAGCCAATGACGAATGAGGCAACCATGCAAGAATACGACTTAGATGATGATATGGCTGTAGCAGAGCAAACTGAACAAGAGCCCCAGGCATCAGCGCACGCTGAAGTTGAAGCTGAGATAGAGGTCGAAGCTCGAGCCCAAGCACTTACTGAAGAGCAAAATGCAGAACAATCACAGGCACCTGCTGAAGAAGACAGTCAAGAAGAACCAGCGGCTGAACCAGAACCCGTTGGCTATGAGATGGTAAAAAAGATCATTGAAGGGGCGATACTCGCAGCCGATGAGCCTCTCACCATCAAACAAATACGTCATCTCTTTGCGCGTGGCGCCATGCCTGAAAAAGACGAGGTCGAAGCTGCACTTGAAGACCTTCAACAAGACTACAATGAACGTGGTATTGAACTCAAACAGGTTGCTAGCGGTTATCGTTTTCAGGTTGCGCAGGATTTAGCGCCGTGGATTGGTAAATTGTGGCAAGAAAAGCCAGCCCGTTATACACGCGCGACCTTAGAGACTTTAGTATTGATCGCTTACCGTCAACCGGTCACGCGTGCGGAGATCGAAGACGTGCGTGGTGTTGCCGTCAGTAGTCAAATTATTCGTTCGTTGATGGAACGCGGTTGGGTACGTATTGTCGGTCATCGTGATGTGCCTGGGCGCCCAGGTTTGTACGCGACGACCAAAGACTTTTTGGATTACTTCAATCTTAAAGGCTTAAAGGATTTACCCACGCTGGAAGAGTTGCGTGACCTCGATGAAATGGCGCGTGAGCTCGAAGACCAAGCCGAGCAAGCGCAAGACGTTGCCGTGCAACAAGCGCTTGATGATGCGCAAGGTGCGTCAGATGATGAGGTACAATTCGAAGAAGTTGCTACAGATGTTTCACACAATATCGAAGCTGAAGTCGAAGCTGAAGTCGAAGTCGAAGTCGAAAACAAGTAGACAGTAGTAGTCGCGTCTCACCCTTCTGGGGTGGGACGCGTACTCATGCACGCTCCAGTGTACATTCCCTTAATTATAATCCTCCAACAACCGTGCCACCTGTCTCTCAGTCAACGCACGCCAACGTGCTCTAGCCAAATTCCGTGGCAAACTGATCGGCCCATAACGCAAACGAATCAAACGACTGACTTGAATATCTTGCGATTCCCACAGACGGCGTACCTCACGTTGGCGACCTTCACAAATGACAACGTGATACCAATGGTTTTTACCATCACCACCTGCATCTTTGATGCGTTTGAATGATGCCATACCATCATCCAGCTTGACACCTTTGCGTAAACGCTTCAACATATCAGCATCAACTTCACCATACACACGCACGGCATATTCACGCTCGATGTTGCTAGAGGGATGCATGAGTTGGTTTGCCAACTCGCCATCGTTGGTAAACAGTAGCAAACCCGAACTATTAATATCTAAACGTCCAACGCTGATCCAACGTTGATTTTTAAGACGAGGCAATTGCTCGAAAACGGTGGGGCGGCCTTCGGGATCGTTGCGTGAACAAATTTCTCCTTCGGGCTTGTTGTAGATAATCACACGACATTCTTTGGGTTGTGCAGCATCTTTAGCGAGAGGCTTATTATCGACGTGAATCCGGCAATCTTCAGTAACTCGATCACCGAGCGTCGCAGTCTTGCCATTGATTTTTACCCGCCCATCAGTGATCCATTCTTCCATTTGCCGCCGCGAGCCTAAACCGGCGCGCGCTAAGACTTTTTGTAATTTTTCAGTATTTTCGTTTTTCATGTGGAATCACTTTAATGAATTTGGGTGATTATCGGCCAAAATGCCGTTGATAGCCAGCGTTTGTTTTATCTACACTGGGGTTATGCCAAAAGCCCATCAGGCTGCTCCAGCATCAGTTGCAAATATTGGCTTAAGACACTGGTCACTGATGGCAGTGATTCTGGGTTTTCCGCTGGGTGAGTTTGGCGACGCAAGTTAGTATTCACCACACCGGGATTAATAGTGTTCACAGTGATTTGGGTATTAGTATAGAGTTCATTGCTAAGCACTTGTGCAAAACCTTGTAGCGCAAATTTACTCGCTGCATAAGCAGCAGTATAGGCTTTGCCAGTTTCGCCTTCATCAGCCGTAGTAAAAACAATTTTTGCAGCTGGCGCTTTTTTTAAGAGAGGTAGCATGGCTTGGGTCAATAGGAACGCTGCATGCAAATTCACTTGTATGACAGCGTACCACTGTTTAACGTTATAATGTTCAATAGGCGTCAAGCGCCCGGTGATTGCTGCATTATGCAACAAACCATCTAATTGACCGAATTCAGCGGCGACGCGTTCAGCTAAATCCCGGTAATCGTTCTCTGTCGCACCTGCCAAATCGATTGGGCAAATGGCTGCTTGTGGTGAGTTTTGCGCAAGGATTTCATCATAGAGTTGTTCTAAGGCTTTGACATCACGATCTAATAGGATCAGCGTTGCCCCATTTTGGGCATAGTCTAAAGCGACCGCGCGTCCGATCCCATGCGCACAGCCAGTTACTAATATTGTTTGGTTTGCTAAACAATTTTTCACGCAAAAAAATCCTCGTTATTCGGGTTTAAGATAAGGTTTGGAGTCAGCTAGTAGTTGTTTGCGTAAGCGCCAACTCAACCATAGTTTACGCACAGGGGGGATGCCAGTGAGATGCGATAACACATCAAAGTTATCCCTTTCGATTTCATCGAGTAGCCTTAATTGTAATGCACTATAGATCACATACGAACGGTAAGCGTAATGTCTTTCCTTACCTAGCGTACGTAGGGCTTGAGCATGATAATCACGTGCTTTTGCTGCCTCAAAGCGCAATAGTTCTCTAAGTTGCGGTGTCATTTTAGCAGCTAAAATTTGTTGTGGTGTCAAATCAAATTGTTTTAAATCAGCTTGCGGGAAATAAACGCGGTTATGTTGGGTATGTTTATACAAGAAACGGATACAGTTGATGAGCTCGGTACACAGTGCCATTTGATGACAAAATTCTAAAGATTTATTATCGCTATCAGTATGGGTTTGTGCGACTAAGTGATCGATAACACCAGTAGTTCGATGACAGTAATGTTCAAAGTCGTTGAAGCTTGCCATTACTTCAAATTGCAAGCTGGTTTCAATGGCATCAATATATTCGTTAAATAGGGCATAGGATAAGCCATAGCGTTGCACAGAAGGCACCAAGGCTTGGCCGATCGGGTGAGCAGGTACGCTGTTATAGAGCTTATGGATTTCATTGTGCCACCATTGGAGTTTGCCACGTGCGATATGAGTTTCACTGCAAGCAAAGGGGATTTTGCTAATTGCGTGGGCAAAGGCATAAATCGCTAGCAAGGCGCGATATTCATCGGGCATAAGACCATGCAGACTATAGTAACGGCTTGATCCAATGGGTGCGGCTTCTTTCCGGCAGTAGGTTAATGGCTTCATGGCATGTCCTTAGCTTGCACTTCTTTAAGATTGTACGGCATTTAAATGAGATCTCAAGGCTGCTCCTGGTCTAAATATTGCACATCCATTTGAAAGTTTTGTAAAGAATGTGCGAGTGAGGCCGACAGAGGCCTAGAGAGTGATAAAGACAAGGATGGATATGCGCTCAATAATTTTTCTATTAGTATTGCTAATGAGCCTATTGGCGTGTACAGCGTATGCCGCGTCGGCAAACGCGCTACAGTTGGCTCGTGTTTCATCACCGAGTCAATGGCAGCAGCCTAGTTGGAATGAGTGGGTGGCTGAGTTGCGTGAAGAAGCCATTAGCGAAGGTATTAGCCCGCGTTTGTTTGATAGGGTCTTCAGCAATATACACAGGCCTGATCGTAAAACAGTGCGCTTAGATCGCAGCCAGCCAGAGCGCCGGCTTACCTATTTGAAATATCGCAAGACACGCGGCGATCCTTATCGCATTAAACTAGGCAAGCACAATTACAAGCGTAACCAAGCTCTGCTGCGTGAAGTGGGCGACGCTTATGGCGTGGATCCCTGTTTTATCGTCTCGTTGTGGGGTATGGAATCGAGTTATGGTAATTATATGGGGACATTCCCCGTCATCAAATCCTTAGCGACCTTGGCTTACGACCCACGTCGTAGCGATTTTTTCCGCCGTGAGCTTTTGCTCGCTTTGCAAATTTTGCAAGAGGGGCATGTGCAAAATAAAAATTATGTTGGTGAGTGGGCCGGAGGTAGCGGTCAACCGCAATTTTTACCTTCCAGCTTCCAAAAATATGCAGTCGATTATAACGGTGATGGCAAAAAAGATATTTGGAAAAACAAGGCGGATGTCTTTGCTTCGATCGCCAATTATCTCGCTGAGAATGGTTGGCAACCTGGTATACCATGGGGGATGGAAGTTTCCCTGCCACGAGGATTTGATCACAGCTTAATTGAAGCTAAACATAAAATGTCAGCTGCGCAATGGGCACAAATGGGCGTGATAGGGCAGCATGGTGAACGGATACCACACACTAATTGGCAAGCAAGCATTGTTGAACCTTATGGCGGGCCACCATTATTAGTCTTTAAAAATTTCCACGTGATCAAACGCTATAATAATTCGACATTTTACGCGGGCACGGTATCCTATATGGCGGATAGTATTTGTGGTAGACGATAGCTGTTACCTTGAGTTGACCTCGTCCCATCCCTCTGGGACCAGTCTGACTAGTGTCTTTGCGTCAAGCTCATTTTCCCGGATGATGTTGCTGCGCAACTTATCCGGGCTGCATCCCTCTGCCTGTGCCCGGAGGGTAGGGTGGGACGTAATCTTACCTACTCCCCACCTTGTTTCGTCGGTGGGCTATGCTCGGTATCGGGTGATTCACCTAAGTCATGCAACGCTCTTAATATGCTTCTAAGTTCATGCGGGCCTTCGCCAGGCTCACCCATATTTTCTTCTTCGGCGACATCAAGTTCACGCGCATCATATTCCCAGCGTTTTAATATGGCGACTTTTTCTTTATGGCAAAGATCACGGTCATCAAGTACTGCTTGGGGAGTTGTAAAAACCGCTTTAGGATCTTGAAAGGCTTTGTCGATATCGGTCATGAGTGCTATTTCCTGGTTGATAGCGCGGAGAAAATTACCCCGCGCTGTTTAACCCTAATTATAGCAGTTAGGCAATAGTCTCGCGCAGGGAATCAATTTCTACTTCTTGATTAACGTCTTGTTGATAATCAATGCCTTCCACATCGAAGCCAAACAGATTGTAGAAATCATGGCGATAGCCCATTAAATCAGTGATATCGTTTAAATTACTATCAGTAACTTGTGGCCATATTTCTGCAACGGCTGCTTGCACATCATCACGCATTTCCCAGTCATCGATACGAATCAAACCTTTTTCATCGGTCGGTACGCTGTCATTGGCATACAGACGTTCTTTGCATAAACGGTAGATTTGTTCAATACAACCTTCATGAAGATTTTTTTCTTTCATCACTTTAAATAAAATTGAAATATACAACGGCACGATTGGAATGGCGGCACTGGATTGAGTGACAACGGCTTTATTCACTGACACAAAAGCTTGGCCTTTAACATTCGCGAGCTTTTTCGTTAATTCGTGTGCAGTCGCCTCTAAGTGATCTTTCGCTTTGCCGATTGTGCCTTCGCGATACATGGGGTACGTAATCTTGGGGCCAATATAAGAATAAGCCACGGTTTTAACACCATCAGCCAAAGCACCGGCCGCTTGCAATGCTTCGACCCATAACACCCAATCTTCGCCACCCATGACTTTAACGGTATTATCAATTTCTTCTTGCGTGCCTGGTTCGATGCTGACTTCAGTGATTTTACCAGCTAATGGATCCACCGATTTATTCGTGTATGGTGCGCCAACAGTTTTCAATGCGGAACTGTAAGTTGTACCTGTTTTTGGATCAGTGCGTCGTGGCGTGGCGAGACTGTAAATAATGAGATCTACTTGCCCCATATCTTGTTTAATTAAGTCGATGGTTTGTTGTTTGATTTCATCAGAAAAGGCGTCGCCATTGACGCTCGCAGCATAATAGCCCGCTTCACGCGCTGCTTTTTCGAAAGCAGCGGTATTATACCAACCGGCAGAAGCCGTACGTTTACCACTCGCGGCTTTTTCAAAAAATACGCCAATGGTTTTCGCACCACAACCAAAGCTCGCGGTAATACGTGATGCCAAGCCATAGCCGGTTGATGCGCCGATGACGAGGACATTTTGCGGGCCTTTAATCGCACCGCTGTCACGCACGTAATCGATTTGTTTTTGCACTTGCGTGCCACAACCAACTGGGTGTGAGGTAGTGCAGATGAAGCCGCGAGTCTTGGGTTCAATAATCATAATGCTAATATCCTTTTGTTCGAATTTTGGCCTATTTGTCCACAAAGAACTCGGCAATTATAACGATAAACGGAACCACGGGGTAGCGTGTTATTGGCGCGATCTCAGGATGGCGAAAATTTGCTTAATTATGGCGGCAAACTTGCATTGTTAGCATGAGGTTTAGCCAATATAGGCTTCATTTTGAACATAAATATGCGGGTAGAGAATCTCATGGGCAAGCAAACAATCTCAGCAAAAATTTGGCCTAGCGCCATCATTCTCACCTTGGGCATATCGCTAGTGAGTTGCGGTAAAGAAGAAAAAAAAACTGAACCAGACAAAGTGCACCTGGTTAAAACCATGATGATAGGACAAGTGCAAGCTGATCTGATGCGCAGCTTTCCTGGCAAAGTAGAAGCATCCCAAAAAGTGAAAATGTCGTTTCGGGTTGCAGGACGTTTGATTGAATTGCCCATTCGCAAAGGTTTGGATGTCAAGCAAGGGTATTTGGTGGCGCGTTTGGATCCTAAACCTTTTGACGATCAAGTGGCTGAGGCTGAAGCCAAATATAAATTGGCAAAGGTGGAATATGAGCGTTATGCACAACTATTACCAGGTGGACACGTTACGCGTTCACAACATGACGTTAAGCAAGCGGAGCTGGGTGTTGCGCAAGCCAATCTGGATTCAGCAAAGCGTGATTTAAGTTATTCGTATTTGTATGCACCATTTGACGGGACTATTACTGATAAGTATGTTGAGAATCATCAATTTGTTAACGTCGATGAGGCGATTGTAAGTTTGCAAGATGCCACGAGTGTTGATGTTCGTGTCAGTGTGCCTGAAAATGTTATGGCGCATATTGAAAAATATACTAGAGATAAAGCCTATGCTGTTTTTGAAGCAGTGCCCGATAAGCGTTTCAAAATTAAATATAAAGAACATACCGCAGAAGCTGATCCAGAGACACAAACCTATGATGTCATTGTTACCATGCCTGCGCCCAAGGAAGTCACTATTTTACCCGGTATGACGGCGACGATTTATGCCAATCTCTCTACTAATGAAGTGCGCACAAACTATTTTAGTGTTCCCGTCGGTGCAGTGTTTTCAGATGAACAGGATAGGCGCTACGTATGGTTGATTGACCCGAAAACACAAACCATAAAAAAACAACCCGTCACTGTTTCATCATTTACAAGTGATAAAATCAAAATCACTCAAGGCTTGAAACCCGGTGATCAGATTGTGACAGCTGGTGTGCATTACTTGCGTACTGGTGACAAGGTGCGAGCAATGCAAAGCAAAATGGATGCAAAGGGTAATTAAACGTGGGTATCGCTGAATTTTCAATACGGGAAAAAGTCGTTACCTGGATGATTATTATCGTTTTGAGTATCGGTGGATGGTATGCGTACGAAAAAATCAGTCGTTTAGAAGACCCCGAGTTCACGATCAAAGAAGCGATGGTTATTACGCCGTACCCCGGTGCTAATCCATACGAAGTTGAAGAAGAAGTCACTGAATATATTGAGCGTGCAGTACAACAATTACCACAATTAAAGCGAGTGACATCAATTTCTAAGCCAGGTCGCTCAGAAGTGACGGTTGTCATTGAGGACAGTTTTGATAAACGTAGTTTGCCACAAGTATGGGATGAGCTAAGGCGCAAGATTAACGATATCCAAGGTGAACTACCACCTGGCGCAGGCCCATCGATTGTCAATGATGATTATGGTGATGTGTATGGGATGTATTATGCCTTGACCGGAGGTGGTTATAGTTATCGTGAATTAGAAAATATTGCCGATATGCTTAAACGTGAATTATTGCTAGTACCAGGTGTCGCTAAGATTGTATTAAGTGGTATTCGCAAACAAGTTGTGTATTTAGATATTTCTATGTCACGTTTATCTCAACTTGGGATGCCCCCAGATAAAATTTTTGATGCTTTGTCCTCGCAAAACTTTGTCACTGATTCGGGTTATACCAAGATTGGTGATGAATATATCCGTATTTACCCGACAGGTTCTTTCAAAGCAGTACAGGATATCGGCAATGTTTACATTGGTAGCACGAGTAGCAAGAACTTGATCCACATCAATGACGTTGCCAAAGTTAAACGCGATTATTTAGAAGTGCCTAGTGAATTAATGCGCTACGATGACCAGCCTGCGTTGGGTATAGGGATTTCGTTTATTAGCGATGAAAATGTGGTAAAGGTTGGTGAGGCGATTGAAAAACGCCTGCAACAATTACAAACGGTAATTCCTACCGGAGCAGATTTACACTCGATTTACGCCCAGCCTAAGATCGTTGAAGAGTCAGTTAATGGCTTTGTTGTGAGTTTGTTACAAGCCTTAGCGATTGTCGTTGTTGTTTTATTAATTTTTATGGGCTTGCGCAGTGGCATTGTGATTGCCTCTATTTTGCTGCTGACGGTGTTGGGCACGTTATTATTCATGTATGCCTTTGGTATCAGTTTACAGCGTATATCATTAGGTGCCTTGATCATTGCTCTAGGGATGTTGGTCGATAATGCCATCGTAGTCGCTGAAGGTATCTTGATCAAGATGCAAAAGGGGATGAATTCTATCCGTGCGGCCAACGAAACTGTTACCGCAACCAAGTGGCCACTATTCGGTGCTACTATCGTCGGTATATTGGCTTTTGCAGCAATCAGTATGTCGCAGGATTCAACCGGTGAATATACGCGTTCTCTGTTTCAAGTGATTGCTATTTCATTATTGCTAAGTTGGGTGTTGGCAATTACAGTGACTCCCTTGTTTTGTGATTTGTTACTCAAATCTGCAACACCTCCTGAAGACTTCGATCCTTATGACCGTTTATTTTTCCGAGCATATCGTGGATTTTTGGAAGCATGTATCAAAGTGCGGTGGTTTACCATGTTGATGATGGTTGGGTTGTTGGCAGCTTCTGTCTATGGCTTCGGTTATGTCAAGCAAAGTTTTTTTCCTGATTCAACTACGCCAATTTTTTTAATCGATTATTGGCGTGCACAAGGTACTGATATTCGTGAAACCTCAGCGGACATGGAAAACATTGAAAAGCACATACAAAAGATGCCTGGAGTTGAGTCTGTAACCAGTGTCATTGGCACGGGTGCACAGCGCTTTATGCTTGTATATACACCTGAAAAGCCAAACACTAGCTATGGTCAGTTCATTGTGCGTGTCAAAGATTACCGTGATATTGATAAGCTCAGTGACGAAGCACTCAAGTACCTTGCAATTAATTTTCCAGAGTCGGAACCTAAGGTGAAGAAGATCCGTTTGGGCCCGGGTAAAGATGCCAAGATCGAAGTGCGCTTTTCTGGTTCTGATCCCAAAGTTTTACGTCAATTATCGGAACAAGCAAAAGATATCATGTATGAAGATCCTGAAGCGATTAATATCCGTGATGATTGGCGCCAACAAGTTAAAGTTTTGCGTCCTGTATTTAATGAAGCGCAAGGACGCTGGACGGGTATCACGCGCCCTGATCTCACTGAAATGTTATTGTTTGCCTTTACCGGCAAGCAAGTTGGATTGTATCGCGAAGGTGATAAGCTATTGCCTATCTATGGGCGTTTGCCAGACTATGAACGTTTAAATATCGACACGATAAATAACTTGCAAATTTGGAGCCCAGGCTTAAGTCGTTATGTGCCGATCAAGCAAGTTGTTGATGGTTTCGCGACAACATGGGCAGATGACAAAGTATCGCGGCGCAACCGCATACGCACAGTGACCACTTCATGTGATCCGGAGGATGGTTTAGCCAGTGTGTTATTGGAGCGGCTCATGCCCAAGCTAGAAGCGATGGAATTGCCACCTGGTTATGCAATGGAATGGGGCGGTGAATATGAAGATTCGCGCGATGCACAAGTTGCGCTTGCGGCAAAATTACCGTTAACTGTGATTTCAATGATACTCGTTGTGATTTTATTATTTAGACGTTTAAAGCAACCTGCAATTATTTGGCTATGTGTGCCATTGGCTTTTGTCGGGGTGACGATAGGCTTGCTGGTTACGGGACAGCCATTTGGTTTTATGGCTTTGCTCGGTTTCTTAAGTCTCTCCGGTATGCTGATCAAAAATGCGATTGTCTTGATCGATCAAATTGATATTGAAATCAAAGAGGGCAAAGATCCGTATCAAGCTATCGTCGATTCAGCGGTGAGTCGCGTACGCCCAGTTTCACTCGCGGCGGTTACAACGGTGTTGGGCATGATCCCACTATTATTCGATGCTTTCTTTGTCGCGATGGCGGTGGTGATTATGTTCGGCTTGACCTTTGCAACAGTATTAACTTTAATTGTCGTGCCTGTTTTATATGCGATTTTTTTCCATGTTAAAAAACAAGTAGTCAAGACTTGATTTCATCCTTGCTGAGCGATGTTCAAGAGAGTTGCGGTAACAGTTTCGTTGGCCGCACGGATAGAATTCATCCCCTTTTGCATCTTGATCAAGGTACCTTCAGCGACTACGATGGCGTTATCGACCAACATCCCCAGAGCAATGATCAAGGCACCTAATGATATACGCTGTAAGTTGATGTTTCATAAAGACCAGTGCCAGCTAATGATGTTGCTAATCCTATGCAGAATAAGTAGTAAAGTGGAGATACCATCATTAAGTTACCAATTATATTAGATAGTTACAATTAAGTTTGAATCGCACTTCATTTTTCTAACAAAAGACAGATTATTTGGTCCGCAAATTGCATCGGACGGAACAATATACGTTTGCAATGAAAAACAACACTTGGTTATTGTAGGTTTTTATGGCCATAGTTTATAAGGGAAATTGTGAAAAACTCACTTGGAAACAAGTACGCCAAGACGTTGTCAAAGTTAACGCTGATTTTGCTACAATAATAGATGCATTAAACCCAAGCGACGATCACTGGCTGATAAAAGCGACATATCCTTATGGTAGCTTGGTTATGCAGCGATCCGTGCTTACCTTACCAAATTCTCAAGGCGCTATCGTACCAATTACTGACAAATCTATTAGTGCCGATATTCGTGATGGAATAGGCTATAACCTTAATTCTAATCCTGTCAGCCTTGTTTTAAAAAATTCATTTTATTTACCCTTAGCAGATCGTACATTACCATTGAGCGGATTAATTCCACCAGGTACTGTTTTTGGTGCCTGGCGAGTATTAAATCCCGATTATACGGAACAACCGGTGTTTATCTGGGATATGTCAGCTGGAGCACGTTCCGTATTTATGATGCCTAAAATTACCGAAACACTGAAGCATAAAAAACTCATAAAAAGCTTTGGTATTACTGCGAGTGTACCAAGAAATTTAATGCAGCATTGGGAAGTGTTTAGGCAGCTCGCTAACAGCAATAAAATTAATCAAGAACCGTGGAAATCCGAAATAATTTATTTTTCTAAATCTTGGTTTAATCACCTTTACGATAACGAATGGGCTAATTTTTATAGATACTTTCACAGCTCTGGCTGGGCTGCCACTGAATATTGGCGCAATCAACCTATGTGGAATTTAATTTTTTCATTGATCCTTAAGGAGTATGAGTCACGCCCGAATGCCTATATTATGGATACAGCAAAGTACTTACTCAACCTGGGAGTTGGCGCTTTTACCGGATTAGGTCCAGTCAGAGATACACTTTCAGGCCCCTGGGACTTGATCCAGGAAATTTATAGCGAAATATATGAGATACGCAACTATCCTCCGATTATAATACAACCGCAATTATTTAACATGCGCGATCATTCATCACCACCTGTTTATTATTCACTGCAATTTCCTAATGCGAGTGAGTTTAAACCCAGCACAAGGGTAAAAGTCAGTATTATTTCCGATTTGCATGAGATTAGATCATTGATGAAGCGTTACGAAAGAGATTTATTATCCGATAAATTTAATTTAGGGGGCACTTCATTACATGATTTATTCAATTTAGTGGAGTATGACTACTTTCATCATGCATTAGAATTACATGAAGGCATGCTGAATACAGAGGAGATGGCTAAGGATGTCTACCTAAGAACCACTATCGATGGTAAGGTACATGCATCATTTCCTGCTACTTGCTTGTTTGGCAGAGGCTGTGTTCGATTGTCACATAAAAAAGCTAACTAGCGACTTAACACATAAAGCCACCGCATACGGTTGGTATCCGTTTGACAGCGTATAAGCTCTAATATATTTAAACCAGCCTGATGGGCGTATAGTTCGATTTCTTCATAAGTTGCTTCATAAGTACGTACTACGCCTGTTTTGCCTCGCGTAAGAAAAGATTGTCTTGCAAACTCTTCTGTCCCTAACGGTTTTGTATTCATAGGCATCGTATCTATAATCAGCTTCCTTTCTCTATCAAGTAACTTTGCCAGATTATTAATAATGCTGGGTTGTTCTACACGGGAAAAATCCGCTAATCCTGACCATAAGAAAAAAATAACATCGAAATTTTCCGAGAGATCATTTAAGTGGTGAAGGTCTTTTTGTAATATGTGTGCGCTTTTTCCAAAATTATTTTTTAAATACTGGTATTGTCTGTTGTTACGTTCAATAGCGGTAATTTGGCCCTTGAAACCTTGTTGAAGTAGACTGCTAACAACGCGACCGAACGCAGAACTAACGTCCAAAATATTATTAGCAGTTTGCCAATAGCCCGATAATGCCTTAACGTCACAGCCGGTTAAAAGACCTGCTTTAGAGGCCAGTTGTTGTAAGCCAGATACATCATCATAGAAGGCATCATTGACATAATTATCCCAGTTTTCCGTATTCTCACGTGCAGCTGTAGTTTCAATATCTATACTATCGACGATTTCCATAATGTATATTTGCCCCTCTTATTTAGCAGCCATATTTGGTCGCCCAAATCCGGCGGCCAAAATCAGAGCCCGTTAATTCTCTATTTTTTCTTAAGTGTTCATGATTTAATGCGCACAACTTTTGAACAAAAGTGGCGTTTTAATTAACAAGGACACATTACAAATGGACATGAAAAAACTTTCAGTACACACCCATCTTTCACCAGCTCTCTGTATGAGCATACTTAAAATCCCGCAGCTACAACCAGTTAGATATTTCAGTCCAAAACACATCGGGATAAACAAATAAACTTAAGTAAGCATACAAGGAGTTAAGCATGCCAAACAGTATTCTACCCTACCAGTTGGTAGGCAAACAAGGAAACACTATAGAAACGATTCTATATCAGTCGATTCAATTACTGAGTAAACGTGGCTATAGCGCCACTTCATTACAAGATATTGCAAATGCTTGCCATATCAAAAAAAGCAGCCTGTTTCATTATGTGAGAAACAAACCGCAATTGGTCGGACAAGTGCTACAGTCTGTGCGTAACCACTATTAAACTGTACTATCTATCGATACGAAGACAACAGCCGACGACTACATAACGCGATGGTTCCAACGTGTTTCTCAGTTTTTCACAATACAGCCTAGCAGCAAGCTAGTTATTACGTTAGCTAGTAGCGTACATATCTCTACGATACGTCAACAGTTACAGATGTATCTCACGCAATGGCAAACGGATACTATCGCCTTGCTAAAATCCCACTTAGGAAACTCCACGGCTGAACAATTCTCGCAAGAAAGTATCGAACGTTTACACGGTGCGTTACTCATGAGTCATATTTATGCGGATGATAGCTATGTGCAACGTTGTTGCCAGCAGCTCCATGCCCGCTACCAAACCCTATTAATAAACCAACCCACGTCAATTTAAGGAGATATCATAATGGAAGTACTCACACAATACGCAAACCAACGAAATATCACGCTAGAGCAATTAGGCCAGACTTATCCACTTGACCCAGAGGTTCTCGGTTATTTAGAGCTAGCTATCGCAATGAATAATCTTATCAAACTCAAGGAACGCTTGGAACGCACCCCGTTGCATGAACAACAACGTGGTTACGTTGAACTA
>JAJFKG010000034.1 GCA_021773335.1 Gammaproteobacteria bacterium
GCGCCCATCCCCAGACTGGTCCCGACCCTCTAGGGTTGGGACCTTACACTCACGGACGCTGCGCGCCCATCCCCAGACTGTTCCCGACCCTCTAGGGTTGGGACCTTACACTCACGGGCGCTCCAGCGTCCGTTCCTTTATTTGTCGGGCGCGTAGCGCCCGCTGTTTTGCCGTCCCACCCCACAGGGGTGGGACGAGGCTAGATATGCCCACAGGGGTGGGACGAGGCTAAGCGTCATCCGGGAGCAGAGACGACAAACCCTTTTCCCGGATGACGCGCGTACCGCGCTACATGCTACATGCGTGGCAATGACTGATAATACTTCATTATTTCTTTAACAACCGTTGAGCTGACTTATGGGCTATGCCCAGAGGGATTGGGCCAGACCGAGAAGGCGTTTATATAGCATAAACAACTGAGTAGAAAAGCTGCTACAACAACAACGCCGTGGTGAAAAAGCCGAAGCTTTGAGGAGGGCCCCCACACAGAGTGCAGGGGCGTCTAGGTTGCTATCATTCTGTTTAGACTTGTTCGGCAGTGGCTTCTTGGCCACTTGATTCTTCTGGCGTGGTAATCTCTTTAATACTGGCGCCCACAATGGTCAGCGCATTATTGTCGCCTGCGGTTTTTAGCCACAAAATTTCAATGACTGTTTCTAAGTTTGGTGTGTCAGCATTGTTTGAGTTCATCACCATTTCTAACAGCATGCCTTTTTTAAGGCCGGTTTCGCTGGTGGTGAAGGCCACACCCTTGGCGCTTAAATCTTTACTGCGCCCGGTGAATTTTTTGTTGCTGCCGATGAGAGAGAGGTTGACTTCGGTATCGACGCTCATGCGGTTAAATTTACGTCTTTCGGTTGCGGTTTCGGCTGAATGATTCATGTGTCCTTCCTTTTCGTTCCAATAGCCGTTTGATTGTATTTTTAGCAATTCACCACAACCTCACGAGTACATCGCAATTTTTATATCAGAGATACCTCGAGATTGCGAGCGCAAAATCGAGACCCGGTTGGCAATAATATACACGTTTTTTGTTAAGGTAATGATTCAGCAGCAGTAATCAATTTTGCGGATCACAAACAAGATACTGGGGTGTTAAATGACTGAGCACTGATGCGGATAGTTTGTGCAATTGCAGTGGCAGACTAACGCACAACGGTGTGGGTGAAAATATTGCAAACTGTACTCAGCGTAGCTATTGTGACGTTGATTTAGCTTGATATTACTGACTAGAAAGACAGTTACGACGCTTCGTAGTGCGCCGCCGCAACGCTACTAGTGCTGTTCGATAACAAGTATAATATTCCGGGAATTTATGCAGCGACGCGGGTTATGTCAGCCGCTAAATTCAAAGGGTGCCGCTGTTTGGCGTGACATGACAAAAATTGAGAATTACCATGAAAATCTTAGCTTTCGATACTTCCATGCAGGCATGTTCAGCGGCACTCTGTTTCGATGATGAGTGTTATGAAAAATATACGCTGGCACCACGCCAACACAATCAACTTATTTTGCCCATGATCGAGGCTTTATTGACGCAAGCGAACTGTCAACTCAAGGACTTGGATGCAATAGCATTTGCTAATGGGCCAGGCAGTTTTACAGGGGTGCGTTTAGCAACAGGCGTCGCGCAAGGCTTAGCATTCGCAGCACAATTGCCACTGCTTCCCATCTCAACCTTAGCAGCACTTGCGCAAGGGGCATGGCGTTTACACGCGGCGCGCAACGTGGCTGTCGCTGTTGATGCGCGTATGCAAGCAGTGTACTGGGGTCAGTATCAACTTAACCAGGAGGAATTGATGCGCCTAAGCGAGCCTGAGTTAATCTGCGCGATTGATGCCTTACCTGTGTTTTGTGACACTAATGTTTGGGTGGGTGTAGGGGACGCCTGGGCTAACCCGCAAGTCGTGAGCCAGGTGAGTGATGTGCAGAATTTGACCGCTTTTTATCCAGATAGCTACCCGCATGCACGTGATATTGTCGAGTTGGCCAAGGCTGAGTTTGCTGCTGGGCGCGCCTTAGAATGCGCCCAGGCGCAGCCGAATTATCTCCGCGAATATACTGTGAAGGCATAGCCACTAAAAAATTAATTTAGTTCATAAGGCAGATGCCTTGATCCACATCCGCTATACCCATCGTACCTGAAAATGGCGCTAAGCTAGCCACTTAAAGTTCGCATCTTCAGGTACGATGGGTATATAATGCCGCCATCATTTTAGGGGTAATTTTTTTACTAATATTGCTTAATATCTGTGCTGGTCTTTAAGAGGAAAACGATGACAACCACAGCCCACCATACACGTGAAGAATTGACTAACAAACTCGTTAAGCTGCTAAGAGAAAAAGTACCGGGCAAACAGGCTGATTTAATTGTCGAGTTTACCCGTCAATATCTTGCTTATGTGTCCGTTGACGATTTAGCAGCACGCGATATCATGGATTTGTATGGCTCCGTGCTGTCACACTGGAATTTCATCTATCAACGTAAGCCTGGTGAAGTGAAAGTGCGCGTCTTCAATCCCAGCTTTGAGCAAAATGGTTGGCAGTCGACCCACACGATTGTAGAAGTTGCGCATGATGATATGCCTTTTATCGTTGATTCGTTGCAAATGGAAATCAATCGTGCCGGTTATACTATCCACTTTATTATCCATGTTGGTGGTATGAAGTTTGTGCGCGACAAAGAGGGGATTATCACCAAAATTTTACCCTTGCATGCTCCCGTCGGAAATAGTACACCAGGTGCACCAATTTATATTGAAATCGATCGTCAAACGGATCCAGAAGCGCTTGAGGAATTACAAGGGAATTTGATCCGAGTATTATCGGACGTGCGTGTTGCTGTGGAAGACTGGAAAGAAATGCGCGCCAAAGTACGTGATTCTTTGCATGAGCTAGAAAAGCTGACACTCGAGGTTGAACCGGCTGAATTGGCTGAGTCAAAAGATTTTTTGCGCTGGCTTGAGAACGATCATTTTACATTTTTAGGTTGTCGTGATTATCAAGTAAAGGGCAGTGGTGAACAACGTGAATTACGTATCATACCGGGCACTGGACTTGGTGTGTTGCGTGATGAGCGAGCCTCGCACTCGTCACGCCTATTTTCTGAAATGCCTGAGGAAGCTCGTAAGCTAGCGTTATCACCCGAGCACTTGTTAATTATTGCGAAGACAAACACGGTATCGACAGTGCACCGCCCGGTACATACTGACTATGTGGGGGTCAAACTTTTCGATAAGAATGGCAAAGTATGGGGTGAGCGACGTTTTATCGGCTTGTATACGTCTGCAGCTTACAATAGCAATCCCAAACATATCCCATTTTTGCGTCGCAAAGTCGCCTTAGTGATGAAAAAATCAACCTTACCATCCAATGGCCATGCAGCTAAGGCACTATTAAATATTCTTGAGACATTGCCGCGCGATGACCTTTTTCAAGCGAATAGTGAAGAGTTGCTCGAGCTTGGTATGGGTATTTTCCAAATGCAAGAGCGCCAACGTATCCGTTTGTTCATGCGTAAAGATGTCTATGGACGTTTTCTATCTTGCCTCGTGTTTGTGCCACGCGAACGTTTCAATACTGAATTGCGTCAAGGCATACAAGGTGTGTTGGGTGAAGAGTTTAATAGTAAAGATATTTCATTTGTGACACGTTTTACTGATTCAGTCTTGGCACGTATTTACTTTGTTGTGCGTATCGATCCTAAGAAGAAGCTCGAATATGATATTAAAGAGATTGAAGCTAAGCTAGTTGAGGTTGCGCGTACTTGGCAAGATGAACTCAAAGAAGATTTGATTGATTATAATGGTGAAGAGCGCGGTATATCGCTATACAATGAATACTGCAATGCGTTTGCTGCAGGTTATCGCGAAAGTTTTCTGCCGCGTACGGCTGTTTATGATATTGAGCATATTGAGCGTCTCACTGAATTAATGCCTTTAGGTATGAGCTTGTCTAAGCCAATGGATGAAATCGACGGCATTTTACGTTTACGTTTATATCGTCGTCACCAAACTATGCCTTTGTCGGATGTAATTCCTATCTTAGAAAATATGGGCTTGCGTGTTATCGGTGAACGTCCCTATGAATTTATGTTTAAAGATAAGAGTACGGCTTGGATCAATGATTTCAGCTTGTTATATGCAGCGGAATTGGAAATGGAAATTGAAACTATGCGGAGCGATTTCCAAGAAGCATTTAGTAATACCTGGTTTGGCAAGGTTGAAAATGATGGTTTTAACCGTTTGATTCTCGGTGCCGGTTTAAATTGGCGCGAGGTCAGTATTTTACGTGCTTATGCCAAATATTTCCGTCAGATAGGGTTTACATTTAGCCAGACTTATATCGAAGAAACGTTGTGGACTTATCCGATGATAGCGCGCGACTTAGTCAAGCTCTTTCACTTGCGTTTTGATCCAACCTCATACCAAAACAATGCCGTTGAAATCACTGCCTTGGAAGCGAAGATCCACAAAGCCCTTGAAGCAGTAACGAGTCTTGACGATGATCGTATTATTAATCGTTATCTAGATTTGATCCACGCCACGCTGAGAACTAATTATTTTCAAGTGGATGAGCATGGTGAACTTGCGGAATATCTTGCGTTTAAACTAGATCCTTCTAAGATTCCGGAAATCCCATTGCCACGGCCGCTATACGAAATTTTTGTATATTCACCGCGGTTTGAAGGGGTGCATTTGCGTGGTGGTAAAGTTGCACGTGGCGGTTTACGTTGGTCAGATCGACGTGAGGATTTCCGCACGGAAGTTCTCGGTTTGATGAAAGCTCAGCAGGTTAAAAATGCTTTGATTGTGCCTTTGGGAGCAAAAGGTGGCTTTGTACCGAAAGCGTTGCCACAAGAAGGTGATCGTGATGCAGTGATGGAAGAAGTCATTTACTGTTATCAAAATTTCATTCGTGGGCTTTTATGTCTTACCGATAATCAAAAGGGCAGTGAAATCATTCCGCCTGCCAATACTGTGCGCTATGACGATGATGATACCTACTTGGTGGTCGCTGCTGATAAAGGCACAGCAACTTTTTCAGATATCGCTAATGATATCGCTATGGAGTACGGTTTTTGGTTGGGTGATGCCTTTGCCTCAGGTGGGCGTACTGGTTACGATCACAAGAAAATGGGGATTACTGCACGCGGCGCTTGGGAATCTGTCAAACGTCATTTCCGTCAATTGGGTATTAATACTCAAACCATGCCTTTTACAGTAATCGGTGTCGGTGATATGGCGGGGGATGTGTTTGGTAATGGCATGTTGTTATCACGTCAAATTAAGTTGGTTGCAGCGTTTAATCATCAGCATATCTTTATCGATCCCACTCCTGACCCAGAAATCAGTTACAAAGAGCGTGAACGTTTATTTAACTTGCCGCGTTCTGCGTGGACAGATTATGATGAAAAATTACTGTCAAAAGGTGCAGGGATTTTTTACCGCAGCGCTAAATCAATTAAGCTAACACCAGAGATCAGGAAGCTGCTTGACTTAAAACAAGATTTTATTGTGCCAAATGACTTGATCGGCGCGATTCTTAAAGCACGCGTAGATTTATTTTGGAATGGTGGTATTGGTACTTTCTTTAAGGGAGAAACGGAGTCACATACTGATGTTGGTGACCGTGCGAATGATGCGATTCGTATCAATGGTAGTGACCTACGTTGTCGTGCCGTAGGTGAGGGTGGTAACTTAGGTTTTACCCAATTAGCGCGAGTTGAATTTGAGATGAATGGTGGCCTTATTAATACTGATTTCATCGATAATTCAGCCGGTGTTGATTGCTCAGATCATGAAGTCAACATCAAGATTTTATTGAACGAAATTGTTTCCAAGCAAGATCTAACCGAAAAACAACGTAATGAGCTATTGGCTGAGATGAGCGATGATGTGGCACATTTGGTACTGAGACATAATTACAATCAATCACGCGCCATCACGTCTTTGGTCGAGCAATCAAAAAGCAATATCATAGTGCTAAATCGTTATATCGAAGCGCAGGCACGCCTTGGTAAGCTTGATCGTGAATTGGAATTTTTGCCTGACGAGAAAGGCTTTTCGGAGCGCAAGAGTGCAGACAAAGGCTTGACTCGTCCTGAAATCGCCGTATTACTCGCTTACAGTAAAAATATCACCAAGCAGCAAATTTTAAATTCAAGTATTCCAGAAGATCAGTTCTTAGCACGTTCGGTTGAATTTGTGTTTCCAAAAGTTTTGCGTGAAAAGTTCCCAGTGCAAATCAAGCGCCATCCGTTACGCCGTGAAATTATTGCCACGCAAATTAGTAATTATATGACGGATGACATGGGAATCACTTTTGTTGATCAATTGCATGATGAAAGTGGTGCCCCAGTTTCAGCGATCGTACGCGCGTATGCAGCCGCACAAATCGTGTTTAATTTGACACGTTTGTGGCGCGATATAGAAGCGCTTGATTATAAAGTTGAGATGTCTGTACAAACGCAAATGATGATACAGGTGAATCACCTGATTCGACGAGCAACCCGTTGGTTCTTGCGTAATCGTCGTCGTTGTATCAATGTCGAAGACACTATTAATGATTTCAAACCGGGAGTCGAACAACTTTATCAAATGTTGCCAGAACTATTAACAGGTAGTGATAAAGATGCACATGATCAGGCCATTAAAGAATATGTCGACCAAGGTGTGCCAGCGGATATCGCTAGCGAAATTGCTAGTACACGTATTATGTTTATCGCTCTTGATATTGTCGATGCTGCACAAAAACATGAATTGCCGCTTGCTGAGTTTGCGAAATACTATTCTGCCTTGGGCGATAAGTTAGAATTCAGTTGGGTTAACAAGCAAATTGCTGTACACACGGCGGATGATTACTGGACGGCAATTGCACGTGCGGCCTTGCGTGATGATATTGACTGGCAACGCCGTTGTTTAACCGTGAGTGTCTTGACTTTCAAGACACGTTATAAGGATATGGAGAAACGTATCAACGCTTGGTTGGAAGAACACAAGCTATTAGTTGATCGTTGGTCTTCAGTGTTAGCTGAAATTCGCGCTTCGACAATTGATTTAACCATGTTGTCAGTGGCAGTGCGTGTGCTGATGGATATGTCACAAACTGGTTTTCATGCTGTGTGGAGCGCGGAGAGCAACTAAATGATAAATAAGCTTTAGGAGTAATGAATGAGTAGCCAAACTGAAATATCTGCGGCTTTTCCTTTCGAGTCAAAATATGTTGATGTATTTGGTTCAAAGATGCATTACATTGAGGAAGGAGAGGGAGATCCGATTGTGTTCCTCCATGGCATTCCTACCTCGAGTTACTTGTGGCGCAACGTCATCCCACACCTGAGTAAATCCGCGCGTTGTATTGCCGTAGATTTAATTGGTATGGGTAAATCGGAAAAGCCTGATCTTGAATACTCTATTTTTGAGCATATTAAATACGTCGAAGCGTTTATTGAATCACTCAAATTAAAAAATGTCACCTTAGTCTTGCATGCTTGGGGTTCTGTTATCGGTTTTGATTATGCCATGCGGCACCAAGATAACCTTAAGGCGTTAGCTTTTATGGAAGCCCACGTGCGTGCAGCCATCGATTGGGACATGGTGTCTTTACCGGTGCAAGAGTTGGCGTCCGTGCTTGATAGCAAAGATAATGGCTACGATGTCATCATGAATAGTAATTACTACGTTAACAAGGTGATGCCGAGTGGTGTCTTGCGTCGCCTCAGTGAAGAAGAAATGGAGCACTACCGTGAGCCATTTGCTACGCCGGGTAGCTGCAAGCCGATTTGGCAGTATTTACAAGAGTTGCCTTTAGGTGATGACAATAATGACGTGGTTAAATTAATTGATAACTATTCGAAGGCGTTGTGCGCTTCGCCTGTACCGAAATTGATGTTGTATGCAGTACCAGGTTTTATTACGACGATTGACACGGTGAAATGGGCGCGTGATCACTTATCAAATTTGGAATTAGTTGATATTGGTGATGCTTTGCACTATGCACAAGAATCTAATCCGCAACGCATTGGGGAAGAATTAGCAACGTGGTATGAAAGCTTATAGAGAGCATGGCGTGCTTAAACCATAGGGTGAACCTGAAGTAGCGTTCTCTAGGCTTGAAATGACCATCGTGTTCGGGATAACATCCATCATGCGTCGCGCATCGTAAAGGCGCAGTTCTGCAAAATGTATTTGGATAAAACTTAAGCAAAGAGGAAACAGAATCATGAAAATTCGGACTGGATTAGCAATTGCTTCAACTGCTGCCTTATTATTTACAGCGGGTTGTGCCACTCAAAGCTCAGACAGCAACCAAGCGCCTGGTCACGCAATGAAAGCGAATGGCTGCAAAGGCGTAAATAGTTGTAAAGGCAAGAGCGCCTGCAAGGGCAAAAGTGGCTGTAAAGGTGGCGGCTCGTGCAAGAGTGGCGTGAAAAAATAAGCTTAGTGTTCTAGCAAAGGTATAAATAAAAGGCCGAGCGGGCGTATCCTTCTCGGCCTTTTGTGTTATGAGTGGCTATTATTACGATTCGTGGAGATAGCATGGCAAACCGTCAGCACCAGCAACTGCCCTATTTGGGGTTTGGCCTCGGGCTGCGCCCCACACATTACGAGTATATTCTAAATCATCGACCTGATGTGGATTGGTTTGAAATTGTTAGCGATGATTATACGATTCCAGGCGGCAAGCCTCTTTATTATTTGGACCGCATCCGTGAGCATTATCCTATGGTTATGCATGGGGTTTCGCTGTCAATTGGCAGTGTTGATCCGCTGGATAAAGATTATTTGTCACAGATAAAAGCGTTAGCTGATCGCATCGCACCACAATGGATTTCCGATCACTTATGTTGGACGGGTGTCGAGGGCTATAATATGCATGATTTGCTGCCCTTACCTTATACTGAAGAAGCCCTCAAGCATGTGGTTGCGCGCGTTGAGCAAGTGCAAGACTATCTCGGGCGTCAAATTTTATTAGAGAATGTGTCTAGCTATGTGAGTTATCAAACCTCACAATTTACGGAGTGGGAATTTCTCAGTGCGGTTGCTGAACAAGCGGATTGTTTGATTCTACTTGATATTAATAACATCTATGTCAGTGCCTTTAATCACCATTTTGACCCATTAACCTATTTGCATAATGTGCCACGTGAACGAGTGCAACAATTTCATGTGGCAGGGCATACCAACCATGGTACGCACATCATTGACACCCATGACGAGCCGATTATTCGTGAGGTTTATGATTTATATGCGCAAGCGGTGGCACATTTTGGGAAAGTATCAACGATGATAGAGCGTGACGATAATATCCCAGCGTTTCCAGAACTCTACGCTGAGCTACAAGCGCTCAAGGCCATTGCAGCTAAAGTGACAACCCAGGCGCAAGTACAAGAGGACGTGTGATGACAGACTTAGCGACGCTGCAACAAAGCTTTCAGCATTATTTACGTCATCAAGATGGTGCTGGCATCCTCACTGAAATTGTTAACGATGCTGCGCTCAGTGCACAACAACGCTTAGCTGTTTATCATGAAGGCTATTATTTACGTTTGATCGAGATTTTAGAGAATGACTTTGTGGTCTTAGCGCGTTTGTTGGGGGAAGAGTCTTTTTCCCAGATGGCGCGTGCCTATATCCATGATTTTCCATCGCAGTATCGCAATATTCAGTATGTTGGATGTCGCTTAAGTGAATTTTTAGCGCGTAGTCCTGTCTATCATGAGCATAGTCTATGGCGTGAATTAGCTACATTCGAGTGGGCTTTGGAAGAGGCGCGGATTGGTGAACAGGCAACCAGTGTTAGTATCGCGCAGCTCGCTGAATTGGCCCCCGATGCTTGGGGCGAATTGAGTTTTGTCCTACATCCAACCTTAAAGGTGTTAAGGTTGCACCATAACGCGGTTGAGTATTATCAGGCGAGTTATGCCGAACAAGCTTGGCCGGAGTTGCTGACGCATACTGAGTTGCAAGCGTGTATTGTTTGGCGTAAGCAGTTTGCAGCACACTACCGTTATGTGAATTCAGCGGAAGCTTGGATGCTTGGTGTTGTGCTGGCGGGTGAGCGTTTCGCGCAAATTTGTGCTGGCTTATGCGATTTCATGCCAGAAGAAGAGGTCGCTCCTTACGCACTTGGCCGTTTGCAACAATGGTTTGCTGATGGCTTGATCACACGATTGTGTTTAGCTGAGTAGTTATACTTCTTCTAGTAAAGCCTGCTTTTTTTCTTCATCTTGCAGTTCGACTTTTTCGATGCGATGGAAACGCCGCGTGATTTTTTGTGCTGACGTGTGTACTTGCTCGATATCGGAGTAGGCCAAGCCAATATGGCGCGATAAATTATCCATACGCTGTTGAAAACGGTCAAAGTCTTTGGATAGATAGACTAAGTGTTCTTGGATGACGTGAATTTGTTTGCGTGTGGCCGCGTCTTTTAATACAGCACGTGCCGTTGTTAATACGGCCATCATTGTCGTTGGTGACACCAGCCAAACGCAGGCGCGTTGCGCTTGTTCGACTAGATCTGGGTAGTGGGCATGGATTTCAGCGAAGACTGCTTCTGCTGGGATAAACATCATTGCACCATCTGCGGTTTCACCGGGCAAAATATATTTTTCGGAAATATCTTGAATGTGTTTACGGATATCTTGGCGGAATTGCTGTTCAGCTTGGCGACGTTCTGACGCTGGTAAGTTGTTATCTTGCAAGCGATGAAATGTTTCGAGTGGAAATTTAGCATCGATAACAAGGTTGCCGGTAGGCTCGGGCAAGAATAGTATGCAATCAGCGCGCTTTTTGTTGCGTAGAGTATGCTGAAATGAAAAGCTACTTTCCGGCATCACATTGCGCACAAGCGCAGCTAACTGCACTTCGCCAAAGGCACCACGGGCACGTTTATCAACGAGTACTTGCTGCAAACTGACGACATTGCCAGATAGCTCTGTAATTTTTTTCTGTGCTTCATCAATCAAAGCTAAACGTTTAATAACATCAGTAAAGGTAGCGGTGGTTTTTTCAAAACCTTCAGCCAGGCGGCGTTCGACTTGGCCGCTGATTTCTTTAAGGCGTTGGTCAGTATCACGGGTGAGTTTATCCACCCGTTGACCTAGGGTGTCAGCATTGAGTTTTAATGACTCAGTTAATTGTGCACGTGATTCTTGCATACCTTTATGTAAACTTTCTTGCAGTGTTTTCAGACTATTAATTTGGTGTTCATCAAAACTAGTGCGTTGTTGATTGAGGCCATTTTGCATATGTTCTTTGAATTCTGATAAATTGCGTTGCAATTGCACACTATTATTTCCGAGTGTTTCGGCGAGATTTTTTTGTATTTCAGCAAAACGTTCAAGTAAACGCTGTTGCAGTTGATGGAGTGTGTTTTGTTGATTCTCGCGACCTTCGCCTAGTTGTTTATCAATCGTGCTACTCAGCGTACGAATAATATCTTCATTGACCTTGGCTTTATCGCCGAGATCTTGAGTCAGACGGTCAATTTTGAGACTACTATTTTCGATATAGGTTTGCATGCGAATGAAGTATTCATGCAAATTGGTTTGTTTTTTCCAGATCATAAAAAGACAAACAAAGACAAGAAATAAAGAACCACTATAGAAGACTAAATCCATATTGATCACGATTGATTCCTTTTGCTCAATAAGTTAACCGTTGAGTAAATCTCGCGGACAATGATCGCAGCTTGGTAAAGCAAGATCAATAACTATATCTGCTGTTACAAAATCATTGGCTTATATCTTTTGCGGCAAAATAAAACAAGCATTGTAACAAATGGTTTACATTTGCTTTCATACAAACCATTTAAATGCTTAGTGAACAGTGGTATATTGCGAAGCCCTAACAGCGGCGGGTAAACAGAGTACTCTGATTCAAAGCCAAAAATGGTAATTAGATAATACCTTGACAAACCCTAGTGGGTTAATTGTGAAGAGAGACAGTAGGATGTCAATCAGTAAAATTGATATACATGATTTAATCAAACAAGCCGCTGTGCTGTTTCGGAAGTATGGTTATCACAATACCTCTATCGCCGATATAGCCCAAGCCTGTAATCTCAGTAAGGCCAGCGTTTACCATCATGTGCCCGGCAAAAAAGAGCTTGCAATAGAAGCGATTAAGTCTGTACATACTCATTTTAACGAAGCCATTTTTTCTATTGCTTATCAAGAAAATATTGATGCACAACAGCGTTTGACCTGTATTTTGGATGCAGTTAAAAGTTTTTTTGCTGATCGTAGGGAAGGTTGTTTGATGGGCAACATGGTGCTTGAAATAACTGCGGCGACTAGAGATTTCGAGTCTTTAATCCAAGCTTATTTTCGTGATTGGGTAGCGGCATTTACGCATATCCTACAGTCGCAATTTGATGCAGACAAGGCAAGCAGGCTCGCACAAGATGCTGTCGCACAAATTCAAGGGGCATTGTTGATGCGTCGATTGTATGGTGATGACAGTTACTTGACATATTGTTGCGCCAAGCTCACGCACTTGCTCACAAAGCAAGAATTAGCCTGAGCGATCCTTGCTTGTGAGCCTCGTTTAATCTAAGTTTTTACTAAATTTCCCTTTATATCAAACCGCGGATGATAATTGATACCAATCCATGAATGCAGCATTGATGCCCACAGGCTGACACCTTCTAGTGCTTTCGCAATCAAATGGCGACCACGCACACTATCAGCACTGAGTGGTTGGACGTGTTCTAAACCCATAATGCTATGGAACTCATCAGCTTCAACATGAATATCAAAATAATTATCGCCGGCACCTAAAGCATGCATTTTAGGGGCAACGGCTTTGAAAAAATCATTTGAACAGCGTTCGATGCCACAATTAATGGTTAACACCCATTTTGCACGATCTTGTTCGATCGCCAATTGGTAGGCTTGATTGATACAAGCATTGGTCTCCGTTGTCACAATCACATCATCGATATCGCTGCGCTGCTGAATGATGCTATGTTGCAACATCCATTGCATTAACAACTCATGATGATCGGCTTCACCAAAGGCATGTTCGGCATAAAAGGGCATCATATGGTTTTCGGTCATTGGCGTCGATGCCAACATCAACCCCATGACTTTGGGAAATGTTGCTGAATGATGGAAAAGTTGTTTGGCACATTCAGCGAATTCTTGGGGGAATTCGAGTTCGTCAAGCCATATGAAGAAAGGCATTTTTTTAACAGCCTCACTGGCTTTAAAAAGAGGCTCGGTAATCCAAGCGTGTTTTTTGCGTAGATATTCAAGCGTCGCTTGATCTATCTTTTCATAGGCTGATGGGGCTTGCTGTGTGGCTGGGGTGGGGGGGACGATAGCCGTATTGTTTAAAATAAGCTTTTCTGCTTGCATAGTAAAAAACTCCATTTTCAGTCTTAGTAGCCAACTAACCCTGTCTAACTATCGGTTTTTGCAGTGAACCTTAATTTTGTTCAAAACAAGAGCAACCGAATGGTCGGTAGAATACTATACTTTGACATTTTTATGCAAGCTTTTTGTAAAAAAAAAATACAAGTCGAACCATAACTACTTGAAATCATAGTATTATTGTGGCTGGCGCTTGCACTCGGCTATTACATAAAGCTAGAAATTGGAATGCTAGCCAGTCGCTAATACGTCGCCAGTTCGGCGATGACTGGATTTTTGCCAATAAAGCAAGGCGCTCGCGCAAACAAGATAAGCACAGATCGATACAATAAAAGGTAGCCGAGGATTGAGATTAACGAGCACCCCAGAAAAAGTCCCTGTCCACAGCCACGCAAATGAGAGTACGGCACTTGCGACCCCCATGATCCAACCTTGATTAAATTCATCGATTTGTTGTGATATCAAACTGACTACGGCGGGATAAGCGATACCAGCGCCAAAAGCAAGGGGCACGATGATACGCCATTGCGTGTATGGCGTTGGCCACAGTACGCAAGCGATTAAACTGCATAAACAACTCGCGATACATAATATCAACAAACGGTCCATTTTGATAAACGGTAAAATGAGACGAAAGATCAACGTCAAAGCCAGTGACATCCAAATACCGATCACCCCTAAAAAAACAGCACTGTGTGTGGTCGTAAAGTGAAACACTTGTGTTAAGTATAATGGGATCGCTTGGAAATATAAGCTCCACGCAAACTGCAATAAAAATAGCATCAATAATAACAAGCGCGTATTGGGTAATTTGATCGCCGCCGTTAAAGCCCAATACGTCTCACGCAAACTGAGTTGGCGCTGTGCATTACGACGTTGGTTAGTTTCAGTGAAGCCGTAGGCGAGAAATAGCAAATTTATAAATGATAAGCCCGCCGCAACCATAAAGGGTGTTGTGCTGTTAAACCAACTGACTAGGCTTGGATCTGATAAAAACCCACCAATGAGTGGCCCAACCACCATCGCCAAGGTCATTGCAAAGGCGATCAAGCTCAAGTACATCGAACGTTGCTTACCCCGACTAATATCAGTAATGGCCGCCTGCGCGATCGGTTGACTACTCGAGGTTAAACCACCAATCACGCGCCCGAGCAACAACACACTTAAGCTTCCCATAAGTACGCCAAGCACAGGCAGCAAGAACCCAACGCAAGTGCCTAATAGGCAGACTAGCATCATGCGTTTGCGGCCCCAACGGTCTGACCATGCACCGATTATCGGCGTACCAATCAATGTGGCTAAAGGCGAGATCGCGATCGACAAGCCAAAGATAATGTTGCGACTCGCATGGCTTAAAGTGCTTGCTAGCAGGCCGCCATGCGGATCGACCAATAAATGCAAAAGCACGGGGATGGTGAGGCCAAAGCCGAGGGAATCAATAAAGATCACGAAAAATAGTGGCAGTAATTGCTTTTTTATCTGTGGTGGTGCGGAAGATTGCATGGTTATATTGGCTAATTTTTTTTGCATTATGGCACTATAATATACACCAGTTTTACGACATGATGCCAGTAATATCTGGCCAAGGAAACATGTGTTCATGTTTACAGAAGCTATTTTGTATAACTTAATGCCATCGATATTGCATAATCTTCACTGCTATTGTTGAGAGGGTCGTCCTTAGCTTGCAGTAATGATGGCTTTATGTTGTTGCTTCAACAATGGCTCCATTAAGTCACGCACCATTACTGCCATCTCCATGCAACAGGTTGCACGGGCACTCGATTGCCGCCATAGCATGCCGATTTGGCGCATGGGTGTGGGTTGGTAGAAGGGTAAAATGCGCGTGTTGGCTTGCTTTAGCTGCTTGCTATTAACAGCCAAACTCGGCAAAAAAGTAATTCCGCTACCGATTGCCACCATACTGCGTAAAGTCTCTAGGCTGGTCGCGCGAAAACGTGATTTTTCGATCGTGCCGGCTAATTGGCATACTTGTAAGGCTTGATCACGTAAGCAGTGCCCCTCGGCTAACAACAGTATAGTTTCATCATGCAAGTCGTCAACACGCAGTTTTTTACGTTTGCTGAGTTGATGATCTTGTGGCACCGCGAGATAAAAAGGTTCTTCAAATAAAGGTTCGACATGGCAAGTTTCATCAGCAACCGGTAAGGCAAGGATGACCGCATCGAGTTCACCTACCTTGAGTTGTTTAAGAATGACATCGGTTTTGTCTTCTTGTAAAAAGAGTTCTAACTTTGGAAATTGCGCGCGGATATCGTTAATAATGTGCGGTAAAAGATAAGGACCCAAAGTTGGGATTGCGCCTAAGTGAAATTCACCGACGCGTGGATCAAGCCCGTATTGTGCAAGCGCTCTAAATTGCTTAACTTCGTTCATAATCACACTGGCTTGAGCAATCAGTAGTTCACCAGTCTTGGTAATTAAGATTTTTTTATTGTTGCGCTCGAAGAGTTGCACACCCAATTCCTCTTCGAGTTTCTTCAGCTGTATACTGAGGGTGGGTTGACTGACAAAGCAGGCTGTGGCCGCTTTACCAAAATGCTTATGTTCAGCCACGCTGAGTAGATATGTTAAATCGCGTAAATTCATGATTTTTCCTCGAATAAACCAAAAATTCATACCATAGATTATATCTATTGTTTTGATAAAAACAATCAACTTTATTTATTATTTGGATAGTGGTATAAGGATAATGTGAGTTATAGTATTACTGCAACAGAGGAGAATAGACATGAAAGTGAATATTGGTATTAATGAAAAAGACCGTCAAGCAATTGCGGCAGGGCTATCGCGTTTGTTAGCGGATACCTATCTCTTGTATCTCAAGACCCATAATTTTCATTGGAATGTTACCGGCCCAATGTTTACCACCTTGCACGTCATGTTCGAAGAGCATTATACAGAGTTGGCTGAAGCGATCGATGTGATTGCTGAACGCATCCGTGCTTTGGGTGTGTATGCGCCTGCATCTTTAGGTCAGTATTCAGAATTGGCCAGCATCAAAGAAGAAACGGGCGTGCCCAAAGCAGAAGATATGGTGCGCCAATTGGTGGCTGATCATGAAGCGGTAGTGTGCACGGCACGCAGCATCTTGGATTCTGTCGATAAAGCTCAAGACGAAGTAACGTTAGGTTTGTTGGGTGAACGTATGCAGGTGCATGAGAAGACGGCGTGGATGTTGCGGAGCTTGGTTGGTTAGAACTAGCGTGTTATGTACAGGAGGGTCGGGACCAGTGTGTAGCTATGCC
Organism: Gammaproteobacteria bacterium; assembly: GCA_021773335.1. Classification (GTDB taxonomy): domain Bacteria; phylum Pseudomonadota; class Gammaproteobacteria; order JAJFKG01; family JAJFKG01; genus JAJFKG01. The sequence goes on from JAJFKG010000034.1 coordinate 16,648, forward strand.
CTGAGGGTACGCCCGACAATCTAATTCACTACATTCTGCGGTTTACCGTTCAAAAAGGCGCGGACATTATCTGTTACTACATTAAGCAAACGTTGGCGTGTTTCCCGTGCAGCCCACGCGATGTGTGGTGTGATATAACAATTCTCAAGTCCAATGAGGGGATTATCTGCCTTGGGTGGTTCTGACGATAAGACATCGACACCCGCTGCATAAAGACGTTTTTCACGTAAAGCATGCGCAAGTGCATTCTCATCAACCAAACCACCACGACTAGTATTTAACAAGATCGCATTTTCTTTCATTAGGGCAATGCGTTCGGCATTCACGAGTTTCTCGGTTGCAGGTGTTAAGGGACAGTGTAAACTGATAATGTCACTTTCACGAAAAATCTGCTCGATATCGACAAAGGTAACGCCTGCTGGTGATGTTTTAGGTGGCGTGCGCTTATAGGCTAGGATATTCATCCCAAAGGCTTGCGCACAACGTGCTGTCGCAGCACCAATACTGCCATAGCCAATAATGCCCATCGTCAAACCTTGTAATTCAAACATGGGATGATTGATGAAGCAAAAATCTTTACTACGTTGCCACTTTCCTTGATGCACTGCATCCGAATGTGGTGCGACATGGTTGCTGATACGCAACAATAAAGCCATCGTATGCTGAGCAACCGCTTCGGTAGAGTAGTGAGGAACGTTACACACGACGACACCGTGTTCACGCGCAGCGTCTATATCAATGACATTATAACCCGTGGCAAATACACCAATATATTGTAACTCAGGCAACTGCGCGATATGCTCGGCGTGTAAAAAGGTTTTATTCGAGAGTAATATACTAGCGCCTTGTGAACGTGCTAGCACGTCAGCACGTGGCGTGCGATCATAGGTTTCCAGCTCACCCAAAGCAGCCAAGGGTTCCCAACTCAAATCACCAGGGTTGGTGGTATAACCATCAAGTACGACAATTTTAGGCATGCTAGTGTCTCAGTTTGAAAAGGGTAATTTTACCAGATATGGTTTGGTATTTCACGAAATTAAGCAGGGTTTGCTAATATATTCCCTTGATGCGCGCCGCTGGCGTTTATCAAGGCTACATTAGCCGTAGCCCGGATAAGCGCGGAACGCGCGTCATCCGGGGCGGGTGTTTGCGATTGCTATTCCCGGATGACGTTGCTGCGCAACTTATTCGGGCTACATCTGAGCTTGACGCAGAGACAGTAGGCTACAAACTCACTGCGGAAACTCAAACAAATGTGACAAGCGATAATCTTTTAATTGCTGTAACAGTTGTGAGTCACAACCGATGATGCGTACGCGTTCTGAGTCTTTGCGCAACAAGACTAAGAGGCGGAAGGCAGAAGGGTCAACGTTTTCAGTTTGCGATAAATCTACCGTACACTCTTCTGGTTGTGCGGTTAATTCACGATAACTTTTTAGAAATTCGTGTTTGTGTTCGCGGCTAAAAGGGCCTATAACGGAGATAACTAACTCTTGGCCGCCACAAATCAGGCGTGAAGTAATCGGCATTGTGTCTTTTTCCTGTTATAGTAGTGTCGAAAAAATTTCCACTATCAATAAGCACAGGTTATGCCAATAGTGATGAGCAAGCCGCAAAATTCCCCCAAATGGGACAATAATTTTACCAATTTATCGCCACTGTTTGCTTCAATCAAGGGGGTAGCACGTGATTTCGCGGGTTTCACGCAGTGGCCACAAGTAGCTGATTATAACCACATTTGCGAGCGGCAAAAGGCGTTGGTGCATGTCCGTTCTGGTAAAAAAATATCTTTTATTGAACAAGCCCAACGCCGCCAAGGCAGTTTCGAAACTAGCTATGAACCGCGCATCTACTTACACGGTGAAGTGCTGACACGCGCCGAGCACTGGCATGATTTTTTTAATATGCTGATGTGGCGCAGCTTTCCTAAGGCCAAAGCCACACTGAATGCCTTGCAGTACGCAGATATGTTGCACCAGCGTGAGAAACGTCTAAAGCAACGTACTATCAGACAGAATGCGTTAACGCAATTTGATGAGTGTGGAGTTATCGTTTTAGCGAGTGACTTGGCGTTTGCAGATTTAATTCGTCAACATGCTTGGAGGCAATTATTTTATGTTGAGCGCGAACGTTTACAACAGGCGCTAAGTTTTATTATTTTTGGTCACGCGCTGTTTGAAAAGGCATTAACGCCGTATGTGGGGTTAACAGGAAAATGTTTGATTGTGCCAGTAAGTTTTGAGAGGTTACAGGGCGATATCCTTTATCAGCAGCAGTATGTTGATGAATATCTAGCAACTTATTTCGCCGATAATAGCGCACTTAACCCTAAAGTCTTGTCACCGTTACCGATCCTTGGCGTGCCGGGTTGGCATGCTGAAAATAGCAGGGAGAAGTTTTATGATAATACTGACTATTTTCGCCCTAGAAAGGAACGCGCGCTGGTAGGTAATCGTAGCCTACTGTCTTTGCGACAAGCCCAGATGTAGCCTTGATAAGCCGCGTAGCGGCGCATCAAGGATCGGCATTTGCCAACCCAGGTCCTTGATGCGCGCCTTCGGCGCTTATCAAGGCTACGTGGTAGCGCGCTGTCTTTGCGACAAGCCCAGATGTAGCCTTGATAAGCCGCGTAGCGGCGCATCAAGGATCAGCATTTGCCAACCCAGGTCCTTGATGCGCGCCTTCGGCGCTTATCAAGGCTACAAGGTGCGAGTCGTTGGGTTTGGGTTACCCCTCACGCACCATGTTACGCAACACATAATGCAAGATCCCGCCATTGAGATAGTATTCAACTTCGTTTTGGGTATCAATACGACACAGTGCGGTGATTTCTTGCTGTTTGCCGTCATCGTTATTAATGATGACTTGCACATCCATGCCAGGCTGAATACCGCTTTCGATGCCGAGGATATCAACGCGTTCACTACCGTCTAAACCCAGTGTTTTACGGTTATCACCTTCTTTAAATTGTAACGGTAACACACCCATGCCAATCAGATTAGAACGGTGAATACGTTCATAACTTTCAGCGATAACGGCTTTTACACCTAACAGACGTGTACCTTTTGCTGCCCAGTCACGTGATGAACCTGTGCCATATTCTTTACCCGCAATTACCACCAACGGTGTACCCTCGGCTTGGTATTTCATGCAGGCATCGTAAATAGGCATGGTTTCGCCGCTGGGAATGTATGTGGTGAAGCCACCTTCAACCCCTGGCACCATTTCATTACGTATACGGATATTGCCAAATGTGCCACGCATCATCACTTCGTGATTACCGCGACGCGAACCAAAAGAATTGAAATCTTTCGCTTCAACGCCATGTTCCATTAAATATTTACCCGCGGGACTGTCTGCCTTGATGGCGCCAGCCGGGGAAATATGGTCAGTGGTGATACTATCGCCGAGCAAAGCCATAATGCTTGCGCCTCTGACGTTGGCCAATTTATCGAGTTCCAAGGTGAGATCGGTAAAGAAGGGAGGATGTTGTACGTAAGTGGATTCTGCTTTCCATTGATAGGTTTTGCCTTTAGGCACAGAAATACTGCGCCATTCTTCATCACCAGTGAAGACATCAGCATATTCTTTGCGGAACATCGTACCATCAACTTTTGCGACTTCGGCAGCGACGTCGATGTTCGATGGCCAAATGTCACGTAAATAAACCGGATTACCTGACGTATCTTCACCCAGCGGATCAGCCGCTAAGTTAATACGTGTCGTACCTGCCAAGGCATAAGCAACGACCAAGGGTGGCGATGCTAACCAATTCGTTTTAACTTGTGGGTGTACGCGGCCTTCAAAGTTACGATTACCGGACAGAACAGATGCCACGACTACATCGCTATTGTCAATCGCATTGGCAATCGGGCCTGGCAAGGGACCAGAGTTACCGATACACGTCGTACAGCCATAGCCAACCAGGTTAAAGCCTAAAGCATCTAAATGTTCTTGCAATCCTGCTTTGACTAAATACTCGGTGACAACCTTAGAACCGGGGGCAAGCGATGATTTCACCCAAGGCTTGCGTTGTAAACCTTTAGCACGCGCATTTTTAGCCACTAAGCCTGCTGCCATCAAGACGCTAGGATTCGAGGTATTGGTGCAACTGGTGATAGCCGCAATAACGACATCGCCGTGTTTCAATTTATAATCTGCGCCTTCGACTTTCGCTGTACTGTTGACATCTTGCGTGCCTAAATCTTTTAAAGCTTGATCAAATGCCGCACTCAAGTCAGTCATGGCGACACGGTCTTGTGGGCGTTTGGGGCCTGCCAAGCTGGGCACAACCTCCGATAAATTTAATTCTAACGAATCAGTAAATACCGGGTCGGGCGTATCTTTTTCACGCCATAAACCTTGCGCTTTACAATAAGCTTCGACTAAGGCAATCGTTTGATCTTCACGACCGGTGAGACGCATATAGTTAAGGACTTCATTATCGACCGGGAAGAAGCCACAAGTAGCACCGTATTCAGGTGCCATATTTGAAATTGTTGCACGATCAGCCAATGCCAAATGTTCGAGACCAGGACCATAAAATTCGACAAACTTACCAACCACGCCTCTTTGTCGCAGCATTTGTGTGACTGTTAAGACTAAATCGGTTGCGGTAATGCCTTCATTCAAATGTCCAATCAATTTAAAGCCGATCACTTCAGGAATCAACATCGAAATCGGTTGGCCAAGCATCGCAGCTTCGGCTTCGATACCGCCGACGCCCCAGCCCAGCACGCCAAGGCCGTTGATCATTGTGGTGTGGCTGTCGGTACCAACCAAGGTGTCGGGAAAGGCGTATTGTTTGCCATCAATGTCACGCGTCCATACCGATTTAGCCAAGTACTCGAGGTTAACTTGGTGACAAATGCCGGTGCCAGGTGGCACAACATGGAAGTTTTCAAAGGCTTTTTGCCCCCAGCGCAAAAATTCATAGCGCTCATGGTTACGCTGCATTTCCATTGCGACATTATTTTTGAAAGCGCCGGCATCACCAAACTTGTCGACTTGGACAGAATGGTCGATGACCAAGTCTACAGTAGACAGGGGATTAATTTTTTCAGGATCGCCACCCATGCGTTCCATTGCCGCACGCATTGCCGCCAAGTCAACAACGGCTGGCACGCCCGTGAAGTCTTGCATTAACACGCGTGCTGGACGATAAGCGATTTCGTGTTTAGAGGTTTTTTTTGTTAACCAAGCGGCAACGGCTTGGCAATCTTTGGCAATGACAGAAGTATTGTCTTCATGCCGCAATAAATTTTCCAACAAGACCTTGAGCGAAAAGGGTAGACGACTAATTTGACTTAAGCCATTTTTTTCTGCTTCTTTTAAGTCGTAATATTGGTATTCTTGGCCATTAACGGAAAGGCTACACAGGGATTTAAAGCTATCTAGTCCACTCACTATGAATCTCCTCAACTAACATGTAAAAACGCTGGCGTAAGATGCTGACGTAAAAAACGCTGGGCGTGAAAATAACGGTGCAAATTATACGCCTATGCGCCGCGCAACGCCACTTAAACTCACTTTATTCGGTTTTTTTCGTTTAAATAGCTCAGCGTTTGAACGTTATAAAGTCTTTGTTATCCTGTAGTTGTCGTCTTGATAAGCGTTTGATAATAGATTCCCTTGATGCGCCGCTACGTGGCTTATCAAGGCTGCTTTTAGCAGTTTCGTTATCCTGGGCGCAGAGAAGGATCTCTCTGTGTTTCTTCGGGACATAAACATAAAAAAGTTTCCCAAAACTATTGTGCGATTTCTCGCGCAGTACTTTACGTCTTTTCCCCATTTTATCACCCACGCAAACGCGTTAGGATTGCACTACACTTAAGTAAACATTGCATCGACTGTTCCCAGTTCATACTTAAGTCATCATCACAGTGAGTGAATATAATAACAATAATAATAAGGCCCATGTCATGCCGCACCAGTCCTCGTTCGTTTTGCCAACGTTGCCTTTGCCACGCCTCAGTGACTATATCGCAAGTGACGTCACGCCAGCCTCCAAAAAATCTCAGGAAGAACAAGCACGGCTGTTGCATGCTAATCAATTAAAAGAGATACATGGCTTAGTGCAGTTTATTAACCATGCATCTGAATTGGTGAGCCCCTTGGGAGCAAAAGCAGCGCAGTCAAAACGTACATTTATAAGCTATCATCAGTGGCATGCTATTGCCTTCAATAAGGTACGTGAACATGCCAGTTTGTTAGACGCACAACACTTACAAGTGCGCTTCACTTACTTAAATCCCGAGAGTATTACCCTTTATGCGTTTGCGTTATTACCTAAATTGCTTGCATGGTACCAACGTCTGTGGCACTTGCTGGGGTGGAGGCAAGGGCTGCGTTGGCGTGCAGATGCAAGTGTTGAACAATGCGCGCGTTGGCGTAATCGTTTGCGTGCCCACTGTAGTAGCATGTTGGTGTGCATCAATCAGTTACAGCAACACTTTAGTCGCATCATGTTACAGCATTTGCACTGTTTGCAAGAGTCCGGTTTTTCACATTCACACCTTATTTGGCATGTGTTAGCGTCTGCTCAATCTCATTTGCCACAGGCACGGTTGTCTGGCAAGCGTATGCCCGTAGAGCTTGAGTATGTGCTTAATGATGAGCGTGTTGAACCTGCATTGCGGCCATTAACGCAAACTCAATTTCATAATTTTCAGCGCTATATTACGCGCTATGGCGATCGGGAAACACAGCAAGGCTTGCAAAACCTTGCTTGGCACCAGCCTGAGCGTGCGACAACGAACAGAAGAAGACAACCTTATTTGAGTTTGCAGCGCCAAAACAGTAGTCAAGGGCACTTTGTCATCCCGCGTGCGCTACAAGCTTGGGTGCCGACACGTCGCTGGTGGCCGAATTGGTTGTTTGCGGGCTTTAATTTCAGGCGCGATTTTTTTAAAACGAAACAATATCTCTTGGCTGCACTACAATCCTTGCCGAGGCGGATTTCGCAAACTGATGAACAAGGTCTGAGTTATGCTGATTTTATGCGTTATCGATCGCAGTTGCGGCACATTGAACAATTACTACAAGCAGAGCAAAAAGCCTTGCATACTAAGCAAGCGAAATATGTCTTTAGTTTCGGTAGTGCAAGCACTTTTTTACGTAAGTGGAGGCAAGAGTTACAGCGCTGTACACACCATGTTGATACGTTAAAAGCACAATTGATCGAACAAGCCTTGGCAGTGATGGTGGCACAAATTAAGGAAGATGGCTTTGTTAGTAGCTGGAAGGCGTATGATTGCGCTTGTGAGTTGGCACAGACTTTACGGCTGGAACGCCATAAATCACATGCCAAACGTGTCATAAACGCCATGTTTAAAGTGTTGGCGCAACAACAATCGCCACAAGGACGTCAACATGATGGTCGCGCGATCATGATTATCGATAAATTAACGCACCATGGGACACTGACAAATGCTGATTTACGCTTTGTATCCATGTATTTTCGTACTACTGCGATTGCCAATCCAGCACTATTACAAGCGATTGCCAAACACCGTCCAGGGCAAGTGCAATTGTTGAGTGAATATATAGTCAAACAATTGCAGTCAATACAAGCAACACAATTGAGCAAAATTCTGAGTCCATTACGCATCAAGCGCTGTATTGCAATAGGACACGTGGTGCAGGCGATGGGTGATAAGCATGCAAAACAACAATTACAGCGTGTCTTAAATCGTTTTGCTTTAACGGTGATGCAAGCTTATGCACAAGCGGCGCAACACACACCAACGATTTTGACGAGCATTGTACAGATAGGACAATTGATGTGTGAATTGGGTAGCCAGATAGGGTTTGCCGATAGCCACCTTGCAAATTATTTTCTTGAATTGCAGCGTCTGGCCAAACAAAAAAGTCGTCCCGCGCTGTATGTATTAGCAAGCTCGATGGCGCGCATGTGGTCGCGCAAGCTCGGCCAAGATGCATTAGAGTATGATTTACAAAGGTTACAAGGGCAATTGCAAACCTGTTGGCAACAATCCAGTTTGTCACAACACCAGCGCGAAACCTTACAGACAGCGTTAACACGCGTTGCTAATCAGAACGTTGACTTAATACCATGGCCACAAGTGAGCGGCGAGTTTAGCAGTGTTGAGCGAGGCTTGATGGCCAGTGATAAACAACAGCAATTGTTTCCTGAGATTTTTCATCTTATGCTCGGGGTTAAGAAAGCACGTCAGCAAATCAAGGGGAAAGCGCTGGATACAGCGAATGTGTTGCAGATAAATCAAACCTTACAACAGCGTATTGCTGCTGTGCGTGATAAGGGCGATGTTAGCCAAATGGGATTTGGTCGTTGTGCTACCAGGCGCCATCTATTATTTCGTCAACGTTCCTATATGCAATTAGCAACACAAAATGCGCTGAAGGATACTGTTGCAGAGTTTGCGCCGCAAGCCCCATTAATAACACAGGAGAAAACACATGCCTATGCTTGATGAATTCAAACAAGATTTAAGTCAAGCCGTTCAACAATATACCGCTGCGCATGCAGCGATCACGCCTGAACGTGCGCAAGATATTGATGATTTAAACGCGATGCTTGATGCAGCACAAAGTGCAACTTTATTACGCCAGCAGATTGAATTTAAAATTGCAAAAATGAGTGGCGGCTTGTTGGCTATTGTGCGCTGGTTAGACTTTAGTGATTTGAAAAATGCCTTGTGGCAAGTGCTAGATCAAGATAAATATCAACCTTGGCGATTGGCCGTGGGAGAAATATCCGAATATGCTGATTTGACTAAGCGCCTGATGGTTGAAAATCAACAATTGCGTGCGGGAAGCCGCGAGGATGCAACACACGGTGATGCTGCCAGTGGGCGTGCCCCCGTCGATTCTAAACAATTCCAAGCCTTAGAATCACGCCTGCAGCAACTTGAGTTGAGCTTGCAAAGCTTACAACAAGAAAAAGACCTGTGGCGCGAAAAATACCGTGTCAGTGAAGTTACGCATCAAAAAATGTCGGGTGAATGCGATGACTTAAAAAAACAATTACAGCATAAACAAAAAGCGATTATGCAATTACGTCAACTCAACCTCGATCAAGCTGCACGTATTGCCGAATTAGAAGAATTGCTAGAGAGCCGACAACCTTATATCTCGCAACCGTTAACAACCCGCAAAACAGCAAGCTTTACTGGTTTGATCCAATAAAAATGGTAGCAACGATTCATAAAAAGCTTGTGTTTGACAGCCTAAATTATGCTAAAATACTCGCCAGTGCTGGCATAGAGTCTGTCGATGTATTTGCAGAGGCTTTAGTCCACGCGCTTTCTGAAAACCTTTATGTCAAATATGAAGTTGATAACATGATAGAAGCGGCACTTAAACAATTCAGTGATAGAACAATACAGCTGCGTGAAGAAATGCGTGCTGAGAATCGGCTGCTTCGCGAGGAAATGCGCGCGGAGTCTTTACGTAATCGCGAAGAATTCCACAAGGTTCGTATAGAAATGAAACAGATAACCGATAAAGCGGTTAATCGTATGACACTCAATGTGGGTATCATCTCAACCCTGCTGGCCATTGTCGCCTCAGTTGGCCACTATCTCTACTAGTCGTTACCCAACAACATTCACTTCCGGTTCAAGCTCGATCCCAAAGCGTTGTGTAACACTGTCGCGTATCTCATTAGCCAGCTGTAAGATCTCCTGACCACTGCCACCACCATAATTGACGAGGACCAATGCCTGTTGCGCATGTACGCCAACATTACCTTGACGTTTGCCTTTCCAACCGCATTGTTCGATCAACCAAGCCGCAGGGATTTTGACTTTGCCATGTTCACCGTCGATAGCAAAGTAGGGCATGTCCGGGTATTGCGACTGTAAATCAGCAAAGACGGCATAATCGACTTGCGGATTTTTGAAAAAACTCCCCGCGTTACCGAGCTTATTTGGATCGGGCAGCTTGCTACGACGGATTTTAATCACTGCATCACTGACTGTTTGCAGCGCTATAGCATTGTCATTAACACCCATCTCTGCCAAGGCTTCACGTAGACCACGGTAATCAATCTGAAAATGTGGTTGTTTACGCAATTTCAATGTCACATTGCAAATCACGTATTGTCCACGATAGTCACGCTTAAACACACTGTCACGATAGCCAAACTCACAATCAAGCTTATTGAAAATACGTAACTTACCCGACTCGATATGCAACGCGTCGAGCTGCTCGAAGACGTGCTTAATTTCGACGCCGTAAGCACCAATATTTTGCATCGGCGCAGCACCGACTGAACCTGGGATCAAGGATAAGTTTTCAATACCACCATAACCATGATGGATACAAAAGCGCACCAGATCATGCCACTGTTCGCCAGCACCCACCTTGACCCAAGCGTGCTCGTCAGTTTCATCGACAACCTCAATGCCAGGCAAATCTAATTTAACGACTAAGCCATCAATAAGCGCCTGGCTGAATAAGACATTACTGCCACCGCCGAGTATCACCAGACGCTGTTTGCGTGCCGCCTCACTCGCCAGCAATGCTGCCAATTTTGCCTGACTATCTACACGCGCAAAATATTTCGCCTTGGCATCAATAGCAAAAGTGTTCAAACTCAATAGTGAGAAATTTTCTTGAATGTTGTCGTAACTCATTGTTTTATTCAGTATTCCTTGCGCACGCTATAGGCTAACGTTTAGGTTGGCGCGAATCAAAACTCACACCTGTCATAGAGGATAGCCCCGCAAATTGCTTATATTTAATCCTGTAGCCCGGATAAGCGCGGCACGCGCGCCATCCGGGGAGGGTGTGTGTCACTGCTGTTCCCGGATGACGCGCGTGCCGCGCTTATCCGGGCTACGTGAGCGATGTTAGCCTCGATAATCTCCCCTCCAACAAGCCCCGCAGTCTACCATTTTTCCCTTTGCTTGGAATGCCTTGATGCGCTGGATGAAGCCCCACGACGCTGTCTAGCAAATAACGCTATCTGAATCAATCGCTTACACGCTCAACGCACATCCAACTGCGGATTCTGGGATAATCGAGGGTATGAACCGGGGATCTAATGTCCTTTAAAACGAATTATGTCCTAAAAATAGATTGATCATGTCCCTTAAATGCGCTAGTTTAGGTTAAAGGACACAAGAGAGTGAACATGACACAAGAAATTGAGCAGCAAAACGAAGCGATTATCACCCTTCTGGATAAATACCCTGAAGGGCTTTCTCGTGGACAAGTTTCTGAAAAACTTAGCTTCTCCATCAATGACAAGACCTTGCAAAGGCGATTAGCGGCACTCGTCAATGATGGCAGGATAGCCAAAATAGGTGAACGAAAGGCGACTCGCTATCACCCACTTGAGGCCTCTATAGAGACAGATAAAGGACACTTAAAGGACACGGAAACCAATATATTCAGTCCTAAAAGCCAGGAAAAGCTTAAATTCTTGGAGACATCGCTCCATGCACGGGAAAAAGTGTCCTATACCCGTGATTTTTTGGACGCCTATGTCCCTAATCAAAGTCAATACGTTCCTAAAAAGATACGAGAAGCGCTCTTTCAAGAAGGTAAACGCTTCGATGAGCAGTTGGCGGCGGGCACTTATGCTCGGCAAATCTGTCAGCGGCTTTTGATTGACCTGTCCTACAACTCCAGCCGTCTGGAAGGCAATACCTACTCCCGCTTGGATACACAAAAGCTAGTGGAGGAAGGCATATCTGCAAAGGGCAAGGTTCATGAAGAAACTGTGATGATCATGAACCATAAGGAAGCCATCCTGTTTCTGGTGGAAAATGCCCAGGATATAGAGCTTAACAGTCTGACCATTCGTAATTTGCACTACTTGCTGTCACAAGATTTGCTCGCCAACCCTCAAGCGTGTGGTAATATCCGAACACTGGAAGTGGATATCAGCCAATCCACTTATAAACCGTTGGCTAATCCCCATGTTTTAAAGGAACTCTTTGAGCTGATTTTACAAAAAGCAAAAAAGGTCAAAGATCCGTTTGAGCAAGCTTTCTTCCTATTAGTTCATCTTTCCTATTTGCAGGCATTCGAGGACGTAAACAAAAGAACATCTCGCTTGAGCTGCAATATCCCGTTTATTAAAGGCAATTTGTGTCCGCTCAGCTTTACTGATGTAGCGCGGGATGATTACACTGCCGCGCTTCTATCCATTTACGAGAAAAATGATGTTGGGCCGATGCTAGAGCTTTTTGCCTGGGCATATTCCCGCACTTGCGAGCAATACGGCGTGGTTAAAAAAGCACTCGGAGAAATTGACGCTTTTCGCATCCAGTACAGACAACATCGAAAGGCCATCATGGGTCAAATCGTTAAACAAGGTTTACATGGCTCAGCGGCAGAAGAACTGATAGAAAATTACTGCCAAGAGCAAGGGATCGAAGATATTGATAAATTTACCGCCATGACGTTGGCTGATCTCAGCACCCTCCATGCTGGCGCAATTATCGGTCTCAGAATAACAGAAGCGCAGCTCGAAACATGGCTATCAAACAAGCCGTGACATGTTCCCTTTAAGCGGCAAGTGCTGCGTTTCTCGCCAAGCTGGAGCATACGCTAATTTCGCGCCGATCTGTCAGAGTCTTGATAAGCACTACGCGCTTATCAAGACTCAACATTTAGGTGTTATGGGTTTACCACGTCACTTATTGAATACAACACGTTGGTGCACCATCAGCAATATCAGTGGAACCGCTACTACGTGATGCCTGGCCATTCAGTGCTGTTTCATCATCACTAGATGCCGTATCCTCATCGCTATCGCTCGGTGGCGTTTCAATTTCAAGCCTAGGTGGCGAAGTTATTGGTATTACCGACGGTGTCGAAGAAGATGAGGCTGATCTTCCCCTAAATTACGTACATCAGCAACTGTTAACGCCCCATTACAAATTTTTGCCTTAATATCGTCTTGCCATGCCATGTTAACTGTCTCCTAAATAATCCAAGGGTTATGTGCTTGCGCATTAAGCTTCGCTAGCAACTTGCCAGAAGTTAAAGTTTGTTATGCTGAGACGACCGTGTCTGAAAGATCACATTCCTGTGGAGGGCTTGTTCTTACTGGTGTTACGAGCAGTGATAGCCAGTTTAGGTAAGAACGGTGTAGCCGTGTGTTTGATGCAAGCTTGGCGGCTACCTCAATCCTGGTCAGGATGCTACCAAATCATCGTTTAAACCGATGTAGGTTATATCTCAAAGATTTGTGAGAGATCTCGCACAAGAAAATTAATTTTTGCGTATCTAATGAACCGATCTGGTGGTAATTGCCTAATTTATATGAAATTTTCAAGTGGCTAAAAAAGGGTTTTTTTCTGTTTGTATTTTGTGCAGTAAATCTTTTTAGTTGAAGTGTCCCATTTTGCTGAGAAAAGTTCGTTTGCTGTTCGTGTGTTAATGGCTATTAGGGCTTAATCTCTGTGCTTGTTAGACTCCTGCAGATGCAGAGAGTCATGAGTTAGAATTTTTCTAAGAAAATAACATAACTCATTGATTATAGATGGTTCTGAGCGTGAAGCCAAAACCTAAGGTCTCGTGGCTCCAGCACCAACTAGCAAAAACAGTTTGGTTTACTTAAGGATATCTTAAGCTCTCTTGGTTAGAATATGCTTCGGTTATAATACCTTGATTTTTAATTTATTTAAGCAGATGGGCAAATGGCCGGCTGACAGAGGCTGGCGTTGTTTTTACATGAGCGTAATGAAACGACTAAAGGCGGTGAGTACTCAGTGTTTACTAAACAAGAGGTCATAGACCACAGAATTACACCGATAGCGGCGAGGCTTGAGCAAGTCTTGCAGTTGTCCGCACTTGCACAGCAGGAACACGCAGCTCTAAAAAACCAGATTGAGTCCTTGCGTGAAGATCTACTAGCGTTGCGTGCTCGGCTCGCTGCTGGTACCCAAGAAGCAAATACTGAACTTAACGCCCAATTAGCCAGCACAGCCTGGCAAAATGCACAAGCACAACGCCATCCGCAAGAAGGCGATAGAACAACGCTTGTTGCAAGACGAGGTGCAATTCGTCAGTGTTTTGGTGAAATAAACAAAACTGTACTTGGCCAAACCGATGAGCATGGTTCCGTTGGTTATGCTTTATATGATGCATTGGCTTTATTGGGTGAATTGCATCCCGCTAATGCTACTGTGGATCCTGATTCGATTCCGGATGGTTTAAGTGGGGGTGATTACCTTGACATTGGGAGAAACCCAATGGCGGTTTCTCCCTGCATAGAAGCACAAAACTCAGAGGCACAACAATTAGAGCCTTATATTGTCCTTCCTGATGGCAAATTAGCTTTGATCACTACTGCGATAGAAGAATTTGCCAAACTAAGGAGTGGGAGTGAAGCATCAGAGTTTTCAAGTTTTAACGAAGTGCAACGTAGATTTGTCCAGTGTGCGATTGATAAGAAAGCCTCTGGTGTCATCGGACATACTGTGCAAGAGATCGCAACGGCTTTATTAAACCCACAAACAATACAAAACGCAGCCCGCCCTGCATTAACCAATCTAGATGCGCTTTTAACTCAAGACTATGTTGGAGGGATTTCAAAAAATGTTATCTTGACAGCGCTTCAACCACGCCTATCAACAAATGCAACACCGCAGCGCCAGCCTAATGAAGCTGATGAGGCTTATTGTCAGCGTCTGGCGCAAAGCGGAGACCCAACACTTGATAATGCAATTACCACGCGGTGTGTTGCGACTGATATAAACAGGACTAATCTCAATCCTAGACAAACACAACCAGGTGCAGGTGCGAATGACCAAACCAATCAGTCGCAGAACAGATATTCAGCGCAAGAGTTAGGTCAGAAACCAAGCTTAGTTACGGCTTTACGCCTGTATAATCAACTTCAGCGTGTGGTTACTCTGCTGGAGACTGCACACAATAACCTGCAAAACAGCAATCCGGAAAAAGCTGCTGTCAATGAGTTAAAAGACAAATTAAAAGCTATAGCTGAGAAGTTAATAGATGATGCAGAAGATGATTATAAAGACGAGTTGTTACCGCAAAGTCGTATAGCGGCAGTTTTGGGTGATACTACTATTGATGAGTTGCGTGTAAGTGCAACTACTCGCTTAGAACAAGCTCAAGCCGGAAGCTCTTCAAACGGAGCGGCTATTAGCTTAACTCGAGCAGCCTATCTTGTGTTAGATTTTCTGGGGCAATTGCAGCCGAAGAATACATATACATTCGATTCAAGTAAATTTAGTAGGCCAAGTGTCCCTACCGCAATGCGTGGCGACGGTATTGTTGCTAACCCACACGACTCTCGCTTTATCACACTGCCTGATGGACGCGTTTGTGACATTTCCTATGAAGGTCGCAATAGTAGCGGAACATTGCATGGTTTGATCAACGTTCTAACGGCTCATGTGGGTGCTGACGTCATTGAGGGACGTGAGCATCCTGTTGATACATTTGCAGCACTAACTATACCTGGTACTGATGCACTTAACTTAACTGTTCGGGAGATTGAACAATTGGTTCTCACCGCACGGGAAAAGCTGGCTGCGCAGCGCGTACCAATTATACGTGAACTGAGTAAGGTAAAGCAGTTATTAGAGGTAACAGGGCTTCGGCTTTTAATTGGAGCTACAAACAGTGCTTCGCCAGCATCTGGTGCTAGTCAATCAGAAGAAAAACCGATAACCGAAATTCTAGATGAGTTAGTGGCAGCATTAACTGGTAGTAAGTCTCTGACTTCAGCTCAGCTTGAGTTTGTGACGGGTATTAGAACAAAGCTGCTTGGTAAGCTTAAGCAAACAGGTGATGGTGCTGCTCCAGAGCAGGTTAAAGAAAAGGTATATGAGGCGCTCGTCGCACTTAGTCTAGCCTATCCGAATACTCGGATAGATATAGTTAGTCGAGAGAAACTCTTTGTTGACACACCCGGTGCGATAGTATTGTCGAATGGCTACATCGTAAAAGTTGTTGAGTTCATCAAGGCTAATCAAATTGACTATTACGGACCAAATAGAGAAAGCCAAGCACCAGGTCAACTCAGTGAAGAGGAAACCACGAAGGCGAGGTATGAACAAAAAAATCCCTTAGCTAACCCGGCTGATCGCCAGATACTACATGCAATGGATGTTGCTCGGATTTTAGAGCAGGCATATGCCTTAGGTATACCCGCATTAGATATGAGTAACATATGCACGGAGGTTACAAAGTACCCAGGTGGTGATTCAACTTACGTTAAAAAGTATGCTGATCTGACACAAGCAGGTGGTGTCTTGCGTGATTATCAATCTAAATTGGCTGGCATTGAACGTGCCTTAACAGGACTTGAATCACAACTCGCTGCCTCTTTGTCACAAAACCAAGAAGTCCAACAAGCACTCACAGAAGCACAAACTAAAAAAACAGCACTGCAACAAAAAATAAGTGCTTTGCAAACAGCAGTCCATGAATATCGAACCTTGCTTGATGCCCAACCAAGGCCTGCTGATTTCGCAGCACAATTAGCTGCAAAAAAACAAGCGATCGAAACGGCGAAAACTCAATGCCAAACAGCGTTGAGTGTGGTTGAAGCGGCAGTACGACAAGCACAACAAGTTATTAGTGCTCAAACCCCACCAAACAACTCCGATCGTCAGCGTAGCGTACGCTTGCCTAGTCAGCTGAGTTTTACCGCGCCAAATACCGTACGTCGACTAAAACACTTTTGTGAAGCGTCACAACACCGTGATGGTAGCGAATGGAAACTGATTGAAGAGCCAAATACAAGTAGGCCGCATGGAGAACGTAAAACGATCGTTGAAGTCAAGCGGGTAGTGCGTGATAGCGCTGGCAATGTTGTTACTGGAAGTGACGGAAGGCCGCGCACTCGAACAAACAAACTGACATGCCAGAGTAATGACATTTATCCCAGCGATCAATCTTTAGCGGGATATAAAGACGCTTTACAGCTCGCGAGCGCAAGTGGTTTGCAGCCTGGTGAAAAAGTTGAAATCCTGAATCCTGAAAAGATTCAGTCGAGCGTGCTCAAAGACCTCATTAGGCACGTGCTTGGTCTTGATCAGGTGGGGACGAGTCCTGGCTATTATATTCCCAATCTCGAAACAATCCTTAATATGCCGAATAATAGGGCATTGAGAACGGAATTAGATCAAGCAGTTGCGGCCTTGGGTGATAGTAGCATCACGACGGTAACTGCCTTTAATAATGATTTACGTAATTCTGTGACAGATAATCGTTACAGTGCGTTTTATCATGGTGGGGGATCACAATCACAGTCACAACAACAACAACAACAATCGCAGCCAGAGCCATAACCATCGTAGTGTTTTTCTCGGGCAAAAAAAACTGCCATCCTTGGCAGTTACCTCTGATACTATCCCTGCATGTTGAGAGTGAATGAAGAAAGAAGAGGGGACATCCTTGTCCCGCGAGTTCACATCCTGTGGGTGGCTAACTCCTTTAGCCAAATCCTTTAAGAAATCCTGTCCGCGTATCCGTGCATGACGGGCTATCCGTGAAATGAATTGCTCCTGCAAATCGTGAGCAAGATCTTACCAAACGAATATTTCCTTGCCTATCCGCAAATGGCTGAAATGCTTGTGCGAGATCTCGCACAAGGTCGGGCAAAGAATCAGTTTTTTATCTAAAATATCATGCGTTTGTTAATTTTTTCTTAAGTTTCCAGGCGTAAAATAACCATTACGAATTTGTGCTCTTTACCTTAATTCAAAGAGCTAACTAATTAAATATCATAGAGAATATTATGGCCGAAGTCGATACAAGCACTGCTAAAGACCAAACTGTCAGTTTAGATGCAGATGAGCGATCTCATGAAGCTGGCGGTGATGATGGTGATCAGGGCGTGCAAGATGAGCTGTCACCCCAAGAGCGTGAACAAAACGATGAGGGTGACGAAGCATTAGCAAAAATGGTAGACAATCTTGCTAACCTTGCTAAGAGCCTTGCTTCTGCATCGTTAGGGGCTGGTGATGAGCCCGCTCAGAGAGCTAAACATATAGCTGCACCCAAACCAGGTTCTTCGCTTAAAGATGATGATGACGATGCGCAAGCAACAGCAGAAGCGGCTGAGGAAAACGATCAAAGCACCGATAATGAAGCCGCGGGTGAAGCACTTGAGGGTATCGTTGAAAACACGACTGGCTTTGTTGAATCGGTTGCTAGTATAGGCAAAGAAGCGCCTTCTGATTCTGATGTGAAAAGCGAGAGTGCGAATGCGAATGAACAAAATGACACTGCAGCACCACGGAGTTCGATGCTCAGTGAGGCAGGCAAAGGCGGCTTTGGTGAGGCGCCTACAGTCTCAGGTGGAGAAGAGATGGAGCTTGGTGCTGAAGCAGCCGAAACATTAGGTCCTATGGCTGCATGTGCAGCGTAATGTAAGAGAGAAGATAATGCTACCAGATCCTGAACAAACAAGACAGACACCAGAATCGTCATCTGGCGGCGTTGACTTGGAGACTGCTTTGCGAGAAGCGTTAGCACGTCGACGAGCTGGTGCAAGCGAACAAGCAGCAAGCGAACAAGCAGTAAGCGAACAAGCAGTAAGTGAACGACATGATGCTGCGTTGCAAACTGCCTTACAAGCTGGTGAACACCAACGTGCTGCCACTACTGAGCGTGTAGTTGAAGACAATGAAGCGGTAGTAAGCTTTGGCGACGATGCTATCCCTGACGCAAGTCAACCAGCATCGACTGACAGCACTGCCGCTGCGCAAGTGACCGCAGCTACACAGACATCCGCAGCAGATACGGAAACTCCAGCAGCAGACGCATCGCAGCCTAATTTTTCTAGTTTAACAGCCAAGAGTAATTTGTCTGACTACTTTGACTTTCAAAATAACAATGAAAATGCGGGTTGGGAGTACAAACTATCTGAACAACAAGCTGATTCTTTTGTAATAAGCAAACCCGGTTGTCGTTTGACATTCACTGGCAACCGAGTGTCTGTTGTTCCTCGCACGGCTGAAAACATGCTAGAAGCACTCAAAGCAGCCGAAGACAGCGGTGTGCTGACCAATAATCATGTGTCTATTTCAGCACAAACCATTGACGAAATGATGGGCAGCAAAAAAGGTCGTGAAGCATTGTCTCAGTTGATTGAAGGCTTGGGTAAAAAAGGCTATCACCTTAGCAATATAGATGCGATAGTTGCTAAAGACAATGAGCTTATTGCAAAGGAAAAGAGTAAGAGTTGGCGAGATAAAGCTAATGATAGGTTGCAAGGCAAGGGCGAGTATAAGAGCCTATTTGCAAAATTGAACGAGAAACTTAGATTAGACGTTGTGGTACGTAACAAAAGCTTGAAAGATCTTCCTGTTCCTGGTGAGCAACCTGAAGCAGCGACAACAGCAAGTGAAGAAGCTGCAAGTGAAGAAGCTGCAAGTGAAGAGGCTGCAACTGAAGAAGCCGTAACTGCAACTAGCACTGCAAGCACCAGTACTGCAGCGGCGACTGAATCAAGTACCGTGTTGGCAGCGACAAGTGCGCCACCACCACCGCCAAGCGCAATGCATGCAGCAACAACCCCAAGCACGCAAAGCGCACCATCATCAAGTCGTGATACAGATGCCACTGTGCAAGCCGCCGCGGATGTTCACACGACTGCTGTTCTAGGGACTTCAGGCTAACGCTTAGCGTGGTGTCCCCACTAACAAGCACTCAAAGTGACACTGTCAAGCGAATAACATTTATTGTTTTTAAAACGTCAATCGCTTACATCTGTCTTAACTGCAATATGTTATCTTCTTGCTAAAATTTTACTTGCGCTTTGTAGCCTTTCGGCTACAATAGAGGAGGTGGCATGTATTGAAAAAAACAATAAAAATCTATCGTACAGCAAAAGGCAGTGTTCCTTTTAAAAAGTGGTTTGATTCAATCAATAATGGTTGGGTGCGTGCCAAAATTAAAAATCGTATCGATCGACTGCAATTAGGTCTTAAATCCGATGTGAAACGTATAAAACAGGGCGTGTATGAATTGCGTTTACATGCAGGGCCAGGATATCGAATTTATTTTGCTGAAGTGCGTGGTAAGATCATTTTACTTTTAGCGGGTGGCAACAAATCGACGCAAAAACGTGATATTAAAAAGGCCCTTATTTATTGGCGAACTTATCAGGAGTCGAATGATGATCATTAGACGTAAAAAGAAATCAGCGGCCACTAGCATCGATTATAATGAATGGCTAGACAAAACTTTACAAGATAAGCGAGAGGCCGCTGCTTACTTACAAGTTGCGCTTGATGAGTATCAACAAGCGGGTGAAGTTGCGGTTTTATTACTCGCGTTGCGCAATGTCGCGCAAGCACAGGGTGGTATTGCTGCTTTAGCTGAAAAAACACAACTAAATCGCGAAACACTTTATCGTACCTTATCCGGGAAGGGAAATCCGCGCTTAAAAACCCTAGGTTTAGTACTTGGTGCATTGGGTTTTCATTTGTCTATAGAGCCATTATAAGTCTTTGCAACTAACAAGCACTCAAAGTGACACTGTCAATCTGACAATGTGCTTCGGTGTTGACGATGAAACTCACCAATTTTGCCATATCATCAGCGTGTAATAAGCCGTGTGGATTGGGATCATTCCAAGTATTCACGCCTGCGGGGTGGATGGTTGTTACACGTATTCCCTGTGGATTGACTTCCTTACGCAATGCTTTTGAGAAATTACTTAATGCTGCCTTGCTGGCTGAATAAACAGCAGTGTTAGCAGACGGTGCCTCAGTGGCAATAGAGCAGATATTAATGATTTGCCCATGTGGGCTATTTTTTAACAACGGTAAGATTTGCTGCGTAAAATAGGCTGGACCACGAAAATTTACATCCATGATGTAACTAAAATCTGTGCGTGGTACATCGAGTAACACGTTTTCACTGTAAGTCCCAAGATTGTTTATCACGACATCCATAGTATTCGTATGGCACTTGATGGTTGCGACCAATTCATCAATCGCATCCAGTTCAGCAAAGTTGGCGGCGAATTGAGGGCAAGCGATATCATTGAAATCGGGATTTTCAAGAAATGATTCTGCGCGACTAGCGACAACAAATAAGTCGTGCCCTTGCTGGCTCAGTCGTTTTGTTGTGGCTGCGCCTATACCGCGCGCAGCACCTGTGATTATAATTTTTCGATTCATTGTCAGTTTCCCTCACTACCATTCGGTGGTTGGGGAGGGCAAGATAACACCTCGCTATTAAATTGCCAAACAATTTCTCGTAGCGCTCCATCTAATTAATTCTGTAAGCAAAATTTAAGCTAAAAGGTTGCTGTGTGGGTAATATTTTTAGGTTGAACAATGGGCGTTGGCGGCGGCAAGGACAAAGGCGTCGAATAAGCGCTGCTGTAAGGGATTTGTCTCAGCGTCCAATTCCGGATGCCATTGTACGCACACGAGCCAACGATGTGTGGGCATCTCTACGCCTTCGACGATACCATCGGGTGCTTGTGCATTAGCAATCAAGCTCGAGGCGAGCTTGTTGATGGATTGGTGATGCCAAGACTGGGCTTCGAAATCGGTCTGTTGAACAATTGTTGCTAAGCTGGTGTTAGGATGTACGATAATTTTATGCGGTGTTGGCTCGCGCGGGGGCAGGCGATGGTGGATTGCTTCGCCAACAACATCGGGGATATGTTCGTGCAAGCTTCCGCCTTCAATTACGTTTATTAATTGGGCTCCTCGGCAGATCCCAAAGGTCGGTTTTTGATGCTTAATAGCAAGCTTGGCAAGTGCGATTTCACTGGTATCACGATCAGGATCAACATTATAAATTGTTTCGTGATGTACGCCGTTGTAGTACGTTGGATTTATGTCGCCACCGCCGGTTAGTAATAGACCATCGATCAAGTTGAAATAATCAATAGCTTCGTCATAACCTGGGGGAATCAAGATTGGCAAACCATTGGCGCGGCGTATAGCATTCACGTAATGAGCAGGGGAGAAGAAGTGATCATCTTCCAAAGGCCCATAGGATGTAATGCCAATAATAGCTTGCCTCATGAGTTATACCTGACGACGTTGAAACTTTATATCTCTAAATATAGTTCAATTATCATCACTTATAAGGCGTAATCATCACCAGCATGCCAAATAAAGGATGATCAAAATAATGTATTTCATCACGTTGCATGCGTTGTGATTCTTTGAGACGGAAATGTGCGAAATTAGGGCTGGAGCCAAAACTAAAGTGGCTTTGATTCGCATCTTCAGGCAGGTCGGTCACCGGTTCATTGAGGTATAGATCTGTATTTGCGTCGATAAAATGCCGGCGTTTTAGGCGCAGGGTCCCATCGATTTGCCACATTAATTGCGGCGGATAGCTCGTGCTATCGGTGTAATCATCGCCACCAAATAAATGGATGGTGCTGGCTTTTGTCCCTTTTTTGAGTGGCTGGCGCCAAGCGGTGTGTATGAGGATTTCGTAACCATTTTTGCCAGCCAGGGCTTTGGCTTGCTTATCTAAGACAAAATCTTTGGCAGGCAACATTCGAAAGGCGACAGGTGCTGAAGTGCTACTGCTATTTGCAACCGTATCGGCGGTGCTATCGGTTTGCGTCGCTGAGGTTAATTGCAACGCACCAGGAAAATTCTTTGGCGGCATGATCTGTGGCCATGCCTCTGAGACGTAGGCTTGTGGCGTTATATGCGCAAAAATAATGACTTCGACTTGATACCAATCTTGATATGCGGGATTCGTAGGCTTATTGTCTACAGCATAACTCGTTGATATCAAAAATATAAACCCGCAGAGTAGGGTGGTGATGCTGCGGCGTAAAATAGTGTGGAAGTTAGCTTTCATCATAATAATTTGGTGTTGTTGTAGTTGTAGACTACTGTCTTTGGGTCAAGCCCGGATGTAGCCTTGATAAGCGCCAGCGGCGCGCATCAAGGGAATGTATTAGCAAACCCTGCTCCTTGATGCGCCCCTACGGGGCTTATCAAGGCTACAGTTAGTAACTTTTGCAATGCCATCCGTGGTTCCCAAAGCAGAGCCACAAAAGAGAGCCAATCATACGCTTATGGGGGCTTAGAGGCTAGCCCAGACAATAGCCAATTTGACCCACTTGCAACTTATTGATTCTAGACTACAATATTTCTCATAGGCGATTAAAAAACCAATAAAAGGCTTTACATCGCCTTGTGTTGGGCGTAGAATGCGTTTGGTTGTCGGAAAAATGGACAGTTTTCGGCAAGCTCGAGCAGGCATAGATGCCGCAAAGAGCGTTGTTTTGTTAAGGCTTACTTAAGATTTCTCTGCTAGACTTCAAAGTAATCCTCGCAAAATCCGAATAACAAAACGAGCAAAGTTTTAATAAAACGCATTTTTAGTTTTTTTCAATTAAGAGTGTATTGGGGGTCCAAATGGCTGGTTTTTTCAAAAAAGCTCAAGATAAGCAGGCAAAAGGCAAGGCTAACGCTAAAGAAGTTCAGTCTACATCTTCGCATACGAAAGTTGCGAACATGTTGCTGCACCCAAACCAAGTGCCTACATTTACGCCACCTAAACCCACTCTGACTCAGCAAGCTCAATTGGAGCAAGTGTCGGCGCAGCGTGCTACGCCAGGCGCAGTTACCTATACCCGCCCAGCGAATACCCAGGCTCCTACACCTAAACCTGATGTGCCTAGTGTTAACTGGGGCGCTTTCATTGCCAATAAACAAGATTTAACGCTACAAGTGGAAGAAGCTGCTACTAAGAGGGCGCTTACGCCGGAACAACAACATGCATCTGAGCGTATGTTTGACTCCACAATGGGTGCTTTAGCGTCGATGTTTAATGCAGATACACAAGACAGTTATAAAGCGGCGCAAGCAAAATCTCAAGCGGCTGCAGCTCAAAAAGCTGCTGCGCCAGAGAATCAGCTTGGCTCGCCAGCAAATACCTGGACGCCACCGGCTCCAGCAGCATAAGTCACTATAAAGGCTTAAACTAACAAGATCGGGAGGTTGAATATTCACCTCCCGATTTTCGTTGGGGCTGAGGAAAATCTCCGCAAGCTCGTCCCACCCGAGATGAGGTATCGATAGTTATCCTATTACTGCCACACTGGTAGCCCGGATAAGCGCGGCACGCGCGTCATCCGGGAAGAGTGTTTGCCATTGCTGTTCCCGGATGGCGTTGCTACGCAACTTATCCGGGCTACCTCTGGGCTTGGAGCAAAGACAGTAGAGCCTACCTCGTCCCGACCCTGTGGGTTGGGACGTCAAACACTCAGACTGGTCCCGACCCTCTAGGGTTGGGACCTTACACTCACGGACGCTCCAGCGTCCGTTCCTTTATTTGTCGGGCGCGTAGCGCCCG
>JAJFKG010000035.1 GCA_021773335.1 Gammaproteobacteria bacterium
CAGCCGATGATTTAAGTGTGCTGAGCGCAGAATTAACGAAATTAACGGTTGAAGCAGCCCTGAATGCGGAGCTGGATGAGCATTTAGGCTACCGCCCTCACGAATTAAAAGGCCGTAACAGTGGCAATAGTCGTAACGGTTCTACACCTAAAACGGTTAAAGGTTCGCACGGCGAAGTAGTCATCAATACACCGCGTGATCGTGCATCGACGTTTGAACCGCAACTGATTGCGAAAGGGCAAACCCGCATTACCGGGATGGATGAGCAGATACTATCACTGTATGCCAAGGGGATGAGCACACGTGATATCTGCGCCGCATTTCAAGAGATGTACGGCGTTGACGTATCGCCTGGCTTGGTCTCTAAAGTCACGAATGCCGTGATGGAGCAAGTCATCGAGTGTCAACACCGCCCACTGGATGCGGTATACCCGATTGTGTACTTAGACTGTATCGTGATTAAAATCCGCCAAGATAAACGCGTGATTAATAAATCCATTTGTCTTGCCCTTGGCATTAATCTGGATGGCCACAAAGAATTGTTAGGGCTGTGGTTATCGGAAAACGAAGGCGCTAAGTTTTGGTTGCACGTGTTAACAGAGCTTAAAAACCGTGGTGTTGAGCAAGTGTTAGTAGCCTGTGTGGATGGCTTGAGTGGATTTCCAGATGCCATTAATACCGTGTATCCTGCGGCCAAAGTGCAATTGTGCATTATTCACATGGTCAGGAATTCACTGAAATACGTCTCTTGGAAAGACTACAAAGCGCTCACGAGCGATTTAAAAAAAATCTATCGATCTGCCACTGAATCAGAAGCGTTAGCTGAGCTGGATAAATTCGCCAACACCTGGGATGATAAATACCCGCAAATTAGCAAGTCCTGGCGTGCGCACTGGCCCAACTTAATCACGTTCTTTGGTTTTCCGCCGGACATTCGTAAAGTGATTTATACGACGAATGCCATTGAATCACTGAACAGTGTTATTCGAAAATCGGTGAAAACCCGAAAGTTGTTTCCCAGTGATGAGTCTGCTATGAAAGTGATTTATCTGGCGATGCGTATTACCACGAACTTGATCAAAGAATTTCATGAAGCTGATCATGGAATTCCAAAAACGCTGATCGCATTTCGTTGATTTTGGTTTAAATAACCTTTTCGTTTTTCAGGCGTCAATGAGTTATTATTTTTAGTCGCTTGATCCCGAGAAAAATATTTTTTGCCTGTGCTCTTGAGCTCTTTCAAGTCAGCGATTACATTTTGCGGTATTTTAACAAATGCTACGCCACTAGAAATTAGACTATTAAACGTTTCGCCGGATATCTCGGAAATATTGCTGATTTCGGCTATTTTTTGAATATCGATTGACAAGGGGGCGGCCTCTACGAGTTAAAAAATTGTATTTTGTTAAGCTTACTTTAGATTCGTAATATTCTACAACAATTATATGGACGGTATTTATCCTGATGGAAATTAACAGCTTCACTATTATCGTTTCTCTTCATCACAAGCTTATATCCAAGCACATTTTGAGTATTTTAACGTATGCTTTGTGCTCAAGGCTAGCATTTCTTACTGGGTTAGAGTTTCGTTTGCGAGCCTCTTTATAAAAAGCTAGTGATGCGGGGTCAGGTATTCTCATTTGTGACATGAGTATAGCTGCGGCCTTTATAACGATAGTTTACTTCACTAAACGGAGATGTGGGACTTTCAGTGATTTGCTTGTTGTGATGTCTTCGTTGTTATGAGTAGCTTCGACTGTGTTGACACTAGTATGAGTGCGTT
Source organism: Gammaproteobacteria bacterium (assembly GCA_021773335.1). GTDB lineage: Bacteria > Pseudomonadota > Gammaproteobacteria > JAJFKG01 > JAJFKG01 > JAJFKG01. The sequence continues at coordinate 1,784 of JAJFKG010000035.1, forward strand.
GTTTTTGAGTTTCTAGAGCAATGCCAGCCAATATTCCTAAATAACAAGCTTGCGTAGGATCAAAGCGAGTGATAAGTGCTTTATCCTGTGCAATGTCTAATGCAGGCTGCGAAAAATAACGGTTATTTTTCTTATTGACGAAACCGATTTTGCCATCTCTATCTTGCGAAACAATTTGGTAAATGCCGCGGCACTTGGTCAGCATGAAGCAGTTTTTGCGCGCGACTTTTAAACTACCACCTGAAAGTTGCTCGCGCCTGAGCAAGCGTCCGTAGCAAGCGCCAATCCAGCAGGCGTCAATGGCTGATAGATTCCTTAAAATAGAAATGTCATTAATAGCCTCAGCAAAACGAATTTTTATGATAGCGAGTTTGCCACGTAATTTTATCGTGACAATTTGGGTTGGCATATTGTATTCGACAATTTCATATTTTTCGCAGTGACGGTTACACAACTGTGCAAATAAATTGTGGTATATATTTGTTATGTGTGTGAAGACTTGGCGTAACGTCATATGGGCATCCTTACCGGTGTTTCTTCACTCGCTATGGTAAGTAAATTTCGATTGCACGAGAACCCCCAAAACTTGGGTAGATTCATCCAGCTTGTCTTGATCGTCAGAGGATACGAGTGATAGTAGGTATTGCGAAGGACCATCGCTCAGTAACTCGCGCAAGGTAGCTTCGCCAGTATTGGCATAGTGCACCAACACTAAGTCGCCATCTTTAGGCGTGATATCGGGTGAAATTACTAAAAGACTGCCACGTGGAAAGCGTGGTTCCATCGAGGGTTTACTGCGTAAGGCAAATGTATTTGTTGCATTGCAATCTGTCACAATCCAGCCATCCCAATTACGCGCAGTTAATTCAGCAAATGCATCGTTGCCTTTAAGCGGGAAAGCCCAGTCGACAAGTGGGATATGGTGTGTATTTGTTTGTTGTTGCTGGTTATGGATATCCCCAGTCATGAGCTGGTCAAGTGTCAGATCGAAAAATTCGGCTAATTGTTTGATGGTAGACAAACGTGGATCCGCAGTTTGGCCGGTTAGGATCTTATGTAAGGTAGGTTGTGGGGTACCTGTTTGTCGCGAGACTTTGGCTTCGGTAAGCCCACCGCGTAGGCGCATTAACTCACGGATATTGCTTGCGAGTTTGGTGGGTTGAGCCAAGTTTGGCATTTCGAGGACACTGTTCGTCATAGAAATCTCTCCAGAGAATAATTTAAACACTTTTGTCACCACGATGTTCACTATTATACATGAAAAAACATAAAAAGAATAAATTTTATAAAAAAACAAAGAAAATTGTGAAATTGATGATTTTGGCCTTTTTTCAGAAATAATGTTTAAAAACAATCAAGTACCTCTTTTTTTGCGAATCTCAATTCGAAATAATATTGGGCACTCGTAAACCCCCGTTTGGTTAAATAATTTAAAGTTATTAAAAATCAGTCAATTAAAGTTAATGGGTCGGGCTTTTTTCGATATTTTATTGGGAATTAAAAAATTCTTAAAGTGTTGACATTGGAAATTTTAAGGATAAGATGTGCGTGTCTAATGCAGAGCGAAGTTTATGACAAAGAGGACACTGAAATGATACTGGATAAAAAAATGTTTGCTGAAACTCGAGATAGCCTAGAGCGGCTTGGATTACCGAGCAGTGACAACGTTGTGGATAAGCAATTTGCTCAAACCTTTAGTGACGGCAGCCATTATGGTATTGAACTATCGAGCATGAATAATCCACAGATTCTTTCACAAGCACTGAAGTTAGCTAAACGATATAGAGTTAAAGTCGATCGTGTGATTGAATGCCGTGGAATTATGCGTTTACCCGATGCGGAAATTCAGCAAATGGTAGCGATGTGCGCCGATGAGCAAATTGGCTTGTTGTTGTCGATAGGTCCACGTGCAATTAGTGATAATGGCAGTTTTGTGCATTCAGCAAATGGTAAGCGTGTGGGGTATCGTTTGCGAGGCATGGAAAATGTGGTTCATGCAGTAGAAGATGTAAAGCGCGCATTGGCATTAGGCGTGAGAGGTTTTCTTATCTATGATGAAGGCCTTTTGATGCTGTTGAACAAAATGCGTGCACAACAAGAGTTGCCCAATAACATTATTCTAAAATATTCGGTGCATGCTGGCTGTGCTAATCCTTTATCTGCGAAACTGTTAGAAGAACAAGGAGCGGATACCATCAATATCATTCCTGATCTTGATGTTGCTATGATTAAAACGTTTCGTGATGTTATCGATGCGCCATTAGATGTATTCAGTGATACCGCAAAGGAAGCCGGTGGTTTATTACGCACTTATGATGTCCCCAATATTATTCGTTATGCCGCGCCCGTTTATTTTAAATGTGGGCCGATTTCTCAGCCATTTCAAAATCATTTACCGAGTGTAACGGAATTAGAGGAACGGGTGAAGCAAGCACGTAATGTGGTTGAGCATATACAACGGTATCTGCCAGAGGCTATCTCAGTCAGTACTAAAGAGCCGACACTAGCTTTACCAAACACATGCGCTACTGAACAAGTATTCCGAGCAAGTGATGTGATGAGAAATATTAATTGTTTTCAAACACAAGATATCTATCGTGCTGCAGCAAATAGCAATTAGAACGTAAGATTTAGCAAGAGGGTTATAATCATGCCAAATTGGCATCATAATTGGACTAACGATTGTCAACAGTTTCAGGCGTATTGTGACAATGCACGTAAGCAATATCTCGCAAGTTTGCAATATCCGATGCGTGCACAGCAGACTGTTTTGGATGATATAGTGAATCAAGTTGAAAACACTGGGCTTGGTAAGCAATATGGTATTAGCTCTGTTAGTAGTATTATTGATTTTCAGCAGCAAGTGCCAATCAAAAGCTATGACCAATTTCAACCATGGATTGATCAAGAAGTCAGTCAAAAGGGTGGCGTGCTTACTAGCAGCCCGATTGCACGTTGGCTAAGAACAAGTGGGTCAACGGGTAATTCTAAAAAAATTCCCTATACGAAACACTGGATGGCAAATTATCGAGTGCCAGCCTTAGGTGTGTTGTGGGCAAATTACTTGCGAGAAATCCCAGGAATGCTTGCGCATCCGTATGCGACATTAGATATCCAAACGGTACGAGAGCCTGCAACGGAGATGCTCGATGGTATTCCTTATCAAGGCATTACCAACCGTGAACCAATTATTAATGAGCACGATTGGCATACGCCCTGGCATAATGCGCCTTGGTTTGGACCAGATGTAACTCCAGGTTATGAAGCACGAATGTATACGCGGCTACGCTATTTTATCGAACGTGATTTGCATTGTATCACCACAATTAATCCAAGTACGCTAATTGCTTTGCATCAACACCTAATAAAAAGTCGTGATAGGTTGGTTCTGGATATTCATGATGGCACTTTGTTTGGTAAAAAAATATTTGTCCCTAATGTTGAACTTGCAGAACAAATCGGGCGTCTGCTTGATGATGATGAGGTTAGCTTAAAAGATTTGTGGCCAAATTTAAAAATGATTTCGTGCTGGACTTCTGCAACGGCAAGACTTTATATCCCCAAGCTAGAGAAGCTTTTTCCGGACACTAAAATCCTACCATTTATGACTTGTGGCACAGAAGGTATTGTGACTTTGCCGGTTGATGCACATTTCGTGACAGGGCCACTGGCGATAAATCAAGGCTTTTATGAGTTTTTACCGGCAAGCGAAGACCTCGATGCGGTTATTGCAAGCGAACAAGGTGTGGATGCCTTGCTATTTCATGAGTTAGAAGAAGGTAAGGAGTACCATTTGATAATGTCGCAAGCTAATGGCATGTGTCGTTATGCTGTAGGTGATATTTATAAAGTCACGGGATTTTACAATGGCGTTCCGCGTATCGAATTTTCGCGTCGGCAAGGAACGTATTACTCTTTTACTGGAGAAAAACTAACTGAGCCACAAGTGCTTATGGCGATGGAAGATGTGGCTAAGCAGTTCACGTTAAATAGTGGCATGTTTATGTGCAGCCCTGTTTGGGATGATAAACCTTACTATAAATTTATGCTAGAGATTGAGGAGAAGAATATGAGCAATACTTATGTGCGTCGCCTAGAACGAACAATTGATGGATTATTACGTAGCTACAATGAAGAATATGCCAGTAAGCGTAGTAGTGAACGTTTAGATGGTGCAAAGTTGTATCCAGTGAAAGTAGGCACTATCGATAAGTTTTTGGATGCAAAAAAAGCATCAGCGAATGCTATTCAATACAAATATAAACCAATGCAAGCAAATGATGACGTGTTTAATGAAGTACTTGAGCTAGGAATGTAGTGATGGTTGCCGTGCGTAATCATTTCATTAGTCAGCGCTCATCCGCAAGACCGCTATTAATGGAAAAAAAGCCGCTGATCTATAAGCATTTGAAGTATTTAAAAACAGAGCAGGCGCGTTTAGCTCTACACAGTTGGGTGCCTGATAAAGTTGAATATGCTTTGTTTTATATTCACGGTTTACAAAGTCATGCAGCCTGGTCTGCTGAGAGTAGCTATTATTTTGCTTCGAAGGGTATTGCGGTATATATTTTAGATAGGCACGGTTCGGGCTTAAGCGACGGTATTCCAGGTGATATTCCTAGTACTGAAATGTTGATGGAAGATTATGGATGTGCTTTACAGTATATTAAGGAACGCCATCCATCACTGCCATTGACGCTACTCGGTCAAAGCTTAGGAGGCACAATATTAGCGGGCTTGCTTTGCTGGGATGGTTTTCAACAAGCATACGATCAACTTATTTTTTGTGCCTCTGGCTTAGGTCGTCGTCATCAGCAATTGTCTGAAGCAGAGTATCTTCGGCGCATGCAAGAAAAATCACAGAATGCTGTGCCAATCAACTTGTCAGATTATGATATGACTGATAGACCTGAGTTTTTACATATGATGCGCAATGATTCACGTTGTCTGCGTTACATTACCCAGCGAGCTTATGCTGTTTTATTAGAAGTGGAAAATCTCTATTGGAATCAGCAGGGGGTAATTGCTCATGTGCCTAGTGCTTTTGTTTATCCAAGGCACGACCCTATAGTTGATACAGAAAATGCGCTAATTACATTTAAACAGTTAACTGCTGGTAATGGGGTGCAGCAGGAGTTTGCTGCAGACAAGCACTATCTATGGTTTACAAGCCAACGCTATAAGCTGATGGATTGGTTGGTGCGCTTTATCAAAAGTAATGGGTAGGGGGAGCGATGCGAGCTAAGTTGTACCATTTGTCTTTGCCGATGCAGCAAGCATTTGGCCATTCAGAAGTGATGCGCAAGAAAACCGATAATGCGTTGTTGTTACTAAAACACAATGGTTTGACTGGAGTAGGTGAGTGTGTGCCACGTCAATATGTGACAGGGGAAACCGTTGAAAGTGTGTTCTCAGTGCTTGAGCATCTGAATATCGACGATATGTTGCGGCGTATTGATATTGATGATTTAGATACGGCTCTGCTCGGTTTGAAAAGTTTAGAAATGCTCGATGAGTTGTTGGATAATAATGCGTTAAACGCAATTTGCTTGTTGGAGCTTGCGCTATTGGACTTGCTCGGTAAGCATTTTAATAGGTCAACGGAAAGTCTAATTCGCAGCTACTTGTTACCCTGGGGGTTAAAGCGTTCTAGCAAAAGAAAAGAGACTTTTACCACTAGTCAAGTTTTAGACTTGAGTATGTCTGTGCATGATTTTCTAAAGACACGAGGGCCTTTTCATTATATTAAGGTTAAGGTGGGTAATGACCTGGCTGATAGTATCGAACGACTGAATACGTTGCGTGCTGTTTTAGGCTGGCACGTTAAGCTATCAGTTGATGCCAATATGGCTTGGTCACTTGAACAAGCACTGGCGATGGTGCAAGCTTTTTCTCCTTATAATGTTGACTATTATGAAGAGCCTCTGCATAAAGGAGCTTTTGCTGAGTACAGTGAGTTACGGCGGAAAACAGGCGCCAAGATTATGTTAGATGAATCTCTGTGTACTGTTAGCGACGCTTATACAGCAATCCGTTCACACGCCTGTGATGCTTTTAATATTCGTATTTCAAAATGTGGTGGTATTGTACGTTCACTACGTTTAATTGAAATCGCAAAGCAACATGATCTTGCTTACCAGATAGGCGCACAGGTCGCAGAATCGGGACCATTGGTTGCAGCAGGTCGTCATTTGGCGGCGGCTGTGAATCACTATATTACCTTTGAGGGGGGTCAAATTGATAGGTTCTTTAAAGATAATTATATCGTTAATCCAATACCTGTTATTGATAGAATGACAAATCTTGCTTATCTTCCGCAAGGAACAGGTTTAGGTATTAACGTTAGCCCTAACCTTAAGCGTTATGTGCAAAAAAGTCTTAAATGGAGTGATGGCAAATGGCAAAAAACATTGCACTAAACGAAAATAGTTATGGTTCAGATTTAATCGTCGCTTTGTTAAAACAACATGGTATTGATTACGTTGCTTGTAACCCTGGCGCAACTTTCCGTGGCATTCATGATTCAATTGTTAATACGAAGCAGGGAGAGAGTCCGGAACTTATTGTCTGTTGTCATGAAGAGATTTCGGTAGCAATTGCTCATGGTTATGCAAAGGCTACTGGGAAGTATATGGCTGTTCTTGTGCACAGCAATGTTGGATTGCAGCATGCCAGTATGGCTGTCTTTAATGCTTGGTGTGATCGAGTGCCTGTTATAGTGATAGGTGGTGTTGGTCCTCTAGCTAGTGAACGGCGTCGCCCTTGGATAGATTGGATTCATACCTCCAATCACCAGGTTAGTGTAATTCAAGACTTTGTAAAGTGGCATGATCAGCCTTTTTCTTTGGCGAGCATACCAGAGTCATTGCATCGAGCTTGTCAGTTAGCCGACAGTGAACCCAAGGCGCCAGTTTATGTTGGCGTTGATGCGAGCTTTCAAGAATTGCCAATAAACGATGCAGCAATAACACTCGTTGACAATGCTTTTGCTCCCCCAGCATTGCCACAAATTAACGATGAGGATTTAGAGCGTGTAGTAGCTTTATTAATAAATGCAAAAATGCCAGTTATTATTGCAGACTATATGGGGCGCAATCCACAAGCAGTTAGCGAGCTAATTAAGTTAGCTGAAAAGTTGGCTATTCCTGTGATCGATCGACACGGGCATTATAACTTTCCAAATACGCATCCTTTGTGTTTGACTGATGTTGATAAAGAATTCTTTAGCCAAATAGATATGGTCTTAGCGCTTGATGTTCAAGATTTATATGGGGCCTTACATGTTAAGAATGTAGATGGAGACTATGAGTATGTTGTCAGTGAGGATGTGCCTTTAGTACACATTACTATGTCACATCACTTAACAAGCAGTTGGGCTGCAGATTATCAGAAACTAATGCGACTCGATCAGCAGGTCGCAGCTGATTGCGCATTAAGCCTTGCTAAACTCAATCAAGCCTTAGATGAAGAACACTTAGCAATACAAAACACAGTCATAACTCCACGCCGCGAATTTGTACGAAATATGCATTTGGCGTTACGCGAACGTTGGCAATCAGAAGCAATTGCAAGCCAGCAGGAGTCACCCTTAGCTGTGCCAGCGGTGATAAAAGAAATTGCTGATGCTGTTGAAGGTAAAGATTGGATGTTAACGAATAACTCGAGCCTGCCAATTGCAGCTTGGGTAACAAAGTTGTGGGGTTTGTCTAAAGCAGGCTGTCATATCGGCTCAAGTGGTGGTGCTGGACTTGGTTATGGTTTGGGTGCCTCAATCGGAGCGGCCTTGGCCTATAAAGGTAGTGGCAAGTTGTGTATTAATCTACAAGCCGATGGTGACTTGTTATTTACGCCGAGTGCGCTATGGACTGCCGCTCACCACAAAGTGCCTTTGCTCACCATTGTTATGAATAATCGCGCTTACAATAATAGCCGTGAGCATGCAATCAATATTGCACAAATGCGTGGGCATCAACAAGCAGACATCGCGAGTGGTACTGAGCTGAATAATCCTCATGTTGATTTTCCAGCATTAGCTGCCTCGTATGGCGTTAAATCATATCCAACGATTTACCAGCTTACTGATATCAAAGCAATCATTGAACAGGCGATTACCTATATCGAATCTGAGCAGATGCCGGCCTTGATTGATATCGTGATGCAATAACAGGAAGTAATTATGAAAGTCAGCGTTGTACCTCATGTTGGAGAAATTAACCCATTAGAACTTCGTGGCAAAGCCGTGGTGGTTATTGATGTGTTGAGGGCTACATCGGTCATTGTTACTGCGTTAGCAAATGGCGCGAAATCAGTTATTCCAGTAATAGAGATTGATGAAGCGTTAGAGCTTGCAAATAGATTGGGGCGTGAGAATTGTATATTGGGTGGAGAGCGGAATATGACGCCGATAGAAGGCTTTGATTTGGGTAATTCTCCCCAACATTATGGGGCAGATAGAGTCGCTGATAAAGTGGTAATATTAACGACGACTAATGGGACGCTAGCTATTAGGTGTTTGGGGTGTAGAGAAGACGTTTATATCTCGAGTTTTCTCAATGTGTGTGCAACTGTAAGAACGCTCATCAAACTAAATAAAGATGTTGTGGTTGTTTGTGCTGGTACTGCAAAGCAGTTTTCTCTTGATGATGCATTTTGCGCAGGGGTTATATTGAATAAACTCCGGAAAAACTCTTATATTATCTTAAATGATTTTGCTTATGCATTGATGAAAATTGCAAGTCAAACTCAGTCTGAGCACCAGGATTTGTTGTTACAAACGAGGTCTTTTCAAAACTTAAGTAAAGTTGGTTATCACGCAGACATAGAATATTGTTTGCAGCATGATATTTTTGCCATTGCACCAAGGTTGGTTGATAACGAAGTGAGAGTTGTTAGTTATTTATAAGGATTATCTATGGAAATGAAATTTGCGATTAATGCTGGAACATTGAGGCATTTACCATTTAGACAGGCTCTGAAGCTTAGCTCTGAAGGAGGGTTTACAGGCTTTGGAATATGGTTGAGTCAAATTGAAGAGTTTGCTGACTCCAGTAACGACCTTGAAGAAATAGTCCGTTTTATTAAATCCAGTGGGGTTTCTATTGCTGAAGTAGGGCATATAAGAAATTGGCTTAGCGCTGAAGGAGAAAAGTGGAAAATTTGCCTACAAGAAAGTGAGCGCTTATTTAAGTTTTCTCAACGGGTAAATTCCAAGTTTGTAACAGCAGTTGTTGTTGATTGCCAAGGAGAGTTTTCGAGAGCAGTAGATAATTTTTCAGAGTTATGCCGCATAGCAAAAAAATATAATCAAAATGTGGGAATAGAGTACTTCCCATTTAAACCCGACGTTAATTCTATTACAGCTGCATGGGATATTGTTAAAGCGTCAGGCATGGAAAATGGCGGAGTTGTTGTTGACGCATTTCATTTTTTCAAAGGCGACTCGAAACTCAGTGATCTTGAAAACTTGCCAGCCGATAAGATATATGCAGTACATTTATGTGATTTAAGAAAAACAAGTGAAGAAGAGACACAAGATCCGGTTTGCCAAGCGCGTGAAATGAGAACCATACCTGGGCAAGGTTATTTTGATCTGCAAGTGTTTGTGGTGCAGTTGTTAGAGATCGGCTACGAAGGTTTTTTTTCATTAGAAATTTTAAGTAAAGAGTTTGTTGATAATAAGCCAGAAGAATATTTGCGTCGACTAAGAATGTCTTCCGAAGAAATATGCGCTTTGGTAAATGAGCCATCGGTTATATGATGGTTGAAAACAGAGGGATTAAATAAATTGAATGGGGGTTCTAATAATGTTAAATGACTATGAAGTGAAAGCAGAAAAAATACGTGAAATTTTAATTGAAAAACTCGCTATAAATGGCGACTCTCATTTGGCGTCAAATTTAGGCGTGGTTGAGTTGATGCTCGCACTCTTTTCTATTTACGACTTTAAGAAAGATAAAATGATTTTTGATATTGGCCATCAACGCTCCCCCTATATGATGCTATACAATATGATAGAAGGTGGCGAGTTGAAATATCCACATGAAGATGAACAATACGACCTAACTCTATATCCTGGTTTTGCTGGAACGGCAAGTTCTGTCGCAATGGGATATGCGCTGTCAAGATCAGAAAATAAAGCAATCGCACTTGTTGGTGATGGCTCATTGACATGTGGAGAAATTTTTGAAGGTTTGAACCATATTGGTGAACAAGGTGGAAATGTTTTAGTCATATTGAATCAAAATGAAATGTCGATTTCTCCAAACGTAGGTGCGCTAGCTGATGGTAAGTCTGTAAAGCAGTTTTTTGAATCACTTAAGTTTGAATATATTGGAGAGCTTGATGGCCATAATGTTGATGATTTAGTTTCAACCCTTGAAGATATAAAAAAGAAGAAACATCCCGTTGTTTTACATGTTAGAACTGTCAAAGGTAAGGGCTACTCACATGCAGAAAAAGAACCTCTGCGCTTTCATCATCCATTCTATCCGTTCAATAAGCAAACAGGTGAGTTTGAGGTAGATAATTATCCTTGGAAAAAAATCGCGACTGAGGCAATGGGATGCCTAGAGAAAAAATTCATTGAATATGAGAAAAAGTTAAATAATATCTATTTCACTGTGCCAGCAACACCAGCACTTAATCAGATTAAACAACATGCACCATCAAAAGTAGTTGATACAGGTATAAATGAGCAACACTGTATGACATTTTCGACTGTTTTGGCTGAGCTTGGTAATACAGTATTTTTAACAATGAACGCGATTTTTTTAAGCCGTTGCTATAGCCAAATTATGGACCTATGTCATCAAGGAGCTAATTTAAAAGTGATATTAAATATGCCGGGAGTAACGCCATATGGTTCTACACACCAGTCTACGTATGTGATTGGCATGCTAAAAGCCATACCAAATTTAACCTTGTTACATCCAGCAAATATGCGTGAGTTCGAACAATCTCTAGATTATTCTCTTACTTTTGATGGCCCCCTATTTATTCAAGTACCTAAAGAAAACGTATCGATGTACAATCCATTAGATGGTACATTTGTTCCTGGTAAAGGTCAGACAATAACTAAGGGTGAGTCGTTAACCGTATTGCCGATTGGCTCCACATTCGAAACCGCCTTAGCTATCGCAAATAATTTTGCAGGCGTTGAAGTGATTAATCCACGTTTTCTCAAGCCGCTTGATGATGCGTTGATATTAGGGAGCATAGAGAAAACTAAGCGTGTTTTAATTCTAGAGGAAGGTTTTAAAAAAGGTGGGATTGGAGAAGAAGTGCTGGCTAAGATAAAAGAACGTGATATCGCTTGCCAAGCAAAAATAGTTGCCGCCGAGGATTTGTTCTCCACATGCGCGCATGTGGATTATGCAAGGATTAAGAGGGAATTTGGTTTGCAAGAAGAGGTTTGTTTTAATGCAGCCAATGCTTTATTGGCACACGATAATAAAGCTTGCATTGAAGAGCTTGCAGCATAAGGAGTATTAGTTGTGGAAAAGCAGAGAACCAACGACAAAGCTATTATAGTACTTTTGTTTCTAACGCCATTTTTAATTGGTACAGGGGTTGATTTATATGTGCCTGCGTTGCCAGCAATTACTGATTATTTTGGGGTGAGTGCGCATTTGGTCAAACTCACAATCGGTATTTATATGCTTGGTTATGGCCTAGGGCAGATTGTATTAGGTGTGCTTTCTGATAGTTATGGGCGCAAGAGAATATTTCAATATAGTGCTTTATTTTATTGTGCTGTTAGTCTGTTTGCAGCGCTTTCACCCAATATCTATTTTCTTAATTTATGTCGATTTATTCAAGGTGTAGGTATTGCTGGGCTCGGCGTATTATGTCGTGCTATTGCGATGGATCGTTTTTCAGGGGTACAGCTAACCAAGGTAATGACTTTTATATCAATTAGCTTCGCTCTTGGACCAATATTAGGGCCACTTATTGGTAGTTATTTGCAGCATTTTTTCAGTTGGCATGCGGACTTCTGGTATTTTGCTATTTATGGCTTGGTAATTTTAGTATACGCACATTTTTTATTGCCAGAGACAATTGAAAATAGGACTCAATTCAATATTGGTGTAATAAGTCGTTCAATAAAGACTATTGTCACGAATCAGATGTTTGTGTTTGGAACCGTTTTTGTCTCTTTGGTTTATTCCTCGATCGTAATTTTTAATGTTGTAGGTCCATTTCTCTTGCAGTCTGTGTTGGGATATTCCGTTGTTGCTTATGGGAAAATTGCTTTGCTATTAGGGTTTGGGTATTTTCTTGGTAATCTCCTTAATAGGGTTTTAATTAGCTATATTGAGCCAATGAAGTTGGTTTTTATTGCTACGTCTATACAGATTTTTATCGTTTGTGCGATGCTGCTAATTTCACTAATAGTGAATATGTCAGCAGCTAGCCTGTTGATACCAGTATTTTTGTTGTTTTTTGTTTGTGGATTAATATTTCCCAATATGATGGCCCATTGCGTTAGCCTTTTTCCCCAAATGAAGGGAACTGCAAGCGCAGCTTTTGGAACAACATTGGGAGTTTCCGTTTTTTTTATGACGATGCTGCCATCACTTATTTCAGTGAAAGATCAAAAAAGCTTGGCATTGATTTATTTGTTAGTTTTTGTTGTCTGCATACTATTACTTTATTTAACGGGAATAAAGGTGAGTTATCGAAAGATAAGCAGAGATGTGAATGAAAATGTATAGGGAGAAATATATATGCTAAGTAGCAAAAGAATTATTATTATTGGTGGTAGCTCTGGAATTGGGTTTTCCGCAGCTGAATTGGCGCTAGAACAAGGGGTAAATGTGGTAATTGCTAGTCGTTCTAAAGAAAAGCTAAATAAAGCGAAAAAACAGTTTTCTGATAAGGTTGATACGTACCAACTCGATATTGGTAATGAACAACAATTGGAATCATTTTTCAATACGATTGGTAACTTTGACCATTTATTTATTACTGCAGCAAATCTAGTAACAGGTACGCTGGGTTCATTACCTGTAGAGGATGCAAAGAGCCTATTCGATGTGAAGTTTTGGGGGGCTTATACTGCAGTTAAGCATGCCTTGTCAGGAATTTCTCAGCAAGGTTCAATAACTTTGTGTTCTGGACGCTTGAGTCAACGGCCACAACTGCCTGGTATGGCTGCAGCAGCTGCGGTGAATAGTGCCGTAGAAGGATTAGGGCGCGCCTTGGCTGTTGAATTAGCGCCTGTGCGTGTCAATGTTGTCTCTCCTGGCCTTACTGATACTGAGGTGCTGAGTGGACTGGCTCCTAAAAATAGAGAAAATTATATTGCAGCAGCTAACGAGCAGGCGCTTATTAAGCGTATTGCAAAACCAAAAGAGGTAGCTGCGGCAGCATTGTTTCTCATGGATAGCACCTATTCGACTGGCAGTACTCTGTTTGTTGATGGTGGTTACACATTAAGGTAAATGAAAATTAGGAGTTGGTAATGGCATCATCATCATTGCAGAAGGGTTTCTTTTCAGGTTTTGCACTTGTTAAGGTCGCGATTGTTGGTATCGCGATCAAGCATAGTCAGTCCCCTAAAACGCATAGCTTGTTTGGCAAAGCAACAAAACAAAAGGTGTTGCCACAGTTACATCAAATAAGTAATTCACAGTCGGAATTTGTAAAAAAACTAAAAGAGTTGCAACAGCACAATTTTTCTGGTGCGACCATAGCACAACCATTTAAAGTTTTTGCGTTGTCGTTGTGCAAAGAATTTAGTGATTCGGCGCGCTATGCGGGCTCTGTTAATGCCATTAAATTCAATCACGATGGAACAATGCATGGTGAAAATACTGATGGTGCTGGTTTTGTCGATGACCTTGAAATAAATTTTCGGTTCAGCTTAAAAGGAAAAAGAGTGCTTATGTTTGGTGCAGGAGGGGCTGCAAGAGGGTTATTGCACCCTCTTTTTAAGGCTGGGGTTGCAAGCATTGTGGTTGTTAATAGGACTCTCGAAAAAGCAAAAGAGATGATGGATGATTTCAAAACCGGTAAGTATGTTGATGCTGATTTAAGTCTGCATGATGGCAAACTAGACGATATTCAGGTGCCATTTGATTTGGTTATCAATGCCACTAGCTCAAGTATGGAAAAGCGTTTGCCAGCACAACTAGGTAAAAATTTAGTGCATGAAAAATCATTCTGCTATGATTTGTTTTATCAAAAAGAGGGGTTAACGGTCTTCGAAGATTGGGCCCGCTCTTTAAAAGTGCGCTATGCAAATGGTATTGGGATGGTGGTGATGCAGGGTATTTATGCATTTGCATTATGGACAGGTAAAAAGCTCAGCTCTGCTAGTGTGAGCGATGTAATAAGAGAGTTCCCTTTTCATCGTGCAATTCAACCATATCCTGGCTTCTTGCAAACAATAACATTGCCACCGGAGTTAGCCTTGATTGCAAGTATTTTAACGTCTAAAGAAATTGATAATGCTGCTAAGTTTGCTGCTCGTCTGTAAATGTCGTAATTGGACGCCAAAAAGAACGATTTAAGCTATCAAAAGTCAAGAAAGAATAATAAAATACAAAAAGTATTGATTGTTTTGATTTAAAGATTATAATATGACTCTTTATTGGAAAACATCCAGATGAAGAAGTAGAACAGGGAGGCATTTATTATGTTAACAGCAAGTGGTCAGTCAAAAATGATGGAAAAGCTTTTTGGGGCTAAGGCAAGCCACGGGCTTTATCAGCGTCATCACGAGCTAGATAGTTGGTTTGCTAATTTTGTTCAAAAAGTTGTGTATGATCAAATTTGGCCTCTTGGTTCTTTGCCTCTTCTTACTAAGATCGCAGCTACCATATCAGTCTTAGCGACATTAAAAAAACAGGCACAATTACATATACACTTGCAAAGTTTTTTGCGTATTGGTGGTGATACGAACTTATTAATTCAAATGTTTAATTTGTTGGAAAAGAAGGGTTACATCGACTCTGCATCTGATTTCATTCAACTATTAAAAAGAGTGAAGCCAGACGCAGGTGGTTCAAAAGCGGGCTTCAGTGCGTTAAAACCAGATGATAGAATGAGTTCCTTGGTTGAGCTTGCTGCATGTCTTACCCGTGGTGATAGTGATGTAAGTAAAGGATTAATGCAAGGTCTATTACAGAAAGAAGTTTTAACTAGTGGTGATATTAGAGCCGTACTGAGACAAATTATGAGTTACGCAGGTTGTCCATGTAGCATGAATGGTTTTGCCTGGTTACTAGAGGTAGAGAAAGCCCTTGACATAAAAGTTCTGCCGCAAGAAAGTAACCGAGAGTTAGTACCCCTCTCAAAAATGATGGTCGCGCTTTATGGTGAAAAAGAAGCTGAAAAGGTGTATGAGCGTTGTCATGAGGTAGATCCTTGGTTTAATGGTTATGTCCAGCGTGTTATCTATGATGAAATCTGGGCGCTGAAGCCACTGAACCTTATTGAAAAAAGCCTTGTTACGATCGTAACACTAGCTACGTTAAAAAGAGAAGAGCAATTACAAATACATCTTAAAGGTTACGTTCATTTAGGTGGTCACCCAAATGAACTGCGCGAGTTATTTGCATTTTTCGTTAAAGAGAATTACCTATCTTCATCGCAGCTTTTAGAGTCTTATCTTGATGATATGGATGCAAGCATAAAAACTATTGATGGGAATTCATCTACTTCTGTCCTGACAAGTAGAAATATTCACATTATTAAATTAGCCGCTAGCATAGCACAAGGCGGGTCGAAGCTAATCGTTGATGAACATTCTAAAGATGGGCTGACATTTGCGGAAATTAAGGCGATCAATATACAGGCAATGACGTATGCTGGTATACCTCGAACAATGGGCAAACTTGCGGAGTTAGCTTGCACCCAGACAGAAACGTCGGATGCTGTGATGCCGTTACAGTGTAAACTATAACGGCATATTCAATCATTTATGTTGATGTGATTTGCGTTTTACAGCTTAGTTTTGGTAGATAGTAAAGCGCTAGGGCAAGGACTGATAGCGAAAATATAGTGACAGCCAAAGGTAGCTGAGTTAAATCTGAAAATTTTGAAACGATGCTTCCAGCAATGCCGCCACCGCAAAAAACTAAGAAGCCATAAAGAGCTCCAGCTGTACCAGCAATGTCTGGAAAAGGCTTCAAACATCCAGCTATACAATTTGCGTAAATAAAACCGATACCAAACATAATAAAAAACATTGGTGCAAGCACCACAGTTAAATTAATGTGGCCTTTAAGACCGATGACCGTCATCAAGATTGCGCTGCTTAGCAAAATTAAAAACCCAAACCGAATTATTATTGAGGGGACGATTTTGTTCAGTAACTTGCTGTTGATATAAGAGCCAAAGAGATAGCCGCTAGCAACCAATAATGATGCCCAGCCAAAACCAATCGCAGATAGCTTGAGCTTGCTTTGTAAAAGGAAGGGGCCAATCATGTTGAATGTGATGATGACGCTGTATAGCAGTATTACACAGGCTATATTACGAATAAAATTAGGGTTGCTCAATATGCGTTTGTAATTACTGAGTATGGGTTTAAATCGTGGAACTATTCGATGATCTGCTGGTAGAGTCTCTGTTAACCATTTGCTAGTACTTAGTAACATAATGACACCAAAGGCGGCCATAAGTAAAAAATTAGCGCGCCAGCCTATGTAAGCTTGAATGTAACCTCCAATTACAGGAGCAATGATTGGTACAATGGCCCATGCGATTGCTGTATATGAGGCAACCTGCATCAATTCAACCCCATCGAATACATCACGCATAATCGCGCGAGACAGTACGCTGGCCGCGCCAATCCCAATTCCTTGCAGAGCGCGAAAGAGAAGCAAGCTAGTAATCGAATGGCTACTTAAACATAATAGACTTGCAATGCTATAAATAGATAACCCCAACATTAGGATTTTGCGTCGTCCATAATAGTCGGATAATGGGCCGTAAAAAAGTTGTGAAACTGCAAACCCGACTAGATAAACGACAAGGGTTGCTTTCACCCAGGTGCCTGATATTGCAAAGTCACTTGCCATATGAGGTAGCGAAGGAATATAAATGTCGATAGAAGCTTGGCCCATAATAATCAGTATCAGAATAAAAAGCAGAGTAGTTGTTTTATTATCTCTCATATGTGCCTCATATAATTACATTGCCCCCGCTTTAATATACAGCGGAAACTTAAATTTGATTTTATGGTTTGAAGGCCAGCAAGCTCGCAATACTTTTTCCGTTTGTGTAAGGAAGTGCGCGTCCTTCTCAGCAATGTAGTTTCTAATGCTAGCCCAGGTATTAAGAAAATTAATTAATGCTTCAATGTTCCAATGTGTTTCCAGACAATAACATGGCGAACCGATTTGTTGAAATGGAAAAGGTAAATTTTGATATTTTTCTAAATGGTAGCGCGAACTTTGTGGCCAGTAATTTGCCATGCTGTTTTTTATGTCGACTAAGGTTGTGTTTATATCAGTATCTTCAGCTTCTGGCCATGTATAAGTCCATAACACGATATTGCCATTGGGTTTTAGCAGCCTTTTACTCTCATGATAAAACTTTTCTAAATTAAACCAGTGCGCGGCACTTGCAGAGATAATCAGGTCGATTGAGTTATCTGCGATACATAGGTGTTCTGCGCTCGAACAAAGATAGGTGACATTATCTTTTTTTCGACAGTGTTTTAATTGATTGTAATTGACATCTACAGCAATAACTTGGTCGAAATGCTGGGCCAATGCTGTGGCCGCTTGTCCGTTACCAGTACCGCAGTCAAGTGCAAGCTGTGCATCTGAATTGATTGAGCTAAGCCAAGCATATAATTCCTCGGGATAATAGGGGCGATACGTTTCATAAGCTTTTGCACAATTTCCAAATTGTTTTACAATTTCCATGGTGGTTATTCCCGTTATATAGTTAGCCGTACGCTTGTGCTACTGCTCTACAGTGCTTGTTAACGGGGATACAGCTGTGAGAGCTGGTCTGACTTAGTTGCTGTTCGGGGCTAAAAACTCGATACAAGTGTTGCTGCGTGGTATTAATCATGCGGACTCTGTTTTTGATGATTGCTTCATTTACAGTATCATATGGATTGCTTTGCGCGCTTGCTCCAACCTTAAGCACAACAGGAGCTGCTACGGATACGATATTGGAGAGCTCAGCAAAGCGGATAAAACCACCTTTGTCAGTGTATGTATCAATGGGTACATCAAGCATAAGGTCAGGGCAAAGCTTTCTCATTGCTTGTAGCATAACTAAGCTGGCATCATGTATTGTTGTAATACTGTTGGCACCGTTATTTTGTAGTGTTTGCGCGATAAAGGGGTTACTCGCCATACAATGTGACGAGGCTTTGAAATACATCTCTTTAGGAAGGTCGCCTTGTTCGCGCATTTCGCTCAAGAGTTTCAATACTCCAATATCATAAACAATTAAACCTCTGCAACCTAACTCAGCTAATCGTAACGCTTCTTCAAGACAGTAGGTTATAGCGTCAAGGTTGTTAAGTTTTCGGCATTGTTCAAGCCCAAATGGACTTCTGTAAAAGGCAGCCTTAGTATCATATTCGGGGCGTGGACTTAATGAAAATAGTATCCCTACGGATTTAGCTTGACATAGTCCAAGCATATCTTCGATCTCACTGTCGCTTAAGAGAAATGCTCCGCGTGTTTCGTTAAATCGGTCACACTTAATGTTGTAATGCCCTAGCCAGAAAATTGTTTTTTCTAAAATTTCATATGAATTGATGACGGGAGTTTCAATAGCAAATAGGGCACCGCTTGGATAAGTGTTTTTGGATTTACGCAGTGATTGGTTATCTTCGTATGGATATTGGTTGTTTCTCAACCAGTCTTTTGCGAGTTTATTATGCTTATTACTTGAAACTAGCATGATTGTTCCTTGTAAAAATTCTTAAAAAATTCATTATATAATATTTTTTTGCGAACTTCATTACTTTTGTGAGTTAAAAATTTGCAAAGATTTTTCCTGGTTAATTATTTGCCAGTTTTTCTTTGCACTGAGATATGGAGTATAATGCTGGCGGCGAATATTTAGTCAATTTGGTGATATGTAAATCGCTTATTTAAATCTTTCTGGATAGTTAACTTTTTTCGGAATAATTAGGCATAGATGGAGCTGTAGTAATGAATTGGCCTTTAGATCCTAGTAGCAACCGTTCTTTGCAAAAAATGCCACAATACATCGTTATATTATCAATGCTGTATGTGGTTACGTTTATTTTCCCAATTATGATGGCATACAGGATGGTACAGCTTGGGCCATTTTTAACGCCAGGGGGAACATTAATTTTTCCAGCTTCTTATTTCTTTGGAGATATTATTGCGGAAGTTTATGGCTACAAGGTTGCGCGCCAATTATTATGGTCTGCTTTAATTTGTCAAATGTTCCTGAGTATTGTTGTTGTTGCTGTATTAAAGACGCCCTATCCAACTTATTGGCAGCAAGAGCCGGCTTTTGAGCTGGTTCTTGGTAATGCACTGCGTTATGCAATTGCTAGCTCTATTGGCAATTTTTTTGGAGAGTTTTGCAACATATACCTGATTTCAAAGTTCAAGATATT
The DNA here is from genome assembly GCA_021773335.1 of Gammaproteobacteria bacterium. Taxonomy (GTDB): domain Bacteria; phylum Pseudomonadota; class Gammaproteobacteria; order JAJFKG01; family JAJFKG01; genus JAJFKG01. The sequence goes on from JAJFKG010000035.1 coordinate 21,351, forward strand.
ACTTTCGGGTAAATATTTTTGGATGCGCAGTCTTGGATCGACGTTGGTGGGGGAGGCAGTGCTAACCAGTGTTGTGTTCTTTATTACTTTCCATGGTTTAGCTAGCGGAAAACATATGGCATTGCTTATAGTGTCTGGTTATCTATATAAAATGGCTTTTGCAGTTATTGCTGTAGTACCGGCCTCTCTCGCTGTTGCATTTTTGAAAAAGAAGGAAGGTGTTGATGTATTTGATTACGACACTAACTTTAATCCCTTCAAATTTAATCTGGATTTCGATAAATAAGCTATTAGCGGCTCTGAAAAAATTAGCCTTCATGCTTTTTGAGGTTTTTGAACGAATAGATAGATTGTGACAGGTATTAGTTGGGGGCTAGACAAGTTAGTTATTCGCTTTATCTAACGCGCCTATTTACTTGGTGTTAACAAACTTGGTGTGAATTAGTTCCGACTTAACCTGACAGTCACTTCCGAAAAACCGGAAACTCTCACTTATGCAAGCAATTTGTCAGATCAAGTCGGAACTAATTCAAATAAACTGATATCACCAAGGATAAGTGTTACAAGATTCAAACCAAATAGGCCCCAGTTTAGTGCACCAATAACAACGAGGATGCCACTAATCCAATCGATGATGTTCATATTACCATTCTTCATTTTATACCGCCAATAATAAAGTCTTTGTAATTCAATTGGTTGTATAGAAAAAACAGCCTAGATCTAAGTGCATTCGCTAGTTAGATAGAGCAAATAAGCTTCAGTTCCTTTGCATTATTCTATTTATCGCAGTAAAAATCAGAAGCCAATAGAGAGGGTTTTTTAATTTTCTTTTTGCGTAATTTTTACTGAGGTTGTTTCCAAGATGATTTCTAGACTTAGTTTTAAGCATTAATGAAAACTTGGATATGAGAGAGAATGTTAATGAATTACTTAGAGCAAACACATGCAGGAAAATTTTTTGCAGATATCATCAAGTTAGTACCTGTTAAGCAACCGGGTGAAAGTGTGGTTGTTACTCATTTGCTTGAAGATCGCCCTTGGTTCTTACATGCGATCAATGAGATCGCGAAAGTTCGCTGTGTGATACCAAAGCCAAAATCTATAAATCCAGCGATTCGTGATGTTTTGCAACATGAGTATAAGCTAGCGTATTTAACTCGAGATAACTTTTCAATATCAGAAGCAGGGTTGTCCTCACTCAAAAAATACTGTCATGGTGAACGTCTTGTACTTTTAGATATAGGTGGATATTTTGCGAATTTAGCTTTTTCTAAGCATGTTAAGCAAGAAATAAATTTGCTAGGTATTGTCGAAGATACTGAGAATGGGCACTTGAAATATCTGCAGGGATTTGGTGCACATGATTGTTCCTTGTCAATTGCGAGTGTCGCACGTAGCAAGTTGAAAATTCCTGAAAATTATTTAGTGGGGCAGTCGGTAGTATTTTCGAGTGAGTCGCTTTTACGTAGCAATGAAAAATTGCTGCATGGCATGCGGGCTTGTGTGATTGGTTACGGCAACATTGGGAAGAGTGTGGCACAGCACTTACGTGAACGCCATGTGCATGTGCACGTATATGATATAGACCCAGTTAAACGTATAGAAGCATATACGCATGGGTTTAGCGTCACCTCAGCGCTTAAAGATGTTTTGCCAAAGGTTGACGTTATTTTCTGCATTACTGGCAATAAATCACTCGATTTCGAGCTTTTTGAAACGATAAAAAGTGGTGCTTATATCGCGTGTGTTACTTCGCCTGATGATGAGTTGGCTCTTGAGCAAATTAAAACGCATTATAATTTGAAGCATACTAACGAATTCATTACAGAATACAGTCGCGTTGGACAACGGGTGTACTTATTAAATCGGGGTCAAGCAGTCAATTTTTTACATGGTTCAGTGGTCGGATCTTTCATTCAGTTACTACAGGCAGAAATTGTAGTTGCGACAGCTTTGCTTTTGAATGGTGAGCTTAAGCCTGGATTACAGGAAGTCCCAGCTGAACTGCAGCAGAAAATTGCCGATTGCTGGTTGGCGTGTTTTTGTAATACTAACAACAAGTAGGTGATTTATAATGTTTACGAAACATCATATTCAGGAAGCTTTAGATGCTTATTTGTCACTGAATCCGCAGCAAAAAGATCAATTTATCGGGCTATTTAGGTTGTTAAGCAGCTATCGAGATTTGGCTTCGCGTAAAGAGTTTCAAGGACATGTTACCTGCAGTATTGTTGTTCTCGATAGTTTGGCTAAAAATGTTTTATTGGCTAAGCATAAGTTTCTCAGACGCTGGCTATTTCCTGGAGGTCACTTGGAAGAACATGATGAGTCGATAGTCGCGGGTGGCCTGCGAGAGTTACAAGAGGAAACGGCGCTTTGCTCAAGCGTATTAAAACGGCCACGTGTATGGCCTATTGGTATTCCATTTATGATCGAGAGACATAAAATTCCTGCTAATCCAGACAAAGGCGAGCCAGCGCATGTGCATTGGGATTTTAGGTATATTTTTCAATTGAAGGAGGATGTTATGTTGAAACGTTCTGATGAATTGACAGATTTAAGGTTCATGCCATTGTCAGCAGCACCTGAATATTCTAAACATAAGATTTTTAATTTGCTAAAGCCAAGCTGCTCAAACAAAGCGGCTAAGCAACTAGAGGATGCAATTGTTCCCTATATTCTTAGTAGTCGAGATTGTCGTCCTTTGGGCTTGGATGGCCGTATTCGTGTGCAGTATTTTGTTGACTTTTTTGCGATGAGTCATGATGAGGATAAACGTGAATTCTTAGTCAAACTCTTGAGTGACTCTATTAGAAGTAAATGCCGGATTGCTGACTATAATGGTATTGCTTGTCCTAAGGATGGTAATGTATTGCTGGCCTATGCTTTGGCCAAAAAATTAGGAAAGCCACTCCTTTATATTCGTAGTAGTGTTCTGTTTGGCAAATGGATTGAAGGTGGTTTGCCAAGCGGCAAAAAACTGCTGTTAGTCGATGACGTTGCTGCAGATGGCGAACTAATGCTTGAAAGTATCAATAATGCGAGACGTTCTGGTTATGTGATTGATAGAGTGTTTACATTAGTCCGTCGCACTGAAGGCGATGCTGATTCATTGTTAAGCCACATTAAAGTGGATATAGAGTCAATCAAAGTCTATGGTGATATTGAGCTACGTGACTGTTGCAAACAGCCTTGTTTATCGCAGTAATATAAGGTGGGCTGAATGTCTTCCATAGTCTTGGTCACAATGGGCTTTGCTTTATTATCAGTGTTCGCTCGTGCTGGGCTAAATATTATCGACAGAAGTGCCTTTGGACATGCAAAGGCACCTTTACTGAAGACGAGCATGATAAATAACATTATTGTGTTAGCTTATTTTGCACCAATAATCATCTTTTTTGGCGATTTTACTACGTTGTTATATTATTTTAGTGATTATAAGCTGCTTATTTTTGCAAGCTTGATGCAATGTGTTGCTTATATATTTGCAATAGCTTTTCGCCATGCTAGTGTTTCTTCAGTTTTACTCGCGTCGAAGATTCCTGATGTTTTTATTCCCGTTGTTATCTTTATATTGCTAGGTTATTGGAAGCACACTGATGCACTGTTTTCTATAGCAACTGTGTTTATGCTATATCCTGTATGGCGTGGTACGAAAAAACCATCACGTGGATTTTCTTTGATTCTATTGCTGATGGTGATTATCCTTATTATACAGGCTGGCGCGGCTCCATTGCTAATGAGTGCTGATGATCGTGAAACTATATCTTGGCTTGATTGTGCATTTGTACTGGTTGTTTTTCGTTTGTTGATATCAGTGTTGATATTTTTCTCGGCCAATTTTTTTGATATGACATACAGGAAAGAGAAAAAGAAGGGTTTAAATGGGTTGCCATCACGTAGTGGAATGCGTGCCTTTTTTTTCATGAATAGTAACTATAAATGGTTGTCGACATTATGTGTGCGCGGTATATTTGCAGTTTCGACGCAACTATTTTTTGTTGCTGCGATTAGTTTGAGTGAACCTGTTGTTGCCTGGCCAATTCTTAATTCGACAACCCTGTTTGCGATTTGGGGAGCATCAACTTTCCTAGGTGAGAAACCCAGCCGTGCTGAGTGGTTAGCTGTTTTTGGGATTACAGGTTGCTTGTTAACCAGAACTATATGTGAAATGGTTTAAAAAAGCTTGGGGGTACAAGAGTTAGAGCTACTCAGCTGATTTGGCATCTGGCCCCTTAGCTTCATAAAGTGAGGTTGCTACTGTACCCGTATCGGCTAATACTTTGAATAGATCAGCGATTGTTGGTGAGGTTGTTGGCTGCAAACATAAAAGCAAGCCAGTGTGCATTAGGTGCTTGGATATAACCGGCTAGTGCTTTTGTATATAAAAATAAATTATCATTGGCGGTATCAAAGCTCATGCTGGTGCCTGTTTTTGCGAAGATATGCCCTTTGGCAAGGGAATTTTTTTCAACCGTGGCTAGCGAACCATCGACACCCAGCGCTGGCAACGTTGCCACAAACTGTTTGAATTGAGCTGGAGGCTTTTGATACCAGTATTGGAGTAATTGTACGGCGGCAGCTTCAGCGCCCCGATTGCCTTTATCAACAGGGCACGTGCGTTATTATGCTATCCGGCGTTAGAGATTTTTCCATAACCACGTCGAAGCCTTTAGCTAGCAATTCATCTTCTTTTACTTCATCAACTTCATTTGTTACGGCGATAGCTTTAATGATGTGGTGTTTTTCTGATTGACGGAGCTTATGCAGTATCTCTAAACTCTTGAAAACAGAGCGACCAATTTCAATCATCAAAATACCGAAGGCATTGACCTCTATATCCGCCCAATTAATGCCGTCAGAGCCAGTACTTGCGTGAATTACATCGTAACCCATGATTTCTAGCAAAGCTGATTGCACCGCCATGGTTGTATAATTGTCTTTAACTAACAATATCGTCTTTTTGTGTGCGTCCATTGTACTACCTATCCTGTGATCTGGTGACGCATAGCGCCAATAATTGCTTTAAAGTTTACCAGTCTCGGGTTGGTTATTAAATAGACAGGGTCTGCTATTGCTGTGCGAGATATCGTACAATTTTTGATGCACGCTGTGCGTATACTCTCAGTCCCTAGCATTGAATTCCTACTTTCTGATTGATATTTTATTTAAAATGAATAGGATAAGTCTTCGTCTGATTCGTTTAACTAAGGTTTGGTCATGGATAATTATGAAAGGCTGATTGCGGAGTATCCGGAAGAAATTTGTCTCTATTTAGAAGCAACGTATTCTGAAGGCATGATGTCAGAAGGTGGCACAATCGCTGTTGAGCGTATGTTTCGGGGGGTTGCTCTCAACCATAAATGCTTGCTAGAGATTGGGTTTGGTTTGGGAGGCGCCGCTTTTACCCCTGCCGGACAATGAATTTGATATTGTATATAGCAAAGGTGTCTTGACACATGTGCAAGATAAATTGCCTCTGTTTAAAGAGGTCGCGCGCACGTTAAAAGCTGGAGGCGTACTGCTTATCGATGATTGGTTGAGTCCCATACAGGGTAAGTGGGGGTCCCGTATCCAAGAAATGGCGGAAATTGAAAATTTAACACTGCATGCAGAAACGCAAGAACGCTATCAACAGCTATTGCAACAGGCTGGTTTTATAGCTATTGAAATATGCGATGAAAATGAAAATTACGCTCAATACAATGATGATATCGTTAGGCGATTAAGCTCACCAACTTATTCACGGGTCTTTGTCGAACGCTTTGATGAAAAGGCTTGGCATGATGCGATAAAGGGTTATCAATTAATTGCAGATGCGATAAGAGAGCATGAGTTGCTGATTCGTCGGGTTAAATGTCAGGTGCCTTCTTAGCTCATGATATAGTCAATTGGCGCCAACAAAAGATGTGTTCATATTTTATTCTGAGTTGGTCGGCTCGAAGCAGCACACAATTCATGAGAGTCATTACCGGTCTAGTTTACTTATTGTTATTAATGCCTTTTGTGGGCAAGCGGTTACCCAAACTTTCCCAGATGGTGTATTATTAACTAGGTTTATAGTGAAGAATTTGTGAATATTTAATGTGTGTGGTGACTATGAGTAACGATCAAATTAAGAAACGTGACAAAGAAAAAACCTGCAATAAGATTATTGCGGTGGCCCAAGACTTATTTCTCGAGCGTGGCTTTTCCGCAGTCTCAACCAAAGAGATTGCCAAAGCAGCGGATATAAACCACAGCTTGATTCACTATCACTTTGGTACTAAACGTCAATTGTGGGATATCATCAAAGCTAAGATGTTTACTGAGGCGACTGAGGCGGCACAAGCGACTAAGCAATCACTACATAGCAGAGAAGGATTGCTAAATTATATTGATTGGCGTGCTAATTATATTAAACAACATCCTGATTTCGTGCGTTTAATTTTATGGTCAATTCTCGAGTTTGAGTCGAAATCAGAACCCGGCGAACCACCCAAAGAAGTACGTGAACGCATTTTAACGTTGATTGATAGCGTCCGCAAAGCTCAGGCAGCCGGTGAAATTCGTGATGACATATATCCTGTATTAGTGCACGCGATGATCCTAGGGGCGACAACCATGTGGTACAATTGGCAGGCGAACTGGTTATTTGATCCTGAACTTAATCCAGAACAGCCCCATATTACCTTCGACGAGTATCTAGCAGCAATGAAAACCGTGTTAACAGAAGGTCTCTTTCCGCGTGATTAAGCTTATGTTTTGTGTTAAAAAGGGGACTTCGGTCCCCTTTTTTATAAACATAAAATAAATACAGGTTAAGCCATGAAAAATTACAGTACAATGCGCTTAGTAGTGTTGTTAGCGCCGTTGGTCTTTAGTTTCGCCATGGGACAAGATATTTTCGTGCCAGAAGTGCCGCAGTTGTTAGCGATTTTCCATACCAATCAAACGTATGTGCAGTTGACTCTCAGCCTATTTCTGGTTGCAGCAGGAGCAGGGCAATTAATTGTTGGGCCACTGTCAGATCAATTTGGCCGCAAGTACATTGTGTTGCTGAGTACAGCATTGTATGCGATTGGATCAGTGATAGCAGCATTGTCACCCAATATTGGTATTCTATTATTTGCGCGTATAATACAGGGTATTGGTGCCTGCGGCATGATGGTGTGTGCTTTTGCTATTGTACGTGATGTATTCGCGGGTGAACAAGCCGCACAAGTGTATAGTTATTTGAATGGTGCTATCGCGGTGTCACCGCTGTTGGCACCGTTGCTGGGTGGGTATCTTGACGCATGGTTTGGATGGCAAGCACCATTTGTGTGTCTAGCAGTGCTTGGCATTGTTACCTGTGCGTTGATTATTTTCTTTATTAGTGAAACACTTCTTCCTGCAAAGCGAGTTGTTTTTGACAAACGGGTATTTAAAAACTATTGGCAGGTTGTGCGTAACCGCTCATTTATTCTATATAGTTTTGCTGCGGGGAGTGCTTTAGCCTGCTTTTTTACTTTTTTCTCAGTGTCTTCCTATATCATAATTACGCTGCTGAAGGTCCCGGAGACACATTTCGGTTATTATTTTGCAATAATCGGCATTACCTTTTTCTTTTCAAGTTTGGCGGCAGGTCGCTTAGTGACACGCGTTGGTATTTTTCCACAGGTAATGGTGGGGGCGGTTGGACTTTTTGTGAGTGGTGTGTGGATGCTTTTGTGGAACTTGCATAGTGGCACGTCCCTGCTTAGTTTTATGTTGCCGACGGCGCTTAGTTCAGTTAGTGGGGCATTTTTAATGGGTGCTGGGGCAGGAGGCGCCTTAGAGCCTTTTGGAGAAATAGCAGGCACAGCTTCTGCTATGCTAGGTGCATTTGAATTCCTGTTTGCTTCATTAGTAGGTTCTATTGTCATGCACTGGCCCGTGCGCTCGGATTTATCTTATGCGATACCATTAATCGTATTTGGTGTTTTGATATTGCTGCTTGGTATCAGCAACAAGTGTTTGCGCAAGGCTGAGGTGTAGCCACATGCATATCTAAGCGTTATATTGGCTTTCTTTACACAAATACTCCTGTTGATATTGTTTAAATAATTGATTGGTATAGACCATAGCTTGGGTACTCCATTTTTTTAACGTGTTACGATAGGCAAGCCAGTCAGGTTGAGTTTGTTGAGAAGGCCGCTAGATTGATGTTGCATAATTTCTCCTTGCTAAATTATCCGAAGTGAATATTATCACGAAGCACGCTATAAAAAACACTTCCATCTTGCTGCTAAGCTAAGCTTCCTGGTAAGATTAACGCTACAGTGAACAATCAGGAGGCAAGCAGGGATGATGGTGTTACTATTTGGCTTATTACTATTATGTGTGCTCATTATTTGGATTGGGTGGCACAAGCTGGCCATTACCACGACCTTAGTGACTTTGGTTTTGTTGTGTGCCTGGTTTTCCCACCATGTGACATCAGCCTTGAATATTCAACTTTAAGCTAAGGAAGGCCTAGCATGAATAATCACCATTTGATCAAAGCGGCGAATATATTAAGCCTACTCGGAATTATCATTGTCTTAGTCATTGCGGGTGTAGTGCAGTTGCAATGGCATGACTTACCTTGTCCCCTGTGTTTGTTACAGCGTGCTGGTTTAAGTGCTGTGGCCTTAGGATTTCTTTTGAATTTACGTTTTGGTGCACGTTCGACACATTATGCCATCAGTCTCTTCGCGTGTATTTTTACTGTGAGCGTTGCAGTGCGACAAACCTTGTTGCATATTGTGCCGGGTACGGGTAGCTACGGTTCAGCAATTTTTGGTTTGCATCTTTATGTTTGGGTTATTGTAATTTGCGCGATGCTGACTTTGTGGATAGCATTGTTGCTATTGTGTAATAAACAATTTTTGCCAGAAAGGGCGAAGACAGTTAAAACGGGTAAGTTTATAACAATGATTCTTTTTCTCTTGATAGTTGGGGTAATGCTATTTAATATCGTTTCCACCTACCTTGAGTGTGGTTTGAAACAGTGTCCGGATAACCCAGTGAAATATGAATTGATCTCACAATAGTATGCGTTTACTATGCGCGAAATTTAACTGATGAAGAACAACAAGATGGAACAAGCTTTCAAAAAGATTTTGCGCGGCTACCGCGCCTTCCGCGAAAAGTATGCGAGCGGCGATCAGTCTATCATGCAAAGGCTCGCTCATCATGGCCAAAATCCTGAGATAATGGTTGTTGCTTGTTGTGATTCACGGGTTGATCCCTCCCTCATTATGCAATGCGAACCCGGTGATTTGTTTGTTGTGCGTAATGTCGCGAATATCGTTCCACCTTTTGAAAATGATGCCGCTCACCACGGTACATCTGCAGCTTTAGAATTCGGAATTTGTTATCTTAACGTTAAGCATTTGATTATTCTTGGGCATAGCCAATGTGGTGGTATTAATGCACTAGTCAATGGTGATAAGTTAGCGCAAAATGACTTTATCACAAATTGGGTGTCAAGCATCGGTAGCAAACCGACAGGCAATGATGTTGATCACGTTGCACGTCAAGCTTTATCTGAGTCATACAAAAACTGTATGACTTTCCCATGGATTAAAGAACGTATTGAGAAAAATAAATTGCGTATTCACCGTTGGTTTTTTGACATTAAATGCGGCAAGCTTTATACCTATAGTGCGGAGCAAGATAAATTTTTGCCGTTCAGCGCTATTGTTGATAACCTCTTAGCAGATTAAGCTCTTTTACTCTTCAAAAGACGATAGTCTTATTACCATTACGAATGATGCGGTGTTCAATATAAGCCTCAACTGCCTTGGTTAAGGTTTGCTTCTCGATATATTTGCCTTTTTGACGCAATGAATTCACATGATCACGGTGGGTTACGCGTTCAATCAATTGTTCGATGATAGGACCATCATCAAGTTGCTCCGTAACAAAGTGCGCAGTCGCTCCGATGATTTTAACGCCGCGTTGGTAAGCTTGCATATACGGTGCAGCTCCAACAAAAGCGGGTAAGAAACTGTGATGAATATTAATGATATCTTTATCATAATGTGTAATTAAGCCGCCACTTAATATTTGCATATAACGTGCAAGCACGAGAAAATCGCTATTGTCTTTAGCTATTTGTAAAAGTTGTTGTTCTTGTTGTGCTTTAGTGTCAGTACTAGTAGGCAAATGATGGAATGGAATTGAATAATTTGCGGCAATATCAGCACAGTCAGGATGATTACTAATAATAAATGGGATGTCTACGTTTAGTTCACCACTACTATAACGGTAGAGTAACTCGAGCAGGCAATGGGTTTGTTTGGAGACTAAGATCCCCATTCGTAATTTTATGTCAGCGAAGAATATTGCATAATCAGCTGCGAGCTGCTGTGCAACAGGGTCAAAGCTGGTATGCAAACCAGCTTTATCGATAGTGTTGCTATCATAATCAAAAACAATACGCATAAAAAAATGCCCACCACTGGGATCTGTTGTGTATTGATCGGATTGAATAATATTACCACCACAATTAAATACCCATTGACTGATGGCCAGTACTACGCCGCGTTTATCGGGGCATTGAATAATCAGAGTTGCGCTATTCATCATTTGCTCAGTATAGATTATTTGTAACGTCTGCAGGGACTGAGGCATCGCCAGCAGTTAACATATTGAGATTCCTAATTCTGTTAAATTCAATAAGTTGTACAATACTTTCTTAATTGATCAGTTTAATTGAACCTTTGTCAATTATCACTATCTTAAGGTTTAGCATTCGGGTTATCTAGCGATATTTGAGGGAAAAACTAAAGAAAAAGAGAGTTGTTTAAGGGGGTTGCAGGCTGATGGAGCCTTTGGTTGCTAGTTACGCTATTTTTTAATAGGTGGCATTGAACTTATGGGTTTTGTAAAAAGGTTTTGTTCGTTTGAGCCAACATTTTGTAGTGCAAAGCTTTATCAAATTTTTATTCTAGAGTATGCTTTGCCATTCAATAATACAGTGGCAGTATTGCTTTAGTAACAACCGTTACAATTTTAACTATGCGTGGTGATTATGACCTATACAAAAGAGAGTAGAAAGCGTGATAAGGAGAGGACTTGTCGAAGCATTTTGGAAGCTGCGCGGGAATTATTTCTGCAAAATGGATTTGCAGCTGTTACGACGAAGGAAATCGCATTGAAAGCAGAAGTGAATCATAGTTTGATTCACTACCACTTTGGCAGCAAACGTAAGCTATGGGAAGCTATTAAACAACAAATGTTTGAAGTCTCAATTGCTGAAGGTGAAGGCCTAGGGCACACGATGGCGAGCAAGCAGAAATTGCTTGAGTATGTTGAATGGCGAGCACGTTACATCGATGCACACCCGGAGTTTGTGCGTCTGTTATTGTGGGCAATCTTGGAATCTGGTGATAGCGATGCCGACGCGCCGAAAAGTATTCGCCCACGTGTGCTTAATATGATAAGCAGCATTGTTGATGCTCAACGTGCTGGCGAGATTAGAAAAGATATCAACCCTATTTTATTGTATGCTTTTGTTTTGAGTGCAACTTCGGATTGGATGCACTGGCGTTCAAATTGGTTGCTTAGTCCGAAGATCACCAAAGAGTACGGTGAAATCACATTTGATGATTACCTCAATTCACTTAAGTCGATTCTCACTCATGGCGTTTTTGAAGATGACCGAACTTAAATACACGGATGATGCGCAGTAAAAAGTAGGCTTAGCTCTACTTTTTTATGGCGGAACTTTGGGACGGAATCATAGTCAACAGAGGTACAGTGTAAGCAAAGGAGGAGTGCAAGATGTATTCTTACTCAAATCAAGCACTTAGTTTTGGTGGTGTTATTAAGGCATGCTGGCGCGCCTATTTATGTACATTCAAGTCACTGGCTTTGCTCGCTGTGTTAATGTCGGTTATTTTGTTGGCGCCGATGCTGTTTGTGACGATAGCTGATCTTCCTGAGGAAGTTATTCAGGCCTATGCTGACTCGCCTTGGTTTTTTGTTTATGTGTTGCTCGCTGCCATTTTATCGCTGGCTGTTGCAATCTATATGCTAATGATTGCTGATAGTCAACTTCGTGGTACGCGCCGCGTATTAGATGACGTGCACGACACGGCGAAAAGCCGTTTTATCCCGGCGGTTTTGGCATTTCTTATTTATTTAGTTGCCTATGTTGTAGGTAGTATTTTGTTGGTTATTCCAGCGATTATCGTTTGGGTTTTTTGTTTTTTCTTCATGCCCGCCGTGGTCATTGATAATCACGGGCCTTGGCAAGGGATAAAACAGAGTTGCCGCTTAGTGTGGGGGAATTGGTGGCGTACATTAGGCTTGCTTATCGTTTTGAAGTTGTGCATGGGCGTTGCGATGCTTGTCCTGAGCTTGCTTACAATGTTTCTGCTATTTTTGCTGGATTTCCCACTTGGTAATTGGGGCACGGTTGTGAATATTATCGAAGCTGCATGTTATCTTGCGATCGGCACTATGGTTGCTCCATTCGAAATAAATATTCAATTAATTTTGTATAAGGACTTAAAACTGCGTAAGGAGTCGCAACGTCAGAGACCAGAGGCACACAAATCAGCCGAAAAAATCGTTAGTAGCCCGGATGATGTGGCATAAGACTTGCTTGCTACATGATTAGGTGCAGACTAGAGAGGTGCCCTATGCGAGTAAATCTAACAAAAGTGATAGTCCTATGTGTCTTGGGCTTTGCCATTCTTGGTTGTGCGACATCGGATTTTCCGGAACCAACATCGTTGACTTTAGGGGCTGAGCCAGAGCCACCGGCAATGGCACCTTCGCAGACGGCGGGTTATTACTATCACCAGACCAACCCATTTTTAGAAGTGTCAGCGGGGACTTGTGATAATTCCGCGCAACCCGGCGCTTGCTATTAAAGCTTCGGCTAGTGAGCGCTCTCCATGACAGCAGTACTTCCTTGTTTTTAAAAGATATTTCCACACCTTCAACCATCCTTGGCCAGTTAATGCTTTATTAACCTTTTCTTGTTAGAATAACGGATTATTTTTGTGCCAATTTTTGAGTTAACTGTTTGTTTTTAAATGCCTTGGAGTAGCCTCTTGGTCGAACTTATCAAAAGACGTTTATTGCCCTTTATTGTGGTTGGTTTAGCCGGCGTATTCTTGTTTTATGAATTTGTATTACAAGTATCGCCTGGAGTGATGACCAATGATTTTATGGCCGCTTTCCATATCAATGCCTTGGTATTGGGAACGACTATGGCGATGTACTACTATTCTTATGCGCCGATGCAAATTTTTGGTGGTCTTTCGTATGACCGTTTTGGTGCACGTAAAACGTTAACCTTTGCGATTTTGATTTGTGCGATTGGCTCTGCCTGTATTGCGATGTCGAATGGTATTATTTTGGCAGGTGCCGGACGTTTTTTAACGGGTTTTGGCTCAGCGTTTTCATTTGTGGGTATGTTGTTTCTTGGGCGTCGTTGGTTTGCGCCACGCTATTTCTTTTTAGTTGCGGGGATCACTGAACTTGTTGGTTGTCTCGGTGCAATTGGTGGTGAATCACCGATTGCAGCAACCGTTGCTTGGTTAGGTTGGCGTACTACCTTAGGTTGGTTGGCATTAATTGGTGTTGTGTTATCAGTATTAGTGTGGTTGGTCATTCGAGATTTTCCAGCTGATCATCCACAACGCGATGATTTTTTGCAAGGCCAACAACACAGTATTCGGCAAAGCTTTAGCTATATCTTCAAACATTCACAATTATGGGCAACGGGTGTTTATGCTTTTCTCGTGTTTGCGCCAATTACGGCATTTGCAGCTTTGTGGGGCGTACCGTTTTTAAAGGCAAGCTATCATTTATCAACAGGCGTTGCCAGTGCTGCCGTCTCTATGATTTGGTTGGGCATGGGGATTGGAAGTCCGCTCGCTGGTTGGATTTCTGAGCGCATGCGCAGTCGTATTGTTCCTCTTGCCGTCAGTGCTGTGCTAGGCGTTGTGGTGACATTGGCGATTTTGTATAAGCCTGGTTTATCAATAAACACACTGTTTACATTACTGTTCTTATTCGGTGTAGCGACCTTTGGACAAGCGTTAAGTTTTCTTGTTGTCGGTGATATCACACCAAACAAGGTTATTGGTACGGCAATGGGGTTTAATAACCTCTTAATTGTGTTGAGTGGTGCGATTTTCCAACCATTAGTTGGTGCCTTACTTGATGCACAATGGAATGGCACTATGTTGAATCATTCGCCGGTTTATACCGCACATGATTACCGTGTGGCTTTGGCAGTGATTCCTGTATGCTATTTGCTAGGTACGATAGTCAGCTTGTTTTGGATGCGTGAAACACGTTGTGAACACAGTGTCGATGAAGAACGCGCGCAAGCAGTACTGGCGTAAAACAAAGGCTTTATTCGGTTAGGGAGGACGCTAAAAATGACAGTCGCATGGGTATACCTTTTTGCAGCAATATTATTGGAAGTTGCAGGCACCACATGCATGAAACTTTCAAATGGCTTTACGCGCCTAACGCCCTCTGTCTTAATCTTTGTATTTTATTTTTTTGCCTTTGGTTTTTTGACGTTGACCTTAAAAAAAATCGATTTAAGCGTCGCCTATGCGATTTGGGCGGGTTTAGGTACCAGTGTCATCGCTTTAATTGGTGTATTGTATTTCGACGAACCGATTACTGCGATTAAGCTTATATCGGTAGTTTTGATTGTCGCTGGGGTTGTCGGCTTAAACTTACATTCACCGCATGGGTGAATGAATATCAACTTATTTTATCGCTTTTCTTGCCACACCTGTTTTATGTGCCGCTTCTTTTACTGCTTCGGCAACGGCTGGGACAACCGTTGCATCGAAGACGCTAGGAATAATATAGTCAGGCGATAAGGTATTTTCGTCGATAACGTTAGCAATTGCGTGGGCAGCGGCAAGTTTCATTTCTTCATTGATGTCGCTGGCTTGCACATCGAGGGCGCCGCGGAAGATACCGGGGAATGCTAAGACATTATTAATTTGATTGGGATAATCGCTACGGCCGGTGGCCATGATAGAGACATAAGGTGCGGCGACTTCTGGCATAATTTCAGGGGTAGGGTTAGCCATCGCGAAAATAATGGGTTTTTCGCTCATTGATTTTAAGGCGTCTAAGCTCAATAAGCCGGGGGCAGATAATCCCACAAATACATCGGCACCTTTAATTACATTATTTAGCGTGCCAGTTTCGTGGTTGGGGTTGGTGGTCTTTGCATACTCTGTTTTAATGAGATTAAGGTCGGTGCGTGAAATATCTATAGCACCTTTACGGTCGCAACCAATAATGTTTTTCACGCCTAAGTGTTGTAATATTTTCGTGCAAGCAACACCGGCGGCCCCGACGCCACTAATTATGACTTTCAAATCACTGGCTTTGCGGTTTGTGAGTTTCAACGCATTAATAAATGCTGCAGTTAAGACAATGGCAGTGCCGTGTTGATCGTCGTGAAATACCGGAATATCAAGTTCTTTCTTCAAGCGTGCTTCGATTTCAAAACAGCGGGGTGCAGAAATATCTTCGAGGTTGATACCGCCAAAGCCAGGGGCCATGTATTTAACGGTTTTAATGATTTCTTCGGTATCTTTAGTATCTAAGCAAATAGGGTAAGCGTCAACATCGGCAAAGTCTTTAAAGAGCATGGCTTTACCTTCCATCACAGGCATGGCCGCTTTAGGGCCGATATCACCTAAACCTAATACAGCAGTACCGTCGCTGACCACAGCGACACTATTACGTTTGATAGTGAGATTATAGGCATTTTCTGGTTCTTCATGGATAGCCATGCAGACCCGCGCGACACCCGGCGTGTAAGCCATGGATAAATCGTCGCGGTTTTTGATAGCGGTTTTACTTTTAATGCTAATCTTGCCGCCAATATGAATTAAGAAAGTGCGATCAGAAACATGTACAAGTTTGACACCGCCAATTCTTTGCAAGCCTTTTTCGATTTGATGTGCTTGTTCTTGATCAGTGGTGAAAATAGTAATATCACGTACGACAGTGTCTTTTTCAACATTGATAATATCGATGGCACCAATACTTGCGCCGAGTTCACCAATCATCGCGGTGACCTTAGAAAGTACACCGGCTTGATTGCTCAGTTCAAGGCGGACGATAATCGAATTGCTAGCACTAGGTATCATTGACTGGATGCTCCATTTATAGCCCATGGGATAATTATTAGCGGGCTATTATGCGTGTTTTTGAGCCATGTGTCACACCTTTCAAGTACGGCTACCAAATAATTGACACTGCTTGTATAATCGCCCCTCGGTAGATAGTAACGAGCCAGCTTTGGACAATATTCTACCATATTTCAAACATTGCGCCCGTAGCTCAGCTGGATAGAGTATCAGGCTTCGAACCTGAGTGTCGGGAGTTCGAATCTCTCCGGGCGCGCCAAAATCCTCATAAAAATCAATCAGTTAAAAGAACTTCTCGAGTCTTTCCCAAATCCGGGGGCACTTTAACCTCCACACAATACTCTCACTCGTAATCGATAGTTGTCAAAGTTTTTAAAGCCGTATGCTCTACGTTGAATCAATTTCATCTTGCGATGAAAGCCTTC
>JAJFKG010000036.1 GCA_021773335.1 Gammaproteobacteria bacterium
GTTGTGCATAAACTGTATGGGGTACTTCAGTAAGTCCACACAGCCGGCTTGCCGTGCATCCAGTGAGGTACCCTCAAGGATTTCTTTGATCCTGGTCAGGTTATTCAATGCGACACCGAGTTCGAGGTAGCCCAACACTTCTGGATCAAGTGGGTAGGTATCGAGTTCTTCGACAGTGAGGTTACGTTGTTTAGCATAGTGTGTGAGTGCGTCCATGGTGATATCTCCTTACATTGACGTGGGTTGGTTGATTAATAGGGTTTGGTAGCGTGCCTGGAGTTGCTGACAACAGCGTTTTATATAGCGGTCATCGGCATACACATGGCTCATGAGTAATGCCCCGTGTAAACGCTCAATGCTTTCTTGTGAAAACATTTCAGCGGTGGCGTGTTCGAGGTGTGGTTTGAGTAATGCGAGTAGCTCCGTATGCCACTGAGTAAAATAAGCTTGTAACTGCTGTCCAATCACTGCGATCTGCGCGCTTGCCGCTAAGGTCACCGCCAGCTTGCTCGTCGGTTGTGTTAAGAAAAAGTGATTAAGGTTGTCAAACCAACGCGTTAAATTGACGTCTTTCGTGATTTTGGCTTGGGTAAATACGTTGAGTTGGTAGTCATTGCGTACGCGCTGTAGCACTCGCTCGACCAGCTCTGCCTTGCTTTTCACATAATGAAAAAGGCTGCTTTTCCTGATCCGACAAGCGGTTGCAATGGCTTGTAGTGACACGGCATCATAGCCACGCTGGCTAAAGAGTAAATTTGCTTGCGTGAGGATCGCTTCTGCGGTAGTTTTTGGGGTGCCTACCGGTTGGTAGGGAGAAATAGCTTTTGATGTGGTAAATTCCATTTAAGTAAGTCCTTCCATGTGGCTTTACATTGCTGTTCAAATATGAAGCGAATTAAACCACGATTGTTCTGGAGAACACAGGCCGCTTTTGGGTGCCATTTTCTGTAAGCAAAGTCCGGAAGCTTGTTTTCATAAATAGAGAATATTTCCAATGACAACGGATGAAAAAACCTCGGATCTTTTGGTAGAAAAATTCCAGGATCTCTCTAATGCAGAATTAAAGTCGTTATCGTGGGGCAATGAGGACTGCGCTGAATATTATGAGAATATCCCGATAGAAGAATTAGAAAATTTTGCTCGACTTGGCGGACTTGAGGGTGGTTGCGACATCGAATTGGCTTATCCCTATATTAAAAATACCAACACTTTAGTGGATGTTGGTGCGGGTTACGGTCGTGCTATCAAAAATTTATTACGCATCGGCTATGAGGGGAAAATTTTTGCAATTGAGCGATGTTCACAGTTTTGTGACCGCTTAAAAAAACAGTACCCCCAATATGCTGAGATACATAACAGTGACTTTCTATTATCTAAGCTACCAGTACAGGTTGATGTTGTTTTGTCTTTATGGTCGGGCATATCGGAGTTTCCTGGCAACTATCAATATCATGTATTGACGAAATTACTCAGTTTCTTAAAGCCCGAAGGCACACTGATCCTCGAAACGATTAATCATGAGGTTAACCCCAAAAATGTGTTTTCCCAGGGACAATCTTATGTGGCATTTTCTAAATATGGTACAGCCTATGGCTATACGCCAACACCTGAAGAAATCGCATCATATGCAAAGCAGGCAAGCGCACAGATTGTTGATATTATTAACTACGAGACACCAACAAACCGTAAACGCATATTGTATATTATCAAGTTAAAAAATTGATAATGGATTTCTGACAAACTATTTTACTTTTATTTTTTTAATCGAATACACCCTCTAAAGAAAGTGTTTTTATCTGGAATTGATGTATTTCCATATTTATTTTTTGACATAGTAAATGAGCTGTCTTCATTGCTTATTTCTGTAGGATCTAATATACCAAGATAATCGGTACTGTTGGGATGATAAAAATCAAACTTTCCCATGCCAACTAAATCAAATAATGGCGTTCTACCAATATTATATTCGTTATTACTAATTTTTTTGATGGCATACTCCATAAATGATTTGATGTTACATAAATTTGTAATGATGCTAGCTCTTTTTCTTGGACTTGGGCTAAACTCTATTTCCGTCGGAAAGTTCAGTGAAGCGTATATTGGGCTTTCATTTTTGGCATACATATTAAAAATACACGGGTACATTATTGTTGGAAAGTAGTTCTCCAGCCTATAACCTAGATCCATATAGGCATCTTGTAATTGATTAATCGGGCCTATCTCATTGGTAATAGCTGGTCGAAAGCCTGGAGCCGCACCAACTCCCATAGAAAATAAATGCTTAGCTATATTTACAACATGCGCATTTGGCTTAGAGTTTCTGCTTTTTTCAATCATCGAAAAAACCAATTCCCACACCTGCTTGTTTCTTCCAAACTCACTACCTTTCCACCCCGTTTCAATTAAAAAATTACGAAAGCCAAGCCAAGCGTCATCGGACAAATGATTAAACCACGGCTTTGTAAAATGCAATACCTTAACGTGCCAACAATCTTTAAAAGCTTGGCTGTTTGCTATCTCTTTAAATACGTTCCAATGATTAATTAAGCCATCTGGAACACCCGCTTTAATTTTTAATGACGCGGTTAGCCTATCGTGTGCTTCCATTTCAGAAATTTTAGGCAACATAAACATCGTTCTAGCCCCAGAAGACATATCCCATAAAAAAACGGGGGCTTGCGATAGAACTGGGTTTAGTATTCTCCAAGTACTCATGATTTTACCTGGGCCAATAGCACCATAGAGAGAGATAATACGATCATCAAGCTGCGTATAAACTTCAATAGAGTTTTCAAGTACTAATGAGACTGGGTTGGTGTTGTCGTTGTAATTCAGTTTGTCTTGTAAAGAGCGAGGGACTTCGGGTGAGTTTAAAGGGATCAATTTACCTGACTGAGTCAGCAATTGAAAAACACCTTGCTTAACAATTTCCATGCCATAGGGATAGCTACCCTCAAACAAAGTAAGGTCAGAACTAGGCGAAAGCTCGTCAATAACTGACGCAAAATTTGGATTAACTTTTAATACTGCCTGCCTGGCTTCTTCCCACGTAATTTCTTTTAGGAGAAACCGAGTCTCATTTAACACACTCACTTCCTACTAACAAACAGCCAGTAAGCATAAAGCTATTGGATTTTGTTTTAATCTTAAATTGGTAATTTATGCATCTTATTTATCCTCAGTATAGTCACTAACTTGTTCTTAAACTAAAAATTCACATAAACCACTCCTTGATCTTGGGGCAAAGAGGGGTTGAACGCCGATAATACCATGTAGTCGGTAAATCTGAAGCCATCAAATTACATTCCACCTGAAAATACATGAAAAAAATGCAGGTATTTTTTTCATGTATTTTCAGGTGGAATATTTTTGAACTTATAATAACTCCCTTTTAATGGCCCTCTTTTTAGGGGCCGGATTCAGGAGGCTAAAATAGACGTAAAAATATAACTGATCTAAGGCAGCCTAAAAAATGTACGCAATTTTTTGTAGCAATTTTTCGCGCCTAAAATAAGACCCTTTAAATGATGACAAATTGAAGCATCTCTTTTAAGGGGCTGAATTCCTGGGCCTAAAATTAGGAGTATAGATATAATAAGCTTAATATGATCATCAAAAAAACTCTTTAAAACAGCTTGTTAAAATAATGATGCAAAAAATTTGCACATTTTCTCTTTAATTTGGTGGTTGTGCCGCAAAACCCCTCTGTGTAGGTGCAAGAAATGGAGCATGCGAAAAGACGCTTCATTTGCTCTTTGAGCCGCGTAATTGTTCCCCAGCGCCCGCCATTTGGGGTAAGGTCTAGTTCAGCCATAAAGGATGACAAAGTACGACCCAAGATTAAACGGCGATCTTTAGTTTTAACTGCTTCGGTTGATATCCAGGCCAATAGCAGCCTAGGAATACTTCCGTAAGGCAAGCCGGTTTCAGAATCAGCTAGCATAGTGAGCTTAAACAACCCGTTCGTGCGCTTAAATTCGTTCCCATCAACCTTGCTGTGAGGCAAGGTGGCTTGAACCAACGCTCTTGCCATAAACCCTAATGCCCCTGCTTGCTTAGCTTCCTCAGCTTCAATAGCGAGTACTTCTGAAATCATTTTATCGAGATTTTTTTGGTTCATCGATTTGTTTGCCTCCACAGTAGCATGAAGCCATTTTAGCGTAAAAAATTAAAATCGTAAATTCTTATTTACGTAAAAATTTATTTATGGTATTTTTGAGCAAGCTACAAAACGTTGAGGAATATAACATGATTATTGGTATGCTGAATCAGAAAGGTGGGGTTGGAAAAACAACCTTGTCTGTTTCTATCGCACATGAACTTGCGAGAAGAGGTGGCCAAGAAGACGTTTTACTAGTAGACGCTGACCCTCAACAAAGTGCATTAAGTTGGTCTGAAGTTAGAGAAAGCAAATTGCCTTTTGCTGTTATAGGGATGGCTAAAAAATCCCTACATCGCGATTTGCCAGCCATTGGAAAGAACTACAAGCACATTATCATCGATGGGCCGCCACGAGTCACTGAATTGGCGCGCTCATGTATTATGGCTGCGGATATGGTGGTTATCCCATGTACCCCAAGCCCTTACGATATTTGGGCATCAGAAGAGACAGTCCAGCTAGTCAAAGAAGCATCCGTATATAAAGAAAATCTTAAATACTGCTTTGTGATAAATCGTAAAATAGCAAATACGGCTATTGGCCGCGATGTTGTTGACGTTTTAAACAATATGGACATGAAGATGCTGGATTCGCATATTTGTCAAAGAGTGATCTTTGCTGAGGCTGCGGCATCTGGAAATACGGTCTTTGACCTTGAGCCAGAGAGCAAAGCATCTGAGGAAATAGAAAAGTTAGTCAATGAACTATTAGAATTTGGGAGTTTAAAAAATGGCCAAAAAAATTGCCATCAAAAATCCGAAGTCGAAGCCTGAGCCTGAATCAGCAGAAGATTGGGTCACAAGCAGAGAAGGAATGAAGCGCCTGACAATTGATGTGCCTTTGTCGCTCCATGCAAGATTAAAAATAGCTTCGGTGCAGCATGGGCAAACGATGGGTGATTTAGTTAGGGACTGCTTGAGCAAGTATTTAGAGGATATGGGAAACTGAAAAACTTAAAATCACAAACCCAATGGCAAACGATCTCACCAAGATCGTGATAGAGTTTGTCGACTTTGCGCGGATACGTCAAGACGATCTCTACAGAGCGACCTTAAGAATCTCGTTGATAAGGGTTTAGTGAGGACAGAAGGGGCAGCCAATTAATTTATAAACTTGCGCCATAAGATGGCGTAAGATGTGGCGCAAGTTTGGCGGGCGTGGAAACAATATTTTTTATGCTGGTGAGACTTAAATTTTATTAGGAGTTTTTACTTGGAAAATTTAACCGTCGATATTCTTTGTCGTGAAGCAAAACAATTTTCCATCATAGAAAGCAGCCATGCTGAGCCTGCCTTATAT
This sequence comes from Gammaproteobacteria bacterium, assembly GCA_021773335.1. Lineage (GTDB taxonomy): Bacteria > Pseudomonadota > Gammaproteobacteria > JAJFKG01 > JAJFKG01 > JAJFKG01. The sequence goes on from JAJFKG010000036.1 coordinate 5,459, forward strand.
GGCGTAACTGATGGAAAAGCTGTTGGAACGTATTTAGAATTAAAATTTCGAGATTATCTTTCAAAAAATTATAATTTTGAATTAGGCAATGCTGCTCGTGGCATCGATTTCCCAAGCTTAAATGTGGATATGAAAGTTACTAGTATCAAGCAACCTCAATCATCATGCCCATTTAAGTCTGCAAGACAAAAAATATATGGCTTAGGTTATGACCTAATTGTTTTTGTTTATGATAAGACGGATGACCAAATCAATAAAACAGCAACATTAAAAATTTCAGATACTTTGTTTGTAGAGAAACACCGAACAGGCGATTTTCAACTTACTAAAGGATTGCGTGATATTATCAAAAATGAAGGAAATATTGATGATCTAATGGCTTTTATGCAAGAAAAAAACTTACCTGTTGATGAGATTGAGTTAAAAAATTTATCAGAAGAAATTATAAATGATATACCTGAACAAGGATTTTTGACTATATCTAATGCTTTACAATGGAGACTACAGTACACAAGAGTTATAGAAAAAGCTGGCATAGAGTCAGGTGTTCGATCAATTTATAAAGGAAAGTCTTCGTGATTGTTTCTGACGACAGAAAAAAACGACTAGAGTTTGGTGACTTTCAAACGCCAGATGATCTTGCGCTTGATGTGTGTCAATATCTGGCAAGAATGAAAATTTCACCGGACATCCTGATTGAGCCTACATGTGGTATAGGCTCTTTTATTATTGCAGGAGCCAATACTTTCCCATTAAACACAAGTATATATGGATATGATATAAACCAGCATCATTTGGATGTTTTACATAAAAAATTAGCTCATGTCCCGAATGGTAATAGGGTATATTTAGAGAGAAAAGACTTTTTTAATACAAACTGGGATGAAAAATTTTCATGTTTTGATGGAAGTATTCTAGTTGTTGGTAATTTCCCATGGGTAACAAATTCAAAACAAGGGGAGATTTCTAGTAAAAATATCCCGGAAAAATCAAATTTTAAAAAATGCAATGGGCTTGATTCTATTACTGGCCAAGCTAATTTTGATATATCAGAATGGATGTTTTTACATCTTATCAAATGCTTTGTTAGCAACAATAAGGTTGGTAACATTGCGATGTTGGTTAAAACATCAGTTTCGAGGAAGATATTATCTTATATTAATAAAGAAAATATCCCTGTAAGTGACGCCTTCTTGATAAAGATAGACGCCAAAAAGCACTTTTATGCGGCTGTTGATGCCTGCCTATTGGTTGTTCGCTTAGAAAGAAATACATCAACTAACAATAATTATGATTACACAGTGTTTAATGATTTTTCTGACACAAAAGGTATTCGCATAGGACACAGGTCAAATGTAACAGTCAGCAACCTTAATACATTTGATAAACTTTCTTTTCTTGTTGGAAAAAGCCCGCAAAAATGGAGGTCTGGTGTTAAACACGATGCTGCCTCTATTATGGAATTTAGTCTTACAAATGAAGGGTTGATAAATAAGCTTGGTGAAATAGTAGACATTGAGTTTGAGTATTTATTCCCTTTATTGAAAGGATCTGATGTGGGAAATGAAAAAACATGGAGAAAAAAATATATATTAATAACCCAAAAATGTGTTGGGCAGCAAACCGATGATATACAAAAAAACGCTCCTAAAACTTGGAGATACTTGCTCCACCATTCTGGGATACTAAGTGCACGAAAAAGCTCAATTTACAATAATAAACCTAAATTTTCAGTGTTTGGTATAGGTGATTATGCTTTTCGTCCTTGGAAAATAGCAATCTGTGGTCTTTATAAAAAACTGGCTTTTCGGTTAGTTGGGCCAATTGAAAAAACACCTGTAATGTTTGACGATACTGTTTATTACATATCATTTGACAATGAAAAAGAGGCCAAAGAAATAATGGAAAAATTGGACTCAAAACAATCAATTGAATTGTTATCGTCGTTAATTTTCTGGGATGAAAAACGACCTATTAAAGCTAATATATTGAACATGCTGGATTGGAATAAGGCTCCCTAAAAACTTTGCCATTTATGACTATTTTCGGCAATGTTGTGGTAAGCTAACCCCTATAAAATAGGGGTTAGAGCTATGCCAAAAACCAAGCGCCAAACACCGAAAACGGCAAAGTTATCAAAGCCGCCACGCCGTCAACGCAATATTGAGTTGCGGACACGAGAATACTTAACCACTCATGAGGTGGATTCGATAAGGAAAGCTGCCCGCGCGAGTGGTCGCCACGGTATCCGTGATGATACGTTAATTTTAGTTATGTTCCGCCATGCATTACGGGTAAGTGAAGCGATCGCCTTACGTTGGGAACAAGTCGATCTCAAACAAGGCTTATTGCATGTGCGTCGGCTCAAAAATGGCTTGCCATCAACACACCCATTGCGTGGAGTTGAGCTGCGCGCTTTGCGCCAACTAAAACGCGATTATCCAGATTCGCCTTATGTTTTCATTAGTGAGCGCAAAGCACCGATGACCGCAAGAACAGTTCGTCATATTGTTGCAAGGGCAGGGGAGTGCGCCGAATTTGAATTTACCATTCACCCGCACATGCTACGCCATAGCACCGGCTTTTATCTTGCAAACCAAGGCCAGGATACACGCGCTATTCAAAGTTATATGGGGCACTCTAATATTAAAAACACCACTATTTATACTGAATTATCGCCACAAAGATTTAATAACTTTTGGCAAGACTAAATGCAATGGCAAATTAAAGGCCGAATTAATTTACACAATTGAATTACTAAAACAATGGCATTTAATCCAAAAAAAACCCAAGGAATAATTGTTTCTATATCTGAAAAGGGCTTATAAAGCTTTTTATTTTTCCCTTTCCCTAGTGCGATCCACTCTGCGTCATAAGGGCGCAGTATCAAATTTTTTTCAATAAGGTGTATTATTTTGAATTTCCCAGTATTAAGTTGCTTGCTAGCCTTGATATAAGAAAACCACATGAAGGAAATTATTAAGCCAGCTAAACATATAAGCCATAAATAACTGATTTCGTTAAATGCTTTAAAATACCCAACAAAAGCCATTATTGCTGTATTTATTGAAAGAAAAAAACTGTTCGCTGTTTGCCTCCTAGAGCTAATTCGATCTGCCATTTCAACAGTTAATTTGTAAATTTCAAAATATTGTTGTTTGTTTTCCTCGGTTAAATCACCATTAAATAAATTTTCTTCTATTTTGTTAGACATGATTTTCACCGTCTAACCAATCGTTTAATAGCATCGATTATAGAGTCGGAATTCCAGCCAACAACTTCATTAGCATTATCTTTAACTACACCAGATGTTTTTAGCGCACCCCATTCTTCCACTGCAATAATTGGTTTGTTTGTCATATAGCCAGATAATGCACCAAGCAAACCATTGCTAGATTTTGCAGCTTTTATTTCTAGGTTTATCCATTTACTATGTGTCGCATAAACACCAGCAAGAATTAAAATAACGTCTGCCTGATCAACCCTACTCTTGATTGCTTGGTATAGCATGGTGTCATTTTGAGCGTAGTGTATTGGGTTGTCTTTCGGCACAGAAAAATTTTGATAAGAAAAGCCCATCTTGTTATTTAACATTTGCATTAGTCGATCATATGAATCTGAATAAGACCACGAGTGGCTGACAAAAATTTTATATGGTGTTAAAAGCCGGGATAAATAGTTCATTTTATTCATTACAAGCTATCAATGAATCTTGCGATTGTTGGCCATGCCCATACTTCCGTGTTTAAACCAACAAGATTAGTACGGTCATCTTGATATACCCAAATCCCGAGAACTTTTTTATTTTCTTCTTTCGCCCAAGCAATTTCCAATTTCTGGCCACTTGATGTGAGGGAGTTTTTGTTTACAAGAGCAATGACCCCATCTGATCGACGAATTCTAGTGCGAACCCGCTCTTGCCATCCTGAATCGTAAGGCTCTTTCACGGACATATCAACGTACTCGAATGGCGAGGCTGTGTGTAATGACTGCCCTTTGAGAAAATCTCTTTGACGCTCATCTTCAATAGCGAAAGCCACAAAAACGATCTTTTTATCTGCCATTTTTACCTCATTTTCGCTTTTTCTTTTTTTTAGCTTGAGCTAAATCGCTACCAGCAACTGACTTTGCAGATTTGGTTGATTTTTTGCTCTTCAGCTCCTTAGAAGCCTTGCTCGCAACCTTTTTACTTGTGGTCATAATGTACCCTCTCTTAAATAAATACTTATACAATCCCCAGCTACAAATTACGTAGGCTTGGAGAATGGCCATAAAGGGCATATGGGGTCATAGCCGCTAAAAATCAAGCGGTTAAGACGTTACTGATTGTCTTTTTCTTGAGTGCAGAGGAAAAATTCAAAACATATTACCGTTCATGCCACACTTGCGCATATCGCCCTGACACCTCGCTGCCATCGCCACGAGTAAAGCCCGTTTCAGAATCAGGCACTACCCGCACATAATCTTTGCCTTTAAAATGCACGATCACTGGCGTGTGCTTAAGCTTGGTATCGAGCGCGGTCAAATCGACCTTATCTTGGGCTAATCCGTTAATGATGTGATGTGACCACCACAGCGTACCTACCACAAGCAAGGCACAGGCGATAACCGTTCCTAAAAACAATTTAGCCGTACGTAGCGCATGTTTTTCGCTGTAAGCAACGTAATCACGTACCTGATCCGATGCGGCGTTCATTTTAGCAAGACTTGTCTCAATACCGCCAACTTTACCGAGTAAATCGTCAAGTGCCTTTTGATTTTTTTCTTGATAGTCGTTCGTGATATCAATAAATTTTTCCGCACGTCGATCGGCTCGCTGTTCCAGCAATAGCAACTCATCAACTCGATCTTGAAAGTGTTCATCATAATTTTTCGTCATCACAAACCACCGTAATCAATCCCACGATCGCGTGACCGCTCTCGTTGCCGTACTTCAGGTTGAAAAGCTTTTAGTTTCTCTTGACCACGATAATTGGTGTGTTTTTCAATCATCATCGCTTTATCTTTTTGCCGAGATTCGAGCTGGTCAGCGCCAATCAATTTAGCTCTGCCCTGCTCTTGTTCAAGCACGCCCTTTAATCACCCTGATCTCATCGATGCCTTTTGCGAACAATCCCAAACGAGCCTAAACATGCAATCCGTGTTAGACGGCACCGTGTACTTGGTCGATATGCCGCTAGCACGCTGGGGATTGGGTGGCAAAGTCGCTTACACCTTCATCAAGCTGCGATTCTTCAACGTCATGCAAAACCGTATCCACCATGATGACTGGAACCAGGAACGCCCTATTTTCTTCATGTGTGATGAATATCAGGAACTCATCAGCGCCAGTAAAGATGGTCTATCCGATTTGAATTTTTGGGATAAATCCAGAAGCACTAAAACCATTGGCATTATTTCCGCACAATCTGTATCGAGCTTCTATGCGGCATTGGGCGATCGCGATTTAGCTCATGCCATCTTGCAAAATTTTCGCCAGAAGATTTGTTTTAGAACGGAAGATCAAGCGACCCTCACGATGATGGACAGATTAGCCGGTCAAGCGAAGGTACAGCGTAAGACCACCAGTCAAACAACTGGCGATTCAACTAGAGCCTTTACAGAACCTACCTCAAAACACCATTCCAGTACGCAAAGCATTACCGAAAGTCGGGAATCTGTGCTTGATGCCACACTCTTTCGCAATCTCACACCCAACCAAGCGGTTGCCCTGCTTTCTCTTTATGGCCACAGCATGGATGATGTTTTGGAATGCCTGCCGGTATTTCTTTAGGTTCAAAGCTTCTTTTCTTTTTCTTCAAAAATAAAAAAAATTTTGTTGGGCTGTGGATATGTGGTCAACACCTGAGCGTAGCGAGGGTTTGTCCACATATCCATCAGCTTGTGAGCCGCGTTTGTGGGTAACGCGATAGCGTTATCCACAGTTAGCGGCGATTAACTACAGGTATTTTTAATATAGGTTAATACAGGTATATAAGTATGCGGTACCGTTTATGCGTGGATCTTATGGTTTAGGCGGTACCGTTTATGCGTGGATAACTTCGTTAATCAACAGGGTTATTCAGCGAAGGAATATGAGGCTTACTTGGTTTTATGATCAATCCTAGGTCACCATTTTCTGCATTGAGCGCTGTATAAACACAACTCACCTTGTGAAGCTCTTTGAGGAAATGCCTTTTAAAGTTCCGTGTACCCTGGGCATCATCTGAATAATTTGATCCAAATTGTACCTGCAAAGCTTCCCAAGGGATGGTTACCGATTTCCTCAGGTAGCTAACTCGATAGGTCATCCAGCAGTAAATATCAAGTGCCAATGGTGAGCGTTTAAGTGCTTTAAGTGCCCTCAAGTCGATAGGAACGGGGTTATTGATAATTTCCCTGAAAAAATCTTCATTCAATGTAAGGGTTGATTCAAAAATGGTTGCTTGATTAGGTTGTTTTGGACTCCACCACAGATCGGCACTACTCACTGGATTAATGTTTTTTATAGCCCAGTGATCGCCCTCTGTGGGGTTTTGCGGCGGAACCACCAAATAGAGCGAATAAAAAAGTGCCTCACCAATCGTCATCGCCCCTAGTTTGCGCTTTATCGTTTGCAGATGGCCCGTGATGGTATGTTGGCTGTTGTGCATGGCCTTACCGATCCGCGCTGCCGTTAAGCCTTGGGCGGCA
>JAJFKG010000037.1 GCA_021773335.1 Gammaproteobacteria bacterium
GTTGTGCATAAACTGTATGGGGTACTTCAGTAAGTCCACACAGCCGGCTTGCCGTGCATCCAGTGAGGTACCCTCAAGGATTTCTTTGATCCTGGTCAGGTTATTCAATGCGACACCGAGTTCGAGGTAGCCCAACACTTCCGGGTCGAGCGGGTAGGTGTCGAGTTGTTCGACGGTGAGGTTGCGTTGTTTAGCATATTTTGCAAGAAAATCCATAGTTAATAACTCCTGATAAATTGTCATGTAATTTAGTTTATGTCGTTTGCTTCGTAACTGAGTTGGCAGTAAAATCACAGGCATTAAGATAGCCGAAGCGCATTCCTTCAAAAATAGATTGGGCCATATTTTTGCACCCAAGTTTTTGCGTAATGGACTTCCTGTACCCATTTACAGTATCTTTTTTAATACCCAGCAAATCAGCAACCTCCCGCGACGTTAAGCCTTTAGCGGTCCAAAATAAGCAACAGCGCTCTCTATGAGTTAGTTTCTCATTGAAAAGTACTTCGTTACGAACAGCCATCGAGCCAACCAACAATGAAGCCACGTATAGTTGGTGCTGAGATGGTTTCTTGATATTCAATGTCTCCAACACGTTGATAGCGATGTAATTATCTGCATCTGGATGCATATCCATATGATTTTGCATAATAAATTCCTTAAATTCATATAAAATCAAACTTTCTACAGATATTCTATAGAAAATCTATAGAAAACAAAATGAGAGATATGCTATTTTCTTTGTGAGATATTGTCCATTCTTTTATTATTTAGCCAAATACCCCTATAAATGGGGGTAAAAATTAAGATAGAATATATGTTCTATAGAACATCATTTGATATTCATTGAATTTTAGGGACATTAATATGCCGGAAAAATTAGATAAAACGTGGCACCTTGCTAAAGATGCAGCAGAAGTCAAAGTTACCGAGTTTGAATTTCAGGTTTGGCGCTGTTTCTATGGTTTCTTGCGTTGGCAAGAAGATTGTCAGCGCTATGCTTGCGGAGATTCCCTTACGGGTAATGAGCTGTCACTTTTGCACATTATTCGTATGAATGATCAGCCTAAAACAATATACGAGCTTAGTAGGCTTCTAAATCGAGATGACCCTAACAATATTCAGTACAGCATTGGCAAACTAATTGAGAAGGGCTTAGTTGCCAAAGAAAAAATAACACCAAAAGTTCTACATTACAGAATCACAAAGGAAGGCATTAAAAATACGGATACTTTCTGTAAAGCGCGCAGCGCGATATTAGTTGAGCTATTTAAGAAATTTGATATGGATCGCCTCGATGTTGAAAAAATTACAGAGGGGTTGAGCGCTATTAAAGGAATTTATGATGAAGCTAGTCATTTAGCCGCTGCATACAAAAAGAAGTAGGGGATACTGTGCCATGAAGAAAATAGCGATTATAGGAGCTGGACAGTCTTCATTATTACTTGGCATAGGGTTATTAAAATATAATTATGATGTTACAGTTTTTTCCGAAAGAACAGCCGAAGACATCCTCTCTGGTAGAATTACTTCTAGCCAAGTTATCTTTAATACGGCGCTCAATATTGAAAAAAAATATTCACTTAATTACTGGGATAATTACTGTCCAGAAATAAACTACGTCTCTTTCTCCCTAGCTTCGGAACTAGGGCTCCCACGCGAAACTCATTGGGCTGGAAAATTGGAATCTCCAGCTCAGTCAGTTGATCAAAGATTAAAATACCATGCTTGGATAAATAACTTTATTAGCAAGGGGGGTACTTTTTATGCACAGCCTGTTGGCCTGAAGGAACTCGATGAAATAGCCTCAGAACATGATCTGACTATTGTGGCAACAGGCAAGGGAACGTTAAGTGACTTATTCGACATAGATGAATCTCGCTCGCCTTTTCAAGAACCTATGCGTGCATTGGCTCTATTATATGTTTCAGGGATGTCACCCTCAGACAAGCCAGGCGTAAAAGTTAATATCATTCCAGGCATTGGTGAGTACTTTACAACACCAGGATTAACTGCACATGGTCCTTGTGAAATGATGTTATTTGAAGGCATACCTGGCGGTGCTTTTGATTGCTGGGACAGCGTCCATAGCAATAAAGAAGCGCTTCAAAAAGCAACTGAATTACTACAAACCTATGTGCCATGGGAGGCTGAGCGCTGTAATAACTTAAGTCTCACTGATAACAAAGCATTTTTATGTGGACGTTATCGTCCTCTTGTTAGAAAGCCCACTAAAAAGTTAGCGTCCGGTCAATTTGTAATCGGCATGGGGGACTGCTTAGTTCTTAATGACCCTATAGCAGGGCAAGGCGCTAATAATGCAACTAAGTGTGCTGAAATTTATTTGCAATGTATCTTAGGCCAGCAAGAAATCAGATTTGATCAGCGATGGATGTTGGAGACCTTTGAAAAATATTGGCAGCATGCACAATATGCTGTTAGCTGGTCGAATATGCTATTAACCCCGCCAACACTCTCGACGTTAGAGCTACTAAAAGAGGCCCAAAAGCACCCTCATATTGCAGCGACCATTGCCAGTGCTTTTGATAATCCAGCAGTATTGTTTCCATGGATAAAGCAGGAACAAACAACCCAAAACAAGTTAAGCCAACTTAAACAAAATACAATCGAAGATAATCATCTATTCCGAACCCTTATCAGGAGAAACGCTGCTTACTGTGAAAAGTTCAGAGAGTCTTCATTAGTATCTATGCTTCACCATAGTTCGATTAAAGATAAAGTTAAACAACGTAACTTGCTGGATGCTATTCAGTTGTTTTCGGATCACTTCCAAAATACAGTTATGCTAAAGCGAGCATTCTGTGAAAGATCCATATATCAGAAAATTGCTCAACAACATCTCGAAGAAGAATTTTGCCACAATTTTTCCCTGCAAAAACGTAGAGGGTTTCAACCAGCACCCTGGGACCCAATCATTGATGCCGTAAGCGCTTGGTTTAATTGGAAAATGATTACACTAGATGAACCGGGAAAAGCTGTAGTTATGCACTTAGTGTTAGAAGCAAGCGCCGAGATATTCTTTTTGAAAATAAATAAAGTAATGCCAAGCTATAATAAGGACGATTATTTCAATATACATGCTGAATGCGATGAAGGGCATGTTGAAATAGGACTATCTCCACTAAAAAATCTTAGCGAAAACACCTACTATGAATTATTTAAAATCCAGGAAGAAGCTTGGTGTATAATGAACACCCTCTGTGAAAGGTTCGCTACCTTAGCAAATAAAAATTCTACCCCTTCACTACTTCAGTCAGAACAACAATTGCAGTCTTGCTGACGAAAAAATAATATGAGTTCTATCGAAGCGTTGATAGTCGCTCCCTCTAGTCCAAAATACATGAAAAAAATACACAAAATTTTTGCTAGCTCTTTTATATAGCAATTTTAGGTACTAAAAATACGCACCTTTAAATGGCACCAAAAAACGCCTCCACATTGCTTGGTCTCTTTTTAAGGGTTGAATTAAGGGGCCTAAAGTTAGGAACCTAAATATAACTAGCTTAAAATGACCATCAAAAAGGCTTTTTAAAACAGCATATTAAAATAACGGCCAAAAAATGCGTGCATTTTCTATTGATTTTCGTGATCTTGCGACATCTTAGTAATAGGGTGAGATGACATAAGCGCCGAGATCTGTCGTTCACACCGATCATTTCACTTTAAGGGCTAAAATTTTGGCCAAATCGAATGCGCAATCATTCACCGCATTCCGTCTAAAATTAAATTCCCCGTGTAAATTCACATGTGTCCACGTCAGTACAGAGCCTTCTTTGATCAACAAGATCATCTCAGCTCGCTCTTTATCATCTGAGCAATTTGAAAGCAATTCGGATAAATAGAGATAATTCCACAAAACAATACTATTTTGGATCATAATTTTGCAGGCTACGGTGATATTCTGTTCAACGGGGTCGGATTGCTTAAATTCGCCATTGTTAGCGTAAAAAATGGCCTTAGCAAATTTATTTGACGATTCGATGCGATTTAATTGCTTCTCAACGCGCTGGCGTAATTTAACATCATCCAAATACGTTAAAATGAAGAGTGATTTCACAATGCGCCCAAATTCTTTTAACGCTTTGTATAATGGATTATCTTTAGCATATGAGCTTAAACGTTTAAATAATTGTGATGCGCTAACTTTGTTTAATCGGATGGTTGCCATAAACCGTAAAATATCCTCCCAGTGATTTTCAATGAGCTTTTGTGAAATAGGGCGGCTGGGTAATAATTTATAACCTAATTTTTGATATGATTTTTTGGTTGAAAAAGCATAAATTTTTTGTTTGCCAATATTTTTTAATCGCGGTGCAAATGTGGTTCCTAATAAATGCATCGCTGAAAAAATTAATTCTGTATAGCCATGCGAATCGGTAGAGTGAATATCAATTTTAGTCACATTCATATTGTTAAGGCCATCAATCACATATGCTGCTTCACGTTCAGAAGAACTCATTACATGATGATGGAATAAAACATGGCGATCATCAATAAAGGTATAGATACTAACGCCTTTATCCTTGCCAAAATATTTAAATGAATATGTCGCTAATAAGCATTCAACAGAAACACCGACCTTACGGCCATCGCTTGAGCCATGCCGCTCATCTTCATTGTGAGCAAAGACATGGGGTAGGGCTAGGCGATTGATGAATTCCCGAATACGCTCATTAGCCGCATTAAGGTTTGCCATATTGAAGTACCACTTCACCATATTCGTCATGGTGTTTTGGTTAACGCCAGCGGATATTTGTGCCATTCTTGGAACGCCGATATTACAACCAAGGCCAATGATGCCAGCATAGAAAACATTGGCTTGTGGTGTAGCTTTGCTATTTTTAATCGAATGATGCTTAAAGCTTTGTGAAAATCCAGTAACTTGATCGATATCGGACAATATTTTCAGGATAGGGACATAACCAACCTGATTAAGGTAGGCCGAAATGTGTTTGGTTTCTTTTTCGTCTAAGGCGGGTGTGGCAATTTGAACCCGATCATTTTTATCATCATTAAAGCTAATATGCGGATTAAGCCCTTTTAATATACGATCATTCACTGCATGGTATTTTTCATCTAGCATGATTTTTAATTTTCTCATGGCAGATTCATAATTAGAAAACTCTTCTAATCGTGCTAATTTAAGAAGTTCATCACGTTTTTCTTTCCATTCTTCCTTGCCAATAAGGTAGTCTTGGATCGCCAAGTAACGATAAGAATGCTTAAGATTTAATTCACCTGACTTGATGGCATCATTCACGTGAATAAACAACAATATTTTATACAAAGAAGGGCGGAAAGCGCTTTTCTCTGATATTAATGCTTCTTGCTCATCCGGCTTTAAGAATTCTGTGGGTGATTTGGCGGTGACTTTTCCATCACAGTCTTTAAAGTGATTAATTGCCGCTAATAATTGCTTGTTGGAATTATCCGGGTTAAAAACAATGACTTTTATTATGCCAGAGACGCGATTTTGTAACTTAATCGATAATCTTTCAAGGATATCAAAATAATCTTTGTTATTAGCCATATCATCAAGAGATTGTTCTAATAATTCAAGTTTCTTTTTTTCTTTTTCATTTTCCGATTCAGCATGTTCAGTTAATAGCTCGGTGATTGTTTCAACTTTTCCGGTGTCGGTTAACACAGCTGATTTTGTCACCTCGGTAATTTCATCAATCAGTTCGCGATAGCTTCGTCTGCTTTTGGTTAAATGTCGAACGGCAGCACGGCGTTGACTACGGGTCAGTTTATCAGCTTCTTGTAATTGTCGAATGGCCGCATTTTTTGATGATTGCACGGAACGAAGAAAAATGTCGACAAAATTATCTTGGCGAATGGTGTATTGATGCTGTAAAAAAGCGATCAGGCGTAAATAAAGTTTTCGATCGTCCGATAATTGCTTTAACTGTGATAACTTTGCCTTCTTTACCCATGTGGCATAATATTCACAACAATCCGGCGTTAGCCCTAATGTTTCGATCACAGGCATCAATGGGTTGGCAAGCGTAGCAATTTGCTCAAATAATCTAACACTAGCATTAATGGCTTTGGGCTGTAACGATTGATTAATAGTTTTAAATTGGTTTAGTGGACTGGCGAATTGATTCAATGGTGATATGAGTAGTGATTGTAAGGCGACTTTTTGTTCATTCCCCAGTAATTTGGCCACATCGTTTAACAGACCATTTTCATGATCAATGTAATGTTGAGCGATTTTTTCTGCCAGTAAATTATACGAGGGGATCTCAACGTAATTTTGATGCAAGAGATGTAGAATTTCTAAAAACAAGCTGCGTGGTTCCAAAACGCGACTAACGCGTAATTTAATTTCTTGCTCAATCCATTGCTGCTGTGTCGCATACGCTTTGCATTGAAATAATTCTAATATTTTTTGTTGGTGGCTTTGAGGTGTCCGTTCTTTATATTTGTGTAGCTGTACCTTATTAAGAGGCACACCCAATACCTTTGCAGCATATTCAATATCTTCTTGTCGATAACGCTTGGCGACAAAAAATCGTCGACAGGCTTTAAAATAGGCATATTGCAATAAAAATCCCACACGATTGGTTGCTCCACGCAAGCGTTTTATCACGGTTTCTAGCACATCATCAATTGAAAAACAAACTGCTTGCGCTTCAACCGTTAATGTAGGTGGATATTCATATTCGCGTTGTTCTTTTTCCGTCAAAATCGTTAATCTTGGCACGTGGTATCATCCGCTTTATTTTTTATACTCGATAAAGATAGCTTGCGCGTTGCTTCATGTCGATCAGTTTGTGCAACGTGACGATAATGCATCGTTGTACCTACGTCACTGTGCCCAGCATTTTCTTGTGCGACTTTTAAGGATGCGCCAGAGTCAAGCAAATAAGTCACATAACTGTGGCGTAGCCAATGCGCCGAGGCTTGGCGTAATTTTGATGCGCGACGTGGTTCATCGTTTTCAATGTTATTCGCAGCAAGATTAAAGGCCCATTTAAGTATTTGATCGATACGTCGTGTGCTGATTGATTTTTTTAAATTCTGCATAGGGATCAGGGGTATTCTTTCTCGAAATTTTGGCTCTGGAGAGGCTAGGCCAACAATCATGCGGAACTCTGCCAAGGCTTTTAATAAATCATCAGGCACTGGGATCTCTCGCACTTTTTTACCTTTACCGGTTACACGTAAAAACCAATTGTTTTCGCGTTGTAAAAAGTTTCCCATACGATGATCAGCAGCCTCAGCAATACGTAGGCCGGTATAAAATAAAAGTAAGATAATATAACGAGCGCGGTGTGCATTGAATAATTGGTGTTCATTTTGACTGGCATAGGTATCAATGGCATCTAAAACCGCGAAAATTTCGGTGATTTCCAAGTAACGGTCTATGATTTGTGGCTTTGTTTTATTGCGCCGCTTACGCCGACGCTCGACAGCCAAGGGATTTCCAGTTAAATAATTGGTTTGTACCAAATAGTTAAAGAAGGAATCTAAAATAGTAATGACTTTATTGATTGTCGAACTACCTAACGCGTTCGCAAAGGGCCGCCATTTGGGATTTGCTGTGCCATCTTTTAATTGTCGCGTAGCTTTAGAGCCGATCCATTGCTTGCGCGGCTTGGGATTTTTGAGAAAATTTTGGTATTCAATTAAATCATTACGCCGAAGACTTGAGATGTTGCGCTCGGCCACATGAACGCACCATAATAATAAGCGTTCAATTTCTTTGGCATAAGATTTTAGCGTTAACGGTGAATCACGGAACTCTAATAAGAATGCTGAAATCGCCTCAGCATCGTTCTTGGCATCGATTAAGGATTCACCAATGGCCTTGTTATAATCATCGCTGGCAAAGGAAACAATATGTTCACCGATATCTTGGCTATCGGTGGCGAGCAAAAATAATGGTTTAATCAGTTCGAGTTGTTGGCTCATCTCAGCAAGATAACCAAATCGATTTGATTTTGGTGGCAACCATATTTTTGTCCTGCAACTGTGCGTGGAATTGCCCTACTCTACCATAAAATCCAGCTTCTTAGAATAAGAATACTATGAAATAACATATGTATTACTTCATTCCCTTCTTCTACATCTTTAAAAATTGGATGCTGATGAACGACAGATCTCGGCGCTTATGTCTCCTCACCCTTATGGGTGCTGCTGTCTTTGCCACGCTGGTCGCATTAGGTAGCGTGTGGTGGTTACGTCACTTAGATATTGCCACCAGTGAGCGCGCTGCCTTGCTGCATCAAGCCGATACTGCCTTGGCTAAATTACCGGAAGTGACCCGTTACAAGGGGCACTACTATGTCAAAATCCAAGGTAACAGTGAAGTCACCTTAGAAGATGACGATGGCACAGCGGCGCAGTGGGCGCGGATCACCCGTTAATCTACTCGTGCCCGAAGCCAATAAACAATATACATTCGCCGATCAAAAGCGCATGGATCACGCCTGTGCATCACTGAAATAATGGCCGAGTGCTTCGGTAATGACATATTCACCGACGAGCGTGACGACGGTTTGTCGTGCGCGCGCCGAGGCTTGGGTCTTCTCTTCAAACCGTCGATAGACATCGTAGAGCGCATCGAGCCAAGCAATGTAATACGTCCGGATAGGCGCATCAAAATATTCGTGGGTACCTTTTAATTCTAGGGTAAAGCGGTGTACGAGGCGATGTTCTAGCGTATTCTTATAAGGTAACAAAATGGGTAAAACATCCTCGGCCCGGGTGATGAGATTGTTGAGGCTGGTAGCGATACATTGCCATTGCTGTTGCCAGGTGAGTTGGCAATCCGCGAGGACGGCCTGCGCCAGTGCACCCTTATTTTCGTAATGATGGTAGAGATTGCTTTTGCTCGTTTTTAAGCGCTGAGCGATATCTGCCATCGTGGTTTGATGAAACCCTTTTTCGGCAAATAGGGTTTTCGCGGCCACGACACACTGGTGTGGTGTCAGTGTTGTGGTGTTGTCCTTGTCCTGTGTCATGTGATCCTCTCCTTAGCGCGCCGCATCATAGCCTGTTTAGGGTGGCGCACCTATTCCGTGATTACTCCTGGGGTTTGCCCCGGGTTTTGGTGTGGAAAACTATTTGTCGGTTAAACGTGCGTATTTGTGGACCTGCCCATTGACAATAAACCCTAACCGTTGCGCCGCTGGGATCAGCTCGTGGGTCTTTTCACATTGGAATTTGTGTCGCAGTGCCATGAAATAGTCTTCGACCGTCCGCTCTGATAACTGCAAGTGGTCGGCGATGGCTTTCATGGAACTATGGAGCATGAGCGCCGTTAAACACTGCATTTCACGAGGGGTTAAATGAAAATTGGGGATGAGCGGATCCGTGGCCAGGACGGTGTCTTGAGCTTTTACTAAGACTTGTACGAGCTTGTCGCCTTCAGCTTCGGGGTGATAAAAGGCATTGCCATAGAGGCGATACCCTTGTGTTAAGTAATCCGCCACCTGGGGTGTGGATACGATAATATAGTCCGTGATCTCAGCTTGACAGAGCATCGGTTTTCCTCCGTTAATAATAATTGGAATACAAGTAGGGGCGTAATGGAAGCCAGGTGCGACAAACGAAGGACACTGCCGAAGTGAGAACACTGTTTTCAGATAGCACAGAGTGCGCTAAAATTGCGTTAGCCATGATCAATCCTGTAGCGATTGGTTCTGGTTAGTGCAGTTTGGGTGTTTGTCGCACCTGGGCTGCACGCTGTATTTGCCATGTTGGCATGGCAGCACTCATTAGAATACGTCCCCATACAATTGTCAATAGCCTCGTATTCTTGCGCTGTTGATGTCAAATAGCCGCGCGATAGACGTGTGTTTGTTATGCCAGTGTGTCCGAGTTGTTTTGATCAGCAGCATCATTTACTCAACTCGCCTGTGTTGATTAGCCACTCGCGCGGCGCCGCCTGTTAAGGGATCCATCACACCTAAATAGAGCGAATAAAAAAGTGCCTCACCAATCGTCATCGCCCCTAGTTTGCGCTTTATCGTTTGCAGATGGCCCGTGATGGTATGTTGGCTGTTGTGCATGGCCTTACCGATCCGCGCTGCCGTTAAGCCTTGGGCGGCA
>JAJFKG010000038.1 GCA_021773335.1 Gammaproteobacteria bacterium
AAGATCCACCAGCTGAAGATCCACCAGCTGAAGATCCACCAGCTGAAGATCCACCAGCTGAAGATCCACCAGCTGAAGATCCACCAGCTGAAGATCCACCAGCTGAAGATCCACCAGCTGAAGATCCACCTGCTGAAGATCCGCCTGCTGAAGATCCACCCGTTGAAGATCCACCGGTTGAGGATCCTCCGAATAATAATGTGAATACTGTTACTGGGACTGCTGCTGGCGAAGTATTATCGGGTACGCAAGAAGACGATTTGTTAATTGCGCTTGCCGGCAATGATCAGTTACATGGCCATGAAGGTAATGACAGTCTACAAGCCGGTGAGGGCAACGATTATTTACACGGTAATGCTGGCAACGATGAGCTTGATGGTGGTGTTGGCGATGATTATTTATACGGTAATATAGGTGATGACCGTATAACGGGAGGTCTCGGCAAAGATTTTATGGTGGGAGGTGAAGGTGCAGATATCTATGTTTACACGACGCTGAATGATTCAACCATTAACCAAGAAGATACCATTGAACGTTTCGAAGTTGGATCTGATAAGTTTGATTTATCTACTTTAACCATTCAATTTAGTGATTTATTAAGGACTAAAGAGGCGGGCTTCACGTTTGTTCAAGCGAATAACAGCGATTTTTCTATTCGTATTGTGCATGATTATGCGTTGGCTGAAAGTGATTTCATCTTCGGTGTCAGTGATAATCCTGAACCCCCGGTTGAAGCCCCCCCTGTCGAGGATCCACCTGCCGAGGATCCACCTGCCGAAGATCCACCTAACGATCCTGGTGACAACTTGAATGTGATCAATGGCACGTCTAGCCCTGAAGCCTTGCATGGTACTGTAGCCGATGATCAGCTTAATGGCTTAGCCGGTAATGATGTGCTACATGGCAACCTTGGTGACGATGAATTGAATGCAGGTGATGGCAGTGATTATTTACATGGCAATGACGGTCATGATGTATTAAATGGCGACAGTGGTAATGACTACCTGCATGGTAATCTCGGTAATGATAGTTTGTTTGGGGGCGATGGTTATGACTTTTTATATGGTAACGACGGGGATGATGTATTGCTTGGCGGTCTCGGCAAAGACTTTCTCATGGGTGGTAGTGGCCAAGATGTTTATGTTTATCAATCGCTGAGTGATTCGACCTTAGCTGAACTTGATATCATTGAAAATTTTGTTGATGGCGAAGATAAAATTGATCTTTCTGCGTTAGGTATCGATGCTGATGATGTTCAGATTGAGCAAAGTGGTGGTGTGTTTAACGCGAGTGTCACAAATACGGATTTCGCCATTCAATTTGTCGCGACGAGTTCGCTGACGTTGGATAGCTTCGTGTTTGTTGATAATGGCTCACAAGTGGGGTAGGCGTTAGCTAATGCTGCTCTCGCCTGCCTGTGCCCTTTGGGTATGCCCTATGGGTACGCTTGGGTTAAAAGGCGATAGGCTATCGCCCTTATTGGTGCGCCACCTACGGTGGCGATTGATATGCTTCTGGGTTCCGCATTAAATGCGGAATGACGTGTTGTGCTGGAATCTCCAATACAGTGCCATTCTTAGCTGATGGTTTTATTAAGCTTTTTTTATAACTTTCGCGACGATTTGTCAGATCCGGGCTACGAGATAGAACATAACTACTTTATGCCAGTCTTATGCCATGATTCGGGTGATCGTTTCGCTATTTTTTATGGGAAACGCTATTGCAAGTCCATCGTACACTGATCATTTACTGACGCATTTTTGATGGTGACGGCCAAGGTTTTTGAACTGTTAGGATCAAACACATAAGATGTGCTTTTGTTGAGAGTGCAAGTAAATGTACCGTCAGATGGTTTGCAACCTGATTGCGTGTCACAAACCGGCGCCACCCAAAAAGCCGTTAACAAAGGGCCTTTGCATGGCATATAATTTATTGCAACTGCTTCACTTTCGCTTGGAGTTATGATGGCGTTTGGTAAGTTACTGCATAAGCTATCCGTTGAAAAAAGACCAGGCCCGGTCAAATTGTGTTGCTGCGCATCCTGGTTGATAAAGACAACCTTGCCAAACGTCTTAACGGCAGGTTCCGCATACAGCGTTTTTGGCACAAGTGCGAGAATGAGTAAGGTGCTCAATAATAAGGAAAACAGTTTTAAGAAATTATCTCTTTTTACACAAAACATAATAGCCTCCAGTACATTATGTTATCTTTATAGGGCATTTAACGTATAAACGCAAGAAAAGTGCCTCATTTAGAGGTGGCCGATGTGCTGGTATTATCTACCTGCTTGGGCCTAATCTGTTGTTTTTATAGGAGGATAGAGGTCAGGTATGAGGGGCATACGTAGCTAGCATTTGTTCAATTCGGGTCATGACGTCATCTGTTAGTTTTTCTTTGACGTTAACGGCATCTAAATTTTCATGCAATTGCGACATGCGCGTGGCGCCGGTTATGACGGTACTGACGTTAGGATTTTTCAAGCACCATGCCAGCGCTAGCTGCGCCATCTTGCACTCTAGTTCATCTGCTATGACTGTCAATTGCTTTACAATCTCGACCTGGCGTGCGAGGTCTTCAGGCACTAACCATTCTTCAGAAGCTAAACGACTATCTTGTGGGATACCATCATTGTATTTACCAGTTAAGATGCCAAATTGTAATGGGCTCCAAATCGTTGTGCCCATACCGTATTTTTCATACAGTGATGCATATTCTTTCTCGACACGGGTACGATGCAGCATGTTGTATTGAGGCTGTTCCATGCTGGGAGGAATACAATGGAGTTCTTTCGCTGCCTGATGAGCTTGTTCGATTTCTTCCGCACTCCATTCAGATGTGCCCCAGTAAAAAGCCAAGCCGCTACGCACGAGATAGTCCATCGCTAGCACGGTTTCTTCGATTGGGGTTTCCGGATCAGGGCGGTGGCAATACAGCAGATCAACGTAATCGAGATCCATACGTTCAAGTGAGTTATAGGTGCCTTCGATTAAGTGTTTACGTGATAAACCTTTGCCATTGGGATTGTCATCGCCAATACCGAAGAAAATTTTAGTCGAAATTACCAGATCTTCACGGCGAAAATCACGCAAGGCTTCACCCATGATTTTTTCGGATTCACCATCTGCATAGACTTCAGCATTATCAAAAAAATTAATGCCGTTCTCAAAGGCTTCGCGCATTAGCGCACGGGCTTCGCGTAAGCCGATCTGCTTGGAAAAAGTTACCCAAGAGCCAAAAGACAGTTCGCTGACGCGAATGCCCGCTTTACCTAAGCGTTTGTATTCCATTTACTTGGCCTCCTGAGCTGCTTTTAAACCGCGGCGGAATTGTAACACGAGTTTGTTTTTGCCGATAATTTCGGGGTTTAATTTGAGTCATTTTAGCGATGTTGATAAAGGTGTAGTTGCTGTTGGGCTTAAAGCGGTTTGGTTGGAGCCATCGGCCACCTGATTTTTTATATAACCCATTGTTTTAATTGATATTTATTAATTTTGTTTAGCGCATGACATCTTGCCCGCTTAGCTGTATAATCCGTGCTCGATTAATAGACTATCAATTTAAAACCGCATTCCCTACCTTCTATCCAAGTGTTGTAGCGATCTCTCAGGGTAAGCAGGCGAATAACGAGAGAACGTATATATGTCATCAGAAACAGTTTCATTCGAGGAGCTTGGGTTACCTAAGTTCTTGTTATCATCATTAAACGAGTTGGGTTATGAAGTCCCGACGCCGATTCAACAACGCAGTATTCCCATCCTAATGCAGGGCGAGGATTTATTGGCGCAAGCACAAACTGGCACCGGTAAGACGGCCGCGTTTGCCTTACCGATTCTCGCGCATTTAGACTTAGCGATAAAAAAACCCCAAGCCCTAGTAATTGCGCCTACGCGTGAGTTAGCCATCCAAGTGGCTGAAGCTTTTCAAAGTTATGCCAAGCACATGAAAGGTTTTCATGTGGCACCGATTTATGGTGGCCAAGATTATCGTACGCAATTACGCGCGTTAAAACGCGGCAGTCATGTGATTGTTGGTACGCCAGGGCGAGTGATGGACCATATTGAACGTGGTTCTTTGCGTTTAGATGCGATTACTAGTGTTGTGCTTGATGAAGCCGACGAAATGCTCAAAATGGGGTTTATTGATGATATCGAATGGATACTTGAGAAAGTTCCCAGTGAACATCGGACCGGCTTATTCTCCGCGACACTACCAGCGTCAATCCAAAAGATTGCTAAACGTTATTTGAAAAATGCACAAAAAATCCAGATTGCCCCAGCTAAAAACACGGTGGCGGCGATTGAACAATTTTATGCGTGTATTCCTGGTAATCAAAAGCTAGATATGTTGACGCGCTTTCTTGAAGTTGAAGATATCCAAGCCGCGATTATATTTGCACGCACGAAAACGAGTTCAGCCGAACTTGCCGAAAAATTGCAAGCGCGCGGCTATGCGGCGGCGGCTTTAAACGGCGATATGAAACAATCTTTGCGTGAAAAAGTCATTGGTCGCATTAAAAAGGGTGAGCTAGACATTATCGTCGCGACAGATGTCGCTGCACGTGGGATTGACGTCGAACGCATCAGTCACGTGATTAACTATGATATGGCACACGATGTGGAATCTTATATCCACCGTATTGGTCGCACCGGGCGTGCTGGACGTACGGGCAAAGCGGTATTGTTTATCACCCCGCGTGAACAACGCTTATTGCGGGATATTGAACGTCATACCAAGATTGAATTGAAAAAACTAGCACCACCTTCGCGTGAAGAAATGCGTGAAAAACGCAATCGTGATTTAACGGAAAAAGTGGTTGGTGTGATCAGTAAAAGTAAAAAGCTCGGGCCTTATCGTGACATGATAAAAGCTATCATCGAACAAGAAGAATGCGAACCCAGTGATATCGCCGCAGCCTTAGCGTATCTATTGCAACAAGGTAATCCCTTGCCCAGCGATGAAATTCGCAGCGTCAAACCCGATCGTGAACGTTCCCGTTCGCGCGATAGAAAAGGCTCTTTCGATGGCCGTAAGCGTTCAGGCTCACGACGTAGTAATAGTGAAGAGCGTTCACGGCGCAGTAGCAATAGTAGTGAAGGGGGCTCACGTCGTCCGAAACGCAAAGAGGATTCGGAACGATCAAGCACGCGCAGAAAACCCAACCCTAAGAAGCCATCGGCCAGCAAGAAACCCAATAGAAAACGCAACCCACGTTAAGCGATAAAAAGGCTGGTGCTGGGTTCGCTCAGCAAACTGTGTTACGCAGTATTTGCCCTGATTCTTGTAGCCTTGATAAGCACCGAAGGTGCGCATCAAGGAGCAGTGTTGGCTAATACATTTCCTTGATGCGCCGCTGCGCGGCTTATCAAGGCTACCTTAGCATTTGTTCCTACGTAAGCCGTAGCCCGGATAAGCGCGGCACGCGCGTCATCCGGGGAGGTTGGGATTGCTGTTCCCGGATGACGTTGCTGCGCAACTTATCCGGGCTACATCTGGCCTTGACGCAGTAGCCGTAGCCTTGATAAGCGCGGCACGCGCGTCATCCGGGGAGGTTGGGATTGCTGTTCCCGGATGACGTTGCTGCGCAACTTATCCGAGCTACATCTGAGCTTGACTAGAAGACAGTAGGCTACAAAACTCATTATGTTATGCATGTCAGTTAGATTGACTAACTAAAGTTTTGCCAGTAATACTCTGCCAATTCACCTTTACTTTGTAGACATAATTTTTGTTTTACATTGTCTAAATAGTTGTAGACAGTTTTGGCTTTTAAATCTAGTTCTGCAGCAATTCCTTTTGCTGTTTTACCATGCGCTAATAACGAAAGACACTCAAGTTCCCTCTGAGATAAATGAGGAATGTTACCTATAACGTTGTCGTGCTTGATGCTTTGTAAAAATTGGTTTTTTGTTGCGTCGTCGATATTCTGAGTTTGTATCAGTTCAAATGCAGAAATAGCTTTATCGGGTTTCGGCTTAATCATATGCTTAAATGCGTCCAACAAAATTGAGTCATTACTTAGGCACTCGTCATAGAATGCAATAAATTTTTCCAACAAGTCAAAGTGTCGTAAATAAATTGAGTTCATATAATCATTTCCGGGCTCAGTTGCAAAATGATAAAAATTAGTTTCAGCAGCATTTGCCTGCACGATAGTAAACGTATGGTAAACACCGAATTTACAGACTGGTCCTGTCCCTCCAGGGGCAGGACCTTAAACTCATGGGTGCTTTAGCGCCCATTCATTATTGTCGTCGAGTGTACCCTGCGGGCATAACAAGGGCGCCCGCATTATGACGTCCCACCCCTGGAGGGGATGGGACGAGTCTGCGTGACACGCGCGTCAACCGGGAGCAGCAGTGATACTGAGGTGGGACAAATTCACGCAGCAATTACTCCAAATCAAAGCGATCAGCATTCATGATTTTTGTCCATGCGGCAACAAAGTCACGCACAAACTTTTCTTGGTTGTCATCTTGGGCGTACAGTTCGGCATAAGCACGTAACACTGAGTTAGCCCCAAAAACAAGGTCAACCCGCGTCGCGGTCCATTTCAGTTTATCGGTTTTTCGATCGTGGATTTCGTAGAGATTATTTTCGACCGGTTTCCATGTGTTATTCATATCGGTTAGATTGACAAAAAAGTCGGTGGTTAGCGCACCTGCTTTGTCGGTAAAGACACCGTGTTTACTGTCGCTATGATTGGTGCCTAGCACGCGCATGCCACCGATGAGGGTTGTCATTTCACAAGCAGTTAAACCCAATAATTGGGTACGTTCAAGCAATAACTGCTCTGGCTGAACTGCATAATCGTCTTTTAACCAGTTGCGATAACCATCGTGGATAGGCTCCAATGGGGCAAAGGCATCGGTGTCTGTCATTTTTGCGCTTGCATCACCACGCCCCGGTGTGAAGGGCACGGCGATGTCATGGCCAGCGGCTTTTGCAGCTTGCTCAATGCCGACATTACCGGCTAACACAATCATGTCAGCAACGCTGGCACCAATTGTTTTGGCAATGGGTGCTAAGACGCCCAGTACGCGCGCAAGGCGTTTAGGTTCATTGCCTTTCCAATCTTTTTGTGGTGCGAGACGAATGCGCGCACCATTGGCACCGCCACGCATGTCGGAACCACGAAATGTTCTCGCACTGTCCCAAGCGGTGCGCACCATGTCGCTGATTGAAAGATCGCTTTGCTTAATTTTTTCTTTGGCGGCATTCACATCATAATTGGCATTGCCAGCAGGAATTGGGTCTTGCCAGATCAAATCTTCTTTAGGCACATCAGGGCCGATATAACGCGATTTTGGGCCCATGTCTCGATGCAACAACTTAAACCAAGCACGCGCAAAGGTGTCATCTAGTGCTTTTTGATCTTGGTGAAAGCATTCGGATATTTTGCGATAAATCGGATCGATAATCATGGCCATGTCAGCATCGGTCAACATGATGTTGCCACGCTGTGATGGGTCTTCAACATCGGCAGGTTTGTCGTTTTCTTTGATGTTTTCAGGCACCCATTGATTGGCGCCGGCGGGGCTCTTTTTCACTTCCCATTCATGCTTAAATAGCATCTCGAAATAACCGTTATCCCACTGAGTTGGGTGTGTCGTCCACGCACCTTCAAGACCACTGGTCACGCTGTCACGACCAATGCCACGGCTTTTTTTATTGAGCCAACCGAGGCCTTGATCTTCGATCGGCGCTGCCTCGGGATCAGGGCCTAACGCTTCTGCATTACCGTTACCGTGTGTTTTACCGACGGTGTGTCCGCCGGCAGTTAAAGCCACGGTTTCTTCATCATTCATGCCCATTCTGGCAAACGTCGTGCGTACATCGGCGCCGGTTTTAACAGGGTCGGGTTTGCCATCAACACCCTCGGGATTTACATAAATTAATCCCATTTGCACGGCGGCAAGCGGGTTGTCCAGAGCATCAGCATCATTACCACTGTAACGCTGCTTGCCGAGCCATTGTGTTTCTTCGCCCCAATAAATGTCTTTTTCTGGCGCCCAAATATCTTTGCGCCCAAAACTAAAACCATAGGTTTTCAGGCCCATCGATTCATACGCTACATTGCCTGCAAACACAATTAAATCGGCCCAGCTGAGTTTATTGCCATATTTTTTTTTGATTGGCCACAGTAAACGCCGTGCTTTATCTAAGTTTGCATTGTCGGGCCAGGAGTTAAGTGGAGCAAAGCGTTGATTACCGGTGTTGGCGCCGCCACGACCATCGGCGATGCGGTAAGTGCCTGCCGCGTGCCATGCCATGCGGATCATCAAGCCACCATAATGGCCCCAGTCGGCAGGCCACCAAGCTTGGCTGTCGGTCATGAGTGCTTTGACCTCTTTTTTTAGGGCGGCAAAATCGAGTTTTTTGACTTCTTCGCGGTAATTGAAGTCTTTGCTCATGGGATTCGTTTTGCTGTCATGCTGATGCAAGATATCAAGATTGAGTGAGTCAGGCCACCAATCCAGGTTTGATTTGCTGGTAGTGGTATTGCCTGTGTGTAAGACGGGGCATTTGGTGCTTGTATCCATGCTTATGGTTCCTTTATTGCTTGACCTAAGAGACGTTGCCATTGGCTAATCAGATAAAATGGCAACGCAAGAATATTATCGTTAAAACTAAACTCATCCTGTGAAATTTTAATGGCAAATTTGAGGTTTTTTTCTTGGCGAAATAGCTGCAGAGATTTAAGACGCCCAGTTTTGCCTGCTTTCACTTCGATTGGCACGATAGTTTGATCGAGATGTACAAGGTAATCTACTTCAGCCGAGCTGCTACGCTTGTCACGTACCCAATAAAACAGTTCTGCTTGATCGTGACTTGGCTGATACGCTAATAATTCTTGTCCTACAAATTGTTCGGCGACGGCTCCGCGATTCACTAAATAAAAATCTGGATTTAATAGCGTTTCAGCGCTGACGTGAGTGGCATAGTTAACCAGTCCGGTATCTAAGAAAAGTAATTTAAATTTTTTCTTATTGATAGTTGCGCTTAGTGGTAAACCTTGTGCGCTTGCGGCGTACACTGGGCGGATGATGCCGGCATAAGTTAATGCCTGTACCGCAATTTTTAAGCTTCTACTTTGCACATCAGGCTCGAGATCAACGTACTTGAAATTGCGCGCCGTTAAATAAGGTGCTTTTTCAAAGACTAATTGACAGTGATTTGGGTTGGCAAACTCTGCGTACTTACCAAAATCGCCTTTATAGGTGTTTAATATATTGGCTTGAATTTGTTGTGGACGGGTAAAATTGTTTTCCAACAAATAGGCATTAATAGCGCTAGGCATGCCACCAATAACAAAATAAAAACGCGTTAATTCGAGCAGTTTATTGTGGACAACTTGATCTATGCGTACATGTAAATTGATGTCAGTTAGATATGCATGCAGTTTATTCTCCCCAATCGCTAATAAAAATTCCATGAAATTGAGGGGATAGAGGTGTAGAAATTCAACTCTACCTACAGGCATGCGAAAATTTTCTTGGTTGAGCACAAATTCGAGCAGTGAACCAGCACCAACTACGTGTAGCTCTGGCAATTGCTCTTTGAAATAACGTAATGCTACGATCGCCTCAGGACATTCTTGTATTTCATCAAAAAACAATAACGTTTTTCCAGGGACAATCGGTGCATCAACAAGTAAGTCAATTTTCTGCAAAATTTTTGTGGGATCGAGAGTGTCAAAACAGTTTTTAAAAGCCGGAGCCAATTCAAAATTGATATTAACAAAGTGTTCGAAGTGTTGCTGTGCGAATTGTTCAATGAGGTAAGTTTTTCCGGTCTGACGAGCGCCCCTAAGTAATAGCGGCATTCTTGACGGCAGGGTCTTCCAGCTAACCAATTGATTTGAAAGCATTCTTTGCATTTTTTTGCCTTTTTTGCAGAAAATACAAGGTTATTTTATGCGTATTTTGCAGAAAATACAAGGTTACTTTGTGCGCATTCCGCAGAAAATACAAGGTTGTTGCTTGGTTTGCTCCGTGGCCAGCTAAGATGATTTAGCCGTTTAGCTATGAAATGAAGCCTAAACAGCTAAGTTATTTTGAAATTTTTAGCCGTTTAGCGATAGAATCTTGGCTTATTGGCTGTTGATTTGTATCTGGCGTCAATGTGATAGAGCAGATGCAACGAAAAATTGATTTATTGCCGAACCCAAAAAATAAAACCATCCATAGAGTTCTTATTGCTAAAGAAGGTATTAATGTGGCTTTGCAGCGTAGACATTACTTTGATAATGTGATTACTATCGAGGATTTGTTTGATGAGCGCTTTTGGTGAACTTGAGAGAGAAATTATGAAAAATAAAGTGAGTATTAATGACTTGGATTGGCAGGAAAGCTCGCATGGCGAGTTTGTTGTACGACGTAAATCGCTGAGTAATTCTGCTGGTGGTAAGAGGCTGGGAGCGAGTTTGTATGAACTTGCGCCAGGCAAAAAGGCTTTTCCCTTTCACTGCCATCACAATAATGAAGAAGCGGTTTTGGTGTTGCGTGGCAATGGTACTTTACGGCTACCCAATAAAACAATCGCTATTACCGAAAATGATTATATTGCATTACCTTGTGGACATGAACATGCACATCAAATTATTAATACCTCAGAGGCAATGTTAAGCTACTTATGTATCTCAACTATGCAGTCGCCGGATGTAGTGGAGTATCCTGATTCGGATAAAATTGGTGTCATGACAGGGAGTGCTCCAGGTGGTGCTAAGACAGCAGAGAGTTATAAAGCTTTTTTTCGTAAAGGAGCGGCTGTGCCTTATTTTGAAGGCGAATGACATACGCGCTAATAGCATTGCTCCCGATAAAGCGCATTGGATTACAGGCAAAGTGTTCGCGGTTGATGGTGGGCATGTGTTGTAATAGGCTTATTAATAGTTTGATTTCAAATCAATAGCTTAGTGGTTTTTGATCCAAATTTATGCGCCAATTTCACGGTTTTGTTTGAAGGCTTGCGGGTAGTTTGGCTGACAATCGCATAAGCTTGTTGTAAAATCGAACGTCTATAGTGTCTAAACTATCAAGCAAGGCAACTTCATGCGTGACTTACATCATTTGATCGATACCGGATCGGTTAAGCATCAGCAAAAAATCAACAAGTTAACAGAACCATTGCAGCGTCATTTTGGGATCAATTATTTTTGTTATCAACGGGTGAGTAATGCCGGTGAGTGGACGCTACTGTCGAATAATGCCGATTGGTTGCATCACAGTGCCGATAAGCGTTTTTATCTGTGTGATCCGAGCTTGGTGAATCCGGAACTTTGTCAGTCGGGATTTTCATTTCCAGAAACGCATCAGCATGCAGACTTTCAAAATGCCCTAATTAGCGATGCCGTTAGTCTGTATGATTTATGTCATACGTTGGCGATTATTGAGCGTACGTCGGCAGGATGTGAATATTACTTTTTTACTGCGCCGACAGGGCATGCGCAAGTCTATAACCATTATCTTAACAATATGCATTTGTTGCGTTACACATTCAGTGAGTATTTTAAAACACAGCTAGCACGCGAGCTTGCTACGCTTGATGACCACGCCGTGGATATTAAGCTCGCTAAGCAAGCGCTATATGGCGATAAGGATAATGTGCTAGCAGTGGCTGATACGCAGTCAGCGGCAGCAAACTTTTTAGCGGATATCAAACAAATGCCGGTGACGGTGATGCTCACACCGCGTGAGCAAGAATGTTTGCAACTCTATCGTCAGGGCAATACTGCCAAAGACACAGGTCGCTTACTGGGTATTTCGCCACGCACAGTCGAATATCACCTTGAAAATATTAAGCAAAAGTATGGTTGCAGGAACAAGCGGGATTTGTTGAAGTGTTAGTGAATGTGATTATAGATAATATATTGTCTAACTTTCAATACAAAGCCCAATGGTAGATAATCAACTCCTTATTGGCTGGCGCACCGCCGGGCTCAATTGGGAGTAGAGTATGCACTTTGTTACAACAATATCTAACCTTCAACACCTTACAAACAACTTTTATTTCGATTTGTCAAAGC
The DNA here is from genome assembly GCA_021773335.1 of Gammaproteobacteria bacterium. GTDB lineage: Bacteria > Pseudomonadota > Gammaproteobacteria > JAJFKG01 > JAJFKG01 > JAJFKG01. Next base: position 12,026 of record JAJFKG010000038.1, read on the forward strand.
TTAAGAATCGCCTTGAAAGTTTACAACAGAATAAGGCCCACTATTCAGAGGCTGTTTATCAACAAGTTCTGCAATCTATCCAGCATAAGCTTACGGTATTAAATAAAAATTATAATGATAAATTCTACGCGTTGTCATCAAGACGTGCATTAGCTGAAAGAGTGATCGATTTCGGACATTATTTAACTGCGGCTGAAAGAGCGGCTACGAAACGGGCTCATGCCTACAGAGATGAGCTGATGATGCGACTACAATCTTTCACAACGACATTTCCCATGCAGTTAATAATGGCTAATAGCCGTTATGGTAATAATAATGCTAAAGCTGGTTTTGTGACGCCCGCAGCTGTGCCTGCTTACAGTGGTGCTTATTCAAATTTATGTTTTTTAAATCAACAAGCGTTACCTGCATTAAGTAATCATTATTATGCTGCTTTGGCTAACTCACTGCGACAACACACGCAAGTGATCGCTCGCAACACCTATCTGATCTTAGCGGATGGTGTGTCCATTGGTACCGGAGTGTGTGTTAGTCACAATCTGATAATTATCGCTAAACATTGTCTCGAGGGATATAACGATGCGTATTATGAGGTTGTTCCTGATTTTTATACAAGCCAAGCGTCTTGTGCTTACTATCCAGTTGAATCATGCATTGAGCACCCCGGGTATGATGTTGCGCTGTTGTTTGTTCCAGCGCTGCCAGCACGAAGCAAGAGCCTTACGCTTTCCTTTGAAGAGCAACCAGGTGGTGGTTATTTGCTTGCGCACCACGCGGGCGGCTTGCCTCTACAACTGTCAACAGGGGAAATGGTTAACGTAGGTCCTAACAATAGCGCAAGCTCATCGTCTTCTAGTTTTGCATCTAACTATGCAGCCTTACAGCATACGTTAATCGCAGATGCTGGGCCCTTGGCATCTGGTGCTGGTGTGTTTGATGGAGCCAAACAAGCACTCATAGGCATTTCAACTGAGCGAACCATTGCCTATGGTCGTATTGCACGGCATTTGCTTCTGCTTGCGACTATACAACCCTGGTTGTTAGCTCAGTTAAAACAATACTCGAGGTTTATGCCATACTACCTTGAGGAGCCAATTGTTCGCACTCCACCAGCGCCATTGTTATTTAGCGAAAACTCACAAACTTATTATTCGGATGAGAGAGAAGCCTTGTCTTGGGTACGCGCCAAAAAGCATGCGTACGCCATTCGAGCCTTCTTAACGAGTTTTGGGGAATATCAACTAGACAGCAAAAAAAAAGCGGCGGTTAAAATGCCTGTTGGTGAAAATATTATTAATAATTTTATACTTGACAGTCATCAACCACAGCATTTAGGTACACGCGCTAAGAAATCTCCGCTTAGTGGTGATCTTGGGCATAGCGTTGAAAACCCTTTAATTAAAGCCTTTGGTATTGCCTTAGTGAATATTATGGCTTTGTATATACGCTTGCCACATGCCAGTGAAGTAAACGTATTAAGCTGGGATAACCGCGATAAGGAGACTGTCAACAATTGGGCTGTGGATTTTTCCCCGATTATAGTTGGCACAGCACGGTTAACGCAACAATCATCTGGGAAATTGAAGCCAACCACGATTTTACAAATTGATGGTGATTTTCCAAATCAATTTCATTATTACCCAATATGCGCCGATGATGTGAAGAAAGCACAGTCAGTTAACCTTATCCATGCCAGCACATTGTTAGATGTGATTGATTGTCATAAACCACAACCAACGTATAAGTTGCACTATTAACTTGTGTTATAGGTAGGTTGACCTCAAGGAGGTCATTTTCTCTATTGTGGCTGGATTTTAAATTTGCTCCCGTAATTTTTACGGATCTGAGCTTTCAATGGTTTGGATATACTCCGACTTTCAGTCAAAACAGGTAAAAAGTTGTATGAACCCCATGCCTCATGGCAAGACACTCATTGCTCTTGCCTGTGCTTTGCTCATGATCAATGTTGATTATACGGCTGTTAACCTTGCGTTAGTGCAGATGGCGGCGGATCTCAATAGTAATTTAAATACTATGCAGTGGGCTTTGAGTGCCTACGTGTTAGCATGGGCGGCAGTGATTATTCTTTCTGGTAAACTTGCCGATAAGTATGGTCACTACCGTTTTTGTTTGCTGGGTTTGGCCATTTTTACATTGGCATCGTGCGTCGCTGGTTTGGCTCAATCAACGAGTTTATTGATAGCTGGACGGGCGCTGCAAGGGATTGCGGGCGGTTTGTTTGTGCCGGCGATGTATGTATTAATCCATCAAGTATTTCCTGAAAATAAGCGAGGTTTGGCCGTTGGCGTCATGAGTCTTGGCGTAGGGCTTGGTTTAGCTATAGGGCCTATGTTAGGTGGTTTGCTGCTAGTATTCTTGGGATGGCGTAGTATCTTTTTTATTAATTTGCCGATCGGCGTATTAACGCTAGGATTATTGTGGCAAGAAAAACCAAAAATAATGGCCGATAGTGTCATCCAACCTATCCATAAAACCAGTGCAAGTTTGCTAGGTGTGGGCTTGGTGGTTTTATTCTTAGTTATCAATAATTGGCAAAACTGGTCGCAGGCAAGTGTTAGCTACTTTGGGTTATTGGTAGTTGCAGCGGGTTGCTTAGGGGTGTTTATCCGCTTGCAACAACGCTTGACTGTGCCATTTTTGCCAATAGCTTTGTTTCAAAATAAAGCTTATGCTGGGTGTCTACTGGCATTATTGATTGAGCAATATTACTTTGCTTGCGTCGTCGTTGTCAGTGGTATTTATTTACAGAAAATTTTGACTTATCCGGTATTGACAACCAGTCTTCTCTATCTGCCGTTAACTGTCTTATTTGGCATTATTGCCGTGTTTGGCGGGGTGTGGATAGACCGAATCGGTGTGCGTAAGCCGGCATTTATTGGTTTATTGATCATGGCTGCGGGGTGTGGCTTATTTGCGCTATTGCCTGCACAACGACATATTGCTTGGATTGTTTTGACGTTTATTGTCATGGGCGCTGGATTGGGTTTGGCATTTTCTGCTCTGAATGCAGGCGTAGTCAAGCTGGTACGCGCTGAACAAGTCGGTATTGCCTCGAGTGTGTTTGTGATGACGGCGTTAGTCGGTAATTCCCTTGGCGTGGCTGCGACGGTGTTTATGTATGAAAAACTCAGTCAAGTGAAGTTGTTTGCAATGCTGAACGCAGTGATGTCCGAGTTTTCCCAGGTACAGTTACAACAATTGCATCAGGCGATTGTTAATATTGGTGCAAGTCGATTTCAGTTGGATAGTTTTTCCGCTGGGACACAGCAAATGTTGCAGCGTACAATCCCAAATGCGATGAATAGCGGTCTCACCTATATCATGCTAACGAGTGGTATATTGTGTGTGCTGGCAGCCTGGAGCTGTTTACGTTTGCTGCGTCCAACGCCGCCCGTGTTGTAATTTTCCGATTTTAGTTGTAAATTGTTATATATTTAGCCAACCCTCGCCTATGTATCAGTATTTTTACTTATTTAAGCACTAGCATGTAAGTGCAATAATTGTTTATTATCAGCATAAGATTATGAGAGCAAGGCTATGGATACTAAAATCACATCATCTCGCACACAGGTAGCACACGCCATTTCACCACTGGATTACTCACTTGCTAATGTTGGTAGAATGGGACAACTGTGTAATCAGTATTTGTTCGAGACAGCTATTACAACGATGTGTTACGTGCGCGTGTACCGTAGCGGACAAATGCTGTATTTGTCTAACGACGAGACTTGGCTAAATTTATACTATAATAATGAGTTCTTTAATGCTGCTAGTCACACCGATAGCTATATCGTCACAGGCAAAGAAAATTATTACTTTTGGCCAGATGAGGGCGGGGATGATGTCTTTAATGCTGCAATCAGTCACAACATGTGCTACGGCTTTAATTTAAGAGAGTCTTCGTCTGATTATTATGAAACCTTTATCTTTAATACTAATAAAGAACACCCTGAAGTTAACAATTATTACATTAATCATATACCGCACTTAAAAAAGATTATCCAAGTTTTTAAGGCAAAAGTATTGGAAGAGCTACTGATCAAGCCACCGGTGTTATATCAACTTGATCAAAGTGTCATTGCGGTGATCAATAAGCTTGAGGACAATGAAGCTGGTGTAGAAAATGTCAATCGTTTAGCCATGCCTAGTCTGTTAGTGGATGGTAAGCAACGACTCTCGAAGCGCGAAGTCGAATGTTTGTATTGGACTTGCTTGGGCAAGACTGCTGATGAGATTGCCATGATTATGGGACTTTCTAAGAAGACGATTGAATCACATTTTTATAATATGAAAATAAGACTCAATTGTGCTAGCAAGCCACAGCTGATTCACAAAGTCTATCAGTCATGTGATGAGTTTAAAGATTTATTTTAGTTGTTTTGCCGGACAAACAACCCATAACCTTATGAATAAAAAAAGAATATTTTCACAATAATGACTAATTAAATGCGTGGAGAAGCTATTTTCGACGTTTGTGCCTCTGTTTCTTATTGCGTTTATGGGCGATCTCTTACAACATAATGCGCCTTTGTCCAATTTTCATCCAGCCTGAGTTTTGCTATTATGTATCACATCAGCTCAGGGATGAGATGAGAGTAACAAGGAAGTTACTCAGAGCAAGGAAGCCGCCTTAAACGAGGATGAAAAAAAGAGGCCATGGAGGGCTTCTTTTTTTTTGCCTATGTTTTTGCAGATTTATACAAATATCCTAATGGGTTTTGCGTCATAAAGAACTTTTCACAACGTAAATCACTACGAAATTCCGGATGCCGCGGTAAAAATGCTTGAAGTGCCTCCATGGGCCCGGGCCCGTGTTCGGCAAATACGGGATGGCCATTGATATTTGAGTCTTCAACAATTAGGTAAGAGTCATTGCTGACGAATTCGTGGTAGCATTCTAATTCTTTTAATACATGATCGCTTTTATGATCTGAATCTAATACAACTAATACTTTATCCTCAGGGTTAATTTTACGTTTGACTTGAGCGACGGTTTCGTCGGCAACGGACGAGCCCGTCATATATTCGATACGCGGATGTTGTGGGCGTTCTTTTTTATGTTTATGAATGTCGATGGTAATAACACGTCCGTTATCCATCAAATCAAATAAATTTGCAAAATATAGCGCACTGCCGCCGGCGAAGGTACCACATTCTATGATTAAGTCAGGCTTTACTTGATGTAAAATTTCTTGATAGATCCATAAGTCGAGTGGACATTTTGCCACAAGGTAGCCACGCCAATACGTATTTTGCCAAGTTTGTTCGTAGGAATACCAATAGACTTGGTGGAATAGATTAACAATTTCATCCGTATTGAGAGTGACGTGTTGGCCATCTTTACGAATATCGACAGTCTTGTCGCGTAGCATGTGCATGTCCTTATACTAACTGCATCAATATGTGATTTGAGTATAAGATCTCGGTACAAAATATACAAATCATGATTTGCAGGTTGCTCTGTCCAAGTGTTGTGCATTTGTCAGTTGTCAGTTGTCAGTTGGATAAGTTACGTATATAGTCCTGCTAAATTACGCACGGGGGTAAGGGTATGAAAGTGTTAAAATCGGTGAAATGCGGTATGTTAGCTATAAGTTTATTAGCATGTAGTGTAGCTTATGCCTTTAATACACATAGTGGTGGTACAGCGCAAGTGACAACGGTACCGCCTGACAAGCATGTCGAAGATATTGTCGTTCATCAAGCGCCACCAGGTATTTTGCGTCAGCGTGAGTTACAGCGTCAACGCGTTAAACCTTATTGCCCTAAAATTAAAGTCATATGCCGTTTGCCACAGCCTAAAGATACGACAGTGTTGTTGGCAACGGTGCAAGAGTATGCTGTGATGGATGATAAGAGCAATTACAGCTGCACGTCTTCTTACCACTTGACCCAAGATAAATTGGAAGATCTTATCAAACGTTGTCAAATGCGCTGTCAAATGCATAAAGGATGTCGTGGTTCCTCTATTGAAGTTAGGTAGCCATTGATGCCAAATGCGCGCGCCTCATAGGAGCAAGTGATAATGCATGTGCCTTGTTGACCATTGGTCACCGCGATAGGACGACCACGCCACTCCGGGCAATCACGTTGCTCGATCGCAGCAAAAAAGGCATTCATATCGACATGAATGATAGCGCGTGGCCAAGCTGTATACGGTGCATCGACCGGCACATTGGCAGCAGGCATGCCAGCGTGGAACAAGGTACTCATCATTTATCCCATACCGTTAGTGTTTAAGTCTGCATGCTGACTAAACCATAATCGCCATTCTTTGACTTTGCCATCAACAAGCTTGTACAGGTTCATCACGTCCATGGTAACGTAGGTGTTGTCAGGCGTAAAAAACGCATGCTGTTTAACACGAAATGCAATGTGATCATGGTTAACAACGATAGCTTTTACTACGCTCTGCAATTCCCGATATTTTTTATGTAGGTTAGGTAACCGTGATTTCAAATCATGCAAGCTAAATTTTTTCGGATCTGGGTGGGTGCAGAGTTCAAGCTTGGTAGAAAAATATTGATCCAGCATATGTTCATTGCCAGCTTCGAATGCCGTTACAAAGGAATTGAGTACAAATTTATTGGCTTCTTCGTTCGTCATAATTTAGATATCCTTAAATTAAATATCGATATGAATGATAGCTCGCGGCCAAGTTGCCTACGGTGCATCGACCGGCACATTGGCCGCGGGCATACCAGCGTGGAACACTCTTATCTACGGTAACTTCGCAGTTGTCCGATCAGCACACCTTGAACTCTAATGCGGTGTGCTGGATAAATTTGGGTTTGTAAGGTGTAATTGGCTGGGATCAACATAATGGTGCCATCGGGATTGCGTTGTAGTCGCTTCAGTGTTGTCTCATTATTATCGATGAGAGCGACGACAATCGTGCCATTTTCCGCTGTGTCACGGCGCTCGCAAATGACAAAGTCACCATCGAAGATCCCAGCTTCAATCATTGAGTCGCCTTTGACTTTAAGTACATAAACATCTTTACCGTAAAACATTTCAGTAAAGTTGACCGTCTCTTGGTCAGGAATAGCCTCGATCGGCTGTCCAGCAGCAATGGTTCCCAATAAGGGAAGCGTTGCCGCTGAAGCAGGAGAGTAGGAGAGAGGAATGCCGATCGATGTGGAGGAGTCGTCAGAATCAATCAAGCGGATACCGCGGTGACGGCGCGGTGCTAGCTCGATCAAGCCTTGTTCTTCTAGTGCTTTAATATAGCGGTGTACAACACCGGTAGATTTGATGTTTAAAGCTTGGGCTATTTCCGGGTATGTTGGTGCATAACCGTAATCTTGAATAAAGTCTTTTAAGTACTGATAAGTCGTACGTTGGCGATCTGTCAGTTCAGCAGTTAGATTGATTAAATTATTATCGCTCATAATTATTTCCACCCCAATTGTTTCTTTTCTTATCCTTGTGCGAACAATAAGTTCTCATAACGTTCTCATTAGGGGATAGAATAGAGAATATTTTGAGAATGTTCAAGTGGTTTTGCAAAAATTTTTTCAGTGGGTATAACCCGCGTATCCGAAGTAATTTATCCCCACGAATAAAGCCCTGAAGCAGCCCGGATAAGCACCGTAGATACGCATCAAGGGCATGTGTTAGCAAATACTGCTCCTTGATGCGCCGCGTTGCGGCTTATCAAGGCTACTAAACTAGCTGTCGCTAACGTGAGTATTTTTGTGAGACAAAAAATCCTAAGGTGCCCTTAGATGATGCCTAGAATTTCGCATCTTCAGGTACGTGGAGTATAAATGTTGTATAATCGCGGCGGCATTAATATGACACAGGAGAATGAATCAATGACGGCCCACGCAATCAGGCACATTTTGGCAGGCAACGCCGCAGTCGGTGATATGGCGACAGTGAAGGGCTGGGTGCGGACGCGACGCGACTCTAAAGCGGGCATTTCATTTTTAAATATCCACGATGGTTCTTGTTTCGATACTATCCAGGTGGTTGTGCCTGGTGATTTGGCTAATTATGACAGCGAGATATTACGTTTAACGGCTGGTTGTGCCGTCGTAGCAACGGGTAAAATTGTCGAATCACAAGGCAAGGGCCAAGCCTATGAATTACAAGCGTTACACATCGAAGTGATCGGTTGGGTGGAAGATCCCGATACGTATCCGATTTCGCCCAAGCGTCATACCATGGAATATTTGCGTGAAGTGGCGCATTTGCGCCCGCGTACGAATACTATCGGTGCTGTGGCGCGTGTACGTCACTGTTTAGCACAAGCTATTCACGGTTATTTTTCACAGCAGGGTTTTGTCTGGATTAACACACCGATTATTACGTCGAGTGATTGTGAAGGGGCGGGCGAATTATTCCGTGTGAGTAACCTTGATTTAAATAATTTGCCACGTAATGATCGTGGCGAAACGGATTTTAGCCAAGATTTCTTTGGCCGTGAAGCTTACCTAACGGTTTCTGGGCAACTTAATGCCGAAGCCTATTGCCTCGCGCTTTCTAAGGTTTATACCTTTGGGCCAACCTTCCGTGCCGAAAATTCCAATACAAGTCGCCATCTCGCTGAATTTTGGATGGTAGAACCTGAAGTTGCATTTGCTGATCTCGATGCTAGCGCAAAACTAGCAGAAGGCTTATTAAAACATGTTGCCCAACAAGTCTTGGAGCAATGCAGTGATGATATGGCATTCTTTGCTAAGTGGGTTGAGAAAAATTGTATTACGCGCTTGGAGGGCTTAGTTAACGCTGATTTTGAGATGATCGATTATAGTGATGCTGTTAAAACCTTAAGTAAGGCCAATAAGCAGTTTGAATACCCGGTCGAGTGGGGCGTCGATTTGCAAACGGAGCACGAACGTTATCTTGCCGAAGAATTGATCGGTAAGCCGGTTGTCGTTATGAATTATCCTAAGCGTATTAAAGCATTTTATATGCGTTTAAATGATGATAATGAAACGGTTGCGGCGATGGATGTATTAGCGCCTGGGATTGGCGAGATTATCGGAGGTAGCCAACGTGAAGAACGCTTGGATGTTTTAGATAAACGTTTGGCTGAACTCGATCTCGATCCAGCGGATTTTGCTTGGTATCGTGATTTGCGTCGTTATGGCAGTGTGCCGCATGCAGGATTTGGTCTTGGATTTGAGCGTCTCATCAATTATGTAACTGGCGTGGCGAATATCCGTGATGTGGTACCTTTCCCACGTACGCCGGGGCATGCAAACTATTAAGTGCTGTGAAGCAATTTATGCCGCGTGGCTTGCTGCGAAGCGGCGATAAGTGTGCCATTGATGGCATTTTGATCGCGCACTTTTTGTAACAGCGATTCAGCGCGCGTGCATAATTTTGCAAGTTTCTTTTGTCGATTAGCAGGGCAGCGTTCCATATAGGCTTTTATCGTTGTGCATTTTGGCTGGGTGGTGCCTAGTAAGCGGTGGCATTGCTTATCCCCAGCATGCAATGAATCGAGCACTTGCTGCTTTTTATGGGTTAGCTTAGTTAAGTTTTGAGGCTTGGATTTGCTGAGTTGGCGTTGCTCTTGACGTAAAAGTTTCAGTAGATCTTCAGTACGCTGACATTGCACTTCGAGTAGGCTTTCAAGTGCTTGTGTGGTGTCTTCATCCATACCTGGCATCCTTTGCGCGTAGATTAGTTATTGCTAACGTTGACTTTCAATCTCAAATATTTTTTGTGCAATTTTGTCTATATCAATGGTAAATGTTCCATTTGCGAGGGCTTGTCTGATCTCAGCAACCCGCGCTTTATCCACATCGGACAGATTGGCGATGTTATGTTCCACTTCTTGTAAGCGTTGGTTATGTTTAGTTAATTCCATTGAATCGCCGAGTGTCGGATGTCTATGCCTGGGCACAGCGCTCTGGTCAATTGGCATGGCTGTACATCTCCCTGTTAATAAATAACTTTTACCTTGCGATCTCTATTATCGGCAAGTTGGGAAAAAACTTTAGTTATTGCTGATCGACCCACATCGCAGTAGCGCCTGCGACGGCCGCTGGCATGACCAAAAAATTCAGCAATGGGACCATCGTCATCAACATTACCAAGGTACCAAAACCTAGGTTCGCAAAGTATTGCTGCCCCAATTCTTTGCGCATGGTTTTAAAGGGGATGCGGTGATTGTCCATTGGATAATCTAGGTACTGTATGGCCATCATCCAAGCATTAAAGATAAACCAGATGACAGCCGCAAAGACTTGGATCAAGGGAACCAGAAATAGGATGAGGCAGAGTAGTGCACGTGGCAAATAATAAAACAATTTGCTCAACTCGCGTCCCAGTGTCCGCGGTGTGTCCTTGATAAAGTCATACCAAGGCAAGTCGGGATTAACGGGCTTACCGGTTAAATATTCCTCAACCCGTTCGGCGAGCAGACTATTAAACGGTGCAGCTACCAAATTTGCTAGCAGGGTAAAGGTATAGGCAAAAATAATTACAAATGCGAGACTAAAGCCAACCCACAAGAGCCAATTTAGCCACTGCAACCAATTGGGCAAATAATTCTCAACCCAATGCATTAAATGGCTAAAGTAATGGCCTGCCAAGTACAGTAAGCCACAAAATAAAAAGATGCTCATCAACATGGGGGCAATGACGAAGTGGCGGATCTCGCGTTTGCCAATCAGTTGAAAACCGCGAATAAGGTAATGGGCGCCTGACATGGATTGTTTATTCATATTAACTTATTGTTTTAATGGCTTTTTTGTTCAATGAGTACCGGGTTCGAAATAACGACTCTAATCATACCTAAAATTGTCCCGGTGTGGCAAAGAAGCCATGCTAACCAGCACTGATATTTTTGCTGTAGTTCTATTTTCACAAGTGGAAAGAGTAGGGTAAACTACCCGCTTTTCATTGGGGGAGTTTTTACCATACTATGCGCCTAGAAAAGATCAAGCTGTCAGGATTTAAATCATTTGTTGATCCAACCACTATCCATCTAAAAAGTAGCCTCGTTGGCGTTGTTGGCCCAAACGGCTGCGGCAAGTCGAATATCATTGATGCCGTACGCTGGGTAATGGGGGAAAGCTCAGCCAAGAACCTGCGTGGTGATGCCATGGTGGATGTCATCTTTAATGGTTCAAACGACCGTAAGCCAATTGGACAAGCGTCTGTGGAACTTGTGTTTGACAATAGTGACGGTGGCTTGGGCGGTGAGTATGCGCAATATAGTCAAATATCTATCCGTCGTGAAGTCAACCGTGAAGCGCAATCAACCTATTACTTAAATGGTACACGCTGTCGCCGTCGAGATATCACCGATATTTTCCTGGGCACAGGGATGGGGCCACGCAGTTATTCGATCATCCAACAAGGCACGATTTCACGTTTTATCGAAGCTAAGCCGGATGAGCTGCGCCAATTTATTGAAGAAGCTGCAGGCATTTCTAAATATAAAGAACGTCGCCGTGAAACTGAAAATCGCATGCGTCATACACGCGAAAATTTAGAGCGTCTCAATGACTTACGTGAAGAAATTGGCAAACAACTTGAACATTTACAGCGGCAAGCACGTGCCGCTGAACGTTACAAAGCGTTAAAACAAGAAGAGCGTCTATTGAAGGCGCGTCTGCAAGCTTTGCGTTTGGAATCACTCGCCGGCGGCTTAGATGATCAAGAAGCTTTGATCCGTGAGCTCGAGGTGCAGCTCGAAGCTTGCATCGCGGAGCAACGTCGTGCCGATCGTGAAATTGAAGAATTACGCGAGCAGCAAATCGAATTGAATGAAGCCTTCAATGAAGTACAAAGTAAGTACTATAGCGTCGGTAATGCGATCGCACGCTTGGAACAAGCCATCCAGCATAACCGAGAACGTCGTACCCAGCTCAGCGACGATTTAGTCCAAATTGAAGCCAGTTTGGCTGAGTCGCAACGCCACAGCGAGCACGACAATCAGCAAATTACTCGTTTTAACGAGCAGATTGCGGCACTTAATCCAAAAGCCCAAGCCCATCAAGCGCAAGCGGATGAATCACAACAATTGCTCATGCAAGCGGAGCACGCGATGCGTGAGTGGCAACAAGATTGGGATGCCTTCAATGAAGTGGCGGCGCAAGCTTCACAGCAATCGCAAGTTGAGCAGACTCGCATCCAACATATTGAACAGCGTATTCGTGAAGCGATGCAACGTTGTGAAAAGTTGCAAGAAGAATTAAACAAGATCGAGCCACAAGATTTGCAAAGTGAAGTGGTACAAGATGAGCACGCATTAGTTGCGGGCGAAGCGCGTGCCGTTGAACTCAAAGCAAATCTGGAAGAAACATTGGCCGCTATTCAATCACAGCGTGAACAAAACCGTGAATTGAACAGCGAACTTGATAATGCGCGCGGTGATCTGCAAAGTCTATGCGGTCGTCATGCTTCACTCGAAGCATTACAGCAAGCGGCCTTAGGTAAGCAAGGTGGTCGTGTTGTCGAATGGTTGGAGCGCCACGAGTTAGCACAACGACCGCGTCTGGCACAAGCGTTACAAGTACGTGATGGTTGGGATAATGCAGTAGAAACTGTGTTGGGGCCAACCCTTGAAGCGGTATGTGCCTCTGGTATCGATAGTGCCTCAGAGCTATTAGCCGATTTAGAACAAGGTTATGTGACCTTATTTGATACCCAAGCGAGTCACAATGGCGCTGCCGACATGGGTGCCAGTAAAGCGGCGACCTTGCTTAGCAAAGTGTCGGCACCATGGAATTTATACAGCTTATTATCTGGGATATATATTGCTGAGAGCTTGACGGACGCATTACAACTACGCCATCGCCTGGCCGCGCATGAATCAGTAATTACACGTGATGGCATTTGGATGGGGGCGAGTTGGTTACGCGTTTCTAAAGGTGTTGATGAGCGCATCGGTGTATTACAGCGCGAAAATGAAATGCGCGAGCTTGGCGAAAAAATTGCGCATTTACAACAGCACGTTGCCGAGCAACGCGATGCGCTTGAGGCTGGGCGCCAATATTTGCAAGATCTCGAAAATCAGCGTGAAACTCAGCAAGCGACTATCACTGAATTTTCTGCTGAGCAAGGACAACGCCGTGCCCAACTCACCGTTAAACAATCACGTTTAGAACAATTGCGTAAACGCAGTGAAGACATCAACAGTGAATTAACAGAATTGACGCAAGCATGTGATGCAAACCGTCAAGCTCTCGATGAATCACGTGATTTGTGGCAACAAGCATTAAGCACGATGGAAGGTCAAGCTGCACGTCGTGATGCCTTGACTGAACAACGCGAGGTTTGTCGCCAAGACTTAGATGGCGCACGTCAACGTGCGCAACAAGATAAAGACCAAGCGCATGAATATGCGCTGCAATTACAAAATATGCAAACGCAGTTAAGTGCTTTAGAACAAGCAAAAGGGCGTCTTGATAAGCAAGTGAATGACTTATTGGAGCGCCAGAAAAATTTACAAACAGCTATTGCTGAAGGTGAAATGCCACTACAAGAGATGGATGCGCAACTACAAACGACCTTGGAACAACGTGCACAGGTTGAAGAACAAATGACACAAGCGAAGCGTCGTTTGGACAGTGTAGAACATCAACTGCGTGAGCGTGAACATAACCGCTCTGAGAGTGAAGAGAATGTGCAAACTGTACGTGGCCAGTTGGAACAGCAACGTATGGAATGGCAAGGCACTAAGGTACGTTTATCGACGGTGGCTGAGCAGTTACAAGAGACTGGTTATGAGTTACAAACCTTACTCGAAGAAATGCCGGAAGAAGTGACGGAAGCAGGTTTGGAAACCGAGTTAGAGCGTACTGGACGACGTATCCAACGTCTTGGCGCGATCAACTTAGCGGCTATCGAAGAGTATGATGCCCAGTCGGAGCGTAAAGAATATCTCGATGCGCAACATGTGGATTTAACTACAGCGTTAGAAACACTGGAAAATGCGATCCGCAAGATTGACCGTGAAACACGTACACGCTTTAAAGAAACTTACGATATTATCAATGGTCATTTCCAAACATTGTTCCCGAAATTATTTGGTGGTGGTAGTGCAAGCTTGGAAATGACTGGCGAAGATTTATTGGATACGGGGGTGACCTTGATGGCGCGCCCACCTGGCAAACGCAATGTGAATATTCACCAATTGTCCGGGGGTGAAAAGGCATTGACAGCGATTTCACTGGTATTTGCGATTTTCCAATTGAATCCAGCACCGTTCTGTATGCTGGATGAGGTTGACGCACCGCTTGATGACGCCAATGTCGGACGTTTCTGTCGTTTGGTAGAAAGCATGGCTGAGTCGGTACAGATTGTCTTCATTAGTCACAATAAGTTGGCGATTGAAATGGCGAATCAATTAGCCGGTGTTACTATGAATGAGCCAGGTGTATCGCGAATGGTATCAGTTGATATCGAAGAAGCTGTGGCTATGGCGGATGCTGATGCGGTTGCTGCTTAAGCATTTACGCGCAGTCTTTGAGCTTGGCCATAAGCCGTCGATTTTTTGTGCTTCCAATTGGACTGGGGGATAAATGGAAAAGCTCAGAATAATTTTACCGATGATTGGCTTTGCCATGATTATTGGCGTGCTGTGGGTGAGTATTAAAAATCGTCGCCGCAGAGTGCAACCTAAATTAAATCAGGTTAAGCAGAATAACACACATCAGCCGATTATTGATATTGATGAACGCGAACCGACGATGAGTGATCCACGTTTGGCGGAGCTTGGTTTTGGTGGGGTAGAGTCGGTATTAGAAGATGAAGCCACTTGTAATCCCACTGCTGAGCCCGCAGGTGAAGTTTCTGCGCAAACAGCTACCTATGTTCGTGATAAATTTCAAGAGCCCACGATTTCACAAGCTACGATCCCAGAAGCGAAAATCTCAGAACCGACAATAAAAGTCCCGCAAACCATACTGTTACACATTATGGCTCAACGTGGGCGTCATTTTGCAGGCTATGAATTATTGCAAGCCTTGCTATCAGCGGGCTTTCGTTATGGCAGTATGAGTATCTTTCATCGTCATGAAGGGATGAACGGCAAAGGCAAAACGCTTTTTAGCTTAGCATCAGCGGTTGAACCAGGTACCTTTGACATGGCGTCGATCGGTGGTTTTTCTTGTCCTGGCTTGATTCTTTTTATGCAAGTCGACAAGAATAAAAATTCAGCCGCAGTGTTTGATTTAATGTTAAATACGGCGCGCCAGTTAGCGGACGATTTAGATGGGCATTTGCTGGATGCTCAGCGCAAACCATTAGGTGCGCAAAAAATCGATGCGATCCAACGCTCATTGCCAGGGCGTGGTCATCGCCAACAGCAAGAGCTTAATCTCGCACAACAATAACAAGGTTTGATGTGGCAATCCCAGCAGAGGTCAAACAACTTAGTAGCGAATTGCGCACGCAATTGCAAGAACACAATTACCGTTATTATGTGCTAGATGATCCGAGTGTGCCGGACGCCGAGTACGATCGCTTGTTTCGTGAGTTGCAAGCGCTTGAAGCACAATACCCTGAATTAATCACACCAGATTCACCCACACAACGCGTAGGCGCTGAGCCCTTAGCGTCTTTTGGCCAAGTGCGCCACACAGTGCCCATGTTGTCGTTAGCTAATGCCTTTGCAGAGAGTGAAGTTTTAGCGTTTAATCGCCGCATCTGTGAGCGTTTACAAAAGGCTGGGCTGCAGCATGCTGGCATAGACTACGCTTGTGAACCAAAGCTTGATGGGCTTGCTGTCAGCATTTTATATATCGATGGTAGCTTACACCAAGCGGCAACACGTGGTGATGGGGCGACGGGCGAAGATATCACACAAAATGTGCGTACTATTCCTGCGGTGCCCTTACATTTACGCGGCAGTGATTTTCCACCTGTATTAGAGGTGCGTGGTGAAGTGTATATGCCAAAGGCTGGTTTTGCGGCGCTCAATCAACGTGCCGAGCAACGTGGTGAAAAAATTTTTGCCAATCCACGTAATGCGGCGGCGGGTAGTTTACGTCAATTAGATCCCAAGATTACGGCTACGCGTCCATTAGCGATCTTCTGTTATGGTATAGGCCAAGTCGATGATATGTTTGCTATGCCAGAACGACATAGTGAATTATTAGCCTGTTTAAAAGCATGGGGATTGCCAGTTTGTCCTGAAAATAAAGTCGTTAATGGCGAGCAAGAATGTTTAGATTTTTACGCAAAACTCGCACAAAAGCGTGCACAATTGCCTTATGAAATTGATGGGGTTGTCTATAAGGTTGATCGCTTTGATTGGCAACAAACATTAGGTTTTGTCTCACGTGCACCGCGTTGGGCGGTGGCGCATAAATTCCCTGCACAAGAAGAGATGACACAACTGGTGGATGTTGAATTCCAAGTGGGGCGCACGGGGGTGTTAACACCCGTTGCGCGTTTGCAGCCTGTGTTTGTCGGTGGTGTCACCGTGAGTAATGCCACGTTGCACAATATGGATGAAATTGCACGTAAAGATGTGCGCATCGGTGATACGGTGATTGTGCGGCGTGCGGGTGATGTGATTCCTGAAGTTGTCTCGAGCATTAAAGAAAAACGCCCTAAAAATAGCCGTGAAATTGTTCTGCCAACGCAGTGCCCCGTGTGTGGTTCTGATGTTATACGTGCCGAAGGTGAAGCGGCGGCTCGCTGTAGTGGTGGTTTGTTTTGTGAAGCACAACGTAAAGAAGCGATTAAACATTTTGCTTCACGCAAGGCTATGGATATCGAAGGTTTAGGCGACAAAATCGTTGAACAATTGGTGGATGAAGGTTTGATCCGTGATGTTGCTGATATCTTTGTTTTGCGAGGTTCACAACTAGCAGCCTTAGAGCGTATGGGCGACAAATCGGCAGAGAATTTAGTGCAAGCGATTGCACAGAGCAAGCAAACCACGCTAGCACGTTTTTTGTTTGCCTTAGGTATTCGCGAAGTCGGTGAAGCAACCGCTAAAAATCTCAGTGAACACTATGGGGGGTTGGCAGCGATCATGCAAGCTGATGTGGAGATGTTGCAAACTGTCAGTGATGTTGGCCCGGTGGTTGCGCAACACATTGTGGCGTTTTTCCGGCAAACACATAATCAAGAAGTGATTGCCAAGTTACAAGCCGCGGGGGTGCAATGGGAAGAATGCGATCCTGCGCAAAAAACGGTAGGCCCCCAACCTTTAGATGGTCAAACTTATGTGTTAACCGGCACGTTGAGCAGTATGACGCGCGATGAAGCAAAAGCCAAACTACAAGCTTTAGGTGCGAAAGTGGCAGGTAGCGTGTCGAAAAAAACCAGCGCCGTTGTTGCTGGTGCCGAAGCCGGTTCTAAATTAACAAAAGCGCAAGATCTGGGTGTTGACGTGTTAGATGAAGAGGCGTTTTTGGCATTGCTGGATAAGTTGTCGTCTTAGCAGGTGGCCTTGGTAAGCGCGCTTATCAAGGCTACAAAGGCTACATTAGCATTTGTTCCTACGTAAGCCGTAGCCTTGATAAGCGCCGAAGGCGCGCATCAAGGAGCAGTGTTTGCTACTACATTCCCTTGATGCGCCACTGCGTGGCTTATCAAGGCTACATCTGAGCTTGACGCAGAGACAGTCGTCTACGTAACTTATTGGACGAGGGTAGTTTGCAAAGGTGTAGCAAATGGCATGTGTACTGGGCGACAGTCAGGTTCGCCTAAAGAAGAGGGTTGTTGTTCTCTCAATGTCGTTAGCTGCTCTGCTGTGGTGCCCCGAGTTCCTTGCTCTTTGTTATCATCAATACTGTCGGTATCAGAAAAATCACTACACGAAGTTGAAAGCGAACTCATGGAGTCACTTCTAGATAGGCAAGGGCTTGGAACTCTCATGTCATCTAATTGCGGCAAAGTGTCACTGTCGTAGCCATTATTTGTTCTTGATTCAGTGTTTTTGCCGCGCAACTGAACCAAGATTTGGTGATGTGAAGGTGGCTGCGCCGAATCTTCTGGAGAAAAGGTTGATACGGGCTCATGTCTATCATCAGAAGGTATTTCGTCCTCAATTTCAGCGTCATAACCATCATCGCGCTCATGAAGTTGTGTTTTTGTTGCTGTGCTGGCATAAGCCAATTCTTTTAATTCTTTGGGTGTTAGTTCTACAAGTCCCTTGGTGACGCCACTGTCGCGCGATGTGATGTGGTGAGCTTTTTCCTCTTGCCAAGCGGCAATTTTCATATTCGCCTTAGCATTTCCAGCAAGGCGAGTTTTTGCAAAAAGGGACTTGTCGCTTGTTAACACTTCAAGCAACTGATCTAATTTATTTTCATCCGCATCTGCAGCACAAAGCACGATTGCTTCTGCAAGTAGTTTGCCTGTTAATTTAGAACGAGCTGAACCAAAGCCTAATTTGCGAAATAGCCAGGTATCGAATAGCCAGCTTTTGAAGCCTTTAGATTTCGCGTATTTGCCATTATTAATCAAAAGGGCTGGGTCGTTTGCGATTTCTTGAGCGATTGAATTTGCTCGGCTTGTATCACCGTTTCTGCTTACAGTTGCAGCGATAGTGTTGTCAGTGTCGTCAACGGCTATGGTTGAGTGTGTACGGGTTATCGGTTTTGTTGTGAGTTGATTAAGCTCGCATGCATCACGCAACGCCATTAAGGCGACGATTGGCTGTGGCAATAACATTGGTGTTTTCACTTGCCCAGCGTAGCGCTGGCTGATTAAAGGAGTAATGCCTGTTGGTTCTCCACGAAAACGACCAAAAGTCCTTTGCAAATGAGACTCACGAAAAGCACGGATTTTTTCAACGGTGAGTGCTTTTCCACTTAATTCGGGTTGTGCCTCTGCTTCAATAGCATGTCTAGCGGGTAAGCCAAAACCGTAAACCGCAATGCCTATTATCGCTTGAGTTGCACTATGTTTATTAATAGTTGCTGTACCAGGCTTTTTTAGCATTTTCTCTAGCACTATCAAGTAAGGCAATGCTTTGCGTAAAGCTGGAATTAGCTTTAAGAGGATAGCATAACTATCTACAGCAGATTTATTAGTTTCGGGCGCGTTGAGGACTTGTGTTAATTTTGCATAAGCATCTTTTCCAAGATGAATATAAAACATCATCAACAAATCATTTGGATCTTGGTGATTGACGGACTCGTGTTCGGAGCGGATAGGCCCTCTTGGATTGAGCCATATCCCGGTAGGCGGTTGTTTGTGGAGCTTTAAGCGTGGTTTTGGTAAATGGCGATAGGCATGATCCTCAACAGCTTTTACAAGCCGACAAGAGTCAGTTATTCCTGCTATGGAATGTTTGGCCATGGCGCACATCACTCACTTGGTTTAACTCGAGTGCACCATCGAAGAGGCGGGGTAAATATCGACTCAGCAACTTCCGTTTAGCGATGCGGTCCTTTATTCCCTCAATATAATGATGTTCATATTATCATCAAGCGGGTTCATGATCAATATATGGGCAAGCAATTTCTTGGTTAATCAGTAAGTTAGAGAAGGTTACAAAGTACGCAAGGAAAAGTGGTGGTTTTTTATATAACTTGTTGAAAATATAAGCTTATTGCGGTTTATGGCTGGTGATAGTTAATTTTTTATGCATCGGCATTATATCCAGAAAGCAATTCTTTCATTTTAGCTTTGATCATATCGATGGCGATACGATTTTCACCGCCGCGTGGCACGATGATGTCGGCATGGCGCTTAGACGGTTCGATAAAACGCGTGTACATGGGACGTACCGTTGTTGTGTATTGCTGAATAATCGATTCAAGTGTGCGGTTGCGCTGGACGATATCGCGCTTCATGCGGCGAATAAAACAAATATCTAAGGGGGTATCCATATAGATACGGATGTCCATTAATTCACGCAACTCAGGTTCAACAAACAATAAAATCCCTTCTAACACGATAATGGCATGTTGACCGACTTCGCGCGTTTCTTCGCAGCGTGCGTGCTCCGAATGATCGTAAATTGGAATTTGTACGGTATTACCTTGTTGTAACTGTGCTAAGTGCGCTATCAGTAAATCGTGGTCTAGGGCATCGGGATGGTCGTAGTTAGTTTTTTCGCGCTCTTCCAGTGGGGCCTGATTATTATTTTTATAGTATGAATCTTCCGAAATAACGGCGACTTGCTTGGAACCAAGCTCATCGATGATCGTGCGTGCCAATAGGCTTTTACCTGAGGCGGAGGCACCTGAGATGCCGATGATAATAGCGTTTTTCTTCATGGATTTGATTGTAGGCCTCAGTAAAATATGGCTGCCGATTGTACGCTCATATTGTGTTGGCTGCAAGCGTGGTTTTAACGAGTTTTTATAACTATTCAGCCTATTCAGCAAAATTGCGGCTCTGTGTCAGCTCTTTTTGAGCAGAACATAAACGGCACCCGTCCCACCATCCTTAGCCTGGCAAGAATGAAAAGCCAACACCGCGGGGATTTGACGTAACCAATTATTCACACTGTTTTTCATCTTTGGTGGGCTATGGTGGCCGGGTGGACCTTTGCCATGTACAACGACAACATGACGGCGCTGGTGCTGTTGGCATTGATCGATAAATTTAACCAGGGCAGGGCGTGCTTGTGCGAGTGACATACCATGTAAATCGAGTTCGGCTTCAATTGGCATTTGTCCGCGACGTAATTTATTGAGTTGTCGCGTTTGCACACCGCTGCGGTTGAACTGCATGACTTCTTGGCCACTGACAGGTGGCAAGGTGCTATGGTTGCTGAGGTTATCTTGTGCGGGCGTGTCTTGGGGGTTGTCTTGTGCTGGTGGACGTTGGTGAGATGCTGTGCGTTGCTTGTTAGCTGTTGCTGAGGTACGGTTTTTTGTTATTTTTGTGGCTTTTTTGAGCTTTTTTTGATCCAAGGGGCGCACCGATTGCATGACGCCGCGGAACAAGGCTTTGTCTTCATCACTGATATCGTCTTTTTTTGCCATTACCGTGGGTTGATCCTGGGATTATAGATTGACTCCAGTATAATCAGCGCTTCGCCGAACTACAATGAGTAAAAAACGTGGATTATACGCAGCAGAATATCGAGCAAGCCTTACAAAAGTGTGACAACCTTGGCGACATCCTGGTGTGGTTAGAAGGTGAATTCGATGCGGCACAATTGTATTTCGGACATGGCACTGATAATGCCTGGGATGAAGCTGTGATGCTTGCCGCTCATGTCATGCAATTACCGGTTGATGTGGGACGAGAGGCGCTAAGCTTGACTCTAGATGCTCAACAATGTCAGCGTTTAGCCGAGTTAGCTGAGCAACGCCTCAAGCAACGTATGCCAGCCGCGTATTTAATCCACGAAGCATGGTTTGCGGGTATGCCTTTTTATGTTGATCAGCGGGTACTGATCCCGCGTTCGCCTTTAGCCGAATTGATCATGCAGGGTTTTACACCGTGGGTTGAGCCAGATAAAGTGACTAATATTCTGGATTTATGCACCGGCAGCGCTTGTATTGCGATTGCCTGTGCTAAGGCATTTCCCGACGCTAATGTGGTTGCCAGTGATATTTCTAGCGATGCCTTAGCGGTAGCAACCATGAATGTCGAACGATACGTTTTGCAGGAACAAGTGCAACTCGTGAAATCTGATGTCTTTGCTGAGATTCAACCACAAGCCTTTGATGTTATCGTGAGTAATCCACCGTATGTCGATGCGCGAGATATGGCAGATTTACCGCAAGAATATCACTTTGAACCGCGCCAGGGCTTAGCCGCAGGTGAGACAGGTTTGGATATTGTCGATACGATTTTGGCACAAGCGCGTGACTATTTGGCACCACACGGTATACTTATCGTTGAAGTTGGCAATAGCCAAGATGCGTTGATTGAACGTTATCCCAACTTACCATTTATGTGGTTAGCATTTGCGAGTGGTGGCGATGGGGTGTTTTTATTAACGGCGCAGCAATTGGTACAGGCAAACCTGTAGCCTTGATGCGCGCAACCATATAATAGTTGGGGCTTATCAAGGCTACAAATTACGTAATAGCCCTTTGATACAGGATTTATTAATTATGTCAGGCAATACACTCGGAAAATTATTCACTGTCACGACCTTTGGGGAAAGCCATGGCCCGGCGATGGGGTGTATTGTGGATGGTTGTCCTCCTGGAATGGCGTTGAGTGAAGCCGATATACAAGTTGAATTGGATCGCCGCCGTCCCGGTAAGTCACGTTATACCACCCAGCGCCGTGAAGCGGATCAAGTCAAAATTCTATCGGGTGTATTTGAAGGTAAAACTACCGGCACACCGATTGGTATGATTATCGAAAATACTGATCAACGGTCTAAAGATTATGACAAAATTCGCGATCGCTTCCGCCCAGGGCATGCTGATTATACCTACCAACAAAAATACGGTTTCCGTGACTATCGCGGTGGTGGTCGTGCCTCGGCGCGCGAGACTGCGATGCGTGTTGCTGCAGGTGCCGTGGCGAAAAAGTATTTACGTGAACACTTTGGCGTGACTATTCGTGCTTGTTTGGTGCAAATGGGTGATATTGTGTTAAAGCCGCAAGCGTGGGATAGCGTAGAAGACAATGACTTCTTCTGCCCACAACCCGAAAAAGTAGCAGAATTAGAAGCATTAATTACGGCATTGCGTAAACAAGGTGATTCTATTGGCGCTAAGGTGAGAGTTGAAGCTTTGGGTGCGCCCGCTGGTTGGGGAGAACCTGTGTTCGATCGTTTAGATGCAGATTTAACGCATGCTTTAATGAACATTAATGCAGTCAAAGGTGTGGAAATCGGCGCTGGCTTTGCGTGTGTGGCACAAAAAGGCAGTCAACATCGTGATGAGATCACGCCACAAGGCTTTTTGAGTAATCATGCTGGCGGTGTGTTAGGCGGTATCTCTAGCGGTCAAGATCTTATTGCGAATATTGCTTTAAAACCGACTTCCAGTATAACCATTCCTGCACGTACCATTAATCTAGATGGTGAAGCCGTTGAAGTTGTGACGACAGGGCGCCACGACCCTTGCGTGGGTATCCGCGCGGTGCCTATTGCGGAGGCGCAGATGGCGATTGTGCTGATGGATCATGCTTTACGCCAGCGCTCTCTGATCGGTGATGGTCACTAATCCCCTAAAATTCCCCTTAGATGAGGCCTAGAACTTCGCATCTTCAGGTATGCGCGTGCCGCGCTTATCCGGGCTACGGCTTACGTATGAACAAATGCTAATGTAGCCTTGATAAGCGCATAGCGCGCATCAAGGGAATGTATTAGCAAACGCTGCTCCTTGATGCGCCCCTACGGTGCTTATCAAGACTACTTTAGGATTTTATTCGTGGGGGCAGGTTAGATATTGCACTCATCTTGGTATGTTCTTCAATCGGAAAAGCTCGATGTAACGTTCCCTTTTCAAGAGTGAATGCTATAGTTACGGATCCAATTCACCACGTAAATTTGTTTGAAATTGTTGTTTGATGCTGTCGTTAGATAAATTTTTACTGAATAAATAATACAGTTTTGTCAAAGCGGCTTCAGGCGTCATATTTACCGCGCTGATTAAACCGGCTTCTTTTAATGCATGCCCAGTCGCATAACTTTTCATATCAACTCGGCCTTTTTTACATTGAGTACAGTTGACAATAATAGTGCCGTGATGATTAGCTTGGCTTAGTTGCGTAATAAAGTCCGGATTATTATCGGGTGCATTACCACTACCGTAAGTTGATAATACTAAAGCCTGCAGAGGCTGCTGCAAAACATTTTTTAATATTTCAAGTGACATCCCCGGGAATAAACGTACAAAAGCAATACATGCGGGTTTCAATTGTTGTACGCGTAAAGGTTTAGTGGCAGCACGAGTAATTAAGTCTTTACGTAATTCAATGTGCAAACCAATTTCGGCGAGTGGTGCGAGATTCGGTGAGGCAAACGCTGAGAAACTTGCGGCATTGACTTTTTGGGTGCGATTGCCGCGAAATAAGCGGTCGTTAAAGTAAATACACACTTCTGGAATATCATAATGGCAAGCGAGCAATATTGAATTAATCAAATTGTCGCGCGCATCATTGCGTGTTCTAAAAAGTGGAACTTGTGAACCAGTGAGTATTACGGGTTTGCTCAAATCTTCGAGCATGAATGATAATGCGGAAGCAGTATATGCCATGGTATCCGTGCCATGTAGGACAACAAAGCCAGCATATTTATCGTAATTGGCTTTGATTTCATTGGCGATGCGATTCCAGTCGTCAACTTGAACATTGGCAGAATCAAATAAGGGAGACAGCTCACACAACACATAATTTGGCATGTCAGGCTGAGTAAACTGCGGCATTTGTGACATTTGTTGCTTTAAAAAGCCCGCTGCCGGCACATAACCATTTGTAGTCTTATGCATGCCGATGGTGCCACCAGTATAGATAATATAAACAGTTTTTTTCTTGGTTTTGCTCATAAGTGTTACAGTGTAATTTGGGTCATTTCACAGATAGTCTCGCGCAAGCTGTTTTGCTGCTTTTTATCTGTGATGGGTTGTTGGTTTTCATCAGTTATGTAGAATAAATCTTCAACTTTCTCGCCGTAGGTTGCGATCTTAGCTTTATGCACGTAAACATGACACTTTGCTAAAGCACAACCAATACGCGCAAGCAAGCCAGGGCGGTCTGCTGCGATCACTTCAATAACGGTGACACGAGGTTTTTGTAATTGACTAAATTTAACTTCAGTTGGGATGCTAAAATGGCGTAATTGGCGTGGTGTGCGCCGTTGTGCTGGGATAATGCTATCGCTGGATAATAGAATATTTTTGGCTAAATTCGTGCGGATAAGTTCAACTTGTTTATCATCGCTAATGGCTTCATTATCCTGATTAAATACAGTAAAGCTAATCAAAATAAAATTGTCTTTGGTATTAATAATTTTGGCATCAACAATGTTTAAGTTAAGTTTGTCGAGTGTTAGGCTACAGTTGACAAAAGGGTTGCCATAACTAATGCCATAGATAAATATCTCACTGCCGCCATGATGACTGCGTTTGCGAATAGTCACCAATGGCGGTGATTCAACTTCATCGTCGAAAAACAATTTTAGATGTTCTAATACGGCTTGCGTTTGCCATGCGACTTCTTCAGTTGAGCCGCGTAAGAAATATTCATCATTCCAGTTTTCCCACAAAAGAGAGACATGAGCCTCACTATGACCTCGTTCTTTCAATAAGTTTAAGCTGGCGACTTTAACTTCAGAAATAATTTCAACTCGATTAAGTGGGTTATCTTGGTAACGTGGAATCGCTCGTTTAGTTGAATGATACAACTCCTTGAGCAGAGAATTTTTCCAATCATTCCATAGTTTTTGATTAGTGGCACAAATATCCGCAACGGTTAGTGCGTATAAATAATCTAAGCGAGTTTGGCTTTGAACTTGGCTGGTAAATTCATTAATTATTTCTGGGTCATGGATGTCCATGCGTTGTGCCGTTGAAGACATCAATAAGTGATTTTCGACCAACCATGAAATGAGGTTTGTATCTTCGTCGCTTAAGTCATGCTGTAGGCAAAATCGTTCTGCGTCTTGCGCACCAAGTTGTGAGTGATTACCGCCACGACCTTTACCTATGTCGTGGAATAACGCGGCAATAAAGAGGATTTCCGGTTGAGTTTTTGTCATCATAATGTGGTGACAAATGGGGAAGTTTTGCGCGGCATTTGCTGAGCTAAATTGACATAAATTTCTGATTAAAAATAGTGTGTGTTGGTCCACCGTGTATGCATGGAATAAGTCGTATTGCATTTTGCCGACGATACGACCGAACTCAGGGATGTACTTGCCTAAGATACGGTAACGACTCATCAGTTGTAGAATTTGTGGTAAGTTTTTTGTGTCTCGCAAGATCGATATAAATAATTTATTGTGGGCACCATTGTCACGGAATTGCTTATCGATTAAGTAGCGGTATTCGCGGATTAAACGTAGAGTGCCAGCACTGATGCCTTTAATATTGTCATGTTGCCCCATGAGCAAAAAGATTTCTAGTATGGCAGCAGGATAGGTTTCAAAGACGTTAGGGCGTGTGACTTCTATGTAATCATTGCGTATTTGAAAATGGCTATCAAGAGGCGTGATGCTTTCGGCTTTTGTTGGGTAGAGAATAGCTTCTTGCAGCAGCTGTGACAAAACATCATTTAATTCATTTAATGCCTTAACTGTGCGGTAATAACGTTGCATGAATTGTTCGACGGCAAGGTTGTAATTCTGATCTTGATAACCAAACTGTTTGGCAAGTGCAACTTGGTAATCGAATAGTAATCTATCTTCACGACGTTTATTTAATAAATGTAAGGCAAAACGGATTTGCCACAAGAAATCTTGTTCGGCAATTAAATCTTGGTATTCTGTCTCGGTAAGAAACTGGTGGGTGACCAAATCATGTAGGGTTCTTACGCCGAAGTGGCGCTTAGCAACCCAGGTGATCACTTGCATATCGCGTAAACCCCCAGGGCCACCTTTAATGTTAGGTTCTAGATTATAAGCAGTATTATCAAATTTGGCATAACGTTTATGTTGTTCTGCTTGCTTGGCATGCAAGAATTCGTCGCTTGGCCACATTTGTTTGGTATTGGTTGCTTCTTGTAATTTATTAAAGAGTACTCTGTCGCCAGTAATTAAGCGGGCTTCAACTAAGTTCGTCATAATGGTGATATCGTGACTGGCGGCGTGGCTACACTCACTTAGCGTACGCACGCTGTGCCCGACTTCTAAACCTATATCCCATAAAAACACAATGAATTTTTCAAGGGCATGACGGACTTCACGTCGACTCTCTGGCGCGAGTAGAATGAGTAAATCAATATCGGAATAAGGATGTAATTCTTGGCGCCCATAACCACCGACCGCAATTAAGCTGGTGCCAGGGTGTTTATCGAGCTCTTCGAGTTGCCACGCATGCTTTAGAATAAAATCGATGAATTTGGCATGTTGAAAAACGAGAGTTGTTGCTAATGTACCTTTGAGAAAATTGCGTTTGAGATTGCGCCGTGCATTGCGTAGCGTAGTGCGAAACACGGGTAAAGGCGAGGGGGCATTCACTAACGCCGCTTGAAAGGTTTGGGCATCAAAAATGTTGTCAATACTTGGGATGTTCATTCCAATGGTAGTCTCTGTCTTTTCCCTGTAAGTAGCTCGCGTAACTTACCCGGGCTACGGCTTAGCGCATATCCAACCACTCGCACATCGTAGCCCGGCGTAAGCGCGTAGCGCGCCACCCGGGATTAGTCTTGTCATTGCTGCCCCGGATGACGTTGCGACGCAACTTACCCGGGCTACAATTAAAGAAATTTTTCAGTGGCTTGCATGATTTCTACAAGATTTTCTTCTTCTCGTAATGTCAATATCTCAACGCCAGTTTCAGTGACGGCTAAGGTATGTTCCCATTGCGCAGATAAACTGTGGTCTTTCGTGACCACGGTCCATTGATCGGGTAATAATTTAATGTGGCGTTTACCTGCATTGACCATCGGTTCAATAGTAAATGTCATACCAGGCTGTAAGACTTTTCCGGTGTTAGGTTCGCCATAATGTAACACTTGTAGGTGGTCTTCATGGAATTCTTTACCAATACCGTGGCCACAGTATTCACGTACAATGGAGTAATGATTTTTTTCTGCATGGCGCTGTATTGCGGCACCAATATCGCCAAGCTGTACGCCGGGCTTGACCATCGCGATACCGAGGTAGGTGCATTCTTGCGTAATTTGTACTAAGCGCTTGGCCAAGACACTTGCGTTACCGACAAAAAACATTTTGCTGGTGTCACCATGATATTCATCTTTGATTACCGTGACATCAATATTGATAATATCACCATTTTTGAGCTTTTTGGGGCCTGGAATACCATGACAAACTTGGTGATTGATGGAAGTGCAAATCGACTTTGGAAAGCCGCGGTAATTCAAACACGCGGGAATGGCCTTTTGCTCATTAACGATAAAATCGTGACACAATTGGTCTAATGCTTCGGTCGTGACGCCAGGTTGCACGTGTGGTCCAATCATGTCTAAGACTTGGCCGGCTAAGCGCCCTGCGACGCGCATTTTAGCAATTTCATCAGCGCTTTTTATTTCATTACTCATGGCGATATTTAAGCTTGTAGGTTTTCGTATGGGTTTGTAAGGCTCTGTGCAGGCTGGAGTTTAGCATAACTCTTATCAATCAGTCATGCCTAAAGTTTGCACAGCCATACCACCCACATCTTCAGGTACAAGCGGTATTGAAAGCAGTGTTAACTGTGTCTGGGTCGCATATTGACTTAAGTCTCTGGTAGTCAATAACTAGATATGGTATAAAGCTGGCCCGAAAACACACATCCGTTATTAAGCTTGGTTCTGGGTGCTGCTTGGACTTTATGTTGAGAAGACTATTTTTCAATAACTTAGCTCAAGAAGTTGAACCGCGAGACGGGTGGAGGCGTAACCCAACAGAGGAGTAAGTAACATGTCTCAAGTTAGCATGCGTGATATGCTAGAAGCTGGCGTGCATTTTGGTCACAAAGCACGCTTTTGGAATCCACAAATGGCCCCCTACATCTTTGGGGCGCGCAATAAAGTCCACATTATCAACCTGGAAAAAACGCTACCGCTATTTAAGGATGCGTTGAATATTATTGGTAGCATTGCTGCCAACCGCGGCAAGGTATTGTTTGTCGGCACCAAACGCGCCGCTCAAGGCCCAATTCGCGAGCACGCGCAGCGTTGTGGCATGCCTTTCGTCGATCACCGCTGGTTAGGTGGTATGTTGACTAACTACAAGACGGTGCGTCAATCTATCAAACGTTTAAAAGATCTTGAGGCCATGCGTGATAGTGGGCGCTTTGAGAAAATGATTAAGAAAGAAGCCTTAGATCTGCAACGTGAATTAGACAAGTTGGAACGTAGTTTAGGTGGGATCAAAGACATGGGTGGTCTGCCTGACGCCTTATTTGTGATTGATGTCGGGTATGAAAAAATTGCCGTGCGCGAAGCCAACAAATTAGGTATCCCAGTTATCGGGATCGTGGATACAAATAATTCACCTGATGGGGTTGATTATCCAGTTCCAGGTAATGACGATTCTATGCGTTCTATCGATTTGTATGCGAGTGCAATGGCAGATAGCATTTTGACAGGTCGTGCATCGAGTGGTGACGTTGATGGCATGGCAGCCAAAGATGCGGCAGTAACAAAAGCTGCAAAGAAATCGCAAGCAAAGGATGCGGCGCAAGCGCAAGTCGTGGCTGACTCAGATGGCGACAAAAAAGATGAAAATAACGATAGTCAGGCCGTTGCCGGGCAACAGTAAAAACTTAATATGAAACTGTTAACGGAGTTAAATAGATGACAATAACAGCATCTCAAGTGAAAGAATTGCGTGAGCGTACAGGCGCAGGCATGATGGAATGTAAGAAAGCATTACAAGCCAGTAATGGGGACATGGAAGCTGCGATTGAAGCCATGCGTAAATCGGGTATTGCTAAAGCAGCGAAAAAAGCAGGGCGTACCGCCGCAGAAGGTGTCGTCGTGACGTTCTTGAGTAGTGATAAGCAACAAGCGGTTATATTAGAAATCAATAGTGAAACTGATTTTGTTGCGCGTGATGAGAATTTCGTAAAATTCAGTCAGCAAGTGGCTGAGCGAGCTTCGGCGGAAGGCATTAGCGATTTAGACGCGTTGATGAATGTGCCATACCAAGCGGGTGAAGAGCAAACCATTGAACAAGCGCGCCAAGCATTGGTGACTAAGATTGGTGAGAATGTTAATGTACGTCGTGTGCAACGAATCGCGGGTGAGAATACCTTGGGTTGCTACGTTCACGGCGGTCGCATCGGCGTGTTGGTTGAAGTCAATGGCGGTAGTGGTGAGCTAGCCAAAGACATTGCCATGCATATTGCCGCGAGCAATCCTGAAGTGGTGGCGCCTGAAGATGTCAAAGAAGATCGCATCCAAAAAGAACGCGATATTTTTACCGCGCAAGCACAAGAAAGCGATAAACCGGCTGATATCATTGAAAAGATGATCACAGGCCGGATTAAAAAATTCCTGAATGAGATTAGTTTACTGGGCCAGCCCTTCGTGAAAGATCCTAATAAAAATGTTGCTAATTTGTTAAAAGAAAACAATGCCAACGTGGTGTCGTTTGTCCGCTTTGAAGTGGGTGAAGGCATCGAGAAAAAGACTGAGGATTTTGCTGCAGAAGTGATGGCACAAGTACACGGAGAGTAAATCATGTCCGAGCCGGTCTATAAACGCATCCTATTAAAGCTCAGTGGTGAAGCGCTCACTGGTGGTGAAGGGCAATTTGGTATAGACCCGACGATACTACAGCGCATAGCCGATGAGTTACAAGAGTTAGTCAAGTTAGGCGTAGAAATCGGTGTTGTGATCGGTGGTGGTAATATGTTTCGTGGTGCTGCTTTGTCTAAAGCAGGTTTAGGCCGCGTTACTGGTGACCATATGGGGATGTTGGCAACGGTCATGAATGCTTTGGCAATGCGCGATATCTTTGAAGAAGCCGATATGCCAACGCGGATTATGTCGGCGATTACGATGACAGGTGTTGTGGATCCTTATGATCGTCGTAAGGCGATTCAGCATTTAAAGGAAGGCCGTATTGTAATTTTCTCTGCAGGTACGGGGAATCCTTTTGTTACTACCGATTCTGCTGCCAGCTTGCGTGGCATCGA
The DNA here is from genome assembly GCA_021773335.1 of Gammaproteobacteria bacterium. Lineage (GTDB taxonomy): Bacteria > Pseudomonadota > Gammaproteobacteria > JAJFKG01 > JAJFKG01 > JAJFKG01. Next base: position 42,643 of record JAJFKG010000038.1, read on the forward strand.
AATTGATGCGGACCTCGTTTTAAAAGCGACGAATGTGGATGGTGTTTATTCGGCTGATCCTGCTCATAATCCCGATGCTAAACGTTATTTGCAACTGACTTATCAAGAAGTGTTGGATAAAGAATTAGGGGTGATGGATTTGGCGGCTTTTTGTCAGTGTCGCGACCATAACATTAATCTGCGTGTGTTCAATATGAATAAGCCTGGGGCTTTGTTGCGTATTATTATGGGCGGAGATGAGGGTACACTCATTCAGAATGGAACCCATTAAATTAAGGGAACAATAGTTATGATCAATGAGATTATTGCCGATGCGCAAAAGCGTATGCAAAAGAGTATCGAATCGCTCCAAAGTGAATTTACTAAGTTACGTACTGGGCGTGCGCATACCAGTCTGCTTGATAGCATACAAGTCTCTTATTATGGCCAAGAAACACCATTGAGCCAAGTAGCATCTGTCACCGTTGCCGATGCGCGTACCTTATTGGTAACTCCGTGGGAAAAAAACATGCTGCAGCCAATTGAAAAAGCTATTCTGACAGCTGATCTTGGCTTAAATCCGGCGTCCTCAAGTGACGCAGTGCGTGTGCCGTTACCTGCCTTAACAGAAGAACGTCGTCGTGAAATGACCAAAGTGGTTCGTGCGAGTGCCGAAAATGCCCGTGTTGCTATTCGTAATATTCGTCGTGATGCTAATCATGCTTTTAAAGATTTGCTAAAAGACAAAACGATTACCGAAGATGAAGAACGTCGTGCACAGGATGATATGCAGAAATTAACGGATAAATTCATTGGCCAAGTGGATGCGCAGTTGGCCAAAAAAGAAGCTGACTTAATGGAAGTGTAGAGCCTAGTCATGGACGAGAGTCAACAACTCCCTCAACATATCGCTGTTATTATGGACGGCAATGGCCGTTGGGCTAAGAAACGTTTCTTGCCGCGTTTCGCCGGCCATCGTGCTGGCGTTGAAGCGGTGCGCCGCACCGTGACGGCCTGTGCGGAAAAGGGTATCCAAGCTTTAACTTTATTTGCATTTGGTAATGACAATTTGCAACGGCCACGTGAAGAAGTGGGTTATCTGGTGGAATTACTCTTCACTTCTATGCAGCGAGAAGTGGCGAAGTTGCATGACAATAATATCCGTATGCGCTTTATTGGCAATTATGCTTATTTTGGTGACAAGCTAACGCAAAAAATCCACGAAGCCGAAGCGATGACAGCCAACAATACTGGCATGACATTAGTGATCGCGGTGAATTACAGTGGTCGTTGGGATATCACGCAAGCGACACAGAAAATTGCTCAGCAAGTTGCGGATGGCCACTTACAAGCTGCGGCGATCGACGAGCAGAGTATCAGCACGCATTTAAGTTGTGCTGATTTGCCGGATCCGGATCTATTTATTCGTACGAGTGGTGAATTACGCATCAGTAATTTTCTATTGTGGCAATTGTCCTATACGGAGCTCTTTTTTGCTGACGTTTATTGGCCTGATTTCGGTGTGGATGAATTGGAACAAGCCTTGACGTCTTTCCAGTCCCGTCAGCGCCGTTTTGGCCGTACCGGTGAGCAAGTCAGAGTGCGCCAATCACAGCGCCAGTCGGAGCAAAACGAAATTGCTTAAGTATCGGGTATTGACGGCTATCGTACTCATTCCGATAGTCATCGGCGTTTTGTACTATTCCTCTCCTTTCATCTTTGCCATTCTCTGTGCATTAGTCATTCTTGCCGCAGCATGGGAATGGAGCGCATTGACTGGATTACGCGGCTTTATTGCGCGAATTGCCTATTTAGCGCTTGTAGCGATTGGGCTGTTTGCCTTAGCTTATTGGCAGCGTTGGCCGCTATTAGTGAATTACATCGTGGTATTTTCGTTAGCTGTTCTGTGGTGGTGTTATACCTTAATCGGCATATTTTACTTTCCTAACGCGCCATGGTTATGGGGCAAAGCAGGTTGGGTACGTAGTCTGTTGGGCTTATTTATTTTGTTGCCTTGTTGGCTAGCGTTGGTTGCAATGCAACGTGGCAGCAACGGCGCTAACTGGTTGATGTTCATGCTATTACTGATTTGGGGGGCTGATACCGGCGCTTATTTTACGGGGCGCTGGTTTGGCAAACACAAATTGGCACCCGCTGTGAGCCCAGGTAAGACGTGGGAGGGTGTTTATGGCGCGGTTTTCGTAGTGGCAATCCTCAGCGCAGTGGCAATACCGTGGTTTGCTCTGCAATGGCGACAGTGGCCTGCGCTGTTAGTATTGAGTTTGGGCGTTGTGTTATTTTCTATCATTGGTGATTTAAATGAGAGCGTATTTAAACGCTTGGTTGGTGCCAAAGACAGTGGAAATTTATTGCCAGGGCATGGTGGCTTGCTCGATCGCATCGACAGTTTAACAGCGGCTGCACCGTTCTTTGCTTTGGGTTTATTGTTGCTCAATTCATAGTGTATTTAAATAGCTAGACGAAGTAAGACCTGACGCTATTAAGCGCTGGCCAACTGCGGATTCTAGGTTGAATCAGTGCTGGCGCAGCATCCCCCTCTCGAGTATCATACTGCACTTTCGGTAAGGCCGTGTTCCGGGTTAAAAGATAAACAATATGTTCCTGCAGGCACGCCGAAGAGAAAGTCGAAGTAAAAAAAACAGACAAACTAAAACTATAAATACAAAACACAAATACACTATTATCTGATGCGCCTACTTAGAATTTTTTTCATAGGGATATTGTTTTGCTTGATTGCGACGCAGGCCGCTGCGTCTGATTCTTCTTCATTTATTGTTAAACATATTCGAATTCAAGGCTTACAACGTATTTCAAAAGGCACAGTATTAAGTTATTTGCCGATTAACGTTGGCGATCGAATGTGGCCCTCCGACAGTGAAGCGATCATCGAGTCGCTATATAAGACAAGTTTTTTCCAAGATATCAAAGTAGCTCGCCAGGGTAATACGCTGATCATACGCGTGATCGAACGTCCAACCATTGGTAGTATAGAGATCACGGGTAATCGTTCCATACCCACGGACAAGCTTAAAGATTCTCTCAAAGACTCAGGTTTAGCAGAAGGGCGAGTGTTTGATCGTTCGACATTAACCAGTGTTAAGCGAGCGCTAGAAGCGCAGTACTTTGACCTAGGGCGTTACACCGCAAAAGTGACCACGACGGTAACGCCGCAACCGCGTAATCGCGTGAATATCAGTATACATGTGGCTGAAGGTAAAGTTGCCAAGATCAAGCAAATTAAAATTATTGGTAATAAGACCTTTAAAGAAAAAGAGTTGCTCAAGCAATTTCGTCTATCTACCCCTAAATTATTATCTTTCCTCACGCAAAATGATCTCTATACCAAGGATAAGTTACGTGCGGATTTGGAGCGTCTGAAATCGTATTATATGGACCGAGGCTTTTTGAAATTTAAAATTGACTCTTCGCAAGTTGCGGTAACACCTAGTCGTAAAAATGTCTACATTACTATCCATGTTACTGAAGGACCGAAATATTACTTCTCTGGCTTTAAGCTCGCTGGTAAGTTGATTTTACCGCGTGAAGAATTACGCAAGTTAATTACTATTAAAGATGGCGATGTGTTTTCGCGTAAAGCAGTGATTGCGGCAGACCAAGCGATCGGTAATAAGCTCGGTGATTTGGGGTATGCCTTTGCGCGGGTAGTGCCACAACCTAAAGTGGATGATAAGAAGCGTATGGTGTTTGTTACTTTCTTTGTTGACCCAGGCCATCGTGTTTATGTGCGGCGTATTAGTTTTACCGGCAATAGTAAGACTTCTGATGAAGCTTTACGGCAAGTGATTCGGCAAATGGAAGGTGGAACTTTTTCGTTAAGTAACATTAAAGAGTCTGAGCGACAACTGAAATTGTCTGGCTATCTGAAAGATGTGGGTGTCAAAACACCGCTTGTGCCTGGCACGAATGATCAAGTCGATGTGAATTTCGATGTTAAAGAAACGCCGTCAGCCAGTGTATTTGTGAGTTTAGGCTATGGTAGTGATGGCGTTGAGTATGGCGCGGGCTTAAGTCAGACTAATTTCTTGGGCACAGGCAAGTACCTCAATATTAATGTCAATCACTCAGAATATGAGCGTGACGCTGTCATTAGTTACAATAATCCTTATTACACCCCAAATGGCGTCCAACGTGGCTTCAGTCTATATGCCCATGGTTTCCGTCCTGAAGAAATCGATCTTTCTGATTATGAGACAGATCGCTATGGCGGTAATATGTCTTTTGCCATCCCAGTAGGTAAGAAGGATGATTTTATTAATCTAAGCCTGGGTGCAGAACGCGAACATATTAAGGCGGGCTCAGATGCTGCTACTGAAGTGACGGATTTTATTAATGAGCATGGGCGTAGCTTTAATGAGGCAATTGTTGCTGGTGGTTGGAGCCACAATGGTTACGACCAAGCGATATTCCCAACTCGTGGCTTAAATCAATCGGTGGGTGTCGATCTCTCCTTGCCTCTGGACAGCGACTCTCTGACCTTTTACACCATTGATTATAATGCGCATTACTATCGCCCAATGAGCCCATTGTTTATTCTGTCGTTGCGTGGCGAAGCAGGTTATGGGGGAGGGATTGGCAATACCAAAGGATTGCCATTTTATGAAAACTTTTTCGCCGGTGGTATTGACAGTGTACGTGGTTACGACACGGATAGCTTGGGGCCACGTGATTCGCAAGGTAACCCATTTGGTGGCAATGTCTTGCTGGATGGTAGTATTGGTGTGGTGCTAGTGCCCTTGAGTACGGGCAGCTTACGTACAACGGTATTCTTCGATGGCGGTAATACTTTCCAAGATAAACTCGATTTAGGCGATTTGCGTTATTCTGTTGGTATTGATGAAGAGTGGCGCTCACCCCTTGGACCTATTGAATTCAGCTTGGCTGAAGCGATTAATGCCGATAGTGATGATGACAAGGAACCCTTCCAATTCCAGATCGGCACCAGCTTCTGATAGGTCAATTGTTGACCGCGCCGAGATGGAATAAATCCAGGTTTTACCCCAGTTCAGTCGATTTTTTTCTAGGCAACGTGTATTATATGCCGGCTCGAGACTGGGTGGTTCTCGCTATTTAGTCTAAAGGGCGAAGATGGATGACCAATAACTATATAAATATCTGATTTTGTAAACTGAGCTTTGATGTGTGTGTCAGCGTGGGTGGTGAGGCAGTTGCATAGCTAAGCGAATAATTTCTTCAGGCTACGGCCTGGGGGCTAGAAATAATGAGATTGAGGAGACATCAAGTGATGAAAAAACTAGGTTTAGTATTGTGCGCCATAAGTGCGTATTTTGCCGTAATGACGGTTAATGCAGCTGATGCTGTCAACCCAAATGCAGGCGTTAAGATTGGCGTGGTTGATGTACAAACTGTTGTGCAGAAATCGCCACAAATGGCTACCGTTGCAGCTAAGCTGAAGCAACAATTTAAGCCACGTGAACAAGCTATTGTGGGCAAGCAAAAACAATTGCAAGCCGATCAAAAGAAGTATGACAAGAATGCATCTGTGATGAGCAGCAAAGATCGCGCAGCATTACAGGATAAGATCATTGCTGAAAAGTCGACTTTGCAAGGTCAAATTGCGGCATTCCAACGCGACATTACCAATGAACAAAACAGCGCAATGCAAAACATCCTTAACCAAGTGAAAACTGCGGTTAAGAGCGTTGCGCAACAAGGCGGTTACACTTTGGTGTTGCAAAAACAAAGCTTGGCTTTCTCTACAGGCGGCGTTGACATCACTAAAGCTGTATTAGTCGCGATGAAAAAACAGAAATAATAAAGGTAGGTGAATGTCTTCATGGCTGAAGTAGAATATTCTGTTACTCAATTAGCCGAAGCATTGGGAGCAGAGCTGAAAGGAGATGGGGCCATCAAAATTACTGGGATGGCCCCTTTACAAGCGGCGCAATCAGGCCAGCTATCATTTCTTGATAATCCTAGTTACAAAAAATATTTGGCAACGACGCAAGCCTCGGCGGTTATATTGTCTGCCAAAGAAGCGGTGGATTGTCCGGTTACGGCGTTAATCGTGGATAATCCCTATGTTGGGTATGCGAAGGTTGCCAATTTATTTGATCGCCAGCCGCAGCCTGAATCAGGTGTGCATGCGACCGCAGTGATTGGTGCAGATTGTGATATCCATCCCTCAGCAAGCATTGGGCCTCATTGCGTGATTGGTAATGCGGTGACGATCAGTGAGGGTGCTGTGATTGGGGCCCATGCGAGTATTTCTGATAATTGCCAAATTGGCGCGGGCACATGTCTTATGGCACGCGTCACACTTTATCATGGTACCGTCATTGGTAAGCAGTGCACGTTACACAGTGGTGTGGTTCTGGGTAGTGATGGTTTTGGTATGGCGAAGGATCAAGGCGCATGGGTTAAGATCCCGCAGCTTGGTCGCGTGATTATCGCTGATAATGTTGAAATTGGCGCAAATACTACCGTTGATCGTGGCGCCTTGGGTGATACAACAATCGCAGAAGGTGTGAAGTTAGATAACCAAATCCAAGTTGCGCATAACGTCGCAATCGGAGCGCATACAGCCATTGCTGGTTGTACGGCGATTGCCGGCAGCACCACTATTGGTGCGCATTGTATGATTGGTGGTGGCACATGTATCAGCGGACATTTGTCGATTACTGACAATGTTGCGTTAGCGGGTATGGCGGGTGTCTATGGCTCAATAGACAAGCCTGGTGTTTATGCGTCGGGAGTACCGTTGCAGCCATACACTACGGCGCGACGTAACTCGGCACGCTTTGGTCAATTAAACCAGATGGCAAATCGTTTACGCGCCTTAGAAAAAAAATTCGAACAGGAGTTTGCAAAACAACATGAGCGAGAATCCGAAGATTGATAACAAGGAGCTAGATCTTAATATGAGTGAATTGGGTATACGCGAGATATTAAAGTTATTGCCACATAGACAACCATTTTTGCTGATTGATCGAGTCATAGAGTTGGTTCCCTCGAAGTCGATCGTGGCGATAAAGAATGTCACCTATAACGAACCATTTTTTGCAGGTCATTTTCCACATTTACCAGTCATGCCTGGCGTCTTAATTCTAGAGGCCTTAGCGCAAGCTGCAGGTGTATTAGCACTGAACTCACCAGAAATTGATCTGGAAGGCAAAGAACATTTATTTGCGGGTATCGATAAAGCACGCTTTAAGCGTATGGTCGTACCTGGCGATCAATTACGTTTAGAAATTGAAACAGACAAGGTGCGCTCATCGGTTATTACGGTGCATGCACGTGCCTTAGTCGATGGCGAAATTGCTTGTGTCGCAAAAATGATGAGCGGCATCACCGTCGTTAAGTAGTGATGGTGATAAAGACAGGATATTGATGACAACAGTCAATGGTGAAATAGATGATTCATGAATTAGCAAGTGTCGATCCAACAGCCCGTATTGCTGAAGGTGCAGAAATAGGGCCATGGACCTATGTTGGTCCTAACGTCGAAATCGCACAAGGGACTTGGATTGGTCCACACGTGACAATAGCGCGTAATACTCGAATTGGGCGTGACAATAAAATCTACCAATATGCATCCATTGGTGAAGACCCACAGGACAAGAAGTATGCCGGTGAAGAGACATACCTAGAAATTGGCGATCGTAACATCATTCGTGAAAGTTGTACGATTCATCGTGGAACTGTGCAAGACAACAGCCTAACCAAAATTGGCAGTGACAATTTAATTATGGCTTACGTGCATATCGCACATGATAGCGTGATTGGTAATCATACGATTTTTACTAGCTATTGCTCTATCGCTGGCCATGTTATTGTCGAAGATTTCGCAATCCTTGGTGGTTACTGTGCTGTGCACCAATTTTGTCGTGTTGGCACTCATAGTTTTTTAACGAAGGCGGCACTGATGAGCAAAGACTCATGCCCCTTTACGATCGTGTGTGGTAGTGAGGGTGATGTGCATGGCATTAATGTCGTAGGCTTAAAGCGTCGTGGCTTTAGTGAACAAACTATCCGTGCGATTCGTGAAGCGTATAAAATTATTTTCCGTAAAGGCTTTCTCGTTGAGGAGGCGCTAAAAGAACTTAATTCCCTTGAGCTTGAATATCCTGAAGTTCAGCTAATGGCGGATGCTTTGCGTAAAACCGAACGTGGTATTGCGCGCTGATGCGCATTGGCATCGTTGCTGGTGAACTGTCTGGCGATATTTTAGGCGCAGGCTTAATCGACGCTATCCGTCGGCATTATCCCGATTGTACCTTTGAAGGTGTGGCTGGGCCACGTATGTTAGCTGCCGGTTGTGACTCACTATTTCCTCTTGAAAAACTTTGTGTGATGGGGTTTACGAGTATCTTACGGCGCTTGCCCGAAATTTTGTGGCTACGTCGTAAACTCGTGAAGCACTTTCTCGCGAATCCTGTTGATGTTTTTATTGGTATTGATTATCCAGATTTTAACTTACATATCGAAGGTAAGTTGAAGAAAGCCGGTATCAAAACGGTCCACTACAATAGCCCTAAAGTGTGGGCATGGCGCCAAGGCCGCGTGCATAAGATTGCGCGCTCAATTGATTTAATGCTGACATTGTTACCATTTGAAGCGGCTTTTTATGAAAAATTCCAAGTGCCCGTTAGATTTGTTGGCCATCCCTTAGCAGATAGTATTCCTGTGCAGGTTGATCGCCGTCAGGCACGCAGCACATTGCGTTTGCAACCGCACGATCAGATAGTGGCTATCTTGCCGGGTAGCCGTAAGATGGAAGTGGATTATCTGGCAGAGCCTTTTGTTAAAGCTGCAAAGTTTTGTTTGCAACGACACCCTAAAGTGAAGTTTATTGTTCCCGCCGCAAATATCAAGCGACGCGCTGAATTTGAAAGGATCTTGCGTAAGCACGCACCACACTTACCCCTGACTATCTATGACGGCCAATCACAACAAGCGATGGCGGCGGCGGATGTAGTCTTGCTCGCGTCGGGGACGGCTACGTTAGAAGCCATGTTGTTGAAGCGACCGATGGTAGTTGCCTATAAAGGCTCAAAGATATCAGCATTGATCGTGCGTTTGATGGCCAAAGTGGATATGGCGGCACTCCCGAATTTACTAGCGGGAAAACGCATAGTGTTAGAGTTATTGCAACACAATGCCACGCCGGAAAAGCTTGGCCTCGCGGTATCACACTTATTAGAAGGCGGTGAAATGGTTGCATGCATGTTGAAGGAATTTACGAAGATCCATCAACAAATCCGTTGTAATGCCAGTGAGCAAGCCGCGCAGGCTGTGTTGAAGTTGATGGGGTGTGAGTTGTTGGATAAAAACATTCGTTCTCCTGAGCGTCGGCATGAAGGTGTAGCCCGGGTAAGCGCGTAGCGCGTCACCCGGGAGCAGCAATAAGCAACCCGTTGCCCTGGTACCACCGCTGTGCGGTGGTACCTCAATAGTGGCGAACGCTCTGCGTTCGCGCCTTAACAAGCGCACAGCGCTCGTTAATAAACGTCCCACCCCAGAGGGATGGGACGAGGTCCGGACGTCCCACCCCAGAGGGATGGGACGAGGTCCGGGATGGGACGAGGTCCGGGATGGGACGAGGTCCGTCGGATGGGACGAGGTCCGTTTGTAGCCTTGATAAGCGCCGTAGGCGCGCATCAAGGTTTTTATGGTATACCAATTTCTTAAGACCTTGATCCGCGCACAAGCAGGCTTATCAAGGCTACACAATTTTCAGAATAATAACTAAAACGAAGGCTAAGGATGGCAAACAACTCTAATCTCAATCAGTTAATCGCAGGTGTAGACGAAGCAGGGCGGGGCCCATTAGCAGGCCCAGTGGTTGCGGCAGCTGTGATCCTCGATCCACAACGCCCAATCCAAGGCCTCACGGATTCTAAAAAACTTTCTGAAAAGCGCCGTGAAGCTTTATTCATCGAAATCCAAGAAAAGGCATTGGCTTGGAGTATTGCACGTGCCAGTGTGGAAGAAATCGATGACATCAATATTCTGCATGCCAGTATGTTGGCGATGCGACGTGCCGTGCTTGATTTATTTATCCAGCCACAAGCAGTCATCGTCGATGGTAATCGCTGCCCAGAGATTCCTTATCCCTGTCGCGCAATTATCAAAGGTGATTTAACAGAAGCTGCTATCAGTGCAGCGTCTATTCTCGCCAAGGTCAGCCGTGATCGTGAAATGATTGCTTTAGATAAGCAATATCCAGGTTACGGTTTTGCCGGTCATAAAGCATATCCAACTAAGGCTCATTTTACTGCACTACAAGAATTGGGCCCCTGTGCGATCCATCGCAGATCGTTCGCGCCTGTGAAACGATTGTGTCTAGATGTGCAAGGCTAAAGTACCTACCTTGTATGAACTCAGACGGCAATAAAGGCTACTGTCTTCTAGTCAAGGCCAGATGTAGCCCGGATAAGTTGCGCAGCAACGTCATCCGGGAACAGCAATCGCAAACACCCTCCCCGGATGACGCGCGTGCCGCGCTTATCCGGGCTACGGCTTACGTAGGAACAAATGCTAATGTAGGCTACTGTCTTTGCGTTAAGCTCATATGTAGCCTTGATAAGCGCGTAGCGCGCATCAAGGTTTGACAAGGTCAATGAATTAGCCGTGGCTATGTTGACACGACCACGGTTTTACTACAAGCCAATAATTTATTCAACAACAAAGCCAGCGCGCCACAGCAAATAACAGCCAGTGGCAATATTTGTAAATTGAATCCTAAAAAAGCACCAATGATGCCGGCGACTGCCGCTGAACCACTCACGCGTAAGCTATTACAAACGGAAGAAGCTGTGCCCGCATTTTTGGCAAAATCTTGTAAGACCAAGGCATTGGCTGGCGCCATCATCATCACCGCACCGAGCGTAACGATGGTAATCGGGGCGAGGCTAATCAAGTTAAAGCCAAGCACAAACATTAATATTGCCTGCAATAGGCCACCAAACACAATCAGGCTGGCCCCGAGAGTAATATTATTTTCCATGCTCCAACGGCGGCGCAAACGAATCCCGATATAATTACCGGCGATGATAAGTAGGGCATTTGCACCAAGCAAAATAGAAAATAGCGTCGGTGATAAACCGATGCGCGTGATCATAAGATATGCAGCATTAACGACGAAGGCCATTAAAGCGGAAAAACATAAGACTAAAATGCTGCTGTAACCCCAAAAGTGCCCATGGGTGATTACATCTTTATAACGAGCCAATACCGGATTCAACGTCAGTTTGCCTTGCGGCTCGAAATGTTTGGATTCATTTAATTTAAAATAAGCGTAGATCGCGACATACAATGCTGATATGAGTAGTGCGATAAAATTCGATTGCCAGCCAAAATGTTTAAACAAAAATGCACCCACAATCGGCGCTAAAATTGGTGAGACACTCATGGTCATTGATAAGTGCGACATGGTTTTCGCGCGCATGACGTCGTTATCGATATCACGTGTCGACGCAAAGGCAATCACTGTCAACGCGCAGCCGCCTAAGCCTTGCAAGGCACGGCCAATAATGATTATTTGGATCGTATGTGCCAATAAGATCCAAATAGTTGCCAGCATAAATAGGGTTAAGCCAGCAGTTAAAATTTTACGGCGGCCGTAATGGTCTAACAGCGGTCCCCATAGCAATTGACCTAAACCCAAAATCAGTAAATATACACTCATGGTTAATTGTACATAGGCTTGTGTGGTATTAAACGCCTGCATCACCGCTGGTATGGCTGGTTGATAGATGTCAAAACCCATGATGGGTACGGCAGTCATCGACGCAAAGAGCAAGAGTGGGAATTTAGGTGTGAAGCTGGATTGTTGGGGCATGGGTGCGTTTGCCTGGTAATGAATGTAACCAGCGATTTTAACGAATATCGCAGCGTATGTCACTCGTAATTATTACTAGTGTATCCCTATGAATACAGCCATAAAGCAGCCTTGATCTGACAGATCAGCGCGAATTTTCGAGAAAAGCTTTGAGGAAGTTCCACAACGACACGTCATCCTGCGCGGAGAATGACGTGTCGTTGTGGCCTGTAAGGCTGCTTGTTGGAGAAAATTTACAATTGATAGAACTAATCTAAAAACGATTATCACCGTATCTTCTTGGCTATAAAGCGACTCAAACGATTAACATTCTTATTCATCGCTGAAACTGCTTGTGGATAGGTATAGTTAGGACCGATGTTTTTGCTGAATTCGACTTGGTATTTATGCAATACTTGATGAGTTTTGCCAGAAAAAACAGTGATGTCGCTGATTAACACACTGTTGCCTTGAGCATCGGTATCAGCACGTGAAATATCAATAGCGAGGCGGTATCTTACTGGGATGTTGCGGTATTGCGGGTAAGGATAAAATTGCGTGCGTGGTAATTGCTGGCTTAAGTCGTTAAGCAAAACTTGTTGAATGTTTTGATTTAAGGGCTCTGCCCAGCGATTAAATTCATCGAGTTTGAGTTCATTGCTAGCCGTGCGGGTCACAATCTGAGGACGGTCTAGATAGTTAGCGATAGAAACAGGGCCAATAGCCACTTTTTGCGTGCTCTTATAGTGTTGCATCTTACCTTTAGGTAATGGACTTGTACCATTGAGGACGTAAAACGTTGAGTTTGGCGAGCTGCACGCAGCCAGAAAAACAAAGCTTGTGAGGAGCAATAGATGCTTTAGCATGCTAATTCCTCCGCTTACCCATGATCAACGATTCTGGATGACGCTCGAGATAGTCCGCTAGAACTTTGATGGCATTCATTGCTTCCGTAAACTCGGTGAGTGTTGAGGTTAATTGACTGGAAACTGGAATGACTTGTTCATTAAATTTAATTACCATGTTGTTTGAAGATTGCATTGCTTGCGTTACGCTAGCTAATACCTCTTTGACTTGTGCAGACGTCAAAAAGTCTTCGACACCATTCATCGCATTTCTAAGTGCCTCAAAGGCGTTACCTAAAGCATCTGCACCCGATGGTATGGTAGGAATTTGGGGTATGCCGCTATTGTCAGCAACTAATTCAACAGGCGTTGCAGGCTTAAAATCAAATTCAATATAGAGTTGTCCAGTGACGAGGCTCTCCATTTGTAATTGTGCGCGCAAGCCTCTATCGATCAATTGTTCGATGAAAAGATCCACATCTTCATGTTTTTCATTGGCAAAGCTTACGCGGTGTGAATCAAGCTGAATAAAAACAGGCACATCGATGGTTTCATCTTGTGGATTAATCGCAACAACAATATCAGTTACCGTACCAACACGCACGCCACGAAATTTTACCGGTGAACCGACGGTTAAACCATTCACTGATCCGGAGAAATGTAACACGAATTTTTGCCGTTCGCTAAACAGACGCGCGGAACTTAACAAAACAACAGTGAACAATAGTAATGCGACTGCACCGATAACAAAAAAACCGATTAATTTTGCATTTGCTTGTTCACTCATAGCGTTCTCCACGAGTTAAGAACTCGATGATCTTAGGGTTATCTGTCGTTTCAAGTAATTTTTTGGGGTTGCCGCGACCAATAATTGATTTAACTTTGGGCTCGATAAAAATAGAATTATTCGCAATACTAAAAATACTATCAAGCTCGTGGGTGACAACCACAATAGTGGCGCCGAAATTGTCACGTAATTCAAGCAATAATTCATCTAAACGCTTGGAGTTGATCGGGTCTAAGCCCGCGGAAGGCTCATCAAAAAATAAAATTTTTGGATCTAAAGCCATCGCGCGAGCAATAGCGGCACGTTTACGCATGCCGCCACTGAGTTCAGCAGGATAATAATCACCGTAACCGTCTAAGCCGACTAAGGCTAATTTAAATTCCACCGCGTGTTTGATTTTGCGTCGGGTCAATGTGGTGAATTGTTTTAAGGGTAGGGCAACGTTTTCCACCAATGTCATCGATGTCCATAAGGCACCATTTTGATACATCACGCCAAAGTGTTGCATCATTTCTTCGCGCTGCTCGGGACCACAATGCCAGAAACTTTTGCCTTGATAAAAGATATCACCATGGCGTGGACGTGTTAGACCGATCATGTGACGTAACAAGGTGCTTTTACCACAACCGCTTTCACCCATGATGACAAACACATCTTGTGTGTGGACATCAAAGTTTAAATCTTTGAGCAAGGTTTCATGCCGATAGCGCATGTCCATCTTGCGTACGGAGATTTGTACATCGTCGCTGACTGCACACATGAGCTAGCCCCATCTTCGCGCTAGGGCACTGCGATCAAATCCGATCAAATCCCTAGGGCATTAGTAAATACGGCGAATAACGCGTCGGCGCTAATGATAAGAACGAGGCTTGTGACAACCGCTGATGTCGTCGCTTTGCCTACAGCTTCGGCACTGCGCCCGCATTTCATACCGCGGTGACAACTAGCAACTGCAATCAATATGCCAAATACTGCGCTTTTCGTAATACCCAAGAAAACATCGGCGATGCTGATGGAGCTTAATGTTTGCACAGAATAGCGCAAAATGGAAAGCTTTAGGACAAACACACCGATGATGCCACCACCCATAATGCCAACTAAATCGCCGTACAGGCAAAGTAGCGGCAACATCAACACTAAGGCCAAAGTGCGTGGCAAGACGAGAAAATCCATCGGTCTGATCGCTAGCGTGCGCAAGGCGTCAATTTCTTCGTTGACTTGCATAGTACCTAATTGCGCGGCATAAGCGGCTCCGGTCCGCCCTGCCATAATGATAGCTGTCATGATTGGCGCCATTTCACGAATAACACCAATGCTCACCAGATTGGCGATGTATATCTGTGCGCCGAACTGTGATAATTGCACGGCACCTATGTACGCTAAGATCAAACCCACAAGAAAGTTGATCAAGGTAACGATCCCCAGTGCATAAACCCCGGCTTCTTGAAAAAATAAGATCAAATCTGAAATTAAAAAGCGCGCTTTACCTAAAAACAATCGATATAGGGATAAACTGATATCACCGACGAAAATGATAATGCCCATGATGATGGCAGTAATCTTTAACGTCTCTGTGCCGACTTTCTCAAATAATGATATGCGGTGTGAAGAAAATAAATGACGGTATTTCTCCGGGGCTTCTTCCGCAAGTAGTAATAGGCTTTGTACGCCTTTTGGGAGTTCTTCTGGGTTGTAATCAATATGTTGTGCTTCACAGAGGCGGTGTAAATCGCGTAAAAATGTCAACAGACCAGTATCCCAAGTTTTGAGTGCACTAGTATCAATTCTTAATTTGCTAATGTTAGTGTGTTTGCCTAAGCTTTTTTTGATAATATCTATATCTGGCAAGTTAGCGCGCATTTTCCAGGTGCCGCTCAATTGCAAACACATTTCACCAGCATCGATGGTGGTAATATCTAAACTCCATTTGGGTGATTTTTTACTATCCATGTTTTTGTTGTCACTCTCGAAAAAAATAGGCTGTGAACGATAATACCGAACATATCAAGATGGCGGTCGCTAGCGGAATTTGGTTGGTTGCTGCTGCTGCACCAACAATGGCACTGATGATGGCGGCAAATATCATTTGGCAAAAACCATAAAATGCGGCAGCGGCGCCGCCTACATTTTGCTGTGCTTTGAATTGATGGAGGGCATCAGTTAAGGTGCGTGGGATTAATACGCCAATGCCAATCATTGCGATAAATAAGCAAATCATCATACTATAAGCTTGCAACTTGAAGATAATGGATAATATAACTAATAATAAGCTGGACGCGAGTAAGAGGAAAAAGCTGATTTGGTATGAGCGGCGCGTATCAATATAACGATGAAAGAGTAGTTCGCTGATAGAACCGACAAAGTATCCCGCCACAATGATAATTACCATTGCACCATAACGCATAGGTGATAAACCTAATTCGGAGATAAACAAAAATGGTCCTACCGCGATGAATGAACCGACGATCCCAAATAACATGGCACCAGACAGGGTGTAACATAGAAAGGCGCGATTTTTACATATATCTTTGTATTCATTTCTGAGGCGCAAAAAGGAAAAACGTTTATAACTTAAGTGAATGTTAGTTTCTTTGAAAAAACGCAAATAGAAAAATAAAATAATGCCCGCGACTAAAATCATCGCCGCAAAGTTACCGCGCCAACCGTAGAGTGTCGCAATGTAGGCACCAACGAAAGGGGCGATCACAGGTACAACAGTGACGGCCATCATCGTACAGATATTGGCGTAATATAAATGTTTTGCGGCGAAAGAATCGCGAATGATGGCGCGTCCGACGGTGAGTGCACAACCAATGCCTAAACCTTCAACAAAACGCCCAACCAAGAACAATTGAATATCTAAGGCTGAAACACACAGAATGCTACCGAGGATAAAATACCCTATCCCCAGCAGCATGGCCTTGCGGCGTCCGACGTAGTCAGAGAGAGGGCCATAGGCGAGTTGGGAGCCCCCCAGTGAGAAAAAAAAGATGGGTAGACTCAGACGCACCAATTGTCCTGAGGTATGCAAGGCTGTTACCATTGCCGGCATTGACGGGGTGTACATAGACATGGCGAGCTGGGCAGTTGCCAAACTTGTGATTACCAAAAATAGTAACATGCTATGTCATCCCTAACGCGTTGATTTGCGCGGCATTATACCAGCCAAATCACACGGTTACATACCCAAAAGCTGTGCGCAGGCGTCATGCCCTGAAGTTATGCCAGCATAATGCAAAGATAGAGTAATAAATGACCGCAACATTTGTACATTTACATGTTCACAGCGAGTATTCGTTGGTGGATGGTATTGTACGTATCAAGCCATTAATTGAACAGCTTGTGGATGATGGTATGCCGGCTGTGGCGATTACCGATCAGGCAAATTTATTCGCGACTGTAAAATTTTACCGTGCCGCTGTCAGCGCTGGCATAAAGCCCATCATAGGGACTGACATCTGGCTGGAAAACGAGCAAGATGCAGCCACGCCTTATCGCTTGGTGTTGTTGTGCCAAAACCAAAGCGGCTATCACAATCTCATTAAACTCGTGTCACAAGCGTATACCCAAGGTCAAGCGAATGGCCGCCCAACGGTGGCGAGACAATGGTTGCAAGCGCCGACTATCACGGATGGTTTAATTGCCTTATCAGGCGCACTCGCGGGTGACATTGGTCAAGCGCTGCTTAGAGGTGACCAAGCGCGCGCTGAACAGTTTATACAAACCTGGCAGCATTTATTTCCGCAGCGATTTTATCTGGAATTACAACGCACAGGACGCCCTAGCGAAGATGACTATATCCAAGCCGCAGTTGCGTTGGCACGTACGCATCACGTACCCGTGGTGGCAACCAATGACGTACGTTTTTTACAAGCCGATGACTTTGATGCACATGAAGCACGTGTGTGTATCAATCAAGGCCGTGTGCTTGATGATGCCGATCGTCCGCAACCGTATAGTGCGCAGCAATATTTACGCAGTAGTGCAGAGATGTGTAAATTGTTCGCCGATATTCCTGCAGCATTGGCGAACACAGTAGAGATTGCTAAGCGCTGTAATTTGGAATTAACACTGAATGAAGTGTTTCTGCCGAACTTCCCGATTCCCAGCGATATGACGATTGAAACGTATTTGGCACAACAAGCAGATAAAGGTTTGCAAGAACGTTTGGATGTGATTTTTGCCGACCGCAAAGCTGAGCTTGCGCAATTACGTCAACCCTATGACGAACGTCTGCAGCTCGAGTTAGATGTTATCAATCGCATGGGTTATCCTGGATATTTTTTGATTGTAGCAGACTTTATTCAGTGGGCGAAAGAAAATGGTATCCCCGTTGGACCAGGACGTGGTTCGGGTGCAGGCTCATTGGTCGCTTATGCACTTAAGATTACTAACCTTGATCCATTGCAATATGACTTACTCTTTGAGCGTTTCTTAAATCCAGAGCGCGTGTCCATGCCTGATTTTGATATCGATTTCTGTATGGATGGACGTGATCGCGTCATTGAATATGTGGCGCAGCGTTATGGTCGCGAGAGCGTGTCACAAATCATTACTTACGGTACGATGGCCGCGAAAGCGGTGGTGCGTGATGTTGGCCGTGTGCTTGGTATGCCCTATGGTTTTGTCGATAAAATTGCAAAGTTAATTCCATTTGAGTTGGGTATCACCCTGAGTAAAGCACTGGCGGAAGAAGAAGCCTTACGCGAGCGCTATAGCGATGAAGAAGAAGTGCGTGGCTTAATTGATTTGGCGATGAAATTAGAAGGGATCACACGTAATGCGGGTAAGCATGCTGGTGGCGTGGTGATTGCCCCCAGTAACTTAACCGATTTTGCGCCATTATATTGTGAACCTAGCGGTGAAAGCTTAGTGACTCAATATGATAAAGATGATGTCGAATCCGTAGGCTTAGTGAAGTTTGACTTTCTCGGCCTGCGCACCTTGACGATCATAGATTGGGCGTGCCAAACGGTTAATCACAGTTTGGCGCAACAACAATTACCTTTACTTGATGTTGACCGTATACCTTTAGATGATGAAGCGTCCTTTAAATTGCTGAAAGCTTGTATGACGACAGCGGTATTTCAGCTTGAATCACGCGGCATGAAAGATTTGATACGTCGTCTACAACCCGATTGTTTTGAGGATATTATTGCGTTGGTTGCGTTGTTTAGGCCCGGGCCTTTACAGTCAGGTATGGTCGATGACTTTATCGATCGCAAGCATGGGCGCGCCAAAGTCGAATATCCGCATGCTGATATTGAATGGATTTTGCGTCCTACTTATGGCGTGATTCTTTATCAAGAGCAAGTCATGCAAATCGCACAAGTGTTGGCGGGTTATACCCTTGGTGGAGCGGACTTATTACGCCGCGCGATGGGGAAGAAAAAGCCGGAAGAAATGGCGAAGCAACGTGCGATATTTGTTGAAGGTGCCACCAATCGTGGGGTTGATGGCAAAGTAGCAACGTCTATTTTCGACTTAATGGAAAAATTCGCCGGTTATGGTTTTAATAAATCGCACTCTGCTGCGTATGCTTTGGTGTCTTATCAAACCGCGTGGTTAAAGGCCCATTATCCATCTGCCTTTATGGCAGCAGTATTGTCTTCTGATATGGATAATACCGATAAGGTTGTGACGTTAATTGAAGAATGTCGCCACATGGACTTGCAAGTGTTATCACCCGATGTCAACCAGGGTTTTTATAAGTTTACCGTGTTATATGAAGACATCACCGATGTGAAAAGTCCGCTTAGTTACGGCTTAGGAGCAGTCAAAGGCGTTGGTGAAGGCGCCATCGAAGCGATTATTACTGCACGCGAGCAAGGTGGTAAGTTCGCTGACTTATTTGATTTTTGTGAACGAGTAGGGGCTGGTAAAGTTAATCGCCGTGTGCTTGAAGCACTGATTAAGGCGGGGGCTTTTGATAGCATGGAGATAGCCCATCGTGCGTGTTTGCTGTTTAATGTCGATAATGCTTTGCAAGCTGCTGAACAAAGCGCGCGTAACCAAGCGAGTGGACAAGATGATCTATTTGCTGAACCGAGTCAAGAAACAGCGAGCACAAATCATTTGCTACAAACAGACATAGCTGAATGGCGCGACGAGCAACGTCTTGCTGGTGAAAAAGAAACGTTAGGCTTGTATCTTACCGGGCATCCTATGCAGCGTTATCGCCAGGAGCTAAATCACTTTATTACTGCAACGATTGCGCAGTTACGTCCTAATCGTGAGCAATCAGTTGTGGTTGCTGGTCTAGTGATCGCGCTGCGTACCATGAATACGCGCCGAGGTGATCGCATGGCGTTTGTTACCTTAGATGATCAATCTGGGCGGCTTGAAATCGCTGTCTTTGCCGATGTTTACCAGGAGTATCGCGACTTGTTGGTGAAAGACCAATTGTTGATTATCGAGGGTGAGGTGAATGTTGATGATTATTCAGGTGGTTACAAGATGAGCGCTAAGCGCTTGTTGAGCTTGTCGCAAGCACGCCAGAATTATGCGAAGTACTTATTGGTAAAATTGCGCGGAACTACCGATTACCAACGGATTTTGCCGCGTTTACAGCAATGTTTACAACCATTTAGCGGGGGGCAATGCCCCGTGGTGATCCAATACCAACGTCATGATGCCAAGGCCAAGATTGTCTTAGGCCCTGAGTGGCGTATTGTTCCCAGCGATGAATTACTGGTAAACTTAGGCGATCTGCTCGGCGAAGAAGACGTTGAGATGAGTTATTGATGGAGATACGTACATGAATTTAAATTTTCTTGAATTTGAGCAACCTATCGCTGAGTTGGAAGCGAAGATCGAAGAATTACGCCATGTGGGCAGCGATTCTGAAGTCAATATCTCAGAAGAAATTACGCGCTTAGAAACCAAGAGCGTAGAGTTAACGGAGTCGATTTTTGCCTCACTAACACCGTGGCAAATTGCGCAACTAGCGCGTCACCCTTTGCGCCCCTACACCAAAGAATATATTGAACTGATTTTTACGGAATTTGATGAATTGCATGGTGATCGCCACTATGCTGATGATCATGCGATTGTTGGTGGCATTGCGCGTCTTGATGGTAAGCCGGTGATGGTGATTGGCCAACAGAAAGGCCGTGATACTAAAGAAAAAGTTAAACGCAACTTTGGTATGCCACATCCTGAAGGTTATCGTAAGGCTTTACGTTTGGCGCAAATGGCAGAGCGTTTTAAAATGCCTATTTTAACTTTTATTGATACGCCAGGCGCATATCCTGGTATTGGCGCAGAAGAGCGAAATCAAAGTGAAGCTATTGCCAGAAATCTCATGGAATTTTCCAAGCTTAAAACCCCAATTATCTGTACGGTGATTGGTGAAGGCTGTTCAGGTGGCGCTCTAGGTATTGGTGTTGGTGATAGCATTATCATGTGCCAATATAGTTATTACTCGGTGATTTCACCTGAAGGTTGCGCCTCTATCTTATGGAAGAGTGCAGAAAAAGCTGAACAAGCCGCTGATGCGATGTGCATCACCGCAGACAAACTTAAAAAATATGGTTTGATTGATTTAGTGATTGAAGAACCTTTGGGGGGTGCCCACCGTGATAAAGAAACCATGGCGAAACGTCTCAAACAAGCATTTTCGAGTCAACTTGCTGATCTGCAAGCCATGCCAGTTGACGATTTGTTGCAAAGACGCTATCAACGCTTGATGGCGATCGGTGTGTAAATATGCGCTGTAACACGCTTATTATTACTGAATGATGTCGACGCCGTTAATTACAGAATTCCCTCATATTCTACAGGATTTATTACAGCAGCGTGCTGAACAATCTACTGCTGCATTACGTACAATTTATATTGCGTATAGTGGTGGCTTAGATTCACACGTCTTATTGCATTTGCTCCGGAATTTGCAAGCTGACTTTCCAGAACTAACGTTATGTGCTTTGCATGTCAATCATGGCTTGCAGGCATCGGCACAGGCTTGGGCGCAACATTGCCAACAAGTGTGTGCTGATTTAACTATCCATTGCGAACTGCTCACTGTCGCTGCGCAAGCTGAACCCGGACAAAGCCCAGAGGCGGGCGCACGCCATGCACGTTATACGGCTTTTGCACAATATATCGATACACACAGTGTATTGTTAACTGCACACCAGCAAGATGACCAAGCAGAGACGTTACTATTGCAGTTGTTGCGAGGGGCAGGGGATAGAGGTTTGGCGTGCATGCCGCTGTTAATGCCCTTTGCGCAGGGATATTTACTTAGACCTCTATTGAATTTTCCACGTCAACAGTTAGCAGACTATGCACATGCTCAGCAATTAAAGTGGATTGAAGATGATAGCAATTTGGATCAGCGCTTTGACCGTAATTATTTGCGCCATGAAGTCATGCCACGCTTAAAACAGCGCTGGCCAGCGACAAGTAGAGTGTTAGCGCGTTCAGCACGTCATTATGCTCAGCATAGTCATTTGTTAAATGATATCGCCGCGCAGGATTATCAAGACTTGATGTGCAAGAAAGAGCAAGCATTAATGTTGGCTGGCTTAGCACAGCTATCTACTTGTCGCCAAGCCAATGTGATTCGTTATTGGTTAAGGTGTTTGGAACTGCCATTACCCAGTGAAAAGCAGCTGCAGTTAATTTTTACGGATGTCATTGCCGCGCGTGATGATGCTAATCCCACACTCAGTTGGCCAGGTGTACAAGTGCATCGGTATGCCGGATGCTTGTATGCATGCATGCCATTACCGCCGATCGCATCAGATTGGCAAGCACGCTGGGATTTGTGCAGTGACTTAATGTTGCCTGGCGGCTTGGGGACCTTGAGCCCAGAACACTTACAAATTGAGCAATTACGTGCGGCACTCAAGCCCTCAGCGACAACTGCTGTGACAGTACGTTTTCGCCGCGGGGGAGAGCGTTGCCATCCACAAGGCCGCCAAGGCTCCCATCCACTCAAAAAATTGATGCAAGAGTGGGGGATTCCTCCCTGGTTGCGTAACCGTGTGCCCTTGATTTACTGGAATGAGCAATTGGTGGCCGTTGTTGGGTATTGTATTTGTGTCTGATTTTTGAACAAACCTTCTTTTACACCGTCTGCGGACGCCTTGTCATCATCAGGCACGGTGGTACAATGGCGCCTGCTCTTCAAGTTATAAAAAAACCAACACAATGGGGATCCCATGACACGTTTTATATTCATCACTGGCGGCGTTGTTTCATCTCTCGGTAAGGGGATCGCGGCGGCGTCTTTGGGAGCAATTCTCGAGGCGCGGGGTTTAAATATCACAATGATTAAACTCGATCCCTATATTAACGTCGATCCCGGTACGATGAATCCCTTTCAGCACGGTGAAGTGTTTGTCACACATGATGGTGCCGAGACTGATTTAGATTTAGGGCATTATGAGCGTTTTATTCGCGTGCGCATGAGCAAACGCAATAACTTTACGACAGGGCGTGTGTATGCCAATGTGATTCGCAAAGAACGTCATGGTGATTACTTGGGTGGTACTGTGCAAGTGATTCCACACATTACCGATGAAATCAAACGTTGTATCTTAGAAGGCGCCGAGAGCACGGATGTGACCTTAGTCGAAATTGGTGGGACGGTTGGTGATATCGAATCATTACCCTTTCTCGAAGCGATTCGCCAAATGCGCGTGGAACATGGGGCGAAACGCACTATGTATATACATTTAACGCTTATTCCCTATTTGCCAACCTCAGGTGAAATCAAGACGAAACCGACCCAGCATTCAGTGAAAGAATTGCGTTCTATCGGTATTCAACCAGACATTCTTGTGTGTCGCTCGGATAGACCGTTGCCGGAGAAAGAACGTAAAAAGATCGCGTTATTTACCAATGTTGAAGAGCGTGGTGTGATTTCTTTACAAGACGTCGATTGTATTTATCAAATCCCCATGGAATTACATCAACAAGATTTAGATACGCTTGTGGTTGAGAAGCTAGAGATACAAGCGCCGGCTGCTGATTTGCACGAATGGCAACAAGTGGTTGCGGCGCAGTGTGCACCGCAGTCCGAGATCACCGTGGTTATGGTGGGCAAGTACGTCAACTTAGCGGATTCTTATAAGTCATTATCTGAGGCGCTAAATCACGCGGGCATTAAAACGCGTACTCAAGTCAATATTGTGTATATCAACTCGGAAAAGATTGAACAAGAGGGTATGGAACTATTGGCGGGTGCCGATGCTATCTTGGTGCCGGGCGGTTTTGGTGAACGTGGTGTCGAAGGTAAAATCGATGTTATTAAATATGCGCGCGATAAGCAAATTCCATTTTTAGGTATTTGCCTGGGATTACAAATGGCGGTAGTTGAATTCGCACGTCACACAGCAAAACTTAACGATGCCAATAGTACCGAGTTTGATACTGAGACGCCGCATCCGGTTGTGGGGTTAATTACCGAGTGGACTAACCGCGATGGCAAGGTCGAAGTGCGCCATAAAAAATCGGACAAAGGTGGCACTATGCGTTTGGGTGGCCAAGATTGTCATATTGTCCCAGGGACCTTGGCGCATAAGCTTTATCAACAAGACATTATTAGCGAACGTCATCGCCACCGTTATGAAGTTAACAACAACTTAATCGGTGATTTAGAAAAGGCAGGCTTAACGGTTTCAGGGCGTTCTGTTGACGGTAATTTAGTTGAGATTGTTGAATTAGCGGATCACCCTTGGTTTTTGGCTTGTCAGTTCCATCCTGAATTTACGTCAACCCCACGCGATGGACATCCTTTGTTTACCGGCTTTATCGAAGCCGCTAAAAATTATCGTGTTAAACACAAAAAAAAAGTCGATAAAACGCTTACAAGCATAGATAAAGGTACGCAAGCAAACACTCCTACGCTAGAAAGCGCTTAAAAAGGTAATACTCATGATGAAGTTATGTGGATTTGAAGTAGGCGGCGATAAGCCGTTTTTTTTGATTGCTGGTCCCTGTGTGATCGAAAGTATGGAGTTGGCAATTGAAACCGCTGGCCAACTTAAAGAAATCACTAGTGAATTAGGCATCCCTTTTATATACAAGTCTTCGTTTGATAAAGCGAATCGCACTTCGCATAGTAGCTTTCGTGGCTTGGGCTTAGAAGGTGGTCTGCGTATCTTACAAGCGGTGAAAGATAAGGTTGGCGTGCCCGTATTAACAGATATTCATGAGGACACGCCTTTGGGTGAAGTAGCAGCTGTCGTTGATGTGCTGCAAACACCTGCATTCTTATGTCGTCAAACCAACTATATTCAAAATGTCGCAGCGCAAGGTTTACCGGTTAATATTAAAAAGGGCCAGTTTCTTGCGCCTTGGGATATGAAACATGTGGTCGATAAAGCGCGTGCCGTGGGCAATGAAAATATCATGGTGTGTGAACGTGGGACGAGTTTTGGTTACGGCAATTTAGTGTCTGATATGCGCTCTCTGGTGATGATGCGCGAAACCAATTGTCCTGTAGTATTTGATGCCACACACTCGGTGCAATTACCCGGTGGGCGTGGTTCGACATCGGGTGGCCAACGTGAATTTGTGCCCGTGTTAGCGCGTGCGGCGATGGCCGTTGGCATTGCCGGGATCTTCATGGAGACACATCCGGATCCAGACAATGCGCCCAGTGATGGTCCGAACATGTGGCCACTCGGCAAACTCAAAGAGTTATTACAGACGCTGAAAGTACTCGATGCAATAGCAAAGGAAAGTTAAACGTATGGCAAAGATAAAGCAGATCATTGGACGTGAAATTTTAGATTCACGGGGTAATCCGACGGTTGAGGCCGAAGTCGTTTTAGACAATGGTATCAGTGCAATTGCCTGTGCGCCTTCAGGTGCCTCGACGGGCTCGCGTGAAGCTTTAGAGTTGCGCGATCAAGATGCGCGGCGTTATCTCGGTAAAGGTGTATTAACCGCGGTAAAAAATATTAATGAAAAAATCCAACATGCTTTAGTTGGCCATGATGTTAGTCAGCAAGCCAGCATCGACCATATGATGATAGAACTCGATGGCACGCCGAATAAAGCGAGTCTAGGTGCTAATACTATTTTAGCTGTTTCGCTGGCATGTGCCAAAGCAGCAGCACAGGTGCAAGGCCAGCCCTTGTTTCGTTATCTCAATCGCGATGGGCAATTTAGTTTGCCAGTGCCGATGATGAATATCATCAACGGTGGTGCGCATGCTGATAATAATGTCGATATGCAAGAATTTATGATTTTGCCGGTCGGAGCGCCTAGTTTTAGTGAAGCCTTGCGCTATGGTGCCGAAGTGTTTCATAGCCTCAAAAAAGTCTTAAATGAGCGCGGGTTAAGTACGGCAGTGGGTGATGAAGGTGGCTTTGCTCCCGATTTGCCATCGAATGAAGCGGCGGTAGAAGTGATTTTAGCAGCGATTGATCGAGCAGGCTATCACGTTGGCAAAGATATTTTTCTTGGCCTGGATGTAGCGAGCTCTGAGTTTTATCACGATGGTAACTATCACTTAGCATCTGAAGACCGTCATTTAACCGCAGCGGAATTTGCGGATTATTTAAAAGCCTGGTGTGATAAATACCCAATTATTACTATCGAAGATGGTATGGATGAAAGCGATTGGGATGGCTGGCAAATCTTAACGAATAAGCTTGGTAATAAAGTGCAATTAGTTGGCGACGACTTGTTTGTCACTAATACCGAAATCTTAACGCGCGGCATTCAACAAAACATCGCGAATTCAATTTTAATCAAGCTCAATCAAATTGGTACCTTAACTGAAACGTTGGCTGCTATTGATATGGCCAAGCAAGCGAATTACACCGCTGTGGTCTCGCATCGTTCCGGTGAAACCGAAGATACCACGATTGCGGATTTGGCCGTTGCAACGGCGGTAGGACAAATCAAAACGGGCTCTTTGTGTCGCACCGATCGTGTTGCTAAATATAACCAATTATTGCGTATCGAAGCCCAGCTAGGCGACAAAGCCAAATATGCTGGCAAACATGCATTTAAGCAATAATGAAAATTCTCGTCACACTGCTTATTATTTTGTTGCTCAGTTTGCAATATAAGTTGTGGTTTGACCATGGTGGAGTGCGTGAAGTGCTGCGTTTGCGTCACGAGGTTGCTCAGCAAGAAAAGGATAACGCCAAGTTGCGTGATCGCAATAAAGCCCTGCAAGCTGAAGTTGATGATCTTAAACAAGGCCATGCCGCTGTCGAAGAGCGCGCCCGCACTGAGCTTGGCATGGTGAAAAAAAATGAAACCTTTTATCAAGTGGTTAAGTAAGATTTATTTTTAAAATCACGCGATTATTTGTTGCTCGAAGACGCTGCTGCAGGGCCGGGTTGGAAAGTGCTCACGTATTTTTCAAATGTATCGATCATTTGCGGAGCATCTGCACTTGGATCCGTGATAGAAAATTCGAGCTGTTCCCAATTAATCGTGCTAATTTTCGTTTCTAGCCATTTTCTAGCTTCAGTTGCTGCGGCTTGAACGGCAAACGATGGTTGCTGAGCATGTGGATTAATGAGGTTTAGCAATGTCGACACTGCGCTTTGCGCATTTGACGTTTTTGGTGGACGCAGTAAAACCCCGTCGTCGAAGAAGGTTGGTGAGTTTACTAATGCCTGTTGGGTTGTAGCTACTCTAGGTGGAGCATCTTCTGGATCGAAGAAGCTTAAAAAACTATCCCAGCCTGGGTTGCGCTTGTGGTTAACAATCATGGCAAGACGAGCAATCAGCTTATCGAGTGTAGCATCGTCGGGAATAGTAGAAGCATTGGCATTGATCAATTCCTGGCGCAACTGATAAAAACACTCTATTTTCTTGCTGCCTTTTGCATCAGTTTGTAGCCTTGTTATTTGTTGTTCGACAAAATGCCACAAATAGACTTGGATTAATGCCCTTTGCAAACTGGGCTGACTAATTTTCTGAAAATACGCAGCCAAACTCGCTTGATCTGAGATTGGCACACTGGAGCTTGAGGCACTGGAGCTTGCAGTACTGGAACTTGGGGTGCTTGACACATTTTGCCAAGACTCATTAAGCTTGTTTCGCAAGCGAAGCACCATATAATCATCGCGAGCCAATTCAAAAAATTTAGTTAACAGCGTCTTGAAATCCTTATATGCGCTACCTACTATCGGATTGTTTTTATAAGCCTCACAATCAATCAGCGCGCTTAGTGTGCCATAAAGTTTATCAGGGTCAATGTCTTCATCCTTGTTATTCTTGATAATATGCGCCAGCATTGCCAGCGTGAAATAATCATGCTGTGGTTCTCGAACGCTTGGATGGCCTATGCTTAGATATGATTCAATATCAAGAGTCGGTGCTTCGTTTTCCTTTTCCTTTATAAGAAATTGCGCAAAGAACTTTACTGTTTTTTCTTTAACGGAAGCTTCATGAAATAGTGCTTGTAAGCTAAAGCCCTTTGGCGCAATAAACTTAGCATCTGCAAATAACGTTAGCATATGTCGATACAGTCGTTTGAGTTTGGCTGCCGCTCTGACGTCAGGCTTGTGATTGGGCGCAAGCCGAGCAAGTGCGTCTTGCCAGCGCTTGATATCATCAACGTGCATCCAGAGGCGCTGAAAGTGGTCCATTAGTCTGCTGGGCTCAACGCCAATTTCACAATTTATTAACCATTGTTCAATTAATTTAGCAATTATCCAAGCACTAAGTCGACCGGTAACTTCAGCAGGATTTAACAACGAAGCTTGCTCAGTGTGGTCTTTATCCAACGATTGTGTTGATGGAGCAAGCATGTGCTTTAGAAATGTACTGTACGTGTCAGCTCTTTCGAAAAGTCCCATAGAGTCTTTGGATGAGTTTAGCCTGCTTAACAAATCGTGCGCCTTTTGTTGCTTCTCAGTGAGCTGCCACTTCACATCAGCATCGTCGTAACGGTTTCTGAGCGAATCATAATAGAGAAACATTGTCCTGCCGTTGGTTCGTAAGGCCAGCCAAAGCCTATTGGCATGGATAGCTTGTTGAGTATCTTTTTCATTTTGCGTACGTTGCTGCAAGCAAGCATCGATTTGTTGCTCAAATGCGTGCTCAAACAGTGCTAATGTCGCATTAATCACAGTCGCGGGTATATTTGTTTTGTCACCAATTATGTGTTTTGGTTGCTGGGCAAATAAAAACTGCAACACATCAAGGCTTGTTGCATCTGCCAAGATGTCCCCGAAAGCGGCGATGATTTCTGGTGTGAATAGTTCTTGTTTTGACTCGGCATTAGCTGATGTTGACGAGGACGCACTGCTAGCAGCTTCTGGGTCTGCTTTTATTGAGATTTTCTCGGCTGCAGCGGTAATCGCGACGTGGATCTGGGTATGAGCAAAAGCCTGTGTGCGTGTGTCCTTGAGGTTGGTTTCGGCCACTTGATAGAGTGCCTCAACAGCGCTAGTTAGCTCGTCTGTTGTTGGAACCGAGGTTGTTGAGCTACCGGCTGCTGATTGCGATGCATAGCTTGGACTGTCTGCAGCGACTGAATTTGAACTGCCGTCACTTTGCGGTTGAAGTGCTTCAAAAAACATAAAGTATATTTCCTGCTGAGTGTAATTGCCGTGGGTGCCTATCGGGCATGTATCGATCAGGTATGGGCGCTATATACGTAAAGAAGGGCAATATTAATACAATTTTTGTGTTCAGGCAACTGTTTAGTCAGTTAAAAATGGCAGCATTATTTTTTGCATTTTTTGTGAAGTGAAGTCAGCCTCAGGCTTGGCCCATCATTTTTAGGATCTTTTTTGATTCATCGTGTTCGCAGGTAGTCTAATTGCCTTACAAGCTAATTAAATCAAACGCCAAATCTTGTGGCGGCGCTTGTTTCCACAGACTTAAAACGTGGCCACCGTCACCTGAGCCAGTCGGTTTGACCGCACAGGCGCCGGCACGCAGGAGGGCGTTGATGTGGGTATCAACTTTACCTTGCGCCAAGCCCCATTCGCGGAAGCAATTAGCGGCTTTATTGATAGCGTCACGTAGAATAGGGTAACCGCGTTCTTCATTGAGCTGTAACGCTTCTAAAGCATCGAGGGCGCTTTCTTGCATTTCTTCATCGATGCGTTTGGCAAGTTCGACGTTGCTTTCCCATAGCTTTTTCACTTTATTGATGCAATCCGAGGTTTTGCATAATTGTTCTGACGAGGATAAATACCATTGTGGTTGCCATTTGCTTTGGATAGTTTTACGCGTGCCATTGCGTTCGAAATACAAACCTTGTTCAGCAATCACCACGGCAATATCTAAGCCACTGCTTTCGCCATGAAATAAATCTTCAAGGCGACAAGAAAATTCATGCAATTCATCTTCTTTAATTAAGCCTTGGCTCACAAACCAGCGTCCAGTAGCAACGCACAGGGTCGCTGATGCCCCCATGCAAGCTCCGATGGGAATATTGGTATCGATTTGAAAGCGCCCACGGATATCACCGATAGGTTTGTTAATCATTTCCAAACCTTGTTCTAATACGCTCCAGAACAAGAGGTGTAACTCATCAGCCGTGGAGCCTTCGAAACCTGCATGTACAGGTTCATCCGTGGCAGTATAGGTCAGGGTTAAGCCGCGACTTTTAACTGGAAAAACGATCGCAGGGCAGCCGCGCAATACGGCATGCTCGCCAGCAAGAATAAACTTTCCATAGCTAGTCGTAGTAAAATCACAAGACATGATAATGTTCCTTCAATTGTTGCCGGGTTTGTTGGGCCAGTGCTTGTTGATCGGGGCGCCATAACAAATGCACATTTGGACCAGCATCCATGGTGACCAGCGGGCCGTCTTTATGGTCCTGCCATACGCGGCGCATTTGCTCCAAGACTGCAAATGTGTCTGCGGTGAAATAACCAAACGGTGGTTCTGCGGTTTCAAATAAGGCGTGCATATCCCAAAATTCTTGCCAAGTGATGTGATAGGCTTGTCGCCAATCTTGTTGCTCGAAGGCCGTGAGTAAATTATCTAAACGCGCTTCTGCACGTGCGATACGTCCGTTGAATAAGCTACTGCTAGGAACACGTAAATGGGCGGCACTGGTGGCAACTTCTTTGGCGGCAGCACCGACAACAACCACTTGATGTAATAATTCAGGGTAAGGTAGCTCTACTGTTTCAACCGTATCTTCACGCCATAGGCACCAGGGTGAGTAAAAAGAACGACAAGATGAGCCTGAACCTTTACGGCTTAGCTGCGCCATCTTTGTGATCTTTGGTAGTTCGCGCTGAGTAAGTTCTGCGAGTGCGGTGCACGCAACACGTGTCAAGGCAGCAAAGCTTGCCGCGGAACTAGCGAGTCCACAATTCGCTGGGAAGTTATTGCCGGAGCGAATAATAAAGTGGCCTTGATAGTTAAATTGTTGTTTCAAAAAATTTAAATGCTTAATAAAGCGTTGTTGGCCGGTATCGGATAATGCTAAAAGGTCACAGTCATCGCGCGCAATGGCTTGCCAACTATCTTGGCCTGCGTCAGTCGCTTCTAATTCGACAAAGCTCAGTAATTCATTCAAGGTATATGAGATCGATGCATTCGTTGGTAAGTTAACACTGGCATCGATTTTTCCCATATATTTAATGAGAGCAATGTTGGAGGGGGCTTTATCAAGCCATTTCATAATCATTAACTCCTATACCTGTGGTCAGATCGGCTTGGCTTGCAACTAAGTGCAACGATTGTTGTTGGGCCCATGTGCGAAAAGCGTAATCATCTGCGGTGGCTGTTATGACTAGCACCACATCTGCGCCAAGTGCGCCACAGCCCTTGGCAGCTTTGACTAAGGGATTATTATGTAAGGTGTTTAAGAGGTTTTGCGTTGTCGGTGTCACAAAGCCAAGCTCTGCAAGTAACTGTGCATATTGTTCGACGCATTCGACAAATTGCGCGCTGCTGTTGGTTTCAGCCGTAGTTAAACTGGCATAAGCTTTTTCAACAACGTCTGCCAATGCTTGGCTAGGAAAACTGCCCAAACTTGCTAAGTGTTCATGGGTTGCAACTTTATGCCCCGTGCGTAACAAATAAAAATTGATATCGCTGAATGGCCACGCGCAAGCAGCTAGCTGATTATTAGCAGAGTGATAATACGTGATTTGACCATTCAATTGCGCGACGATGTCCAAACCACTTGGTGCTGTGCCTTGGCCATTCCAAGCGTAGTTTTGGTAGCGCTTAATCATCGCTGGATAATCTTCAGGATTAAGTACTTCTATGCATTGTAAGAATGTTAGTAACAATGCGTATTGTGCGCTGGAAGCACCAAAGCCCCCTGCTCCGGTATGAGGATCGCGAAATTCTAAGTGGTAATGGTGCAATATATCGAGATGCGCCTGCGCAAGATTGTAGGCTGGCGAGTGCGCTGGAAATGGGTTGGTTGTCACAGTCTCCGTTGGGCTGATAGCTAGCTCAAAGCGCGGTGCTGTGGCGGCGATGAGCGCGGGCCCATTGACCAAAGCAAGATACTCGCCGAGCATAAACGTCTTACTGGGGATCGATAAACGCAACGCCAATGGAAATTAAACCTCTTCCGAGTGTTGGTTAGAGGGAAGAGGATCATTTTTGCTACGTAATTCTTTGAGAATTTCAATCGCATTGCTTAAGGAAATACGTTTACGCAGATGTAAAATTTCTTCCAAACGTTTTTTCAAAATGGGGACTTCATCGGCTTCGGCACCTGCTTCCATCGTCAAATTGGCAATATGTAACTTCATATGGCCTTGAATAATACCCACGGTGCTCAAGGCACGGATGGCCCCGAGATTTTGCACTAGGCCGACCGCGGCGCAAATGCGTGCTAAATTGTTAGCATGACTCACACCTAACAGGCGTAAACCAAGTTGTGCAGTGGGGTGCAGCTTAGTCATGCCGCCGACGGTACCTACGATAATTGGGGCCGTCAATGTACCGACTAAGTCATTGTCTTGCATGCGCCAGCGCGTTATCGAACGGTATTGACCATCTTGGGTTGCATAGGCATGCACGCCGGCTTCAACGGCGCGCCAATCATTGCCGGTGGCTAATAGAATAGGGTCGATACCGTTAAGTACACCCTTGTTATTGGTGGCTGCGCGATAAGGGTCTTGTTCTGCAAAAATAGACGCCTCACTTAAAGCGTGGCCGAGTTCTGGATCGATATTACGTACAACAACTTTGGCTTGAGTTAACTTGGTGTCGACGAGATTAGATAAGATACACATTGTGACACTTTCACCGGAAAGATTTTCCAGCGGGGCTTTTAAGAATTCACAAATTTGATTAACAATGTTGGCGCCCATCGCGTCACAGGTATCCACCATGATGTGTATGACGGCCATGTGCCCACCATCACCGCGGGGTAATTTACGCAAGGTCAAATCACGAATGCCACCGCCGCGTGCCACTAAGCCTTTGGCCACGTCAAGGTTGGCACTTTCGATGAGAAACTCTTTATTCGTCGTAATGGTGCGTTCGAATTTTTCGTAATCTTTAATTTTGCCAATTTGGATCTGGCCAATGGCTTCATTGTTGAGAGTGCTTGTGGTGATTTCACCGCTTTGACGAATCCATTTCGCGGTTTTGCTGGCAGCAGCGATGATCGACGTTTCTTCGACTGCCATTGGGATCACATAATCGTCACCATCGATGCAGAAGTTCGTCGCGACGCCTAAGGGCATCGGAAAATAGCCAATCACATTCTCGATGAAATTTTCTGCGAGCGAGGCATCTAAGCCTTGGCTATTGTTTAGAAACCGTACGTCGTCGGCTTGTAAGGCGCCCATCTCAATAAGGCGGGCAAGGCGTTCTTTACGGCTGAGTTTGGAAAAGCCTTGAAAGAGCTCTCCGGCCTTGTCGCTTAATGCCATGTCTGTTCCTCTGCGAATAATGTGGGGCGCATTATACTCTGTTGTTTTGTGTATTTCACGGATAAAATAGTACAAATTTTAAGCGCCTTATTAACAGAGGGATTGGTGTTTTGCGTAAGCCCTGGGAATTTCAAATATCGGGCCTATTTATTGTGTAATTATTCCAGTAAACTACGCGATTACTTAACCTAGAATCCGCAGTTGGCCAGCGATTAATAGCGTAAGGTCTTAATTCACCTAGCTATTTAAAAATTTGTCTCATCACCAGTAAGGTGACCACGAAAATTTTTAATACGCTATCTGAAACAATTTCTTGCACGCTTAACCCGCGTCTAACTGTGGATGCTAGGTTTAATGAAAACAATAAACTAAGTTGAGCAGTGAGGATAACCCTTTAGATGAGAATTCTAGTAAGCAATGATGATGGTGTGCATGCGCCGGGCATCAGAATATTGGCTGATGCACTGTCCAAATTAGCGCATGTTACCGTAGTAGCGCCGGATCGCAATCGCAGTGGCGCTAGTAATTCCTTGACCCTCGATCGCCCTTTGCGTTTGCGCACACTCGACAATGGCTATATCAGCGTCGAAGGCACACCAACGGATTGTGTGCATATTGCCATCACTGGTTTATTAGATGAGAGCCCGGACATGGTAGTTTCAGGCATCAATGCGGGCGCTAACTTGGGTGATGATGTGTTGTATTCCGGGACAGTGGCAGCTGCAACAGAAGGGCGTTTTCTCGGTTTGCCGGCGATAGCCGTCTCTCTGGTGGGTGAGCACTGCCGGCATTTTGCAACCGCTGCGGAAGTGACAAAATTACTTGTCGAGCATTCTTCTAGTCGTCGTTTACCCAGTAATACGATTTTAAATGTGAATGTACCCGATATTCCTCTGCAAGAGATTAAAGGCTTTGATGTCACCCGCTTTGGTACGCGTCATTGTGCTGAACCCACCATCAAAGAAACTGATCCACGTGGTCATGTTGTCTATTGGGTTGGCCCGCCGGGAATTGAAGAAGACTCTGGGCCTGGCACAGACTTTCATGCGGTTAGCGTAGGGCGAGTTTCTATCACGCCGATGCAGCTTGACTTTACAAATTATTCGAGCTTTGAACAACTTTCTAGTTGGGTGAGTGATCTACAGTGGGGTTAATGTGTCGCTTAACTTGGCCTCGTGGCGTCGTGTTAATTCTGGCTGCTGCAGCCTTGGGTGCATGCTCTTCAACACCACATAAGCCCGCACCTGTTTACAGTGTTGCAGATAATCAAGCCAACAATAAGCCTAAGACTGCTGCAATCCCGGCAGCCGCAGGTAATAAGGTTGAGTTGCGTAGTTATACCGTTAAGCGTGGCGATACCTTGTATTCGATCGCTTGGCGCTTTGGCTTGGATTATCAAGAATTGGCGAGAATCAATGACCTAGCGGCACCTTATGAAATTTCGTCGGGCGATATCCTCGCCTTACAGCCAGGTGCACCACGTCGCCGAGTACGTAAGTTAGTGTTAACGGAACAAAAATCAAGCGAGTCTGCGACAAAAATCACAACTTCACGGATAGAATCGACAAAATCGGTGTCAAAACAAAAAGACACTGCTGCGGCCAGTGTGCGTGAAGAATACCGTCGTTTAGGTCCTGTAAAGCATTGGCAATGGCCAGCTAAGGGACGGATTATTAAAGGGTTTTCGCCTAATGGAACTGGCAATAAGGGGATTGATATTGCGGGTAGAACAGGCGAGTCTGTACGTGCGGCAGCATTCGGCAAAGTGGTTTATAGTGGCAATGGTGTGCGAGGCTATGGTAATTTATTGATTATTAAGCATAATAGTGATTACTTGAGTGCTTATGCCTATAATCGTAAAATTTTGGTCAAGCAAGGCAGTTATGTTAGATCTGGTCAAAAAATTGCCGAAATGGGTGGGGGTAGGAATGAACGCCCCGAATTGCATTTTGAGATCCGTCGCAAAGGTAAACCGGTTAATCCAACGGCTTATTTGCGTACAGGGTAATCATAAAAATTAATGAGGATAGACTGTTGAGTAAAAAGGACAATCAACAAGAACCTGAAGAGTTCAAAGACGACGCGACGGATGGATCCGCAGTTGCTGAGCTAGGCGAAGATGTGCTTGACGACAACGATAATTCAGCAAAAGAAAGTAAGCCGGCTCCCAAGAAGAAAGGGACCAAAGCCAAGAGTACAGCGAAAAAAACGCGTAGTTTGCATGGACGCAATAAAGAATTTGATGCGACGCAAATGTATCTCGGTGAGATTGGCTTTTCACCCTTATTGTCAGCGGAAGAAGAAGTCTATTATTCACGTCGTGCACTCAAGGGATGTGAAGACTCACGTAAGCGCATGATCGAAAGTAATTTGCGCTTGGTGGTTAAGATTGCGCGACGTTATGTCAATCGCGGCCTTGCTTTATTGGATTTGATTGAAGAAGGTAACCTCGGTTTGATTCGCGCGGTAGAGAAGTTTGATCCTGAGCGTGGTTTTCGTTTTTCGACTTATGCGACCTGGTGGATCCGCCAAACTATTGAACGTGCGATCATGAATCAGACGCGTACGATTCGATTACCGATTCACGTTGTCAAAGAACTCAATGTCTATCTACGCGCAGCGCGTGAATTAACCCAGACGCTTGACCATGAACCTAGTCCCGAAGAAATCGCAGAAATGGTCGATAAGCCACTCGATGATGTCAAACGCATGTTAGGCTTAAACGAACGGGTAGCGTCGGTTGATAGTACGATTGGTTCCGATGGTGATAAATCATTGTTGGATACGTTGACGGATGAAGTGCCCAATGACCCCGCTTTATTACTGCAAGACGATAACTTGCGCGTGAACATCGATCAATGGATTGAAGAATTGACTGAGAAACAACAAGCAGTCTTGGCCCGCCGTTTTGGCTTAAAAGGGCATGATCGTGCGACCCTCGAAGAAGTTGGCGCGGAGATTGGTTTAACTCGCGAGCGTGTACGTCAAATCCAAGTCGAAGCCCTGCGCCACTTGCGTCAAATCATGGAATCACATGGTTTATCGAGCGAGAGTATTTTCGAAGAATGAATGCCCTTCCAAGAGAAATAGACCCGAGTGTCATTTTGTTTCTTGTAAGCCTACTGTCACTGCGTCAAGCCCGGATGTAGATGTAGCCTTGATAAGCGCATAGCGCGCATCAAGGGAATGCATTAACAAACGCTGGTCCTTGATGCGCCCCTACGGTGCTTATCAAGGCTACGTGGTAGCGCGCTTCCTTACTACTAAGCATAGTCCATTGAGGAATTCCTCAGCATTAGTCGCATGCTCCAAGAAATATTCGTTTTCAAGCAGCTCGGCTAGTAACTGTTGCCCCGTAAAAATATATGTAGGCTCTGTAGAAACAAGCTGGAACAATACGTGGCATTTAAGTAAAGCTTGATAGCCGCCTTTAAAAAAGGTATTTCTTTTTCGAGGAAGTTTGTTTCTGCGTAACAAAAGTTCGCCGTTAATGCGACAAATTGCGTGTAACCAATTACGCAGCTTGTTGACGTTAATAATTTGTGCGACGGAGGGATTTAATTGGATCTGGTTGGGCAATACAGCCGTTAATTCATTACGATTATTTTCCGGGTAATAGCCAGCCATAAACAGCAACTTACTGATATACATTAAAATTCTGTAGCCTGGCATAGCAAACCTCGTAAACAAATTAGTCAATTTATATCAATGCTATGGTGCGAGGGGTATAGCTTACCCCATCATTCCCAGACAGTTTACGGTGTTACACTCGTTTTGAGTATCTGAATAGCTGTCTGTTTGAGAGCTATGTGCTGGCTTCCCATGTGAATCCTTTCCTTGAAACCTCTGCACATGCACAGCTGGCGCATGAAGCTGCAGCGGGTTATACGCAGCGCTGCAAGGATCCATAGTGGATCGTTGAGGAAGCTCTTGGTTCCCCTTTGTCGCATGAGTAGTTGTATGAGTAGTCGAATAAGCAAATTGATGAGGGTAAGCAGGGCGATTTTCTTTGCCTGGGTGACTACGTTGAGCTACTTCCTGCCTCTTGTTTTTGATAACCTTAATCAATTCATCGATCTTACTTGTCCAACTGTCCCATTGATTGTCTCTTGCATCTTGCCTCGAACTAGACAGGTTATCGAGTGCATTATTCAAAGATTCCATGGAAGAAGGTTTCCTCTGTTGCACCTGCTGTGCAAAGTGGTAATTGCATTCTATCATTCTATGCAGAATCGGTTGCTTATAATTAAGGCCAAGTTGGTCGCTTTCACAAAGCCTCAAGGCTGAATTGTAGTGTCTATAGGCTACACAGTATTCTCGTTCGTTGAATTTGGAATCAGCTATTTTAATCTGCTCTTCTATGGATTGAAAGTCAGCGTTCGTGACTCTTGGTCGCCATGGCCAAATGTGTAATACTATTGTACTTAGCGGTTGCTCCGGCTGACTACGCGGCATTGTGACTATTGGTTGCTTCGGCTGACTACGGGCCATTGTAATTATCGATTCCTTAGGCTCACTACGCGCCATTGTGGCTTGCTGCCGCTTAAGCTGACTACGCGCCATTGTGGCTTGCTGTTGCTGCGCCTCTTCACGAAACGCAGTCTCTAGCTTTTGTCCTACAATATTTGATATGAGGTTTCCTATTATATTCATTAATATCGCTCCTTTATGATGGCGCGATACGTTTTCATTGTTGATAAGTTCTGCCTCTTTATCGATAAGCTCCAAGCCGAAATCTTGTAACGCTTTTACGCTTAACTCACGCAAATCATGACTGTCTTTTTTCGCAAGCAACTGAGTGATTTCTGTAGCAAGCCACTGATCGAGCTTATCGGGTTCTGTAGGTATTGGCATGGACTGCCCCCCCTTTGAATTTTAAATCAATACCGCCCTTAGGGTAAAAAACATCATGCACGAACCCGTCAGGCACCAAACCCAAAGGATCCATTTTGGGGAAAATAAGGATAAAAACGCTGAGTTGCTCCAAGAAGAAAGAGTTGACAACTGCTATATTTGTGCGCGAAAGATATCAGAGTCTATTTATGCTGTCAAACGTAAATACACGCTCATGCAAAATCAAATAGCTGCGCGTTGGACTTTCAGCGCCACCCTCATCGCAAACCAGCCCTGCCACTTTGAAATAAGACACCAAGGTATGGACTCTTTTGATATCTTTGAAAAAAGCGCGTCCGTAATACCATAGCGTTCCCCATAAGTTGGTTCAACGGTTGTTAAAGAGATGATGAGGTATCGCTGGTTGGCTTATTATTGTCAATCATTGCCACACAGGTAGCCCGGATAAGCGCGGCACGCGCGTCATCCGGGAAAAGGGTTGTTCATTGCTGTTCCCGGACGACGTTGCTGCGCAACTTATCCGGGCTACCTCTGGGCTTGACCCAAAGACAGTAGGCTACAGGATTGCATATAACCAATTTATAGGCGGTATCTTCTATGAACTCGTAAGCTTTGCACCAGTTTTTATGGGGAACGATATGCGTAATACCCGTCACCAATCATGCTTTTTATATAATCAGCGAATCCTGCATAGAGCGTTTGCATAGTTAGTTGCCTCGTGAGTCGCCTTCTTGAATTTTTTGAAGGCTTACGCTTAGGCTGTGAAGAAGAAATACTGACACTTGTACTAGCGCTAGAACTAGCAGCATTATTGCTACTAGTCGGCGACTCAGCAGCAATGCGTTTCCGTTTCTTTCCCCGCGGTAATACCTTCACTAATGCAGAGAGTGTTGCTTTTGATTACAGGTACGTAAGTGCCTCACTAACATTAGCCGCTTGCATTTCAAGAAACTGCACTTTGTTTATCTCTGCTTTAAGCGACGAATCGACTTCATACTGCCGTAACTGCGCTAAAATTTCTTGCCAACAAACCTTTTTAGTATCATGAGGAACATTTTTTAGCGCTTGATTGATACGGACAACCGCTTTAAGCCATCGCAGCATACGTGGCGCATCGCCAATGATTTTCTGTACGTCACTTCTTAATGTAAAATCACTATTATTAAAGACATCTAGCAACGCAACCTCACTATCTGCCGGAGAAACACCAGACAACAACAATAGTTTGGTAATAAAAAGAATTCTTTTGTAGCTATTCATGGGAACCTCAGGGCTTTTACGTGGGAGACGGTGGAGCTAAATCTGAATCTGACCAGGAGTCGGGAGCGGTGTCGTCATCATCAGACATCACGTTTTGAGTAGTAGTTTATAGTGGTTCGAGGCCTTTTTCTAGGTATGATTCAAGCGTAATGATTTCGCCTGGGATATTTAATTCTTTTTGCGCCTGATTGAGCGCGCGTTGTTCGCGCTCTAATGTTTGTGGATCTTCGGTGTTCCACGCTACCTGCAGTAACTTTTTCTTACCGTGCTTGCTCTGGATTAAGAAATCAATTTCGTAACGTTCTTCAGTGAGATAGTAAAATACGGTGTAGCCTTGTCGTCTCAATTCAAGATAAATACAATTTTCAAATAATTTACCCAAGTTGTTTGTAAACTCTAGACTCAGTGAGTTGAGAATCCCGGTGTCAATGGCATAGATCTTTTTGGGATTAGCTTGGATCTTGCGTAGTGATTCTGAGTAAAGCGGTACTGAAAATACGAGAAAAGCATCTTCTAGATAATCGGTATAATCGTATAATACAGTTTTGCTGACTTTGTACCCTTGGCTTTTCACATCATTATAAAATTTATTGATAGAAAAAGGTGACGATACATTACGTAGCATAGTAAGGAGCATGTATTTTATCAGTGCTGTATTAGAAATAGTGTGCCTTTCAATAATGTCACGATAAATAACCACATCGACATAATCTTGCAATGTTTGCTGACGCACTTCGGGTGCGTAGGTGGTGATTTCGGGAAAGCCGCCTTCTTTTAAATATTGCTGAAACAGCTGAGTTAACTGATCACGTGTCCTTTTGCCAAGCAGTGAGGTATCGATTGATATATTTTGGGCGCGTTGATATTCCGCAAAACTATACGGCCAAATTTCGGTTGCAAGCGAGCGTCCGCGCAGAGCAGTAGCGATTTCTTTGCTTAATAATTTTGCTGATGAGCCTGTTAGGAATAATTCGATGTTTTTAGTGTCATGTAACCGACGAATGACATTTGCCCATCCTTCGACTTGCTGTATCTCATCTAAAAACAGATAACATTTGTGTGTGTGATTTTCCGGGTAAAGTGCGTAAAAAGCTTCTATACGTTCAGCAAGCTTGTCTGCGTTGATGGGTAAGAGACGGTCATCTTCAAGATTAAGATAGAGGATGCGCGTTGGTGCTACATTTTGCTCTAATAACTGCTGAATATATTGGTAAAGAAAGTAGGTTTTGCCAGTTCGCCGCATGCCGATGGCAACTTTTATTTTATTAGGGGCGTCAGGGAATGCGGCGGTACGAGGTACTAAAGAGGTCAGCCTAGCCAAGGTATCGCGAAATTCTTCAAGCAGGATAAGTAGTGTACTTTTTATACTCATATCTAATGCCAAGTTCGTCGCTGTACTAAAAGTGGGTTCAAAGTCTTTCCTTTATTAAAGGAAAGATTACCACAAATCTTTCCTTTAATAAAGGAAAGATTTGTGGTTGTGTCAAAAGATATTTTAAATCAGCAGGTTATTGCGAAAAAAACCC
Organism: Gammaproteobacteria bacterium; assembly: GCA_021773335.1. GTDB lineage: Bacteria > Pseudomonadota > Gammaproteobacteria > JAJFKG01 > JAJFKG01 > JAJFKG01. Next base: position 83,511 of record JAJFKG010000038.1, read on the forward strand.
ACAAAGATTAGGGCCCAGAAGGGCATGTTGCTGCTATTTATGCCCCAGCATGCGCTTCAAGATGTTGTTCTTATCAATAAAATGATGCTTCAACGCGCCACAAGTGTGTAACACGATGCAGGCAAATAAGATCCATGCCATGATGGTATGGCTGTCTTTGGCGAAACCAGCGAGCGGTTTGCTCAAGGGAATAAAGGGCATGGGAAAGGCATACAGGCCAAAAATGTGTGGCGGCTTGTTGGCAGCGGTTGCCATCGTCCAGCCACTAAGCGGCATGAGGATAATGAGTAGGTACATGGCAGTTTGCACAGTGCGAGCGAGGTGTTTTTCCCAAGTTTTCATGCCATCGGGATAACCTGGTTTTTTACTGCTGAGTGTCCATAATACGAATAAGAGAGCGACGCTCAGTGTACACAAGCCGATGAGTTTATGGATGCCAACGACGTCACCTTTAAGAGGTTTGGGTAAGTAACCCATAACCACACCAAGCGCTAGCATAATGAGGACGAGTGCAGCGATAAGCGTATGCAAAAAGCGGGTAGCGCTGCCGTAATCAGTATGGGTATTGCGAATGCTCATGTTAACTTCCTTGTTGTATGTGTTTGAATTTTTGTAGCCTTGATAAGCACCGTAGGTGCGCATCAAGGAGCAGGGTTTGCTAATACATTTCCTTGATGCGCGCCGGTGGCGCTTATCAAGGCTACATATGAGCTTGACGCAAAGACAGTAGGCTAGATCTGGGCTTGGCGCAGAGACAGTAGGCTACATTGTTTCCTGAGTAAAGTTCCTTACGAATGCAAATGCTGTAACTCTGCCAACGAATGTGCCTCAGGCAGCAAGCTTGTGACATCGATATTCAACTGCTTACCAATTCGGGATAACGAAAATAAGCCATGTACCGTCTGCTTTTTGTTTTCTTCATCAATGGCGACGACGACGGCATAATGTTGTTTAAGTTCCTTGAGGGTTTGCACAACATTGCCAACTTTAGCGTGGCGCAAATCTTCCATGTCCAGGGTAGGGATTTTATTTTGTGGTGTCATCACCATTTCCACTTTGATTTCATTGCGCTTGATACGTTTTTCTTGGATGACTTTGACCGGTTTGGCACCTTGGATATCGCCAGAGCTGATTAACCCAACGACATTATCATCGCGATCGACGACTAGCAGGACGTGTTCGCCAGATACACGCATTTCCATCAAGGCAAAATCGATCGTTTCATCGGGGCGTATTGTGGTCGGTGGCACTTTATCAAAGTTAGTCATTACATCTAAAGCGGGATCGGTCATATGCGCGACCTCGGGTGTGGTTTCATGATGGGGATAAGTGGTATCTGCTTCCAAATGGATGACATTAATACTTTTGTACGTTTTATCTGTATCGGGCATGGTTGTCCTCGTACCTTTTGCTTGTCATTGACTACGTTGTGTTTGTCTGTCTTGCTGGGTTTTGATAGTAGTAACCTCGCGCAAGACCCTAAATTTGCGGCGCTAGTTTACTCTAATACGGATTAATTCGCCAAATCTTCAATGAGTTATGGACATTTATTGGCCATAAGTATTCCAGTGGCTTTTTGTGTACAATAGCGCCAATTTCAGGCATTGAAATTTGTGCCACAGCCCCCATGTTAGGTGACTGTGAGTTTTCGCTAGTTTTATCCAGTTTTATCATAAGAGGAGAGAGAGACAAAATGACGGTAGAAGCACATAAAGAAACGCTGGGGTTCCAAGCTGAGGTTAAACAATTATTACGCTTGGTGATTAACTCCCTGTATAGCAATAAAGAAATTTTTCTACGTGAATTGATATCGAATGCCTCGGACGCCGTCGATAAGCTGCGTTTTGCGGCCATTGCGGATCCAAACTTATACGCAGGTGATACAGATCTGAAAATCCGTGTTGCTTTTGATGATAAGAAAAAAACCATTACTGTCAGCGATAATGGTATTGGTATGAGCCGCGAAGAAGTGACTGAAAATCTTGGTACCATTGCCAAATCCGGTACGCGTGAATTTTTCGAGGCCCTAACCGGCGATCAGTCCAAAGATGCACAATTGATCGGGCAATTCGGGGTAGGCTTTTATTCTTCATTCATTGTTGCCGACAAAGTCACGGTATTAACACGCCGCGCGGGCTTGCCGGCCGAAGAGGGCGTGTGCTGGGAGTCAGGCGGTGAAGGTGATTACTCATTAGAAACGATCGAAAAGCCCGAGCGTGGCACTGAAATTATTTTACATTTGCGTGATGGCGAAGACGAATTTCTCAGTGATTTTCGTTTGCGTAAGATTATTACCAAATATTCAGATCACATTTCTACGCCAGTCGTGATGAAAACTGAAGTGTTTGAAGAGATCAGCGAGGAAGAGGGCAAAGAAGAAGGTGACGAGGCAAAGGATAAAGAGCCTAAAGAAAAGAAATACGAAGACGAAGTGGTCAACCGCGCTAAAGCCTTATGGACGTTACCTAAGAGTGAAATCAAAGAAAGCGACTATCAAGAATTTTATAAACACATCTCACATGATCTGCAAGACCCTTTGACGTGGGCGCATAATAAAGTCGAGGGAAAGATGGAATATACTTCATTATTATATATTCCAGGTCATGCACCGTTTGATTTGTGGAATCGTGACCATCCGCACGGTTTGCGTTTGTATGTGCAGCGCGTGTTTATTATGGATGAAGTCGAACAATTCCTCCCCTTGTATTTGCGTTTTGTGAAAGGGATTGTCGATTCCAATGATTTGCCACTCAATGTCTCACGTGAAATCTTACAAGGCGATAAAAAGATCGATAGCATGCGTTCCGCATTGACTAAGCGCATACTCGGCATGTTAGAAAAAATGGCCAAAGATGACAAAGAGCAATATAGCAAATTCTGGAAAGAGTTTGGTGGCACCATGAAAGAAGGGCCTGCTGAAGACTTTGCCAATCGTGAGCAAGTTGCAAAACTGCTGCGATTTTCCAGTACGCATGATGATAAAGAAGAACAAGAAATTACTTTGGAAGACTATGTTTCGCGCATGCGCGAAGGCCAAGACAAGATTTATTTTGTTAGCGCTGAATCATTCAATGGTGCGAAAAACAGTCCGCACTTGGAAATTTTCCGCAAAAAAGGTATCGAAGTCTTGTTGCTGAGCGATCGTGTTGATGAATGGTTAGTGGCACATTTGCCGGAATTCGATGGCAAGCAATTGCAATCTGTGGCGAAAGGTAGCTTGGATCTGGGTGAATTAGACAGTGAAGCAGAAAAAGAAGAAGTCAAAAAAGCGGAAGATGAATTCAAAGGCTTAGTTGAGCATGTCAAGAAAGTCATGGGCGAGCGGATCAAAGAGGTGCGTCTGACGCATCGTTTAACGAGTTCGCCGGCGTGTATCGTGGCGGATGAGAATGACATGGGGATTCAAATGCAACGCATACTGCAAGCTGCAGGACAAGCGTTCCCTGAAGCCAAGCCAATTTTTGAATTAAACCCCGAACATGCCATCGTGCAGCGTTTACGTGACGAACAAGATGATGATCGTTTCAGCGAATGGACGAATATCTTGTTTGATCAAGCAGTCCTTGCGGAAGGTGGACACTTAGATGATCCCGCCGGCTTTGTCCATCGCTTGAATGGCTTGTTGCTGGAGTTGGCGAAGTAAGATTAGATTAGGGGATCAAGTCGAGACTTTTACACCTGATCCCCTATCCTATCCATATCGTTCCCCATAAGTCTGTTTAAAGTTTACCAAGGGCTTCATTAAATATTTCTGCTTACAGACTGGTCCCGACCCTGTGGGTTGGGACGTCAAACACTCAGACTGGTCCCGACCCTGAGGGTTGGGACGTCAAACACTCAGACTGGTCCCGACCCTCTAGGGTTGGGACCTTACACTCACGGACGCTCCAGCGTCCGTTCCTTTATTTGTCGGGCGCGTAGCGCCCGCTGTTTTACCGTCCCACCCCACAGGGGTGGGACGAGGCTAAGAGGGTGGGACGAGGCTAAGAATGGCTTGTTGCTTGAACTAGCGAAGTGAGTTAGATGTAGGGGATCAAGTCGAGACTTTTACACCTGATCCCTTATCCTATCGATTAGCCTCATCTTGATAATTAATGAAAAATTTATGCACAAATTGTCCGCCTTCCATGTAAGATGTGCCATTTTCACAGGGCCAATTAGTTTTTATATTAGTAAAAACTTTTGCAAGATCCTTTTCGTTAGGATTGAAAGTGACACTAAAATCACACTCTACACGATTGCTTTCTGATGGCTTGACATAGAATGTATACGTAACGGGTTCAGTTTTCCCGGACATGATTCTTATGACAGTCCCCTCAGCATTTTTTCCAATGTGCGTTTTGCTTTGTTCATCCCCTCCATTGAGAGGTTGTACGTTCCTTATTTTCCAGCAATTTGCATAGTCCCGATCGTGATTTTTACAATACCACTTGCCCCCAATATCGACTATTTTGATGCTCCCTACTCTTTCGACGGCGTATGTATTATGTATTGGCACCAGCAGGAGTAACCCGAGCGCGCCGGTGAGTATTAAACCTTTCGAAACGGTTTGACATTGCATTACTATATCTCCAATAGTGAAAATCTTAATTAAAAGCTTAGACTGTCTTTACGTAAAGTGATTCAATTATTTTTTAAAAGTTAAGTATGTCATTAAAAAACCTAAATAAATCAAAATAATAGGGATGTCGATGCCAACCCACATACCGCTGCTAATCTGATTGCCCAAGCCGCACAACAAGGCGCGTAACTTGTCGTTTTACCTGAAGAATTTGTCATGCTCAGCTGTAGCGAGGCACAAAAACGTGCAGCTGCCGAAGCACAAGGGGGGGGGGGCAAGCTCTAAGATTTCCTCGCCGCATTTACGCAAACAACTGGACAAGCGCATTGGGAATTATTACTGCGCGCCCGCGCGAAGGCAGTAATACTTCGGTTGTAACTGAAGTTTTCTTGCTCTATACTTCGGTTACAACTGAAGTGTAGAGGCGCCCCATGGAAAAACTTTTTGATATTCAACAGCTTATTTTTGATCAATTTGAGCGAACTCCATTTTATGAACGGGAAGCTTTTGGGCAGATTACCCTAGATAACCATATCACTGGTTTGGTTGGTCCGCGGGGCATTGGTAAAACCACCTATTTGCTTAAACAGGCGCTAAAAGCAGGTGCGCGCGAAAACAAAGCATTATATGCCTCGGCAGATAACCTTTATTTCCTCGAGCATAAGCTCATTGACGTTGTTGACCGTGTCTATAAAGAAACCGCCGTACGTTTGTTGTGTATCGATGAAATTCACAAGTACCCGAACTGGAAGCAAGAGTTAAAAAATATTGCGGATACGTATCGTGACTTTAAGGTGTTGTTCACGGGTAGTTCAATGATAGATATTATTCACGGTCAATATGACTTGTCGCGACGGGTTACTTTGCATCGTCTACATGGTTTGTCATTTCGTGAGTTTCTGGCATTTTATCAGCAAGCAAATTACCCTATTGTTGCATTTGATGAGTTGCTCAATAATCATACTGCTATTGTGCAATCGATACAATTACCTGAAATTTCGCAGCATTTTAATACGTATTTACGCATAGGTTACTATCCATTTTATGCAAATTTCACCCAGGATCGAGAAAAGTATCAGGCTATTGAAAATACGATTCAAAAGACGATTTATGAAGATATCGCCACGCTGCATTCACTCAAGACAGGCACACTCAATATCATTGAACAACTGTATAAGTACGTTATCAACTCTTTGCCTGGCGAGCTCAGCGCTTATAAGTTGGCAAACACATTGGGTAAAAATTACGAAAGTACTTATGAATATCTGCGTATCTTGCAGCAAGCAGGTTTGATTCGTTTTCTCTTCCCAAAAAAATCAGGCAAAGCGTATTTGCGCACGCCCAGTAAACTCTATCCGGATAATTGTAATTTGTTGTACGCAAGCTATTTGCCGCAATTGCAGGATTCTACTATTGGCAAAGTAAGGGAGCTGTTTGCTTTACAGCATTTGCAAAATGCACAACATGAAGTTTTTTATAGTAAGGTTGGTGATTTTAGTGTTGGTGACCATGTGCTAGAAATTGGCGGTCGCAATAAAACGAATAAGCAACTAAAAAATCAAGATAAGGGTATTTTATTTATGGATGGCATTCTAACGGGTGCTGGTAACAAGATCCCTTTATATTTATTAGGTTTTTTATACTAACTTGAATAGACAAAGCTCTATGCAATGTGACCTCGTATGAGAAATTTACTTCTTATCAATGAGAAAAGGAACTGCTAATCGATCCTAATCGGCCAGTATCAACTCATGCAACTCTTTGGGTGTTTCGACATAATAATCTGCGCTCCACGCGCTTGGGTCGTCGCCTTCATTAACATAGCCGTACAAAGCAGCGACAGTCGTCATGCCAGCAGCGCGGCCGGCTTGGATGTCACGCTCGGCATCACCAACATAAAGGCATTCCTCTTGAGACGCATCGAGTAGGGCACAGGCGTGTAATAGCGGGTCGGGATGGGGTTTAGCACGCGCAGTAGTATCGCCACTGATGACACAGGCGGCGCGCGTATCGAGGGCAAGTTTTTTGATGAGTGGTTCTGTCAGCCAGCCAGCTTTATTGGTGACGATGCCCCAGGTATAGCCACGAGCATCCAAAGCGTCGAGTAACGCAGGAATCGCAGGAAACAAACGACTGGTGCTACCAAGGTTTTGTTGGTAAATGTCAAGAAACTCAGTACGCAGATCAGGGAAGCGTGGGTTATCGCGTTGCATACCAAAGCCTAAGCCTAATAAGCCTGGCGCCCCATTGGAAGAGACTTGACGGATTTTCGCAAACGGTTGCTGTGGTTCGCCATGACGTTCGAGCAATGCATTTAATGCCGCACCTAGTTCATCGGCACTGTCGAGTAAGGTGCCATCCAAATCAAATAAAATCGTGGTCATGTTTTTCATGTGTTTTCCAATGTTATCCAGTGTTTTTTTATGTGCTCAGCTCACGCCGTCATCCTTCGCTTTCGCTACTACGTCATCCTCCGCGCAGGCGGAGGAGCCACATTATACAAAAAACTTGGGCAGCGAGTTTTCTTGGACAGGAGACTTACCCGGCACTACAAAGTGCTCATGTTTTCTGTATCAATAATACAGAAAGTCATACTACTTTCTGTATAAATCGTACAAAAAGTGATGGTAAAAAATGTCAATTGTGCTAAAATATTGCCTATGAAACGAGCAATACACCATGATTTACAGCGTTGGAAAGCCAATAAAGAGCGTAAGCCTTTGATTTTAAATGGAGCTAGGCAAGTTGGCAAGACATTTATTTTGTAACATTTTGGCAAGCAAGAATTCAAGCATGTGCATTATTTCAATTTCGAGCGCAGCCCCAGTCTTGCCGAGGCATTTGTATCAGAGTTAGATCCGCAACGTATTCTTTTGGACTTGAGCTTTAAAGTACAACAGAAAATTGATCCTTATCATGATTTAGTGATTTTGGATGAAATCCAAGCTTGTCCCAATGCGCTAACCAGTTTGAAGTATTTTTGCGAAGAGTTGCCCGCTAGCTATATCTGTTGTGCGGGCTCCTTGCTCGGTGTTTATTTGGCGCCGGCATCGTATCCGGTTGGCAAGGTTGAGCACTTGCAAATGTATCCCATGTCGTTTCTAGAGTTTTTACAAGCGCTAGAGGACGATTTGTCATTGGAATTGCTCCAAGGCTTGACGCTTAACGACAAGATCCCCGCCTTGGTCCATGAGCATCTATGGCAGCGCCTGAAACATTACTTTATTACGGGTGGCTTGCCAGAAATTGTTTCTATCTATATTCAACAACAAGATGACCTTTTCAGTGGGTTTAAACAAGTTCGGCACAAGCAGCAAGACTTGATTCAAGCTTATTTTGCTGATATTGTCAAACACGCCGGTAAGCTTAACGCCATGCACATTAATCGTATTTGGCAATCTATCCCCGAACAACTTGGCAACACAAAAGATGGTTCCGCACAAAAATATAAGTTCAAAGGTGCCGTGCCGGGTATCGATCGGTTTAGTAAGTTAGCTGATGCGATTGATTGGCTAGATGCAGCGGGTTTAATTCATAAGGTGTCTATCGTTAATCGCGCAGAGTTACCCTTAGCTGCGTTTTGTAAGGATAATAGCTTTAAGCTTTTTTTATTTGATATTGGTATCTTAGGCGCGATGCTTGAGTTAGAACCGGGCGCTATACTCGATTATGACTATGGCTCTTGCAAAGGATTTTTTGCTGAAAATTATGTTGTTCAAGCGTTTATTGGTGCCGGCCAAAGCCGGTTGTTCAGTTGGATGGAAAAAACAGCAGAAGTCGAATTCTTGCGACCTGTAGGCAACCAAATCATCCCCATCGAAGTAAAATCTGGCTGGGTCACGCAAGCAAAAAGTTTGCGAGTGTTTGCCAACAAATATCACCCGAGTTATCGAGCCATCATGAGCGCCAAGTCTTTGCATATCGATGCAGAGAACCAGGTTCACAACTATCCTTTGTATCTTGCTGCATTGTTTCCATTGGCGGAATAGGGGTTGCTGTGTCTGATTTTATGTCTTCACCGCATGCACGAGATAATTCACCCCAACGTCTTTACTTAGCGTGGCGTGGCGCGTAATGGGATTATAATGCATACCACTCAACGCGCGCACCGTTAAGCCAGCCTCACGACACCAATGGCTCAATTCCGAAGGGCGGATGAATTTTGCGTATTCATGCGTGCCGCGTGGCAACAGACGCATGACATATTCCGCGCCAACGATGGCAAGTATATATGCCTTGGGTGTGCGATTTAGGGTGGAGAAAAACACATGGCCGCCGGGCTTCACCAATTGGCTACAAGCCGTGATGAGTGAAGCGGGGGTAGGGACGTGTTCGAGTAATTCCATGCAAGTAACCATGGCGTATTGGCCTGGCGCTTGGGTGGCGACCTCTTCGGCAGTGCCGTGGATATAGTCTATTTTATGCCCGCTTTCGAGTAAGTGTAAGCGCGCGACGTTGAGTGCTTCCGCTGCCATATCCACACCAGTGACCTGTAGTCCTTGGGCAGCCAGGCCTTCGCTGAGAATCCCGCCACCACAACCAATGTCGATAACACTCAAATTTTGATTGTTTTCTGCATCATTTAGCTGTGCATGTTGTTTGATAAATTCCAGGCGTAACGGATTGATATCGTGAAGGGTTTTTAGGTCGCCATTGGCATCCCACCAGCGTTGAGCGTGTTGATTGAATTTATCGATTTCGCGCGGGTCGCTGTTGTTGTCGAGTGTGCGATGGGGGACTGATTTTTCCGTGTCGATAGTGTCGGACATTATTGTGATCCTGTGGTTGTGGTCGCGGTAGTATAGCAAACTGCAGATGGTTCCTTAAACCTTGATGAGCGCCGGTAGCGCTTATCAAGGCTACCGTATGAGTTTGACGCAAAGACGGTAGTCTACCCAAGGGCCTGGCGTAGCCTTGATAAGTCACAGAGCGACGCATCAACGACACCTCAGGTGAGAGGACAACTTGGCTTCGTCTTGAGCCACTCTTATGGTATAATTTGCCGTCTTTTTTGGACGAAATTTAGTCAGAATAAAGTGATGGAGAATAACAGCCACCATGGCCGAAATAGCAAGTGAAATTTTACCGATTAATATCGAAGATGAGTTAAAGCAATCGTATCTCGATTATGCCATGAGTGTGATCGTGGGGCGGGCTTTGCCGGATGTGCGTGATGGGCTTAAACCCGTGCATCGTCGCGTTTTGTTCGCAATGCATGAACTCAACAACGATTGGAATAAAGCTTATAAGAAATCGGCGCGCGTGGTCGGTGATGTTATTGGTAAATATCACCCGCATGGTGATACCGCTGTGTATGATACGATCGTCCGTATGGCGCAGCCATTTTCAATGCGCTATATGTTGGTCGATGGCCAGGGTAACTTCGGTTCTGTCGATGGTGACTCGCCTGCGGCGATGCGTTATACCGAAATTCGCATGGCGAAGATTTCACATTCTCTATTGGCTGACTTAGAAAAAGATACAGTTGATTTTGTGCCTAACTATGATGGCACCGAGCATGCACCAGCGGTATTACCCACGCGTGTGCCAAATTTATTAGTTAATGGTACTTCGGGTATTGCCGTGGGTATGGCGACCAATATTCCGCCGCATAACTTGGGTGAAGTGATCGATGCGTGTATTGCTTTGATCGAAAATTCCGATATCGATTTGCCTGGCTTGCTCGAACATATCCCCGGGCCTGATTTCCCAACGGCAGGTATTATTAACGGTCGTGCCGGTATTTTAGAAGCTTATCGCACCGGGCGTGGGCGTATCTACATGCGCGGTCGCGTTGAAATCGAAAGCGATGAAAAGAAAAATAAACAAAATATCATCGTTACCGAATTGCCGTATCAAGTTAACAAAGCGCGCCTCATCGAAAAGATTGCTGATTTGATTAAAGCAAAAAAAATCGAAGGCATCACCGAGCTACGTGATGAATCGGATAAAGATGGCATGCGTATTTTTATCGGGTTGCGTCGTGGTGAAGTTGCCGATGTCGTGTTAAATAATTTATACAGCCATACCCAATTGCAAAATGTGTTTGGTATTAACATGGTTGCCTTAGTCGATGGTCAACCCAAGATATTAAACCTCAAACAAGTGCTGGAAGCGTTTGTGCGTCATCGCCGTGAAGTCGTGACTCGCCGTACAGTATTCGAATTAGGTAAAGCCAAAGATCGCGCGCACCTTTTAGAAGGTTTAGGGGTATCGCTAGCGAATATCGACCCGATTATTGCCTTGATTAAAGCGTCTAAGACGCCTGCAGAAGCGAAAGAAGGCTTGCTCAAACAAACGTGGCAGCCAGGTATCGTCTTGCAAATGCTGGCACGCGATGAATCGGGTCTCAGTCGTCCCGATGATTTGCCGGCAGAATACGGTTTGGTTGATGAGGGTTACCGTCTATCACCAGCACAGGCACAAGCCATCTTAGAGTTGCGTTTACATCGTTTAACGGCGTTGGAACAAGATAAAATCACTGATGAATACAAAGAAATTCTTGATAAGATTAAAGTCTTAATGGAAATTTTGTCGAATCCCGATCGCTTGATGGAAGTGATCAAAGAAGAGCTGGTCGAAGTCAAAGAACAATTCAACGACCCGCGCCGCACTGAAATTGTCGAAACCAAACAAGATTTGACGTTAGAAGATTTGATCAGCGAAGAAGATGTCGTGGTAACGCTGTCTAATCAAGGTTACATTAAGACTCAGTCGTTGGATACCTACCAGGCACAACGCCGTGGTGGTCGCGGTAAATCGGCGACGACAGTCAAAGACGAAGATTTTGTTTATCGTCTGTTGGTGGCTAATACACACGACACGGTTTTATGCTTCTCCAGTGCAGGTAAAGTCTATTGGCTCAAGGTCTATCAATTACCGCAAGCGGGACGTGGCTCACGTGGACGTCCGATCGTAAATCTCTTGCCCTTAGCGCCTGATGAACGCATCAGTGCGATTTTACCGGTGCGCGAGTATGAGGCCAATAAATTTGTGTTTATGGCGACAGAAACAGGTGTCGTCAAAAAAGTCTCTTTAGCGGATTTTTCACGGCCACGTGCCAACGGCATTATTGCCATCGGTTTACAAGAAGATGAACATTTGGTTGGTGTTGATATTACCGATGGTGATCGCGATATTATGCTATTCAGTAATGCCGGTAAGGTCATTCGCTTCAATGAAAGCAATGTCCGACCAATGGGACGTACGGCGCGCGGTGTGCGTGGTATTAATCTCAAAGCAGGGCAGCGGGTGATTTCGCTGGTAGTTGCGGATACGCATGGGGCGATATTAACGGCAACCAAGAATGGCTTCGGCAAGCGTACCGCAACTGAAGAATACCGTGTCTCTGGACGCGGTGGCCAAGGTGTGATTTCAATTCAAGTCACTGAACGTAATGGCGAAGTGATCGGCGCTGAGCAAGTTTTTGCGGGTGATGAAGTGATGCTGATCAGTGATCGTGGCACGCTCGTGCGTACGCGTGTTGACGAGATTTCTAAGATTGGTCGTAATACCCAAGGTGTGCGTCTGATCAATGTTGTTAATGGCGAACATTTGGTAGGTATTGAGCGCATCGAAGAATTACGCGTTAACGGCAATACTGGCGACGACGCTATGCAGGCCAATTCCGCAGGTGATGCCGCAGCCGATGACACAGCAGATGCCGAGTAATCGTCTCACTTACCAGGTAAACCCAGCAACAAGCTTACGTGGCGACTTGCATGTCCCCGGCGACAAATCTATCTCTCATCGCGCTATTATGCTCGCCTCATTAGCCACAGGCGAAACCTCAATTACTGGCTTTTTAGCTGGAGCCGATTGCCTGGCGACCTTACATGCCTTTCGTGCTATGGGAGTGAAGATTGCTGGCCCACATGCTGGCAAGGTGGTTGTGCAAGGGGTAGGGATACACGGTTTACAAGCACCTAAACAAGCGTTGGACTTAGGTAATGCGGGTACCGCGATGCGCCTTTTGTTAGGTTTGCTTGTGGCGCAACGCTTTGACAGTGAGTTGATTGGTGATGCGTCCTTGTCGAAACGTCCGATGGGACGTGTGCTTCAACCATTAACGCTGATGGGAGCCAAGATTGCGGCTAATGATGACTTTCCCCCGTTACAAGTGCATGGTGGGCAAACGCTAACAGGCATTGAATACACGCTACCGGTGGCGAGCGCGCAAGTAAAGTCTGCCATTTTACTCGCGGGTTTATATGCTAAAAATACCACAACTATTCATGAGCCTGCGGCGACGCGCGATCATACTGAGCGTATGCTGACTACCTTTGGTTGTCCTGTTAAGCGTGATGGTCAAAGTCTTACTTTACAGCCTGCTGATTGCTTAAAAGCACAAGCGCTCACGGTCCCTGGCGATATTTCATCAGCGGCATTTTTTCTAGTAGGGGCGAGTATTGCGCCGGGCTCTGATATCACAATCCAGCAGGTCGGATTAAATCCAACACGTGCTGGTGTTGTGACGCTTTTGCAGCTGATGGGCGCTGATATCACTATTCAAAATGAATGCTTACTGGGTAACGAGCCGGTTGCCGATATACGCGTGCGTGCGGCACAGTTACACGGTATTACTATCCCAAGGGCACAAATACCTTTGGCGATTGATGAGTTTCCTACATTATTTATTGCGGCTGCTTGCGCTGAAGGGCGTACTGAGTTGCGTGGTGCACGTGAGCTGCGTGTCAAAGAAAGTGATCGTTTGCAAGTGATGGCCACTGGTTTGCAACGATTAGGCATAGATGTCGAACTGTTCGATAATGGCATTATTATTCACGGTTGTGCTAGTCAACAAACGGTATTTAATGGTGGTCAGGTTGATTCACACGGTGACCATCGTATTGCGATGGCATTTGCGATGGCGAGTCTGCGCGCTAAGGGCGCGATTACAATTAGCGATTGCCACAATGTCGCAACTTCATTTCCCAATTTTGTGAACTTGGCACAACAAGTTGGTTTAAACATAGAAACTGCAAAGGATAAACAATGACACAAGCATGGCCGGTAATAACCATCGATGGTCCTAGTGGCACGGGCAAAGGTACAGTCAGTCAATTGCTCGCCACTAAGTTGAGGTGGCATTGGTTAGACAGTGGCGTGTTATACCGTGCATTGGGCTTGGCGGCGATGCGCCATGCGATTGATTTTGCAAATGAAGCGGCTCTGGCTGATCTGGCTAGACGATTGAATGTTCAATTTGTAGGCAGTGATATTGGTGAAGCAGCACAAATCCTGCTGGAAGGGGAAGATGTCAGCGAAGCTATCCGTAGTGTCGAAGCGTCCGCGGCAGCTTCCAAGGTTGGTGTGTATGCTACTGTTCGTGAAGCACTTTTGGCGCGTCAGCGGGCTTTTTGCCAAGCCCCGGGCTTGGTGACTGATGGCCGCGATATGGGGACGGTGATTTTTCCGCAAGCACAATTGAAAATTTACCTAGATGCGAGTCCTGAGGCGCGTGCGCAAAGACGCTACAAGCAGTTGAAAGAAAAAGGTATAAATGTTAGCCTTGCGTCCGTTCTTCAAGAGACCAAAAAGCGTGATGTGCGCGACCAACAACGTAAAGTCGCCCCCCTGAAACCTGCAGCCGATGCGATCATTATCGATACCACGGATTTGACCATTGATGAAGTGTTTCAGCGTGTTTTACAGGCGGCACAACAACGTTTTGAATTTGAGAACGTTAACTAAAATGAAGGGGTTTAATGGTTCGTGCCATTAAGCAAATTTAATTGCAATAACAGGTGTTAGTTTCACAAACTAACGTAACTTAGGACTAATCAACATGAGCGAAAGTTTCGCAGAATTATTTGAAGAGAGCTTACAACAAACGCAAATGCGCCCAGGCGATATTGTTAAAGGTAAGATCGTTTACATAGGTTCTGATTGGGTAACCATCACGGCCGGACTTAAATCCGAAGGCATGGTGCCGATTCAGCAGTTTCATAATGACAAAGGCCAGCTAGATATCCAAGTCGGTGATGAAATCGACGTGGCATTAGATAGCTTCGAAGATGGGTTTGGTGAAACCCGTATGTCACGTGAACGTGCTCGTCGTGCGGAATCTTGGAATGAATTAGCTAAAGCACATGAAGCTGCGGAAACGGTGATGGGTATAATTAGTGGTAAGGTGAAAGGTGGTTTCACGGTTGAAATCAATGGGATCCGCGCTTTCTTACCTGGCTCACTTGTTGATGTACGTCCAGTACGAGATACCTCTTACCTAGAAGGTAAAGAGCTTGAATTTAAAGTCATTAAACTCGATAGAAAACGTAATAACGTGGTTGTATCACGGCGTTCAGTCGTTGAGGAAGAAAGCAGCGCAGAGCGTAGCGCTTTACTCGAAAATATCGACGAAGGACAAGAAATTAAAGGTATCGTCAAAAACCTTACTGATTATGGGGCATTTATCGACTTGGGTGGGATTGACGGCTTGTTACATATCACCGATATGTCGTGGAAACGTGTTAAACACCCAAGTGAAATTATCGCTGTTGGCGACGAAATCATGGTTAAAGTCTTGAAGTTTGACCGTGATCGTCAACGTGTATCACTTGGCTTGAAGCAATTGGGTGAAGACCCTTGGGTTGATATTACCCGTCGTTATCCGTTGAATTCACGTCTCTCGGGTAAAGTGACTAACATTACTGATTATGGTTGCTTCGTTGAAATCGAAGATGGCATCGAAGGGTTGGTGCACATGTCTGAGATGGATTGGACCAATAAGAATATACACCCCAGCAAGGTGGTTTCACTGGGCGATGAAGTCGAAGTTATGGTCTTGGAAATCGATGAAGAACGTCGTCGCATTTCGTTGGGCGTTAAACAGTGTCAATCAAATCCATGGACGGCGTTTGCTGAAAAACATCAAAAAGATGAAAAGATCAGTGGTGCTATTAAGTCAATCACCGATTTCGGCATCTTCATCGGCTTGGAAGGCAATATCGATGGCTTGGTGCATTTATCTGATATCTCTTGGGATGAAGCTGGTGAACAAGCCGTGCGTAATTACAAGAAAGGCGAAGAAATTGAAGCCTTGATCTTAGCGATTGACCCGGAAAGAGAGCGTATCTCACTGGGTATTAAACAGCTTAAGTCTGATCCATTCGGCAGCTTTATCGATGCACATGGTAAAAATAGTGTAGTGAAGGGCAAAGTTATTAATGTTGAAGCCGATGGCGCTGATGTTGAGTTAGCTGAAGACTTGATTGGTCATATCCGCGCTGGTGAAATTACACGTGAAAAAGTGGATGATGCACGCCAACATTTGAGTGTTGGTGATGAAATCGAAGCGAAGATTACTAGCATCGATAAAAAGAATCGAGGCATCACTTTGTCAATCAAGGCCAAAGATGTGCAGGAAGAAGCACGTGCCGTGAAAGATTATAGCGCGAAGACGAAGTCGCAAAGCATGACGGCCAAGCTTGGTGACATCCTTAAAGAAAAATTTGAGGGTGGTAGTAAGGATGATGCTGATGCTTCTCAGGAAGAGCAAGAAGATAAGTAAAGCTTTGGCTTTGGTGCCCAGCTTGAAATTCGTCCCCACCCTCGGTGGGGACGTTATAATCCGGGCGCAGGAGCGCCCGGCATAATGAACGGCTGCAGAACGTCCGTGAGTTTAAGACCCCACCCAAGAGCTCTCTTTCCCATCGAGCACCTTCCCATACTATGCTATAATCGCCCACTAATTGGTTGTTTTTAAGACAGGATGTCTAATCCCGGCGTATACGCTGACTAAAGGAGAGACGAGTGCGCATCTTTACCTATGTATTTTTATTTATCATTATCCTATTTGGATTGACCTTTGCCTGCTTAAATGCCAACTCCGTTGCCATAAACTATTACGTTGGGACTAGCCATATGCCATTGTCGCTACTGGTGGTTATTGCCTTAGCCGTTGGTGGTGTCATGGGACTTTGTATTGGTTTGTTTTTATTATTACAAGTCAAGCATGAAAACCGTCGCTTACAGCGACGCGCGAAAATTGCAGAAAAAGAGATTGAGAATATTAGAGCCTTACCCTTGCAGGAAAATCGTTAGTGTTAACTAATATCGCTTTTTTATTATTGCCAGTGGCTGCGCTCTCAGGGTGGTGCGTATCACGTGCCAGCCGTAAGGAAAAACCAAGCAAGAATACTTCAGCGTTACCACGCGATTATATTGTCGGTTTGAATTTTCTCTTGAATGAACAGCCCGATAAAGCCGTTGATATTTTTGTGAAGATGCTTGAGGTCGATAGTGACACGGTGGAAACACATCTTGCATTGGGTAGTTTATTTCGTCGTCGCGGTGAAGTTGAGCGTGCGACGCGTATCCATCAAAATTTGATTGCTCGCCCTAATCTGAGTAAAGAGTTACGTATTCAGTCATTATTAGCGCTAGGGCAAGACTATATGGCTGCTGGTGTGTTCGATCGTGCGGAACGTATCTTCCAAGAAGTGATTGAATCAGGATCCCACATAGCGACGAGTTTGCGCTATTTATTAGATATCTACCAACAAGAAAAGAGTTGGCAAGATGCAATTACCACGGCGCAACGTTACGAAGCCGCAACCGGTGAATCACGTCAATCTGCAATTGCACATTATTGTTGTGAATTAGCCGAACAAGCACGCGCGCAAGGTAATAATGATCAAGCTAATCGTTTTTTGCGTAAAGCCTTGGCCGCTGATCGGCTATGTGCACGTGCTAGCTTATTACTCGGTAATATGGAAATGCTTGCTGGACGCTATAAGGCAGCTATTCGTCATTTTAAACAAGTCAAACATCAAGATCCTGATTTTATTACGGAAGCGGTGGGTCCATTAGCAGAATGTTATGAACAAATTGGTAATGAGAGTGACTTTTTGACGTATTTGCATGAATGTTTACATGAATACCCGCGTATTTCGATTGTTTTAATGTTGGCGGATCGCCTTAGACAATGGCAAGGTGATAAAGCTGCGGCTGATTTTATTGCGGAACAATTGAAACATCATCCTTCTGTGCGTGGCTTGAATCGTTTGATACAACTCAATTTAAATTATGCCGAGCCCGGTGCGCAGGACAACTTAACGGTATTAGAGAATTTGACAGCAACGCTTTTAGAAGATAAGCCCGTTTATCGCTGTGGTCAATGTGGATTTGCGGCTAAGCGGATTCATTGGTTTTGTCCAGGATGCAAGGATTGGTCGCTCGTTAAACCTATTCACGGTTTAGAGGGCGACTAGCGAATTGTAGTCGCATTAATCAGAAGTATGCTGGCATTAATGCGCGGATTGGAAATTAATACATGAGTCACTTTCGAGAACCTTATATTATTGTCGCACTGGATGGCTGCGATGAAAGCCGTGCCTTAAATCTCGCCGAGCAATTAAATCCCCAATATTGTCGCCTCAAAGTGGGTAAAGAATTATTTACGCGTTGTGGGCCACAACTTGTGCAACGTTTGCAGGATAAGGGTTATAGTATTTTTTTGGACTTAAAATATCATGACATCCCAAACACGGTTGCCAGCGCATGTCTGGCGGCGGCGGAGTTGGGTGTATGGATGTTGACACTCCATGTACTTGGCGGCATGAATATGATGTTGGCAGCACGTGAAGCGATCGATGGTTATATTGGTCAGCGCCCACTTTTGATAGGGGTGACAATCCTAACAAGCCATAATGAATTAGAGATTAAAAAAATTGGTCTTGCCGATACAGCGGCTGCAAACGTAACGCGCTTAGCTTTGATGGCCGCAGAATGTGGACTTGATGGTGTTACCTGTTCAGCCCGTGAAGCTGCACAATTGCGCACGGCGTGTGGCGATGCCTGTTGTTTGGTGACGCCGGGTGTTCGTCCGGCTAATAGTGTAGTGAGTAGCCAAGGCAGTAAACCGGATGACCAACAACGCGTGATGACGCCGCAGGCCGCACTAGCAGCGGGATCTAATTATCTTGTGATTGGCAGGCCAATCACGCAGGCGATAGATCCTGCCCAAGCGTTAACAACTATTCTTGAACAACTTTAAACCATCACAGGCGTGTAGTGTGCCTCTCATAAAATAAACCAAAATAATTAAAAAAACTTGCGCTATAAGTTAAATTACGTTTTAATGCGCCTGCAAAAGCGCTTTTGTGTCCTGATAACAATACTTCTAATAAAAATAAATTGAAGAGGAACAAATCATGAAAAAATTAAACGTATTGCATTGCGCTGGTCTCGCGTTGTTACTTACCTTGCCGGGCTTAAGCTTGGCGGCGAGCCAAGACAGTGTTCTTCAAGCCCACGCCCTAAAATCACCAGACAAAATAGCGGTGGGACAGGCAGTTAAGACCAAAACGCCCAAGTCTGCGGCCAAGACGACTGGCGCTGCGAATCAGGTGATTACACCCGTCGATGTGAATACAGCCAATGTGCAGCAATTACAGATGATCAATGGCATCGGTAAAAGCAAAGCGGAAGGTATTATCAAATATCGTGAACAGCATGGAAAATTTAGTTCTATTGACGAATTGACCGGTGTTCGCGGTATTAGTCGCGCTTTTCTAGAAAAGCATAAAGGCGAAATGACCGCGAGTTAGCCGCCGGAGTTATGCCGAGCGTGCCGCCACGCTCGGCATCCAGGATGAGCTGCGATATAAGGGCGAAGCGATCCTTCATATTGCCTGTTCGCTTGTTGGCGTACTCGAGGCGCTATTAAAGCTGCCTTAAAACAATAAGTTAAGATTTATCGCGAGAGCTTCGCTCTAATCTCCATTGCGGTGAGAGTTAGATGCTTGTAAGTTGTTCTAACCTTTGTTTTAATGCACAAACCAAGCTAAATTCTAGCGATTTTTTACGCGATAATAAGTATGGATGTAGTATGAAAATAACCATTTATGGGGCGGGTTATGTCGGACTGGTGACTGGTGCCTGCCTAGCTGAAATCGGCAACGATGTCATGATTGTTGAAATCAATCAGGACCGCTTAGCGACGCTGAAACAAAGTGAAGTGCCAATTTATGAGCCTGGGTTGGAAAACTTGTTTAAGCGCAATCTTGCCGCTGGGCGTTTGCAATTTACCGATGATGCTAAGCAAGGTGTGGGGCATGGCTTGTTGCAATTCATTGCTGTGGGTACGCCGCCTGCGGCGGATGGTTCTGCTGACTTGCGTTACGTCTTCACCGTTGCAGAGACGATTGGACAATACATCAATGACTATCGCGTCATTATTAATAAGTCTACCGTCTCAGTGGGTACTGCCGATCGGGTAGCGGCCATTGTAAAACAAGGTTTGGCACAACGCCAAGTTAATATCGATTTCGATGTGGTGTCGAATCCTGAGTTTTTAAAAGAAGGTGCGGCCATCGATGATTTTATGCATCCGGATCGCATTATAATAGGGGCGCAAAGTGAAAAAGCGTTACAGCTGATGCAGGCACTCTATGCCCCGTTAAACTCACAAGGTGATCGTTTATTTGCAATGGGGGTGCGTTCAGCAGAATTAACTAAGTATGCGGCAAATGCGTTACTAGCCACTAAGATCAGCTTCATGAATGAGATTGCGAGTATCGCAGAGCGTGTCGGTGCGGATATTGAAAGTGTGCGCCAGGGCATTGGTTCCGATCCGCGTATTGGCCCACATTTTATTTACCCTGGGTGTGGTTATGGTGGTTCGTGTTTCCCCAAAGATGTACGAGCACTGTTAAATACAGGTCGTGAGTTTGATTATGAAGCGCAAATACTCGATGCCGTTGAAAATGTGAATAATCGTCAGAAACGAGTGTTGTTTGATAAGTTACATCACTATTATGCGAGTGATTTACGTCATAAAGTGTTCGCTGTATGGGGGCTTGCGTTTAAGCCCAATACCGATGACGTGCGCGAAGCTTCAAGCCGCGTGTTAATGGAGTCTTTATGGCAACAAGGCGCGCGTGTGCAAGCTTATGATCCGGTAGCCATGAATGAAATTGCCCATATTTATGGACAGCGTGATGATTTAGTCTTATGTGAGAGTGCTGAGCAAGCCTTGGAGGGCGCAGATGCCTTAGTAATTGTGACGGAATGGCCACAGTTCAGGGCACCTGATTTTGCGGTAATAAAAAAACAGTTAAAAGCAGCGGTGATCTTTGATGGGCGTAATCTTTTCGAGCCTAAACAATTAAGCGAACTGGGTTTTGAATATTATGGCATTGGTCGTGGCCAAAATCGTTTTGCCAGTAATCGGTTTGGCACTAGTCGCTTGCTTAATAAAGCGAAGCAGGGTGAAGGGGTAACGCAATAATGACAGGGATTAAAAAAGCGGTTTTTCCAGTAGCAGGCATGGGTACGCGATTTTTACCTGCCACCAAAGCTAACCCTAAAGAAATGTTACCTATCGTTGATAAACCGTTAATTCAATATGCGGTAGAAGAAGCGATTGCCGCCGGTGCGGAACAATTGATTTTTGTTACCAGCAGCGATAAACGTGCTATCGAGGATCATTTCGATTCGGATTATGAGTTAGAGCGCACTCTAGAAGACAAAGGCAAACAAGAGTTGCTTGATATTGTACGCGGTATCTTGCCAACAGGTGTGAGCAGTGTGTACATCCGCCAGCCACGAGCACTGGGGTTAGGGCATGCGGTTTTGTGTGCTAAAGATATCGTCGGCAATCAACCTTTTTCAGTGTTGTTGGCCGATGATTTAATCGATGGTGGTGAGCGCTATTGTTTGCAAAAAATGGTAGATATCTATAACGCCACGCAATCGAGTGTGGTTGCGGTTGAAGAAATCGAGCCACAAGACACCAACAAATACGGCGTAGTTGCCTTGAGCGAGGCCCAAGAACGCTACCCAGCGATCAATGGCATTGTCGAAAAGCCAAGCCCAGAAGAAGCGCCATCTAATTTAGCAGCGGTGGGACGTTACATTTTGACACCGGCCATTTTTTCTTATCTCGAAAAAACGCTACCCGGCAAGGGCGGAGAAATCCAACTGACTGATGCGATTGCAGCCTTATTACAAAGTGAAAAAGTGTATATGCATAAACTCACGGGGATTCGTTATGATTGTGGTAGTAAGCTCGGTTACTTGCAAGCAACAGTACAATATGGTTTGAAGCATGCGGGTCTTGGAAAACGCTTTCTTGAGTATTTACGCCATTTGCCAGAAGTGAGTTGGTAAGGCTACATTTGGAGTGCTTATTTAGGCTTGTTCTTGCCATTCTTTGCAAACTTCTTTTTATGTAATTCATTATATTTCAAACGTAAATTCTTACGTAATTTGGCATCTTCGAAGCGTCGTTTGGCAAGGTCTGTGTCGAGGGGAAGCGGCGGTGCAGGCGTCGGTTTGCCGTTATCATCGATGGCGACCATGCTAAAATAACAGGTATTGGTATGACGTCTCTCGCCGGTTTTGAGCTTCTCTGCAACGACTTTAACGCCAACCTCGAGAGAGGTGCGCCCGACATAATTTATCGAAGCGTAACAGGTGACTAAGTCACCGACATGGATGGGTTCTTTGAAAAACACTCGATCGACCGAAAGGGTAACGATGCCAGTTTTAGCATAGCGTGCTGCACAAGCATAGGCGACGCGGTCAAGCAGTTTAAGCAAGTGCCCACCGTGAATATTGCCACTGAAATTCGCCATATCGGGCGTCATAATCTCCGACATGGTAATACTTTTATTGCTATGTTCTTCTTGCATGCTTAGCATTTCCTTATGCTCAATGGTCGAGTATGTCTGAGTTTAGCACACGCGGAGCCTATTTGTGTTTGAAGATAGTATCCACTTTCGCCGCACAAATAAAATCATTTTCCGACAGGCCTCCAATAGCATGGGTACTGTAACGAACTTTGCACGTGTTGTAGCTAACCTCTAAATCTGGGTGATGATTTTCGTGATGAGCCATCCAGGCAATGGCATTGACAAAGGCGATGGTTTGATAATAAGTTTTGAATTTAAAGGTACATTGGATTTCGTTACTGGCGTTATCATGGTTCCAGCCAGAACCAAGCTCACTTAAGTGTTTATCGATTTGCGTTTGCGCGAGTGCAGGGACACCACCTTCGCAGGGTACACAGGTTTTTGCAGTTAAATCGTTCATTGAGATCTCCTTCGGATTATGTCGTGGGTGCTAGCTTAGCATTGAATGCGGTTTGGCGTAAGCGTGTAGCGCGCATCAAGGTTTTGTTCTGTCTTTCAATTGTGCAAGACTGTTTTTTTTATGGCCAATATGTTGCATGCTAACCGCGGATCAATAAGGCGTTGGGCATTATTAGGATTTTTGCAGATCTTAGTTACAGTCTTGGCGTTTGTTTGTTATATGAGTGGACGACGAAAAACATGCTGAATAATACATTCAAGCAGATTGTTTACCTAAAAATCGCTTAAGCTTGCCACTTATCGAGAGCTTTTTAGTTGCTTCAGGCGATTGCTCGCCGGGGCGCAGTTTGAAAAGGGTATTGTGTTTATCAGAGATTTCGTGTTGTGGACGGCCGTTGGTGTAGTAGTATAGTGCGAGTGATTGCCGTTGCATGCCTTCGGGACACTGTAAAATGTCAGGGTGACCGTGATAGCTAAAATCAGTCGTGTTAAAAATTACAACACGATTGAAGAGTGGGGCGATACGTTGTGCGCACGTGGTCATGTCTTTATCCCATAATTCCAAATGGCCATTGTATTTATCCTGCCAATTTTTATTGAGATATAACAGTAAATTAATGCGGCGATCGAGTTTTAAGTGTTTGTGACGATTGAAGTCGACATGCACGCCGAGCTTGCCGCCGGGTCTAATCATATGCAAACCGCCACCCTCAAAATGTGGGTCAGGGATCAAGCCTTCGATACCGGTAAGTTGCTCGAGAAATTTTAAAAATGTCTCTGCGTTTAAGGTATACAAAAAATAACGTGTGAAGGGGCCAATGTCGCGTTCGCTACGTGAAGCGAATTTGATTTCGTGTGGTTTATTATAAGTTTTCCAATTGATTTGCTCTTTGTTGGTTGGAAACTCTGCCAAGATTGCTTCTAAATCCCCGGGATTAAAAAAATCATCGATGACAATGTGCGGGAAGGGTGTAGCTGCTTGATAGCTTTTAGCGTTTTGATTAACAATATTTGCCATCTTTTCCAAAGGTAATAATTCTTGTGTTAAATCAAAGTGTTGAGCATTCATCCTATGTCCTATTATTGATCAATCAAGTGGCCTCGAGTGTCACATATTTGTTTGCTACGTGCAAGTTTGTGCAGGCCAAAACAGTATCGTAGCCCGGTGACGCACCTGCGGTGCGCAATTACAATAGTGCGCGGCTGATGGCGACGAAACCTATTCCAAATATCATCGCTAGCAATAGGCTCTTTGTACGCCACATGCTGATGATGACAATGAGCGCCCCTATTGCCTCTTGCCAATCGGCCTTTAGCGCAAATGGCGCAACAATCGAGATTAAAATACAACCTGGAAGATAGCGCAGCCAGGTTTCAACTACGGCATTCATTTTCATGCGGCCTGCTAACCAATAGCCGGCGATACGCGTTAGGTAAATCACGATGCCCATCGAGATAATGGTCAAATAAGTATGTGAGCTAGTTGTAGTCACGCCATACTCCTGTAAAGCTGCCGGCTAATGCGCCAGCGATGATATACCAATTACCTGGAATAAAATAAGCGGTGGTGAGTGCTGTGCCAGCGGCGACTAGCCACGGTACTATATCATGTTTGCCGCGCCACAAACTGACGAGCAAAGCCAAAAAAATTGCGGGAAAAGCAAAATCAAAACCATAGCGGTGGGGGTTGACAATATAGCTCGCAAAGTGATTACCTAACACAGAACATACTTGCCAAGTAAGATAAAAGAGTATGCCTGAGCCGATAAAATACCAATAGAGGTATTTGTTGGTAGGTTGGTGTTTTTGTGCCTGCACTATCGTCAAGGCCCAGTTTTCATCGATGAGTATATGCAAGCTCGGATAAACGAGCAGCTTAGGTAGGTTTTGTAGATGCTGACGTAACGTCATGCCCATCAAGATAAAGCGCAGACAAATAATAAAAGCGGTGGAGGTGATGAAAAGCGTCGGTAAGTGTTGGGTGCTCCACATACTGATTGCGACCATTTGCGCGGCGCCAGCGTAAACCAAGGCACTCATTGCCAGGGTTTGCAATAGGCTTAAACCTTTGGCATGCGCCAGTACGCCAAACACAAAGCCAAAAATCCCACCGGCAAGGCTCACTGAAATACAATCCTTGATACCATGTAAGAAAGCTTGGTTGGAATTTACGGCATTATCCTGCGTCATTATGATGGTATCACTACTGGGTTGGTCACTGTGCGGTGAAGTTTATCGTTAATGTTATAGGTTGCCAAGGGTTACGGTGACCCTTTAGGTGGAAATGTCGGCGCAAATTCGCCTAATTCGCGAGCTTTTTCTAACTTCGCAAAAATATCGTTGCGCAATACGTCATAGAGTTGTTGGGAATTGTCGATAACGAAATAGATCGGTTGTAAGATGTCGATGCGATAGGGCGTACGCAATACATCAATAATATCAAAAGGTTTGCGCTCAGGAATATCGCTTGCAACGGCATAGACAGTTTCCTTAAATGATGACAGGATCCCACCACCATAACTTAGAGGGCCGTTAGGCGTATTGATCAAGCCAAATTCTACGGTAAACCAATATAAGCGTGCCAAGAGAGTCTGGTCTTTTTTGTTCGCACGTTGTCCGACCCGACCATATTCTTGCATAAAGTCGGCATAGACGGGCTCAGTCAACATGGGACAATGGCCAAAGAATTCGTGAAAAATGTCGGGTTCAGTCAGATAATCAAGTTCATCACGTCGCCGGATAAACGTTGCCGCGGGAAAGTGGCGGTTTGCTAATAAAGCAAAAAAAGTATCATAATCGATAAGTGCAGCAACAGGTTCAATTACCCAACCCGTCGCACGATGCAATGTGGCTGACATTTCGGGGCACTGTGGGATGCGTGTCGGTGTCATATCTAAAATGTCTAAGCCATTAAGGTAAGCTTGGCAAGCGCGCCCTTGCACGGTTTTGATTTGGCGTTGGTATAGCGCATGCCAAGTTTGGTTTTCTTCGCCGCTGTAATCGACAATGCCGTCTGCGTCGGCTTTGTGGGCAATGTATTTACTTTCAAAATCCATGCTGGCCTCGTTATTGAACAATCCTAACTATAATTCTAGCACTTCTTGTAACGCCCTCAGACAGCGTTGATTTTGCTCTTTTAGTCCGATACTAATGCGTAAGTGTCGCGGCATGCCATACGGCACCAGAGGACGCACAATGACACCTTTGTGTAGCATTGCTTGGTAAATGGCGCTAGTCTCTTGACCGATATCAACACTGATAAAATTGCCCAAAGAAGGGATATAAGGTAATGGCATGCCAGCGAAAGCCTTAACATATTGCTGCATCCCGGAACGCGTGAGTTTGCGTGTTTTCTCGATATGTGCCTGGTCACTGAGTGCCGCTTGTGCTGCTGCTAAGGCGATGCTGTTAACATTAAACGGCAAACGAATACGATTTAACATATCGGCAATCGCCGGATGGCTAATAGCATAACCGACGCGCATCCCCGCCAAACCATAGGCTTTTGAAAAAGTGCGTGTAGCGACTAAGTTGGGATGCTGTTGCTGTAAGGTCGCGATGTTCGGGTAATCAGGGTGGTCGATGTATTCGTAATAAGCTTGATCCACCAGCACAATGATATCATCGCGGATGGCCTGTAAAAACTCGCTCAACTGGGCATGTGTATTCCAAGTGCCGGTGGGATTATTCGGATTAGCGACAAACACTAATTGGGTCTTTGGCGTGATTGCTTGCGCCATCGCGTCTAAATCGTGGCCCCAATCCGTGGCCGGCACAATGATAGGATTGGCTTGGTGCGCGCGTGTAGCGATGGCGTAAGAGACGAAAGCAAATTGTGACATGACAACGTCGTGGCCCGGTGCAACATAAGCTTGTACCGTTTTCCACAGTAGATCATCCGAACCATTACCTAAGGTAAGTTGTGAGCTATCTACGTTAAGATATTGGCTAAGTCTCAGTTTTAACTGATAACCACTGCCATCGGGGTAGCGAGCTGTGTCAGCTAATGCCTGTTTTGCCGCAGCGATTGCTTGCGGGCTGGGGCCGAGTGGATTTTCATTGCTGGCAAGCTTGATAACATTGCGGATGCCTAGTTCTCGCTCAAGTTCACTGATCGGCTTGCCGGGTTGATAGGGGCTTAAGTTTTGAATGGCTGGATTAGCGAGTTGACTTAACGATAAGCTCACAGTTGTTTCCTCAATGGTTTTAGATATGACATAGTTATGATTATACAGCCCAGCACTGACAATGTTATACCCCGCGTACCTGAAGCAGCGAACTTTAAGTGGCCATGCTTCAGGTACGCGGGGTACAGTGCTGTCAGATGTTGTTTTTCAGGTTTAACTCCCTAGATCTGACTTTGAATGTGGGTAATAATGGCGCCGATAACATAAATGCCCAAAAGGAATAATAAATGACCATAAAAACCGTAATTAGTGGCACAGGTTTGACCGTTCCTGGAGATGTAATTACCAACGAAGAAATTGTTGCTTCATTTAATGCATATGCTGATCGTTTCAATACTGAGCATAAACAAGCCATTGCTACTGGCGAAATCGAAGCACAACGTGAGTCAACAGTCGCATTCATCGAAAAAGCCTCGGGCATTAAGACGCGCCATGTCGTCGATAAAAAAGGCGTATTAGACCCAGCGGTTATGCATCCTGTGCTTGAATCACGCACGGATGATGCGCTTTGTTTTCAAGCGGAATTTTGTTTGCCTGCTGCTAAAGAAGCGATGGCCAATGCCAATAAAACCGCCGCCGATATCGATGGCGTGATTGTTTCGTGTGCTGCGGTGCAACGTAATTATCCTGCGATTGCGATCGAAGTCCAAACTGAATTAGGCATTAAAGGTTTTGGATTCGATATGATGGTCGCCTGTTCTTCCACGACATTCGGTATTCAAATGGCGCGTGATAATGTCGCGAGCGGTAGTGCTAAAAGCGTCTTGGTATTAAGCCCCGAAATCACAACGTGTCATACTAATTTTCGCGACCGCGATAGTCATTTTATCTTTGGCGATGTGTGTACGGCTGTGATTGTAGAGCGTGCCGATACATGTACAAGTGAGCATGCGTTTGAAATTGTTGATGGTAAGTTATTTACGGAATTTTCTAGTGCGGTGCGTAATAATTTTGGTTTTATGAATCGCGCCGAACTTAATGATAAACGCGGTGAAGAAGACCGCCTCTTTCATCAACAAGGCCGCAAAGTTTTTAAAGAAGTAACGATACTGGCATCTAAATTGATTAATGAGCATCTCGCTGAAAATAATATTAAACCTGATCAACTCAAACGTCTCTGGCTGCATCAAGCAAATAGCAAGATGAATAACTTAATCGCAGAGAAAGTCATTGGTCACACCCCAACATCTGAAGAGGCGCCTATTATCCTTGGCGATTACGGCAATACTGCATCGGCTGGCTCAGTGATTGCTTTTCACCAGTACCACCAAGACTTAGTCAGCGGTGATTATGCATTATTATGTTCATTTGGTGCGGGCTATTCGATAGGTAGTTTAATCTTGAAGAAGGTGTAGGCTTGATGTATTTCAGGCCGCTTAGAAGCGATTCATCTGGTTTTAGTCTTATCGAAGTGTTGGTTTCTCTGCTCATTATAAGCATTACTTTATTGGGGCTTACTGCATTGATGACGAACGCCTTGCGGTATAGTTACGATGCTTACCTGGAAAGCGTTGCAGTCAATCAATTATCGTCAATGGCCGAGCGCTTGCGTGCTACGCATGGCGATGCGTTGGGTGCAGTTGTCGCGGATTGGAATCAAGAAAATCAACAGGCATTGCCGCAGGGGCAGGGTGATGTGGCGCCGAGCAATGGCACGTATACACTTGCACTAGGGTGGCAAGCACGCCACAAAGCGAGTGCCGTGGGTGATTGTAGGACAAGCAAGGAGCACGCTTGTCTAACGATGAGAGTGCAATTATGAAAAGGCGATCAGCCGCGGCATATAGTCGAGGCTTTACCCTTACTGAAATCATGGTCGCGAGCGTATTGGCGATCTTTTTAGTAGGTTTATTAGCACAATTATATTTAAGTAATAAGAGAACGCATCGTTGGCAGCAAGGTATTGCGCGTATCCAAGAGAATGGACGCTATGCAGTGCATATACTCGATAGCCATATTCGGCAAGCTGGATTTATTGGTTGCCCAAGCTTAGAGGGCGATTTTGTAGTAGCAAGCGCTAGCGGTAATCCTGGCATCGGTGCGCAGAATAGCTTACAGGGTAATACCAGTAATGACAGTGCTTGGTTGGCGAGTCTGCCAAGTCGATTACGTAAACAAGTTGCTGCCGATAGTGATGTGATTACCATTCGTAAAGTTGAGCCGCAATTGACAAGCTTGACCCAAACAATGAGAGATCAAACGCATTTACAGGTAACGGACAATAACAAGCTCAAAGCCGGTGAAACCGTTTTAGTGGCTAATTGTAGTGAAGCGGAGACCTTTCAGGTGGCGAAGGTGAGCGAGCATACAGGCCAAGGTGCTCAAGATCTCGTGAGTCATACGCCGTTAACGCAGCATTATGCCAAAGATGCGACCTTAAGTCCGCTCATTGAAGAAAGTTATCTGGTCGCAAATACAGGGCGTAAAAATCATAATGCACACCCCATTTATGCCTTATATCGCCTTGCTGAAAATCAGCGCAAGACTGAGTTAGTCAGTGGTGTTAAGCAAATGAAAGTCAGTTATGGTGTTGGTGATAACAATGCAGCACCGCAATTGCATAATGCTGCATGGGTAGACAAACATCACGCTTGGCGGCAGGTGCGTAGCGTTAAGGTGGCATTATTGCTTGACAGTGTTGAAGCCGTAGGTAATAAAGCGCATTCCTATACGTTTGCTGGACAGGGATATGTACCAGTCGACGGGCGCCTGTACCGAGAGTGGGATACTTATATTCAATTACGTGAGCATGCTTAATGTTTAATGCGCAGCGACAGCAGGGTAGTGTATTAACAACCGTTTTGTTGTTCTTGTTATTGATCACGTTGCTGGGTTTGGGAGCAGCAAACACGGGTATCTTAGAAAAAAAGATGACACAAGCGACTTTATTGCGTGGGCAAGTGTTACAAACGGCTGAAGCTGGTTTGCGTGCCGGGGAAAAGGCTTTGCACAACCAGTTATTAACGAATTTGCAACAACACACAGCGCTTAAGGCTAGCGTTTGCGAATACCCAGCACATACAGCGAATGATTTTGTACAGCGGAATGCTCAATGGTGGCAATCAGCAGCAAGCTGTCATGGCAAATTAGGGCAATTCAAGTATGACTATGTGATTGAAGACTTGCATGTACAAGGCTGTGTGCAAGTGAAGACAACGAATCCACTTTATGAGCATACAGAGGCGACACAGTTTTACCGTATTACCGCACGCGCTAGTGCAGATAAACAGCATGCAATAGTCGTCTTGCAAAGTACCTATGCATTGCCAGCTGCAGCGACGCAACCCTGTGTATCGCAGGTGCAAGCAATTCAATTAGGTCGCCAGTCGTGGAATGAGTGGCGTGATATTAGTTAGTCTCAAACAAGGAAATAAGCGATGACAGGTACCATACTGTATGATGTAAATGCACATCAGGCGACAATCACATTTAATCGCCCACAAGCGATGAATACGTTGAACCCTGAGTTTGTAGATGATTTTTTGCAAGTATTGCAACAAGTGCAAGCTGATGAGCACGTGCGTGCGATATTGTTATGTGGTGCCGGTAAAACGTTTATGGCAGGTGGCGACATTAGCTATTTTCACGCTAATCTTGATACTTTGCCGGATACTGTTGGCGCAGTGATGGATAAGGTTAATGCTTGTGTGACTCTCTTGCAAAACTTAAAGCAACCTATTTTAGCTAAGCTGCATGGTTCTGTGGCGGGCATAGGTATTAGCTTTATGGCTGCATGTGACTTGGCTATTGCAGCTGAGTCAACCAAATTTACTCTAGCATATAGCAATATTGGTATCACGCCTGATGGCGGTGCTGCCTATTTGCTACCGCGTTTAATTGGCACGCGCCGGGCAATGCAATTAGCGTTATTGCCTGAAGTGTTTGCTGCTGCGCAGGCACGTGACATGGGGCTCATTAATTTTATCGCACCTGATAATGAATTAGATGCACAAACACAGCAATTACTTGATAAGTTAGCTGCTGGTCCTACGCAAGTCTATGCGCGCAGCAAGGCGTTAATTAATAAAACTTGGGGAAGAAGCTTGGCAACGCATTTGCAAGCTGAGCGGGAAATGTTTGTCGCGAGTACTGCCGATGAAGATTTTCGCCGAGGTGTAACGGCCTTTGTTAATAAGAAAAAGCCAGTATTTGGTGGGAAATAAATATGCGAACCTTAAAAGACAAAGTCATTTTTATTAGTGGGGCTAGTCGTGGGATTGGGCGTGAAATTGCTTTGCGCTGCGCACAAGATGGCGCGATATTGGTAATAACCGGCAAGACGAGCAAACCACATCCGAAATTATCTGGCACAATTCATAGCGTGGTAGATGAGATTGAACAAGCAGGTGCTAATGCCTTAGCCTTGCAACTCGATGTGCGTGATGAACACGCGATTGCTGCAGCAGTCGGTAAGGTTGTCAAAGCATTCGGGGGCATTGATGTGTTAATCAATAATGCTAGCGCGATCCAAATGACTCATACAGTCGATACAGCGATGCGGCGTTTTGATTTAATGTTTGGCGTTAACGTGCGCGGCACATTCGCGTGTTCACAAGCCTGCATTCCTTTGTTAGCAAAGGCTAAAAATCCCCATATCTTGAATTTGGCACCACCGCTGAATATGGATCCGACATGGTTTAAAGATCATGTTGCGTATACGATGTCAAAATATGGCATGAGTATGTGTACGTTGGGTATGGCTGCTGAATTAAAAGAGCAGGGTATCGCAGTGAACTCCTTATGGCCGCGAACAACCATTGCCACAGCAGCGATTGAGGCACATTTCCCTGATGAAATTATGCAACGTAGTCGGAAGCCAGCCATTATGGCGGACGCGGCTTATGCGATTTTAACGCAAGACAGTCGCCAAGCGACGGGCAACTTTTATCTCGATGAAGAAGTTTTAAAAGCACAGGGAGTGACTGACTTTGATCAATATGCGCTGGACCCAAGTGTTGAACCGTATCCAGATTTGTTTTTGTAGGATTGGGACGAGGCAAGCAACCCCATGCACATAGCCGCATAATTCATTGATTTTAAATAAATGGTGCGTGGAGGCACATCGGCTCAGGATGACGACAGCGGTGGTGAGTTCGGGCAAAAGACAAAATTTCAGCCGCGGAAGATGGGGAATGAAACTTCCACTTCCAATCCCTTACCACTCGGCGGTGTGCCTAATTTAACTTTTGCCCCATGTAAGCCTGCGATCTGCTGTACGATTGCCAAGCCTAAACCACTGCCCGGGCTTTTATTACCTAACACACGGAAGAAGCGTTCAAACACGCGTGCACGTAGTGCAGCAGGAATACCGGGTCCATTATCACTCACTCTTACAATTGCCTTATTATAAGTGCGTAAGATATAAACTCCGATTTTACTACCTTCAGGGATATAGCGTATTGCATTATCAACTAAGTTACGGATCAAGATATCAATCGCGGTTTGGTCACCAGCGATTTTGATGTTTTGTTCGGGGGCGATCAACTCGATTTCTATCGCCTTTTCCAAAGCAGAAGGCACTAAATCAGCAATAATTTCAGTCGCTAAGCTGGGTAAGCTAATTTCTTTGGGACTTTCGATGGTTGCTTCTGGATTTAGGCGACTCAGTGTTAATAACTGCTGTACCACGTGGGTACTGCGATCAACGCTCTTGATAACTTTTTCTAGTGCAGCTTTACGTTCTTCTTCTTCTGCAGTCATCAAAGCCACTTGCACTTGAGTCCTTAAGGCGGCTAATGGTGTACGCAGCTCATGTGCAGCATCCGCTGAAAAACGTTTTTCACGTTCGATTGCTTGTTGCAAACGCAAGAAGAGCTTGTTGAGCTCATCTACCAAGGGGGAAATCTCTTCCGGAACGGCTTTGAGATCAACGGGCTCGAGGTAACTCGGTTCACGGTGAGACACTTCATTGGCGACACGACGCAGGCTATTTAAGCCGCGTCCGATAATCACCCAGATTAATAAGCCGAGTAACGGATAAGTAATCAATAGGATGACTAAATCGTTTTTGCCGAGAGCTTTACCAAGTTCATCACGGATTTCATAACGTTCCGCGACGACGGTGGTTAAACCACTTTTAGGGTCATTGGTAGTAAATACACGCCAAGGGCGCTTTGCAACTGTGCGCGTACTGAATCCGACTGCGCCATCTGAAAGTGGCGCTTCGGGTGCATTGGCAGAGTGCATGAGCATCTTGCCTTGTTCATTCCAAATTTGAAATTCGGCTTGGCTATTCACAAGTTGCTCATGCTTGGCACCATGCAGTTTACGAAAGAATTGTCTTGCGCTATTGGGTACAGTGTTGATGCGTTTTTGTAGCGTTTTAAAGTCTATTTTTTGTGGGTTATTGCCTGCTAAGGCTTGAAAGGTTAATGCTTCTTGAATCAGCTCTATATCGAGTTGTCGTTGGATTTCTTTATTATCGAGGAGTAGATTACCGATCGCTGTCAATGCGATCGTTGCTGCGACACTCAACAGCAAGTTGATTAATAAAAATTTACGTATGGAAGTGATCATTCAATTTTTTCGGCCATATAACCGACGCCCCGTACTGTGCGAATGATATCGCTACCGATTTTTTTACGTAAGTTATGAATATGTACCTCTAAGGCATTACTATCGACATCTTCGCCCCAGCCATACAGACTTTGTGCGAGGTGTTCACGTGACATGACGCGGCCAGCGTTTTGAATGAGTTTATGGAGCAAAGCAAATTCGCGACGCGGTATATTCACGAGTTCGCCATTAACTGTCACCGTGTGGGAGGCAGGGTCCAGCTCAATGGGACCGTGCACAATGATTGGGGAGCCGCCTGACCCAGTGCTTCGTCTTTGCAGAGCGCGTAAGCGCGCACATAACTCATCTAAATCGAAGGGTTTTGTCAGATAGTCGTCGGCACCGCTATCGAGACCTTTAATGCGATCTTCCACGGTCTCACGCGCAGTTAGAATCAATACTGGTGTCTGCTTGCCGCGTGCGCGAAAGTTTTCAAGGACATTTAAACCGGATAATTTAGGCAATCCAAGATCGAGTACGATAATATCAAATTCTTCAGTTTGCAGAGCGCGATCGGCACTCTGTCCGTCTTTGAGCCAATCCACCGTGTAACCGTACTGACTTAAGCCGGCGCGCACACCGTCGCCCAATAGTTCGTCATCCTCAACCAACAAAATACGCATAACAATCAGCCTCATTTATTTTTGATTGGCCTGCATTCTACAAAAACCCAGCCTTTCTGGCTAACGATAATAATTTAGACAGGCTTGTACACCTAGTATAGTCAAGATCGCGTTAACAGGTTGAATGGACGGAAAAAAGCTTGTACTTCGGGATTATGAATAAAGGAAAGGTTGTAAGGGTGTTCAGCGTACAATTTTCTGAAGCCTTGCGCACTGGGCAATGCGTCAATCATTTGCGCAACGCGTCCGCACAAGATGAGTTCGATGTTGGGGCGTTTTGCATATAATTCGTGCAATACTTTGCCCATAAAAGGTTGCCACGCCTTAGCATCTTTTTTAACACCACGTTGACTTAGCACCAGAGTGGCATTTAATAATAAAAAACCACATTGCATTAACTTGTTAAATAATTCACCGATGGTTGTGATTAACGGCGTTTTGTCGATAACGGCAATGGCTGTCTGTGAGGTATCTTCTGGGTTGAGCAAACCATGGCAGACGCACAGCATTTTGATGAAATTGCGTAATGAGGTAGCGTGATTGACGGCTTTGCTTAAGCCCGTAGGAGCCCATAAATCAGCAACGGCCGCATCCCAAAATGCATAGCCATTAGCAGAAGCTGCGCGCGGGTAGGGGGATTCACCAAATAAAATATAATTGACCTTGGGAAGCGGTAGTGAAAATGCACTTAAAAGGGCAGCATGGCCAGGCAGCCAATCATCGCGTTCACGTAAATAGTTTATGTACTCGGGCGCCAACTGCGTGCTGGCCGTATCGAGAATAGATTGCCAACTGCTGTCAATTGCAGCCAGGCTAAAGTCTAACGTGGTGCTTTGAGTATCTAACAACATTATTCGACTGTTACCCCGATCTTAGTCTTTTGTGTAAATCCTATGTTATTATAAGAGCAGTTATTAGCTCAAATGAAGGATAACACTATGCTTGATGAAAAGCTCTTAGATATTCTCGCGTGTCCAGTGTGTAAAGGTAAGTTGGTTTATGCGCGAGAAGCCAATGAGTTGATTTGTAGATTTGATCGTTTAGCTTACCCCATTCGTGATGGGATTCCCGTTATGCTTGAAGAAGAAGCACGTACGGTGAGCAGTGATGAGCTTGCCTAGGTATATATATCCCCGTGCGTCTGGTTGGGGCGTCCGTTGTTACGTCCGCACCCACCCACAGGGCACAGGCAGAGAGTGGGGACGGCCTTAATGGGAGATGAGTTTTACTCTTTATTGTCTGATGTTACATCTGGTTGTTGTGTTTGACCAGGCTCATTTTTGCTTTGTTCATTAGTTTGTTGTTCATCTGACTCAGCAGTTTTTTCGCGATGATTTTTGCGCTTTGCGTGACTATGGCTACGCAAGTGTCCGCTACGTCGTCGGCCATTACGCTGACCACGGCGGTTGCGGTTTCTTTGACGGTTTTCACCAGTAGCGTCGGTGGAAGCTTCGTTACCTTCTGCGTTAGTTGAGTTGGTTTCAGCTGTGTGACCTTGCTCAGATGATTCTCGCATTTCACTGTCAATATTAACGTTATCAAAATCGAGCGTATTTTCTTCGCTTTCTAAACGTGGGACTAATGAATCTTTTTCTCTGACGACCGGAGGCGGGGTATCGAAAATATCTTCTTCACCTTCACCGGGGATCGTGTCGCTGGCTGGCATATGTTGGACTTCGGTGTCAACGCTGGGCGCAGGTTTATGTGGGCCTTTTTTCTGAGGATGTCGCTGTGAACGTTGGCGCTGACGTTGTTTCTGCGTTTGTTCGTACTCTTGAACATTTTGCAGCGAAGTGTCACTCGGCGTTGCTTGTTCGGTAGGCTTTTCTCCTGCAGTGTTATAGTCAGAGTATTCTTGATAGTCTTGCGCTAATTTTTCGTCACGCTTAGAGGCATTACGTCGCTCTTGGTTGTTGTGTGCGTTGCTGCGCCCGCGATTTGAACGTTGCCTACTACGCCGCTGACTATTACGCCCACGCTGTTGTTGAGATTTGCCTTCTGAAGATGATTC
This sequence comes from Gammaproteobacteria bacterium, assembly GCA_021773335.1. Lineage (GTDB taxonomy): Bacteria > Pseudomonadota > Gammaproteobacteria > JAJFKG01 > JAJFKG01 > JAJFKG01. The sequence continues at coordinate 119,483 of JAJFKG010000038.1, forward strand.
GCTAGACTGTTGAGCCCCTTCTTGTGCGGGAGTAGCTTGCTTTGTTTGAGTTGTATCACTGCTGCGGCCTTTACCTTTACTCTCTGAGGGACTGCGACGGCGGCGGTTATCACCGCTTGAGGAACGGCTACGGCCTCTTTGTTGGCGTGAATCTCTGCTGCGACTAGGAGATTGGTCGGGTGTCTTATGCTCACGCTGTGAAGTTGCTTGCGCGCTTGCTTCGTTGGCGCTTTCAGGGGCCTGTTGCTCACTACCAAATAAACTGCTAAATAGGCGTTTTACTAGGCCTTGAGTTTCCCGAGTTTGGTTAATAATTTCCATCGATTCGACAGCAGGGTGCTCAACGTTGCCCATATGGGTGTGGGTGCTCTCTTCAATGAGGCTGCCGTCCGTTTTTTCGATTAGACGGTGACTTGCTGTTTGGCGTCCATGACGCATTTGATCGCGCTTAACACGCTGCAACTTGTAATGCGGTGTTTCCATATAAGGATTGGGGATAATCACAACATTGAGGTGATAGTTAGTTTCGATACGTGAAATATCTTCGCGCTTTTCGTTAAGCAAAAAGCTGGCAACTTCGACAGGGACTTGTACACGCAGCGCACCGAGCTTCTCATTGGCATGCCGCCTTGCATTGCGTAACGCTTCTTCCTCAAGAATACGCACGATGGATAAAGAGAGTGATTCAACACCGCGAATACTGCCTTGACCGCTACAACGCGGGCACGTAGCTTGGCTTGTTTCGCCCAAGGATGTGCGTAAGCGTTGGCGTGACATTTCGAGTAGACCGAAACGTGAAATGCGCCCGATCTGCACGCGGGCGCGATCCATCTTTAATGCTTCACGCAAACGATTTTCGACTTCGCGTTGATTGCGTGAAATATTCATATCGATAAAATCAATCACTATGAGTCCACCCAAGTCGCGTAGGCGTAATTGGCGCGCGATTTCGTCGGAGGCTTCGAGGTTGGTATTTAATGCTGTTTCTTCAATATCACCGCCTTTAGTCGCACGCGCAGAGTTGATATCGATAGATACAAGAGCTTCCGTGTGATCGATAACAATGGCGCCACCAGAAGGGAGTTGTACTTCGCGCTCAAAAGCCGATTCAATTTGACGCTCTATTTGGAAGCGATTAAATAAGGGCGTACGATCACGGTATTGCTTAACTCGATTAGCGAATTCTGGTCTGACTTGTTGGATATATTTACGTGCTTTTTGATAGATATCGGGGTCGTCAACTAAGATTTCATTAATATCTTGACGTAAATGATCGCGAATCGCGCGGATAATGACATCACTTTCACGGTGGATCAAGAAGGGGGCTGGGCTCTTTTCGAAAGCCTTTTGAATTGCTTCGGCTTGTTTAAGCAAGATACTTAAATCCCATTGTAATTCATCAAAGCTTTTGCCGACGCCGGCGGTACGTACGATAATACCTGCGCCTTCGGGGATTTCTAAGTTGTTGATAACGTCGCGCAATTCACTGCGTTCTTCACCTTCAATGCGACGTGAAATACCACCTGCGCGCGGGTTGTTGGGCATTAATACCAGATAGCATCCGGCTAAACTAATGTAAGTCGATAGTGCAGCACCTTTATTGCCGCGCTCTTCTTTATCGACTTGTACCATCACCTCTTGGCCCTCGCGAATCACTTCGTGGATGTTGGGGCGTTCATCAGGATTATTCAATGGACGTGTATAGTATTCAGGTGCAATTTCTTTAAGGGGCAAGAATCCGTGGCGTTCAGAGCCATAATAGACAAAAGCGGCACCTAAGCTGGGTTCAACGCGCGTAATTTTGCCTTTATACACGTTGGCTTTTTTCTGTTGGCGGCTTGGGCGTTCGATATCGATATCATAAAGGTATTGCCCATCGACGAGGGCGACACGCAACTCTTCAGGCTGAGTTGCATTGATCAGCATGCGTTTCATGTTACTTTCCGTAATTTCTTTAGCCACTTGCAACTGTCTTAAAGACAGCGTTGTTGCAAATAGCTTTAATTCATTCAATGGCAGGTAGTTTACAGAAGGCTAAATTGGCAATCTACAGCAGACAATGCAACTAACGTTGTGTGGCCGCTGTGTGCGGGGAGTTCATTTTTCGTCAAAAAGCTTTACCTCACGCTTAACTATGTCGGGTTACCGTGAGTGGCACAGAATCAGCGAATCGCTTGGTTCTATGCGGCCCTACGCATCGCGCTTGGGCATCAGTAAATCATTTTTTAATGCTTCACCCGCAGACTTTGCTTGCGAATTTAACAATCCAGGCTAACTGCCTCCTAAATTCTTTCATTGCTCGACGCGTTATCGCTGTCGAGACTTATAGGCCACCGTTCTAATTTTTGTGGCCCGTACTGGTTTTCGATGTTTACCAGCGATTCTCTGAAAATCTGTATCTAACAAGAATTTTGTTTCTTATTAGTAGCTTAGCCCATTTTGGCCAAACTAGCTAATGAGGGCGTGTCCCTGAACTCTCGCTGCTGGCGATGAGCTTAGGGGACGCTCTAAGTGCGCGACTACCAAAATTAGGTTAATATCGAGCACCAAAAGGCCGCGCAACTATATCAGTATTCAATCAACATAGCAATCTGTATCGTGTGTTTTGAGGGTAAGCCATTGATTAAAAAGGAACTGCAATTCGTTACGATCGACAATGAGCGGGTTGGGCAGCGCATCGATAATTTTTTGCAATATTTGCTTAAAGGTGTGCCTAAGAGTCACATTTATCGTCTGTTGCGCACTGGGCAAGTACGGGTCAATAAGGGCCGCATTAAACCTGATTATCGGTTGTTGGCGGGGGATGTGGTGCGCATTCCACCGTTGCGTTTGCCAGACACGAACGCACGCCCGCGTATTTCATCACAACAAAAGGCACAATTGCGTGAGTGTATTTTGTATGAGGATGACAATCTCATTGTGTTAAATAAACCGAGTGGGTTGGCGGTGCACGCGGGTAGTGGCTTAGCCTATGGCGTCATCGATATTATGCGGGCTCTTTACCCAGATACGCAAACGCTAGAGTTAGTGCATCGCTTAGATCGCGAAACCTCTGGCTGTTTATTGTTAGCGAAACGACGCCGTGTTCTCAAAGCATTGCATGACTTGCTCAAACAAGGCAAAGTAAAAAAACATTACCTTGCACTGTTAGTGGGGTTATGGCGCAGTGACGGTGAATCGGTGACAACACAGTTACGCAAAAACACTCTACGATCCGGCGAGCGGCTCGTGCGGGTTGTCGATGATGGTAAACATGCAGAAAGTTATTTTAAGCCTTTAGATTATTTTACTAATGCCACTTTAGTAGATGTTGCCTTAGTAACAGGGCGCACACACCAAATACGTGTGCAAGCAGCGCATCTGGGTCATCCAATTGCTGGCGATCGCAAATACGGTGATGCGGATTACAATAAGCAATGCACGCGTTTAGGATTAAAGCGCTTATTTTTACATGCCGCACGCATAGAATTTAGTTTGCCAGGGCAGCGCCAATCGTATCAATTCGAAGCGCCGTTGCCGAGTGACTTGCAAAATGTGCTAGCGCAATTGCAATGACGTTTATACTACGTTTATACCTTCTTGCTTTAACATGCTGACTAAGCGAATCAAGGGTAAGCCGATTAACGCATTGATGTCTTCGCCGTGTGTACTGGCAAACAAGGCAATACCTAAGTTTTCAGCGCGAATGCTGCCAGCACAAGCATAAGGTTGTTCGCGACGCAGATAGTTCTCGATAGTGCTTGGGCTTAAGTCACGGAATGTGACGAAGAAGGGTTCACGGCAGACTTGAATATTGCCGGTTTTAGCATTAAGGACGCACAAGCCGGTATAAAATGCTACGCGCTGACCACTTTGCAGGGTTAATTGTTCGACGGCATTGGCGTGATTACCAGGCTTCACCAAGATTTGACCGTTGAGCGTAGCGACTTGGTCGGCGCCGATAATGAGAGCGTTAGGGTTAGATGCGGCCACTTTTTGAGCTTTTTCTTGTGCTAGGCGGGCGACGAGTTGTGCTGCGGGCTCGTGTGGCAGTGGATTTTCATCGATATCGGGACTGATACAGGCGAAGGGAAGGCCAAGCCGTGCTAGTAAAGCACGTCGATTAGGTGAACTCGACGCCAGTATTACTTTTTGCATGTTTTATCCTATCGTAGCTAAGTTGGTTGTTTTTGACACTTGCTAGCGTAATCAGCTAGAATCCCCCGCTTATGTCTGAAGGCTTTTTACCACAACGTATCAACTTGCCACAACTGGCTGATTTAGGTCGGCAGATGGCCGGGCGAGTTAAGGCTGAGGCGCTACCGCGCTTAGCGCAACTGGCGTATGAAGGGCGTATAGGTGATGCATTCGCTACGTTAGATTTTGGCGTTGATATACAAGGCTGGCGATACGTGCGCGGCAAAGTAACTTGTCCAGTTAGTTTGCAATGCCAACGTTGTTTGGGAGCTTTAGAAAATGTGATTGCTTCGACATTCGCGTTGAGCCCGGCACGAACGGACGTTAATGAGAAAGCTTTTCCTAAGCATTATGACATGATAGAGCTCGATGGTTTGCAAGTGTCGTTGACAGCAATTATCGAAGACGAATTATTATTGAGTTTGCCGATGGTGCCAATGCATGCAGAAAATGTGTGTCCGGCGGCAAACGGTAAAGACACGTTGCTTGAAGAACAACAACTATAGCTAAACTAGCTACCCAACAGATTGCAGGAGAACATTATGGCTGTGCAACAAAATCGTAAATCACGTTCACGTCGAGGTATGCGCCGTGCGCATGATGCATTAACAGGCGCAACCTTATCAATCGATCCCACCACAGGTGAAACTCACCGCCGTCACCACGTGTCCGCCGATGGTTATTACAAAGGTAAGCGTGTGGTTGTCGTTAAGCAAGACACAAATGACGACGAAGAATAGGATATAAATAGTCTATGCTAACCATTGCAGTGGACGCGATGGGCGGAGATCACGGCCCCCGTGTAACAATTCCAGCCGCGTTAGAAATGCTGAAAAAACACCCTAATCTTGAGTTGATCATGGTTGGGGATCAGTCTGTCTTGCGTAAGTATTTGCGTGCTAAGCGCGCTTTAGATACCGAGCGTTTGACTATTCAGCATGCTTCGCAGCAAGTGGAAATGGACGAACCTCCCTCGCAAGCCCTACGCACCAAAAAAGATTCTTCTATGCGTGTGGCAATCAACCTCGTTAAAGAAGGGCGCGCGCAGGCTTGTGTGAGTGCGGGTAACACTGGTGCCTTAATGGCGACAGCGCGTTTTGTTTTAAAAACGGTACCTAATGTCAATCGGCCAGCTCTCATTAGTGTGTTGCCAACCGATAGGGAAAATGAAGATGTGCGCGTACTTGATTTGGGGGCAAACGTTGATTCTTCACCAGAACAATTAGTGGAATTTGCGGTGATGGGTTCTGTGCTTACTTCGGCGATTGAAGAAATTGATGAACCGCGAGTGGGTTTGTTAAATGTTGGTGAAGAAGAAATTAAAGGTAATGATTTAGTTAAAAAGGCGGCTGAATTGCTTACTAACTTACATGATATTAATTACGTAGGTTTTGTTGAAGGTGATCACATCTATCGTGGCTCTGTTGATGTCGTAGTCTGTGATGGCTTTGTGGGTAATGTTGCATTGAAAGCTAGTGAAGGTTTAGCAAAGATGCTCTTGCAACAGATAAAAGATGGCTTTAATCGCAACTGGCTTACTAAGTTATCTGGTTTAGCTGCATTACACGTCTTAAAGAATGTGGCCAAGCGTACTGATCCCGCGCGTTACAACGGTGCAAGCTTCCTCGGCTTGCAGGGTATTGTGATTAAGAGTCACGGCAATGCTAATGTCATGGCATACCAAAATGCCATCAAAGAGGCTATGCTCGAAGTTGAAAAAGATGTACCGCAGCGCATCAGCCGTAAAGTTGGCAAGTTGCTGCAAAGAGAAGATGCCTAGAACCTAAGTCTTAGGATTTAGGGTTTGGAACGCAAGTATAGACGTGTCAATCAGCTTTTGTTTTCACGTCACTGAAACAAGTACATAGACACCTACCTTCAGTAAGGACATTACAATGACAAAAAATATTGCCTTTATTTTTCCCGGTCAAGGTTCACAAAGTGTCGGCATGCTAAATGCATTAGCGCAAAAGTACACTCAAGTTGAAGAAACGTTCGCGCAAGCATCGCAAGTGCTAGGTTATGATTTATGGCACTTGTGTCAAACTGGCTCGGAAGAAGCCCTTAATCAAACTCAGCATACACAGCCAGCGTTATTAACCGCGGGTGTTGCCGTATGGCGGGTTTGGCAACAGCAACAGGGGGCTCAGCCACAGTTATTGGCTGGGCATAGTCTCGGTGAATATACGGCATTAGTGTGTGCGCAAGCGTTGGAATTTGCTCATGCGGTTGAGTTGGTAGCCAAGCGCGGTAGCCTCATGCAACAAGCGGTGCCACAGGGCCAAGGTGCAATGGCTGCGATCATTGGTTTAGATAACGCACAGATAGAAAATGTCTGTGAACAAGTCAGCCAAGGCGATAATGATGTGGTAACGCCAGCAAATTATAATTCACACGGGCAAGTCGTTGTCGCAGGGCATACCGCTGCCGTTGACAGAGCGATTGTGGCGGCGAAAGAAGCCGGCGCTAAAATTGCGAAGATGATACCCGTGAGTGTGCCCTCACATTGTGGCCTTATGCGCGAAGCAGCTGTTGAGTTAGCCAAGTACTTACAAACTATCGCGATTCAAACACCACAAATTCCTGTTATTAATAATGTCAATGCAACGATCGCGACACACCCAGACGATATTCGCGAAAATTTAGATAAGCAACTCTATCATCCAGTACGTTGGGTAGAGACTATCGAGAATATGCGCAATGATGGTGTTGAGCTTGCGATCGAGTGTGGGCCAGGTAAAGTGTTAACGAGCTTGAATAAGCGTATTGATCGTCAGTTAACAGCGCTTGCCGTTAATGATCCCGCTAGCTTGCAACAAGCGTTACAGGCATGTGCGCAGAGTGTAGGCACGGTCTGATATACAGCTCATTCATAGTTTTTTCTACTACGTCATCCTCTGCTGAGGTAGAGGATCCATTGATAATTAATTGTGAGGTGAATAATGTTCAAAGGTAAAGTGGCATTAGTAACAGGCGCAAGCCGCGGTATTGGTCACGCTATTGCACTTGAGCTTGGTAAGCAAGGCGCAACAGTCATTGGTACGGCAACCACGCAAGAGGGCGCCGATAGGATTACTGCTGCATTTGCTACGGCTAAGATCAACGGCAAAGGTTTAGCATTGAATGTTACCGATCAAACGTCCATTGATAATGCCATGAAGGCCATCAGTGATGAGTTCAGTGTCCCTGCAATCTTGGTGAATAACGCGGGTATTACGCGTGATAATATTATGCTGCGCATGAAAGAAGAAGAATGGCAGTCGATTATCGATACCAATTTAACCGCGATTTTCCGCATGTCGAAAGCATGTTTAAAAGGCATGGTTAAAGCGCGTTGGGGACGCATTATTTCTATCGGTTCAGTGATCGGCACCATGGGCAATAGTGGCCAAGCTAATTACGCCGCTGCAAAAGCGGGCTTGGTTGGTTTTTCGAAGTCACTCGCGCGTGAAATCGGCGTGCGTGGTGTGACCGTGAACGTGGTAGCCCCGGGTTTTATTGAAACGGATATGACAGACAAACTCACTGATGATCAAAAAGAAATGATCTTTAAACAAATTCCCTTAGCACGTTTAGGGCAGTGCCAAGATATTGCGGCGGCAGTGAGTTTCTTAGCGTCGGATCAGGCCGGGTACATTACGGGTGAGACTCTTAATGTCAATGGCGGTATGTACATGGTTTAAACGTCGTCTTTTGGGCGTGAGCTTTGTTGCGGCGATTTTTTTACTCGGTCATTTATGCTCATATAAACTCCCTCGTAAAAAAATCGCTGCGCCGCGCTCACACTCAAAATACTCGTTTAAACGCTTCAGTCATTTAGGCCAACTAAACTCCTTCGCAAAAAAAATCTGCGCCTCGCCTTCGCACAAAATCCTGGCTTTAAGTGAACAGTCATCCTGGGCTGATGTAACCCCATGAGCATAGCCATGAATATATTAAAGCCAAGAGAAGCTGGCCTTGGTGTAGCCTACAGTCTTCTAGTCAAGCTCAGAGGTAGCCCGGATAAGTTGCGCAGCAACGTCATCCGGGAACCGCAATCGCAAACACCCTCCCCGGATGACGCGCGTACCGCGCTTATCCGGGCTACGGTTTACGTATGAACAAATGCTAATGTAGCCTACTGTCTTTGTGTCAAGCCCAGCTGTAGCCTTGATAAGCGCATAGCGCGCATCAAGGGAGTGTATTAGCAAACGCTGCTCCTTGATGCGCCCCTACGGTGCTTATCAAGGCTACACAAGAACCGCATCACTTATCAAGTTCGATAAATTCGTTATTTGGTATTACACTAGGTGAGGGTTCATTAGGCATCAATTTTCTCCATCGAGTTAGCATGAGTTCAGCGGCGATTCAGTCATAAGCCTATTCGCTTGCGCGGGTAGGGGGAGATGGTGGGTACATGAAGGAATCGGTCTAGAATTTTAAGCTGTTTCAACTACGCAACTGCAACTTAGCAGTTAGCTTGACATTGTATACACTTTTACAACAAGGTCAATTTTTTTGCAAAAAATAGCGGTTAATTTGTATTTTTGGTTTAAAAATAAATACATGTTGCCATTCTTTGCCAGGGTTTTTACTTGCGATTGGGGGCATAAAACGATTAGAATGATGGCCATATTTGCCCAGATTGGTTCAATATGTGAGCAGGTTGTGGGGGTTGGGTAACTTTTCCTTGCAACTTATAGCGTTTTGAATAAACTAGCGGCTCCCAAGGTGGGCAAATGCCGATGAGCTAATAATCAAAGAGGAAATGATCGCAATGAGTACTGTATCAGAACGCGTTAAGAAGATTGTTGTTGAGCAATTAGGAGTTAAAGAAGAAGAAGTAAAAAATGATTCTTCTTTCGTTGATGATCTTGGCGCAGATTCTCTAGACACTGTTGAATTGGTAATGGCGTTAGAAGAGGAATTTGAAACTGAAATTCCTGACGAAGAAGCTGAAAAAATTACCACCATTCAAGAGGCCATTAGTTATATCGAAGCTCACCTCCCAGCTGAACAGTAATCGGCTGCTTTCTCGTCGATGCCCTCTACCAGCAATGGTAGCCCCCCCAGGGAATCGGTAATGAGAGTACGAGCTAAACGAATTGAAAGCAGAGGACATAGGCGTGGCGTTGTAGGTTTCATCTTCTATAGTTTTAGATGAAATGTGCATACCTCGTGAGTCCTCTGTTTTGTATATTTAAACTGATTTAAGTTAGAAATGGATCCCTTTGCCGGTGCGCGGGGATAGAGATTAAAGAGGACATTGTTGTGTTGGCTAAACGGCGCGTAGTAGTGACAGGTATAGGTATGGTAAGCCCAGTCGGGCTAAATGTTAAAGATACCTGGGCAGCCATCAAAGAAGGCCACAGTGGCGTGCGCACTGTTGAGAATATTGACACAGAAACGTTTTATTCGCGTATTGCCGGTCAAGTGCCAAATTTCGACGTGACGCCCTATATGTCTGCGAAAGATGCGCGCAAGTCCGATATCTTTATCCAATACAGCATTGCGGCCACGACACAAGCGGTGCAAGACTCTGGTCTTGAAACAACTGATGAAAATAGCCACCGCATTGGGGTGGCGATCGGCTCTGGTATCGGCGGGTTGCCGATGATTGAATGGAGTCATAAACATTTTATTAAAGTCGGCTCACGTAAAATTTCACCGTTCTTTATTCCCGGTGTGATTATCAATATGGCACCAGGGCATGCGTCAATTAATTTTGGCTTTAAAGGCCCTAATATTTCAATTGTCACTGCGTGTACGACAGGTACGCATAACATTGGCTATGCAGCACGTACCATTGCCTACGGTGATGCTGACGTGATGGTCGCTGGTGGGACTGAAATGGCAACGTGCACCTTAGGCCTTTGTGGCTTTGGTGCAATGCGCGCCTTATCTACGCGTAATGATGAACCTGAGAAGGCAAGCCGCCCGTGGGATGAAGCGCGTGACGGTTTTGTCTTAGGTGAAGGGGCAGGCACTTTAATTCTTGAAGAGTATGAGCATGCCAAAGCGCGTGGTGCAAAGATTTATGCTGAGCTTGTTGGGTTTGGTATGAGTGCTGATGCCTATCATATGACGGCCCCCAGTGTTGACGGGCCAGTGAGTTCGATGCGTAATGCTATTAGTGATGCGCAGCTTGATATCACCGATGTCGATTATATTAATGCACACGGTACTTCGACACCGATTGGTGATGTGAATGAAGCGCGTTCAATAAAAACGACTTTCCAAGCTCATGCTTATGATCTTGCAGTGAGCTCGACTAAATCGATGACGGGACATTTATTAGGTGCAGCGGGTGCTGTTGAAGCGATATTTTCTATTCTCGCCATGCGCGATAGTGTCGTACCGCCGACGATCAATCTTGATAATCCGAGTGAAGATTGTGACCTTAATTTTGTGCCACACACGGCACAAGAGCGAAATATTGATGTGGCATTATCAAACTCATTTGGGTTTGGTGGTACAAACGGCACATTAATCTTCAAAAAAGTGTAACAACTGACAATCAGTGTCTCATCCAACATAGAGGTTGCAGATTTGCCACAAGCCTGCCTGGTGAATGGTCAATCACACACGACGATCGAATTAGCCGATAGGGGTTTGCAATACGGTGACGGCTTATTTACCACGATCGCAATCCAGCAAGGCCAAGCGCTTTTCTGGGAAGCTCATATGCAGCGTTTGCAATCGGGCTGTCAGCGTCTCAATTTAGTGCCACCAAACCTTTCATTGTTACAACATGAATCGCAGTTTTTGTTAGACAAACTTGCACAGACATCAGTGAATGATGCTGTATTAAAGATTCTTATCACGCGCGGGCAGGGTGGCCGCGGTTATTGCCCACCACAGCGTAGGCATAATACCCGCATCTTATCTCTTTATCCTTGGCCAGAGTACCCACTTGCCTATTGGCACGCAGGCATCGAGACTATTCTATGCCGCACCCAACTCGCTATAAATCCAAGCTTAGCCGGCATTAAACACTTAAATCGTTTGGAAAATGTCTTAGCAAGTCACGAATGCGCACAACACAATGTTGCGGAGGGTATTCTGTGCGATAGCCATGGAATGCCTGTGTGTGGCACAAAGAGTAATCTGTTTTTGCGTTGTGGTGAGAACTTAATCACGCCCGCGTTAGATCATTGCGGTGTCGCGGGTGTCCTGCGAGATGTTATTATACGCCTTGCTGGCGAGCTAGGTATTAAGGTAATGCTCGGTACAGTGGGGCGGGCACAATTGTTGGCCGCTAATGAAGTATTTTTGACGAACAGTATTATAGGTCTGTGGCCAGTGAAAAAAATAGATCAGACAAATTATCAAGTGGGTGCGTTAACCCGCAAATTGATGTCTGAATTATTCACACGGTTCGGGTTTAATTCGATGAAAAGGATGCTATGCGCAGATTAATAATTACCGCTATTGTTGTGGTTTGTGTGGCTTTGAGTGTCGCTATCGGTTGGTTTGCCGTGAGTTGGAAACATTTTATGTATACGCCGATCATTCCTGATAAAACTATCGTGCATTATGATTTAAAACCGGGAGCCAGTGTAAAGGCGATGGCAAAGGGCTTAGCGGCAATGGGCTTATTGCAACATCCGCGCTATTTCGAGCTATTGGCTCGGGTGCGTGGCGATACGCGTAAGTTGCAAGCGGGGACCTATCGTTTTGAGCCGGGTTTAACCCCGGGACAATTACTTGATAAAACAGTCAATGGTGATGTCATTCCACAAACATTAACGATTGTTGAAGGTTGGACTTTTGCACAAATGATGGCTGTGATTAACCAAAGCCCCTATTTAAAACACACGTTAACGGGATTGCCGCCGGCACAGATCATGGCACGCATCGGGCATCCAGGGGAACGCGCAGAAGGGCGTTTTTTCCCCGATACTTATCAATTTAGGCCTGGCATAACGGATGTGGCTTTTTTACAGCTTGCTTATAATGAGATGCAACAACGCTTGCAACAAGCGTGGGCAACTCGTGCCGCAGATCTACCATTTACTGATCCGTATCAGGCTTTGATTTTGGCGTCACTGTTAGAAAAAGAGAGTGCCCTGCCACAAGAACGGCCACTTATTGCAGGTGTACTGTTACGACGTTTAAAACTGAAGATGCCATTACAAATTGATGCGACGGTTATCTACGGTATGGACGACAAGTATCACGGCAAGATCACGACTAAAGATTTGCGTACGTCGACGCCATATAATACCTATGTGCATCGTGGCTTACCGCCGACACCGATCGCTTTGCCGAGTGAAGAATCGTTGCAAGCGATCATGCATCCGGTAAAAACCAAATATTTGTATTTTGTTGCCAAGGGTGATGGTAGTCACTATTTTTCAAGCAATTTGCGGCAACATGACCGCGCAGTAGCAAAATACCAATTGCATGGGCATGTGAAGGCGAAATCACGCCAAGCCAGGCACCGCAAGCAACAAAACCATAAAGCGAAAGCGCAAGTGACCGCGAATAGATATGGGATACAGCAAGCGTGCCAAGCGTGGCGTGCGCTATTTAACAGGAGTGGCACTTTTGTCCCGTTACGTAGCAGTCAGATGAGTCCGCTGTATTTACCGAATGTGTGCCAACAGGCGAGCTAATATGAAAAAACAACTAGCATATTTTATTAATATTGAAGGGGTCGAAGGCGTTGGTAAATCTACCGCACGTGAGTATATCAGTGAGTATCTAAATAATGCCGGCGTAGATTTTGTTTTGACACGTGAACCCGGTGGAACCCAGATCGCAGAAGCAATCCGAGACGTATTACTGAGCCATCATACGGAAGTCATGAGTGATGATTGTGAATTGTTACTCATGTTTGCGGCGCGTGCACAACATATTGCACGCGTGATCCGCCCTGCGTTAGCAGCTGGCAAGTGGGTGGTGTGTGATCGCTTTACTGATACGAGTTATGCCTACCAGGGCGCTGGGAGAGGTTTAGGGCAACAGCGTGTTGCTGGCTTAGAACAATGGGTGCATGCTGACTTGCAACCCGATGTGACAATTTTATTAGATGCGCCAGTAGAACTGGGTTTAGAACGTATCAAACAACGCAGTGCCAAAGACCGTATCGAAGAAGAAGGCTTGGGATTTTTTCAACGCATTCGTGATTGTTATCTACAGCGCGCCAAGACATTTAGTGAGCGTTATCGTATTATTGATGCGAGCCAATCTTTAGAGAATGTACAAGCACAGTTAGCACAGTTATTACAAGGGATGTTAGCATGACACAAACATGGCGTTACCCATTGCCCTGGCAGTTAGGACAATGGCAACAATTACAACAGCGTTGGCAACAACAACGCTTCCCTCATGCACTTTTATTGGCAGGAGAACACGGCTTAGGACAATTGGGATTTGCACATACTTTAGCGCAGACTATATTATGTCAATCCGTCAATAAAAATACTAATGCTGAACAAGCCTGGTTAGCGTGTGGCACATGTCAGGCGTGTCAATGGGTTAAGGCGGGTAGCCATTCTGATTATTCCTTGTTGCAGCCAGAAGAAACGGGCAAGGCAATTAAAGTCGATCAAGTCCGTGCATGCGCCACCTTTTTGCGTCAAACATCACAACAGGGTGGTTATCGAGTGGTGGTCATTGAGCCTGCTGAAGCCATGAACCGAGCCGCAGCGAATGCGTTACTGAAATGTTTGGAAGAACCAGGGGCGGCGACTTTATTGATGCTGGTGACTTATCAGCCCAACAGCTTGATTGCGACCATACGCAGTCGTTGTCAAACATTGAAGTTTGCTGCGCCGCGTAGTGACATCGCACAAGAGTGGTTGCAAGCACAATTGCAGCACGACGAAGCTGTGACAGCGGTAGATGCCAAACAGTTGCTAAATATAACCCACCATGCGCCATTAGCGGCATTGGAATTTGCGCGTAGTGACCGGTTGCAAGCATATCAGCGTTTGTTAGATGATTTATGTGAGCTGTTGGCTGGCACAATGGATGCGTGCACCTTAGCGGAAAAGTGGCATAAAGATAATTTGGCATTTTTCATTGATTGTTTGCAAATGTGCTTGATCGATTTAATTCGTTACACTAATGCCTTGTTTTTACAATATAACCAACCGCAGGCGATACAGCGGTTGTTACAATCGTTAGGCCCACGCCATAATGTGCATACGCTATTTGCACTGTGGCAACAATTATTGGATGCCAAGCGCTTGCTCAATAGTGCGACAAATCCGAATACACAATTATTGTTGGAAGGTCTATTAATAGGGTTGCTTAAATAATATGTTAGTTGATTCACATTGCCACTTAGATTGTCTAGATTTAACGGATTACGGTGGTGACTTAAATAAGGTCTTACAGGCAGCAAGGGATGTGGGGGTTGAGCATATCCTATGTGTTTGCATCGATTTAGATAATTTTCCGGCGGTGTTAGCAATTGCCAAGCAACATGCTTGGATTAATGCGTCAGTGGGCGTGCACCCTAATGATGCTGCGGGTAGCGAAGCAGTCAGTGTTGCCCAACTACTGGATTTGGCGAATGATGCTAAGGTCGTGGCTATTGGTGAGACAGGATTGGATTATTATCGCAGTGAAGGTGATTTGGCTTGGCAACATAATCGTTTTCGTTATCATATTCAAGCAGCCAAACAAAGTAACAAGCCTTTAATTATTCATAGTCGCAGTGCGAAAGAAGATACTTTGCGTATCATGGAAGCGGAGAATGCGCGAGAAATTGGAGGCGTGATGCATTGTTTCACCGAAGATTGGGATATGGCACAGCGCGCGATCGATTTGAATTTTTATATTTCATTTTCCGGGATCGTGACGTTCAAAAATGCCAAGCAATTACATGAAGTCGCACAACGCGTGCCATTAGATCGGATGTTGATCGAAACTGATGCGCCTTATTTGGCGCCAGTACCATACCGCGGCAAGACCAATCAACCAGCTTATGTTAAATATGTCGCTGAGCACATTGCGCAGTTGCGCGATATTGAATATGCTGAAGTTGCTGCTCAAACGACGCAAAATTTTTATCGGTTATTTAATGTGAAGCCCGCAATACATGCAAACTAAGCCCATCACAAGCATAAGTTATAAAGAGCCCGATGGCTTAGATTATGTGTTGTTGGGATTATTTGTCCTGTTTACCTTAAGCTATGGTCTGTTGCAATTTGCGTTAAGCAACTATGAAGCGATTAATGCCGAAGTTGCACGTGAGATGTTAGCAACCGGCAATTACTTGGTGCCGCAAATCAATTTCATGCCATATTTGCGTGATCCACCTTTTTTCTATTGGTTGTTGGTATTGGCGCGGGATGTTTTTCCCGCACCCTTGTTTGCGCTGCGGATTGTGTCAGTGATATTAGGTTTGATCACGTTGGCCGGTGTGATGTGGTTCTGCTGGCAGCAACAGTGGCGGCGCATCGGCGTACTTGCTTGTTTGATATTAGCATCGAGTCTGGGTTTTGTGTTTGTGGCACACGTAGTCTCGAATGAAATGCTAGTCGTGTGTCTGGCGACCATAGTGATGCTAAGCTTCCTACGCTGGTATCAGTCGCAGCGCAAACTATGGTTATGGGGCTTTTATACCGCCTTGGGTTTGTTGATTTTAAGTCAGGGTTTTGCCAGCGCGTTTGCGATTGTCTGTACTGTACTCTTATTTTTGCTGAGTAATGCTAAACGTTTACAGCGACTGCCTAAATTATTTAATTTGTTTGGGATTGGGTTGTTGCTTGTGGTGACGCTGCCATGGTTTGTTTTGATCATGAAAGCTGAGCCACATTTTATCGCTATGTTTTTTAAACAGGAAAGTCTATGGTGCTTGTTCGGTGAATGCGCACCTAAGCAAGTCTTGAGTTACTACCATTGGTTTTATTTGCCACTTATCCTATTGAGCTTTTTTCCTTGGTGTCTATTGCTACCGGTATTGTTTTTTCCACAAGTGGATGTCAATAAACAACAATTGGAGCTCAATAATTTTTTGTGGTTATGGTTATTGGTGCCGTTATTATTGTTTTTTATCTCACCGGCACAAGGGTGGCATAATGCGGTGATGGGCTTGCCTCCATTTGCTTTCTTGCTAGCATTTCGTATCGATGATTATTTGCGTGAGCGTAGAGCACGACCATTGTTACGTGTATTTGGTATTGCTTTAGCAGTGGCCATTATTAGTTTGGCAGCGGTCGAAGTGATTGTCAGTAAACAGCCACAACAGCTGCAAGCACTTGAAAGTTTCTTTGCCATAGAAATTTTAATTTTGATGATTTATGGCATGGTTGGAATTATCGTGTGCTTTTTTAGCCACAAGCGCCCAATTATCCCATTAGTGTTGATTGCTGGCTTGATGGTGCCGATAGTATTTGCGAGTTTGCAAGAGGTGCAAGACTCACAGCATATGTTTACCGAGTACGCCTTAGTTAAAAAATTGCAACGACACCAACAGGCGGCACGCCATATTTTTGTGTATCGTAAAATTTTGCGCTATGCGTCAGTGATTTATTATGCGCAACAACGCGTGGTGGCAATTTCACCTGATCGCAATGCTGGTTTACTACAAGGTGAATTACATCCCGATAATGGTTGGTCAATGAATTTGCCAGAGTTTGCTGCTTATGCAGCGGATCATCCTGTGTATGTGTTTGTGCAAAGACGTCGTGTCACTAAGTTCAGAATGCGCCTGCCCAAAACACGTCTTTGTGTACTTGGGCAGACTGCGCGAGTGGTGTTATTAAGTAACACTCAGTGTTGATGGTAGTTATATCTCTCGTCCCAGAAGATGCGAGGGTATACGTTAGCGCGTGTATTCCTGCTCACGCCAGCGAGTTACTAGATTATTTTCTATATCAAAGAGGTCCAAGCACCGTCCAACTGTGTGGTCAACTAGTTGATCGAGTGAGGCAGGCTGCGCATAAAAAGCAGGTACAGGAGGGGCAATAATGCCACCCATTTCACTGATGGTGAGCATATTGCGTAAGTGAACGTTATTTAGTGGGGTTTCACGTACTAGCAAAACTAAACGCCGGCGCTCTTTGAGGATGACATCGGCGGCGCGTGACAGGAGGGTTGTGGTGCAACCGGTGGCGATTTCCGCCAAGCTGCGCATCGAGCAGGGGGCGATTACCATACCCAGGGTTTTAAAAGAGCCGCTGGCAATGGCGGCACTCATATCTTGGTTATTGTGTACATGGTCTGCTAAGGCGTGGACATCTTCACGACTGTAATTGGTTTCGAGTTGACGGGTGAGTTCCGCGCTTTTTGACATGATTAAGTGTGTCTCAATCGGAGTGTCGCGCAGGGCGGCGAGTAAGCGTACGCCGTAGATAGCACCGGAGGCGCCACTGATGCCGACAATAAGTCGCTGAGATTTTACTGTCATACGGAAAACCTATTACTGTGAATTCTGCTGGCATTCTAACGGGTATATTGATGTCTAGCTAGTCTATTTTTGAACAAATTTTTCTGTTGTATTCTTCACTGCCACAATGGTCTGGCAATTGTCAGCGTTGCTGGTATCATAGCCGGTGAATAGGGCAACTATTCGGCAAATTTAGTGTAACCTCATAAGGAAAAAGGAAGCGGCTATGTATAAAAAGTTATCAGCAATAGCATTGACTGGATTGCTATTGGCGGGCTGTCATTCAGGTAATCAAGGGAGTGGTGACCAACAGTCAGCTAATTCCAATGGCGCTAGTACCAGCTCGAGTGCAACGACAACAACGACTAATGCAACGGGCAGTGCGGCGACAACAACTGGTCAAGGTGGAGCTACAAGTACTGGCACCATGACTAATGGAGCAACCGACTCAAGTACTGCTGCACCCACAGCAGGCGCTAGTCCTGCGGCAGATAGCAGTACCACCGATACAATGGGTAGTACCGATGCAAACGGCACAGCTGCTGGTAATAATTCTGATGCCAGTCCTAATAAGGCGATAGGTGATGGTTCGGATGCCAGTGATGCGATTAATGGTGGGATTAATCAGCTCAGTTCACAGCCAGGTACCGCGGCGGCAAGCAATGGCAAGCATGCAATGGACAGCACTAAAGGGGTTCAAGTTGCTGATAACCATCAGTCAGGTTCTCCTGATAGCATGGCTATCAGCCCATCACCGGGTACCACCATGCATCCAGCAACTACGCAACAACCTATGACGCCGCCACAAACGCATACCGGCATGCCAGGCCAGCCGCCACAAGGTGCGCCAGGTACCATTCAGACACGTCCGGCGATGCCACAACAGCCCCAAGGCACTGGCTCTGCTGCGCAGCCGCAAACCATGATGCCACCGGCTAATGCGACCACACCACCATCTGCGCCAGGCGATGCGTCAAGCAGCTCTTCTTCTACTAATTCTTGGTCTAACCAAATGCCAGCGACGAATATGAATCCGCCAGCGCCGCCAAGCACGGGTAATCAGCCTGCCTCTAATTAATTTAATGGATGGACGCGGAGCGTCCATAGTGTTTGCGTCCCACCCCAAGAGGGGTGGGACGAGCCGTGCGCATTTGTTCCTACGTAAGCCGTCGCCCGGGTAAGCGCGGTACGCGCGTCATCCGGGGAGGGTGTTTGCCATTGCTGTTCCCGGATGGCGTTGCTGCGCAACTTATCCGGGCTCTGACAAATCGGCGCGAAATTTGAAAAAAATCTTTAATAAAACAAGCAGATAAGTATTGCGCGCAACAGCGTCTCATGATCTAATAAAGTTTTACCACAAACTTGAGTCATCAAGACAGATCACAAGGA